>CAZQAE010000010.1:0-91693 GCA_964591275.1 uncultured bacterium | reverse complement strand
CGCGTCGGCTGTGTAGGCCTCCGGCGCCATGAAATTTGTCGTAAGAGCAAGGATGAAAACGATATCAGAAAGAAAAAGGCCAAACTCCAAAGCCCATGAAATGGGCTTTTTTAGTTTTAAATACATTCCGTTTTCCCACAGCTCGCGCTGTGGTCTATTGCTACTTTGCCCTTGCGGGCAAAAGACTTTGCCATGATGTACTGCAAATTCCTCGCGATATTTCAAGGGATTTTCATTAAACCCACCTATGTGACGCACCCCCATCACTGCCGCAGCTCTTGACGGGCGCAAAGATGGGCGACTATGCTCTGCGTCGATTATTATGAGCAATGAAACGATCCACTATCGACTGGCCCTATCCTACCTTGACGGCAAAGGCGTCGGCCCGGCGACCGCGGGAAAACTACTGAAGCATTTCGGCGATCCGAAGGCGATTTTTAAAAGTCCCAGCGGTGAACTGCGCCGCGCCGGAGCATCGGGAAAAGCGGCGCTGGCCATCACAAATTTTCACGAATGGGACAAGGTGAAGTCGGCGCTAAATGCGCTGGACATGGTCGAAGCCCGGTGCGTCGCTATGGGCGAATCAGAATATCCTGAGGCGCTACTGACTATCGAACATCCGCCTCTCATGCTTTACGTGCAGGGCGCCATCCTGCCGTCGGACAATCTCTCGGCGGCAATGATCGGCACGCGCAAGCCGACCGACTACGGCCTGCGCGTAGCCAGGTCCCTGGCCGAAGAAGCGGCGGCGTGCAAGGTGTGCGTGGTGTCCGGGCTGGCCAGGGGCATCGACGCCGCCTGCCATGAGGGCGCTCTTCGGGCCGACGGCGGTCGGACCATCGCCGTTTTGGGATGCGGAATCGACCGAATCTACCCGCCGGAAAACGCATCGCTGGCCCGCAGCATCGCCCAGAGCGGCGCGGTCATCACGGAGTTTTTCCCCGGCACAAGCCCCAAGCGCGAAAATTTCCCACGGCGCAATCGCCTGATCGCCGGTCTGTCCCAGGGCGTTCTCGTCATCGAAGCAGGGCATAAAAGCGGCACAATGATCACGGTGGATTTTGCGGTGAAGCAAGGCAAGCCGATTTTCGGCGTCCCCGGTCCCATCGATTCTACCGCTTCTCAAGGGGTTCACCATCTCCTGCGTGATGGCGCGACGCCGGTTTTTGAGGCCATGGATTTGATGTCGGCGCTACTGCCGGAATATCAACGTCGGGAAGGAATCAGCGCCCCTCCGGTTTTGGATGCGGAATCATGGAAAAAGACATTAGGCTTGACAGGAGACGCCTCACTTGTGATAGAAGCCCTCTCGCATGAGCCTCGCCATGTGGACGAGGTGGCCTCGGAAACCGGTCGCCCGATTCAGCGATTGTTGACAATCCTTCTGGAATTGGAACTGCGTGGACTAGTGGTCCAGAAGCCTGGAAAGTATTACGTATTGAATTTGGATAACAAATGACCCACACCCTTCTGATCGTCGAGTCCCCCGCCAAAGCCAGAACTTTGAGCAAATATTTGGGCAAGGATTTCACGGTGAAAGCCACTGTGGGACACGTCATCGACCTTCCTGCCAAGGATCTTGGCGTGGACGTCGAAAAGAATTTCGAGCCAAAATATGTCACGATTCCCGGCAAGACGAAAATCATTCGCGAGCTCAAGCAAGCCGCCAAAAAGGCTGATGTAATCCTGCTCGCTCCCGACCCTGATCGTGAAGGCGAAGCCATCGCCTGGCACGTAGCAAAGTCCCTCGGCGTCAAAGACAAGCCGATATTGCGAGTGCTTTTCAACGAGATCACCAAGGGGGCCGTGCTCAAAGCCATCGAGAATCCCTCTCAGGTTGATGAAAATAAATTCGCCAGCCAGCAGGCCCGGCGCATCCTCGACCGGCTTGTGGGCTATAAGCTTTCACCCTTTCTTTGGAAAAAAGTAAAGACAGGACTGTCGGCCGGGCGCGTGCAGAGCGTATCAGTCCGCGTCGTCTGGGAGCGAGAAGAAGAAATTCGCGCCTTCGTCCCCAGGGAATACTGGAACATCTTCGCTGATCTGACAGCTGAAAATCCTCCGGCATTCCGAGCCAAACTTCTTCGCATTGGAAAAAATAAGGCCGTTGTGGGCACCGAAACGGACGCCGTTGCCATCAAAGAGGCGCTCCTCAGTGGATCGTTTGCCGTATCCGATTTAAAAACCAAGCAGCAATCGAGAAAACCGGCGCCGCCTTTCATCACCAGCTCCATGCAACAGGCGGCCAGCGGTCGGCTGCGCATGACGCCCCGATCAACCATGGCCGTCGCGCAGATGCTGTATGAGGGCGTAGATATCAATGGCGATGGACCGGAAGGATTGATCACCTATATGCGTACCGATTCGGTCCGCGTTTCGCCGGAAGCTCAAGGGGCCGCGGCGGAATATATTGCAAAGCGCTACGGCCAGGATTATCTTCCGAAAAAGCCGAACTTCTTCAAAAGCGGCAAGAGGGCGCAGGAAGCCCATGAGGCCATTCGTCCCACGCACATGGACGCGCCGCCCGAAAGCATAAAGGACAAGTTAAACACAGACCAGTTCCGATTATACGAACTGGTTTGGAAGAGATTCATCGCCAGCCAAATGGCTCCGGCCCTCTTCGAGCAAAAGAACATTGAAGCCTCATGCGGCGACTACGTGTTCAACGTCGTGAGCACCGAGGAAAAATTTCCCGGTCACCTGGCGGCCAACCGCACGACCGAGGAAAAATCCGAAAACGACATCGTCAGGCTGCCCGAGGTAAAGGTAGGGGATTCGCTCAAATGCCTGAAAGTGGAGCTTGATCAAAAGTTCACGCAACCGCCCGGTCGATTCTCCGAAGCCGCATTGATTCGTGAATTGGAAGAACGGGGCATCGGTCGTCCTTCGACCTACGCGTCGATCATGACAACGATTCTCGCCAAGGGTTACGTGGAAAAAGAAAAGGGACTGCTTCATCCCACGCCGCTGGGCGAAGTGGTCACGAAAGTCCTCATCGAATCCTTTCCGCAAATCATGGAAATCGGATTCACCGCATCAATGGAAGACCAACTCGACGACGTGGAGGATGGCTCCAAGGACGCAGTTGCTCTGCTGTCGGATTTTTACACGCCTTTTGAAAAGCTGCTGGGAGACGCCACCGAGCACATGAAAACGTCCAAGCTCAAGGGCGAAGTGACGGATGTGGACTGCCCTAACTGCGACGCGAAAATGCTGATCCGCTTTTCCAAGACCGGCCCATTCCTGGCGTGCGCAAACTATCCCAAGTGCAAGACCTCGAAAAATTTCACGCGGGATGAAAAAGGCGTTATCAAAGTCGTCGAGGACGAAAAGACCGATATCAAGTGCGACAAATGCGGCTCCGACATGAACATCCGCTTCAGCAAGGGCGGGCCTTTCCTGGCGTGCTCAAAATATCCCGAGTGCAAAAGCTCGAAAAATTTCAAGCGCGACGACAACGGAAAGATCGTCGTCATCGAAGATGAACTGACGGATGTAAAGTGCGAGAAATGTGGAAAGCCGATGATCAAACGGCAGGGACGCTGGGGGCCGTATCTGGCCTGTTCCGGGTATCCCGCATGCAAAAATATCAAGAGCCTGAAAAAAGCTGCGGCCAAACCCCGTTACGAAGTCGTCGAAGGCTCAGAGCCACCCTGCCCCAAATGTGAAAAGCCCATGAAACTGCGCGTGAGCAGATACGGCTCTCACTTCTGGTCGTGCTCCACCTATCCCAAGTGCAAAGGCACTCTGGCCTATGACACGGGATTTGCCTGCATGACGCCGGACTGCGACGGAACCCTCGTCGAGCGGCTTCCGCGCAAGCGCGACGCGAAGAAACAGCCTTTCTGGGCCTGCAACAAATGTGAATACATTTCCAATGACCGACCGATCAAAGAGCCCTGTCCCAAATGCGGTCATCCCTACATCACCGAGCATCGCGAGCGGGGCGCCGCGCCGGATTCTCCGCCGCTGCTGATGTGCCCGCGCGAAGATTGTGACTGGCAAAAGGAAGCGCCCGAGGCCAAAGAACCCTCTGAGTCAAAAGACTGATAAGACGCCGATTGCGTTGGGCTTAGGATTAATCACGGATAGTCGAAGACGCCGGACTTCGCCGTTTTTTTTCGCGTCGCGGGGATTTCTTGAAAGACTTTTACGAAAAATGCGATCTGCTGGTCGTCGGCGCTGGCTTGGCGGGATGTGAAGCGGCCTGGCGCGCCGCGCGGGCCGGACTGTCGGTGGTTTTGGCCGACATTAAGCCGGAACAATTCACACCCGCGCACAAATACAAAGGCCCTGCGGAACTCGTATGCTCCAACAGCCTGGGCTCCATGTCCGAGGGCACTGCCTCAGCACAGTTGAAAAGAGAAATGCGCGCCCTGGATTCGGTTGTCCTGCGCGCCGCAGATACCTGTGCCGTCCCGGCGGGAAAATCTCTGGCCGTCAACAGAGAAAGACTCTCAGATGAAGTCGGTCGACTGCTCGGAAAGGTCGGCGTGCAAACCATCTCAAAAGAATTTTGCGAAATTCCCGAAGCGCCGTGCGTGCTGGCGACCGGCCCTTTGACCACGGATGCGCTGGCGCAGTCGCTGGCCGGCGCGGCGGGCGGCGACGATTCGCTTTTCTATTTCGACGCCACCTCTCCCATCATCTCCGCGGACTCCATTGACCGAAGCATCGTTTTCGCAGCCTCGCGTTATGACAAGGGCGACCCGGATTTTCTAAATTGCCCCATGAGTGAAGACGAATACAAAGCCTTCATCCGAGCGATCATCGAGGCCGAAAAGGTCGTTCCCCACGAGTTTGAAAAGAATAAGCTCTTCGAAGCCTGCATGCCCATTGAGGACATCGCACTGCGCGGGGAGATGACGGCGGCCTTCGGACCAATGCGTCCCGTAGGCCTGATCGATCCGCGCACAGACCGGCGGCCTTTCGCTGTTGTGCAATTGAGGGTCGAGGACGCAGGCGGGGAATCTTTAAGCCTTGTGGGATTTCAAACCCGCATGAAACACCCCGAGCAGCAGCGCGTTTTTCGGATGATCCCCGGATTGGAAAACGCCGAATTTCTGCGTTATGGAGTCATCCACCGCAACACGTACCTCAACAGCCCCGAGGCGCTCGATTCGCTTTTACAACTCAAAGGAAAGCCGGGCGTTTTTCTCGCCGGGCAAATTACCGGGGTTGAGGGCTACCTGGAAAGCGCGTCGAGCGGCATTCTGGCTGGCCTCTTGGCCATTGCTCAAATCCAAAAACACTCGATTTCCCAGCCACCGATCACCACAATGATCGGCGCATTGCACCTGCATGTCACGCAGTCCCCGCATAAGCCATACACTCCCATGAAGGCGAACCTGGGTATTTTACCCCCGCCCTCCGGCGGCAAAATGCCGAAAAAACTTCGCCGCCTCGCCAAATGCGAAATGGCCACGGAAGAAATGCGCCGCTGGATTGAAGACCATAGCATCGCTTAATAGAGACATGCGCTGATTCTTCAGGGATGCTTCATGAATTTTCGGAATGTCACGGGATCTGCGTCGCGTCTACTAATTTATTTTCCTCTATCTTTTCAAAAAGTATTTTCGCGACAAATTCATGGCCCTTTTGGTTCAGGTGCCAGAGATCATTCGGGAAAACCAAGCTTCCCCGGTCCTTCATTTTGGCAATAGTAGAGTGAACTGGAATATAGGACGCATTGAAATCCTGCGCAACTTTTTCCATGGCTGCGCTGAGTCTTGAATAACGCACAGGTTGCGGCAACTGTGGATCAGCTACCTGAAAGCAAAAGGCGTCGGCCAGGATTACTTCACCCCCGTCTTTTTTCACTATCGTGATCAGGTCGATCAAGTTTTGCGTGTAATCTTCTATCGAATTGACCCGTTTAAGAACCGTGTTCCGAAACGCCTCAGGGATGTTGTCATTTCGAAAACCGGTAATGGCATTCCCCAGGTAGTTGTAAAACCGTATCCTTCTCAACACGTTCTGAAAATCCGCAACCGAGATGCTCTTTTTCGGAAACTTAAAAACATCGATCCAGAGCCGCGAGATATCGACACCGCTGTTTTGTTCGAATATCTCCCTGAAGGAATAGGGTCCGAATAAATCCACGGAGTCATTGATATTGCAATAGAGTATCACCAGATCCGGTTTGTATTCGTGAAGAAACAACTTGTAGAGAACGAGGTTTTGAAAAAGATGGTAGCTGGTGACCCCCGCTGAGATGAAATCGAAGTTTGGCAGAGGATATTTTTCTTTGAACAAATGCTCCAGTTGACCTGTAGGGGTATCCTCATATTTTTCGATTCCGTATCCCCAGACATTTGAGCCTCCCATCGTCATTATTCTGAAGGCGCCGTCTGATTTCTCGAATTCCGCTTTGCCGGACCGAAACATTCCATCGAATACACCGAGGCGCGAACCGTCATTCTCGCCTTCGATGCTTTCCAGATCGATGTCGCCAAGGGGAACGCCTGACGCTGCCTGTCCATCCCCGTTATCTTTCGGAACCCAGAAAAGCAGCTTATCGGAAACAAAGTTTTTTCCAACGGACATTGGTAGAAAACGATTTTCCAATGGGCCGACGCGAAAACCGACTTCAATAAAGGCGAGAAAAACCAGGACCGATAACGGACCGATAATCCAAATGAAAGGAAGCCTTTTCCGGTATATTATTACTGCTGCAAAAGGGGCTAATCCCGCCAGCCACCAAGCGATACATTTTAATATCGGCGCACGACCGGCAAAAAGCCAACAGCAAAGAACGGCTGAAAAAATGACAACCATAAGCTTGATAAATGATTTTCGCTTTTTGTCCATTGCATCACTCCGGCATTTTGATCCCGGCGCCTGCTCACCAGGGTCACCAGTGATTTCGGATAACATTTTCTCAGCCTCATTGTCGTGCGGAAAATGTTTTTATTTTTTTAATGCTGCTTTTCGGCTTCGTCGAGCATGCCCTTCTTTATATTTTTTCGCGCAAGGCCATTATTTTTTTAGTACGCGACCTCCGGCGATTATGCAATCGTGGGGGCTGCGGAGAGGATGGCAGGGTGAAACCGCCGCTGGAGCGGCCTATATGCTGGAAGCTCGATCTCCCGGCGGCGATCCGATCAGCCCCGCATCGGGGCGTCAGTTTGTAGGCCGGTGCGTGAGCGCCGGGTCCATGTCCACACCATAAATTCAATCGAAGCCCTCGAAGAGGACGATAGATTTCAGCCAAACCAAAAATTCTTATTGACACTGGAAATTTTCAATATATTTGGCTAACATTTTGCGCGTGAGAGTTGAGCGAAAAATGTTCGTCGATTCTATTTTTCATGAAACGACTGCCCTGGAGAAGAATTATGAAGAGAAAATTCATTTTCATTTTCATTCTGTTTGCGTGTTTTCTCGGTCAATCCTGCGCAGGCGGAGATGACGACGACGACAATGATTTTGACGACGACAACGCGAACGATGACAGCGACGATGATCTAAACGACGACAGCGCCAACGATGACAGCGACGATGATTCGGATGATGATATTGATTATCCCGATTATCCCAACGACGACGTATTGCGTGTGAATCATCTGCAGTGCAAGGGAACGCACAACAGCTATCATGTTCAATCGCCGGGATGGGCGCATCCCGAGTGGCGATATACGCATCAGCCTTTGGATATTCAGCTCGATTTGGGCGTTCGGAAATTCGAATTGGACGTTCACTACCGTCCCGGCGAAAACCTGCACGTATTTCACATTCCCGTTTTGGATCGCCGCACCACCTGCGAATACCTGATCGATTGCCTTGCGACGGTCAAGCAGTGGTCGGACGCGCATCCGGGCCACCATCCCATCATCTTCTTTCTTGAAACCAAGGGCGCCTTCGATCTGGCTGGACGCCACGCCCAGGTGGAAGAGGAGATTCTCATGGTCTGGCCTCGGGAGCGCATATTGACGCCGGATGATGTTCGCGGCGAATTCACAACGTTGAGAGAAGCAATTATTGAGCAGGGCTGGCCTACGCTGGGCGAGGCGAGAGATAAAATTATATTGCACGCACACGATCACAGAGAGTTCAGAAAACATTATCTGGAAGGTCATCCCTCGCTGGAAGGTAGGCTTATGTTCACTGATTCGTCAGTGGATGATCCATTCGCGGGAATTATCGTCAAGAACGATCCAGAGGGCGGATTCAACGAAATTCAGGAAATCATCGCCGCTGGATTTCTGGTGCGAACACGTGCTGACGGTTGCTGCGACGAAGCTTTGAACAACGACCGGGAGCGCATGGAAACAGCCTTTGCCAGCGGCGCGCACATGATCAGCACGGATTTTCCGGCGCCGGTTGATGGTTTTGACTACTGGGTCGATATTCCTTTTGGGACGCCGTCCCGGTGCAATCCTCTGACCGCCCCGGATTTTTGCGTCTCGGAGGATATTGAGGATCTGGGCGAAAGCAAATAGTTTTATAAATGACTCTCGGTGAGAAAAAAGAGAGGGCGACAGAACATGCAGTCTATCGCCCCTGACGGGGCTTTTGAAATTATCTAGGAATCCGTGTTCCTGGGGCTTACGCACCCAGGCTACAATCTTTCGCCCTTCGGGCTTTTGAATTCGTGGGCTAAAGAAATTTTACAACCCGCGCTAAGCCCCGCCATTACTGACTTTGCCAACAGCGCAAATAGCCCATTGATTAGGGTTTTGTTGTATTTGGATAATCGTGTAGAATGGGTCGTCTTTCTCTTGGGGGACTGCATGAGAATATTTGTGATTGCCGCATTGCTCGCCTTGCTGGCGACTTCGTTTGCAGCGGCGAATGAGCATTCCGTTGAAGTGATTTACGATGGCGACGACCGCCTATTGCTGCAAATTGATATTAACGTTCCTGAGATGACCACCATCAGGCGCGGGGGCGAAGCCTGGAATCTGCTCAACCTTCCCGGCACCGGTCATACAACGCGCATCGGTTATCCTCAACTTCCATTGATCCATCGCTTCGTCGCATTGCCGCCGGGGATGACGGCGAGCGTCCGCGTACTCAAAGCGAAAAGCACGATTGTGAAAAGCGTCATGATCGCGCCGTGGCAAAAGCCCCCCACACGCGGCGGCAAGACCTTTCCCTTTGAAAGCGACAAGGACGTATATGCTTCAACCAAGTTGTGGCCGTCAAAACAGATCATTGCTGAAAAAGAAGTCGTTATGGGCGGCGCAAAACTCATTTCCCTCGTTTTCCATCCGATCCGTGTGCGCCCGGCCAACCATGAAGCGACGCTGACAACCAGCGCGGTTATTGAAGTTCGTTTTGAGCCCGCGGCGGAAAATTCCAGGCGGGCGATATCGCAGCCCTTTCGCGCGCTCCTTGATAGCCGCGTGTTGAATCCTTCAGCGCTGCGTGCGACGCGAGACGACGAGCCCGCTGGTCGAACAGGCTATCTCATCATCTGCCATGACGCCTTCTGCGACGCCGCCGGCCCGCTGGCCGAATGGAAATCCGCGCGAGGTCTGGCGGTGAACCTTGTCCCCTTTAGTGAAATCGGAAGCACGACCAACGATCTTTCAGACTATCTTGCCGGCCGTTACGACGGCGCAGGATTGGATTACGTCCTTCTCGTAGGCGACCATGATCATATCCCAACCCCCTGCGGAATTTGGGAAACGCCCGCCGACCACAAATATACAACCGTTGACGGCGACGATTATCTTGCGGATTTCATCATCGGTCGCATCACGGGAAATACGCCTGAAGAGATCGACATCCAAGTCGCCAAGTCCGTCGCATATGAAAAACACCCCGTCGCCGACCTTCCCGACTGGTTCGCGTCGTCCATCAACATTTCCGGGTCGGATTATTTCGATGACGAAAATGCCGAGTATTGCGGAGGACTGACGGAGACCTATGGCTTCGCCAACGTGAATTATTTCATTGACTCGGACGAGACAAATTTGCTCGGCAGCGTCGTTTCCGCCGTCAACGCCGGCAACAGTTGGATCACTTACTTCGGACACGGATCGACGACGGCTTGGACAAGCCTCGACGAAAACATGGATGTGAGCCACGTTTTGGAACTGGACAACGCGGGAATGATGCCGGTGATTACGTCCATCGCCTGTTCCAACGGCGCTTTCGACAAGAATTACGATTGCTTCGCCGAAGCCTGGATGAAGACCGGCGAGAAAAAAGGCGCCGCCCTTATCTTCGCCGCCGGGCGCGACACGCCTTTTTTCTACACCGATGAACTGGGCAAAGCGCTGACACGCGCCTATTTCGAGGACGGCATCGACACCTACGGGCAAGCGGCCATGCAAGCCAAGCTAGACATGTATGAGGTCTTTCCTGAACCGTCGGGCATGGAGACCGAAGAGGTCATGCAGCAATTTCACATCTTCGGCGATCCACACCTTAATCCCTGGAGTGCGCCGCCCATAGCCATTGAGGCGCCGGGGTCCAATACGTTGACGCGCGGCGAACCGGCCAACTTCGAGATATTGCTGCAAACAGCTGATGGTCCTGTCGCCGACGCGCGGGTTCACCTTTTCAATGATGATATTGACGAGCTTCTCACAACGGATGCCGACGGCATCGTCGCCGTCGATTTCGGGCCGCAGATTGATCTGTCGGATGTCGATATCGTCGTGACGAAAAGAAACATTCTCCCACTCACCGGCAAACTGCCCGTTGAATACGATGTTCCTTATGACGACGACCTTGATGATGACGATATTGAGGATGACGATGTGAACGATGATGCCACAGATGATGATGACAACGATGACGATGATGACGAGGGCACCGATGACGACAAGGAAATTGCGCCTTCCAGTTCGAGTAACGATTCCGACGAAGGCGGCTGCGGGCTATTTTAATTACGGCGGCGCCTCAAAGACCTTCGCTCAGTTTTTTTGCCAGTTCAAGCTGCTCGGCGCGCCCTTTGACCTCGCCATCGTAAAGAGCGTTTTTCACTTCCTTTAGAATCCGACCCATCTCGGGACCTGGCGTCATTCCCAGTTTTTGAAGGTCCGCCCCACGTATGCCGAGCTTTCGGCGACGCAGGTCTTTCAGGTATCGCTCAACTGCGTCCCGGACCTTGCGATTGGGCGTTTTCGCCATCAGGACCAGCAAGGCTTCCGTAGAAAGCGGCGTGAAGGCATTGGCAAATCCGCTGTCTTTGGTGACGCGGTCATGAAGCAGCGATTGATGCACCCTGCGAATCCCACGCAAATCTTCAATGAGTGAAAGATCCGGGTGATTAATCCTTTTCAGGAAATTGCGGATGGCCCGTGTGCTTGTGGACGAGTACGCCGCCAGGAGCCAGACTTTCCATGTTTCGATGGTTTCGCCCGGTTGATTTTCGCCCAACCATTCAATGACCGGAATAATTTTGTCGAACAATTCAATGATGTAATCGTTGTCAAGAAAATTCTGATGTATCGCTTCTCTGATTTTTGATTGGCGTATCATCAATAACGCCGGCCTCGGATCCTCTTCTGTGTAAATAATCATCATCTCGGCGGCCATCCTGGAACGGGCCGAAGCGTAACGGATGTCCTGCTTGAAAAATGAACTCATCCATTGCGCGGTCTCGTTCTCAATCTGAAAGCCGAAGCGACCGGCGAATCGAAAGGCTCTGAGAATGCGCGTTGGATCGTCGACAAAAGATTTTTCGTGCAACGCACGAATCAGTCCGGCTTTTAAATCGTTCCTTCCGTTGTGGGGATCGACGAGACTTCCGAATCTTTCCGGCTCGATATTAATCGCCATCGAGTTGATGGAAAAGTCCCGGCGAGCCAAATCGTCGTTTATGTCCGACGCTTCAACCACCGGCCACGCCGCCGGTTCGGGATATATTTCCCGCCGCGCGGTCGCCAGATCAATCTTTTCCCCATCGTCAAACAAAAGCGCTGCATTACGATAACGCAAATGCCTTTTGACCTTGCATGGGAAACTTATGCCGACCGATTCGGCCAGGGCTATTGCGTCTCCGACAACGCCGATATCCACGTCGATTATCCGCCGCTGACAAAGAAGATCGCGAACGCATCCGCCGACGATATAAACGTCGTAATCCATCTGCCTGGCGATTCGACCAATGTGTTCGATTCTCGACATCGTCTTTTTCGCTAATACTTCGATCATCAGGTCGCCGGTGTTCGTCATGTCATCCCCTGGGGTGAATCTTTTTATGCAGGCGTTTTAAGCGGGCTTTGTCAACGTGCGTGTAGATTTCCGTCGTCGAGATGTCGGCGTGCCCAAGGAGTTTTTGCACAACAAGCAGATCGGCTCCGCGACTCAGCATATGCGTGGCGAAGCTGTGCCGAAGCATATGGGCATGGAGTTTTTTCCCAATCCCGGTTTTCAGTGCAAGCTTGTTGAGTATCGCCTGAAAATTCTGCCGGGTCATCGGACCGC
This sequence comes from uncultured bacterium, assembly GCA_964591275.1. Lineage (GTDB taxonomy): Bacteria > Lernaellota > Lernaellaia > JACKCT01 > JACKCT01. Next base: position 79,309 of record CAZQAE010000010.1, on the reverse strand, counting down.
CCCGCTTGGTGACGAAAAGGTACTCGGAGATTTTTCCTTTCAAAAGCTTGAGCCGCGACGATTCCATGTACTCGCAAACAAGATCCCTGGCGCTTTGAGTAAAAGGCGCCAAACGCTCCTTTTGCCCTTTGCCTATGGTGCGAAGATAATTCAACTCAAAGTTCATCTGCGCGGTCTTGAGATTAACCAATTCGCTGACGCGCAGGCCGGAGGCATAGAGAAGTTCCAGCATGGCGGCGTCACGCTGGCCGGCGGCTTTGCTTCGATCCGGAGCGGCCAGAATGATTTCCACTTCCTGCTCATCCAAAACCTCGGGCAGGTTGCGGCGAATTCTTGGAAGACCAACCAGTTCGGAAGGGTCGTCGGCGATGATGTTTTCCATCAGCAGGAATTTGAGAAAACCGCGCACGCAGATCAGGTTTCGGGCCGCAGTGCGCGCCGAACACCCCTGTTCGCGCCTTCGACCCACGAACTCCAGCAGATGCTCGCGGGCCAGATTTTTTACATCCACTATTCCCTCGCGGTCGCAATAATTCACAAAGAGGACCAAATCGCGACCGTAGGCGTCCAGGGTGTTTTTCGCCAGCCCTTTTTCGCCTTTGAGAAAAACCATATACCGGTCGATGAGTTGATCGATGGCGGGCATCAGTCAAACTCCGAAAAATATTGTCTGACGCCTTGTGCAATGCCAAGAGCCAGCGCCTTTTGATAACGCTTGTTTTTGAGGCGGCGCAATTCCGTACTATTCGTGAGGAATCCGCATTCCACCAGGATCGCGGGCATTTTCGCGCCCAACAAAACGTAAAAAGGCGCCCCGCGAATCCTGCGTGATTTGACGTCGCGGTACTGTTTTCGCGCCTGAACAAGCATGGAAGATTGAACCTTCGCGGCCAGATTATTGCTCTCGGCTCTTTTGTACAAAAGCGTCAGACCATCCAAAAGTGTATTCATACTCATAACGCCCGCGACATCCGTGGCGTTTTCCGCAGCGACCAGATCGGCGATGTCCGCTCCGGCCTTCGGCGCAAAATTATAGACCTCGATACCCGAGGCTTTGCGATTGCGCGCAGCATTGATGTGAATGGACACGAACAGATCGGCACCGTAACTGTTGGCGATGGCCGGGCGATGCGGGAGCGTAATAAAACGATCGCTTCGGCGCGTCAGCAACACCTTGATGTCCTTATCCTTTTCAAATTCCTTTTCCACCAATTTTGCAATGGACAGGGCCAGGTCCGTTTCCTTGTCGCCGCCTCGGCTCATGGCGCCCGGGTCCTTTCCCCCGTGCCCGGCATCGATTACGACCTTCCAAATACGGCGCTTTGCGGTCGGCGTGGGAGGCTTGGCGGCAACGACGGTCCTTTTTTCTCCGCTAACGTCGATGACGATGCGAAAAGGATCAAGAAGAGGGAAAATCTGGAACTCATCAATACTTTCAATGTCCAGGACAACTCGCACCACCTCCTCGGTGTTTTGCCCCGCGCGAACCCGCTTGAGCAATCCGTCGCCGATGGGGTATTCCTTGTCCATGCGATTCGGGAGATAGCAGTTATCAAAGTCCAGATAGAGCCTTCTAGGTAGCCGGCTTCCCGGAACCTCTTCCAGGAGATGTTGCTTATAATCGACTTTCTCGGACAGCTCGATGACGATTCGCGTATAATCCGGATTGCTCCAATGGTTTATTTTCCGAATGACGGGCACGCCGAAAACTTCCAGAGGAATGGGCTCCAACACCAGCCATTCCTTGTCGCCCGCAGCATCATCCTCGACCGGTCTTTCCGCTTTTGTTTGGTCCACTTCGCTGAGGGCTTGCGTGATGGCTGAAGGCGCGGGCGTCGCAAGAGGCGGCGACACAGAAGTCTTTTCAGCGATTGGCGTTGGAGTTGGCATCGGCGTCGCCGCTGGTTTGGGTTTGGGTTTGGGAATCGGCTTGGGAGCGTATTTTGAAAGCCGTTTTTTACCCGCCCGTGCTTTGGGTGTAAAATCCCCCTTGGGAAATTTTAAAACACACAGGGCATAACGCTCATAAGCGCCTTTTTTGTCGCCGAGCTTTTCCAAAACCTGCCCGGCATGCACGAGACCGTCGTCGGCCAGGTTGCTCTTTGGATATTTCGCCGCCAGGCTGTTGTAATATTTCACGGCCTTTTTTAGATCGTCTTGCAGATAGGAATACTCGTGAAGCTTCACGTAGGCGCCTGCGGCCATGTATAGGGAGTCGTCGGCCCTCGTCGATTTGGGATGGCGTTTTTGCAGCGCTAAAAATCTATCGATGTAACGCAGCCAAAAATGACGATAGGTTTTTTTCCCCTCGTCCTTCAGGAACTTCTGATAATTTTTCTGGATTTTTTTGTACTGCTGCTCGGTTGTGGCGGCGTCGGCGGATACGGCGAAAAACGAGCTGATCATGATGAACAAAAAGAGCACGGCGGCAATGGATGCGGTCAATTTTTCTTGCGTCATGATGGCCGGGCGTCGGATCATCCCTTGTCCACTTTGTCCTTTAAGGCGATCAGCATATTCAGCGCTTCCAGGGGCGACAGGCGCATGGGATCGATGCGTTTGAGTTCTTCTTCCACCGGCGAGGGCCGCGTAGGGCCAAAGAGAGAAAGCTGCCCTTTTGAAGGCGCCGAGACGCCCCGCTGACGCCCAATGCGCGCCCTGCCGATTTCATCCAACTCGGTGTTTTCCAGGTTGGCCAGTATCTCCTTGGCTCGCTCTATGACCTCGTCCGGCAAACCGGCGAGTTTTGCGACTTGGATACCGTAGCTTCTGTTGGCGCTGCCCGGCAGAATCCGGTGTAAAAATACCAGCGTGTCGTCGCGCTCGATGATGCCGATGTTGAAGTTTTTCACCCGTGTTTTTTCCCGGGCGATGTCCACGATTTCATGATAATGCGTCGCGAATAGGGTCCGCGACTGCAAACGGGGGTTGTCGTGCAAGTACTCGGTGACCGCCCAGGCGATGGAAAGGCCGTCAAAGGTGCTGGTGCCCCGGCCGATCTTGTCGAGCACGATGAGGCTCCGGCGCGTCGCCTCGCTCAGAATGCTGGCCGTTTCCTTCATCTCCACCATGAAAGTGGATTCGCCGCGAGCCAGGTTGTCCGAAGCGCCCACGCGAGTAAAGATGCGATCCACCACGCCGATCCGCGCCGATCTCGCGGGCACAAAAGAACCAATTTGCGCCATCAGCGTAATGAGCGCCACCTGCCGGATATAGGTCGATTTGCCGGCCATGTTCGGACCGGTGATGATCAAAAGCTGACTTTCCCCCGTATCGAGAAGCGTATCGTTTGGTATGAATCTTTCGCCGGGATTCGCCTTCTCCACAACCGGGTGGCGGCCTTCGTCGATTTCGAGGATGTCGGAGTCGTCGATGATGGGGCGCACGTAATTATTGGTTTCCGCCAACATGGAAAAATTGGCCAAGACGTCCAGCGTCGCCAGCACGCGAGCCGTTTTCTGGATGCGCGCCACCTCATCCGCTATCCGTTTTCGGATTTCGCCAAAAAGATTGTATTCGATTTCATGGATGCGATCCTGCGCGTTGAGGACCTTTTCCTCGTATTCCTTGAGTTCCGGCGTGATGTAGCGCTCAGCGTTCACCAGCGTCTGCTTGCGGATGTATTCATCGGGAACCTTGTCCTTGTGCGCGTGGCCGATCTCGATGTAATAGCCGAAGACCCTGTTGTATCCAATTTTCAGTTTGGAAATCCCGGTGCGCTGACGCTCGGCGGCCTCCATGTCCGACAGGTAGCGCTTGCCGCTTCGCGAGATAGCCCGCAGGTCGTCAAGCTCGGGATTATAGCCATCTTTGAGAATGCCGCCTTCTCGCAAGGTTAAGGGCGGTTCGTCCTCAATGCTTTGCTCGATAAGATCCCGGATATCTCCCAGGTCGTCGAGGTTTTTGCCCAATTCCGCCAAAAGCGGATTCGTGAAATTGGCCAAGTGACTGCGCAGGGCCGGCAAAATCACCAGGCTCGTTTTTAAAGCGATCAGGTCGCGGGCGTTGCCGATGGCCATGCTGATGCGCCCGCACAGACGCTCCAGATCGTGCGTTTGGCGCAGAAGATCACATATCTCGCCGCGCTTTACGCTTTCTGTCACCAATGTCTCCACAGCCGCGTGGCGGCGGCGGATTTCGGAAGGAGATAAAAGCGGATACAACAACCATTGCTTCAAAAGGCGCGCGCCCATTGCCGTAACGGTCTGATCCAGGAGCCAAAGAAGACTGCCGCGCTTTTTGCCCTCGCGCAGGCTGGAAGTCAGTTCCAGATTGCGCTTGGCGGTCTCGTCCATGACCATGAACTCGTCGCCGGAAAATATCTTGAGTTTGTTGATGTGGCCAAGCTCGCACATCTGCGTGCTGAGCAGGTAATTCAGCGCTCCGCCTGCGGCCCGCAGCGCCGGTCCGAATTTTTCCCGATCCATATTCCCGACTTTGTCTTCGGGAAATTGAATATCCAGCGAGGCGACGGCTGCGTCAAGATCGAAAACCTCATCGTCGAGATAAGATATGAGCGGAGTGGCAAGGGCCTTGACCAGTTTTTCAAGATGCTCGGATTCGTTCAGGGACGCCGGAGCTACGATTTCCGCCGGCTCCCGCCGGTTGATTTCGGAAACCATTCGATTTTCATCCGAAAATGATCCGAGGGTGAAATCTCCCGTCGTCAGTTCGGCCACGGCGAAACCCCAGCGCTCCTGATCACGCACGACGCACATGAGGTAGTTGTGACTTTTTTCGTCCAATGTCTCGGGCTCGATCGCAACGCCGGCGGTCACGACGCGTGTCACCCCACGTTTGACGAGCTTTTTCGTTTTTTTGGGATCTTCCAGTTGCTCGCAGATCGCCACTTTGTAATTGGCGCGCACGAACTTTGAGAGGTATCCGGTCAGGGCGTGATAGGGGATTCCTGCCAGCGGCACCGGCGCCTCAGAGCCTTTGTTGCGGCAGGTCAGGGCGATGTCCAGGACGCGTGAAGCCGTTTCCGCGTCCTCATAAAACATCTCGTAAAAATCACCCATACGGAACATGAGTACATGGTCAGGGTAGCGGCTCTTCATGTCGAACCACTGTTGCATGGCTGGCGTCAAGGTGTCTTTCACCATCGTTTTTCTATATCGTTTTCGCCTTTTTTGCCGAAGCGCTGATGATTTTCTCTGGCCTGGCGGCCTATCCGTTCTTATTTTTCCGAGGACTTGGTCCCGTATCCGGTTATCACGTATGTTCCGCTTCGTGCTTCCTTTGTCAGTTTGACAAGCCTGTTCTTCTCAGCGTCCTCCAGAAGCTCCGAAAAGGAGTGGTAGCCATGATAAGCCTCGCTGAATTCGGGTCTTTTACGCTTCATGGTTTGCTTAACCATGCTTGACCATAAAATCTCTTTGTCTTCCCGGATCAGTGCGTCCATGGCTTCAAGCAACAGTTCAAAAGCTTCGCGCTTTGTTTTCGTAACATTTTTGTTGACCGTGGGCATGCGCTTGGGCGATTCAAGATCCTCGTAGAAAATGAACTCGTCGCAATTGGCCACCAGGAGCTTGCTGGTGGAGTCCTTGAGGCCCAGGCCAATGACGTTTTTCCCGTTCTCCTTGAGTTTGGAGACCAGGGGGGAGAGATCCGAATCGCCGGAGCAAACCACGAAAGTGTTGATGTGTTCCTTGGAATAGCACAAATCCAGGGCGTCAACGACCATGCGAATGTCCGCCGAGTTCTTGCCAGCCATAGATCGGTGAGGCACCTCGATCAACTCGATGGCCGCCTCGTGCAATTCCCGCTTGAAATCGGCGTAGGGTTTCCAATCGGCATAGGCCTTTTTCACGATAATCTTGCCTTTTTCCACAAGGCGGGCCAGAACGCGGCTGATCTGAAATTTCCCCGGTCTGTCTTTGAAACCCAGGGCCAGGTTTTCAAAGTCAATAAAGACCGCCAGTTTGTTGTCGCCTTGTGTTGTTTCCATGAAATATCTCCGTTAACGCCAATATGACATCCAGCGTCCCTTGCAGGCGCCTGATGGGCAATTCATCGATTCCTACTGTGGATAACATCAAAGCTTGTATTTGTCACGTTGCAACAGCGGGCCAAAATCCACAAATGCAGACTTTAAAAACAAATGTCCATTCGCGAATTCGTGATCGAAGGTCGGGTCAGGCGCGTTAGAGAATCACGTCCATCGCCGAGCTGTCCATGGACTCAATGGCCCTGGCCTTAGCGTAGATGCCCGGAAGAACCTGCGTAACGTAAAACTGCGCCACCTTGACCTTGCCGTAAAAGAAGGTCAGGTCGTCATTTCCTTCTATCGCCTTAACCATATCCTCGTTGCTTTCGGCCCCCAGTTTTTCGAAGCCCATATTCAGACGCTTTTGTGCGATGGCGGATTGTTTGAGCAACAAATGAGAGACACAAATATCACCCATCATTTCCAAGACCTTCGTCGCCTGCATAAGTGGGTGAAAGCCGTTGTCGCCACGGCACTGGGCCAGTTTTTCAATGACGGACTCAAAGCGTTTTTTGGCTTCGAAAACCTGCTCCACGTACAGCGCCATATCGTCGACCTGAGCAAATCGCTCCAAGTCCTGCGTGATGATAGTCATGTAGGCTTGGAGGGCTTCGCCGCCGTTCATGGGGATCTTTCGCAGGAGAAAATCCATGGACTGGATGGCGTTGGTGCCCTCGTAGATCGAACCGATCTTGGCGTCTCGAGCGTATTGCTCAACGTCGTATTCGCTGGTGTAGCCGTATCCGCCGAGGCATTGCACAGCCATAATAGTGGACTCGAATCCCCGGTCGGTGCAAAAGGCTTTGCAGACAGGTGTGAGCAATTGGACCAGACCATCGTATCGGGCGCGCTCCGTTTCAAATTCGAGACTGTAGCTCAGATCGGCGTAGTAGGCGGTGGTCAGAAGCAAAGCCCGCATCCCTTCCACATGGCTCTTTTGCCACATGAGCATCCGGCGCACGTCGGGGTGCTCGACGATGGCCACGTTGGGAGCTTCACGATCGCGCATCCTGGTCCAATGGGGGCTTTGCAGCCGCTCCTTGCAATAATCAAGCGTATAGAAATAGGCCGCCGAAGCCAGCGCCGCTCCCTGGACGCCCACATTGATGCGCTCTTCATTCATCATGCGAAACATATACATCAGGCCCTTATTCTCCTGGCCGATGATGACGCCTTCGCATTCGCCTTTGTCTCCAAAAGTCAAAGAGCAGGTCGGACTGGCCTTGATGCCCATCTTGTGTTCGATGCGCTGGCAGGTCACGTCATTGGGTTCGTGCAAAAATCCGTCGGGGTCAGGGCGCATTTTCGGCACGACAAAGAGACTGATGCCGCGGGTGCCCACGGGAGCGTCGGGGACCCTGGCCAGGACGAGATGTGCAATATTCTCAGTAAGGTCATGTTCTCCGGCGGTGATAAAGAGCTTTTCGCCGGTGATCAGGTAACGATCTTCGCTGCCGGCGATCTTCTCGGCGCGAGTGCGAACCGAAGCCAGAGCCGAACCTGCTCCCGGCTCGGTCAGGCACATGGACGCGGCCCATACGCCGGAGTAAATTTTTTCCAGGTATGTGTCTTTGAGTTCGTCGCTACCGAATCCCTCGATCACGGACGCGGCGGAAGGAGAAAGGCCGCATGTCAGCGCCAGGCTGGTGTTCGCCGATAAAAACAGTTCGTCCACGGCGACCTTCAAGGAAATGGGAAGTCCCTGCCCGCCGTAATCCGGGCTTCCGGAAAGGCCAAGCCAACCACCTTCGGCAATCCTGGCCCAGGCTTCTTTGAATCCCTTGGGGAGTTGAACGCGACCGGCGGAAAATTGTGCGCCAGCTTCGTCGCCGGTCTTGTTGATCGGTGCCATGACTCCCTTGGCGACCTTGTCGGCTTCGCCCAGAACCATCTCGGCCATGTCCTGCGTGAGGCCCTTGTGGCGAGTGGTGTAAAACAAGCTGTTCATGTCCAGGAATTCAAAAAGATTAAAGCGCAAGTCTCGGATGTTGGTTTTCAATGCCATCAATAAATCCTTTGGCCGCTTAAGCAAAAACGGCCTTCTAAAAGTGCTTATTATTTTCATCAGGCGGATATCGAGCCTTTGGCTCAAAATCCTTGAAATTCTATTTATATTTTCTTTCTCGCTTGGCGGCAACCCGGATTTGACAGATTTTTTTGTGACTTTGGCATGAAGCGAGGCGAAGGCGCAAAGTTACGAGGCGATTAATGCACCCGTGCAACCGACAATTCTCGGCCCATGCTGTTTTGCCTCATTATCTCAAAGCATTTTTCGATCTGGATGGTGATGCCAAAAATGCAAGGAAATTCGGGGGAAATCCGAGTTTTTGCTCCAAGCGCCGCATGGCGGATTTGCATGCCTTTAGCCGCGCTGCGGAGCGGAGCCGGGGCGGGCGGAGTTTCCAGATTTGCCACGGTTTGGGCCGCTTATACCCGACCGATTGGGACGGCTATTGCCGGAACTCTGGGGGCCGCTGCTGCTAGAACGAGTGGGGTGGCCAAAACCGCGTGCCTGGCTTTTTCTGCGCGGATTGCCCGAACCCTGGCGTGGCGCATCGGCTTCACGCTCTGGGTGGCGACGCCTCGGCCTGGCCACGCCGCTTGGCGCTGCCTGCTGGGGAGCACGCTTGAACGTGGGCTCGGGCGCCTGCCTGGGCGGCGGTGATCCGACGAAGTTGATTTGCGGATTGCTATGCACCACGTTAACGCGCTGGCGAATCAGACGCTCAATGGCAGTGAGCAGCGGGCGCTCCTCGCGACCGCAGAACGACATCGCAATACCCGACGCCCCGGCGCGACCGGTGCGACCGATGCGGTGGACGTAGGATTCCGGTTCGTGGGGCAGATCGAAGTTCACAACATGCGTCACCTGCTCAATATCCAAACCGCGCGAGGCGATGTCGGTGGCGACGAGGACGCGCGATTTTCCGCATTTGAAATCACCCAGAGCCTGCTCGCGCCTGTTCTGTGATTTGTTGCCGTGAATGGCGACCGCCGAGATGGAGGCGCCGCAGAGCTTGCGGACAACCTTGTCGGCGCCGTGCTTGGTTTTTGTAAATACCAACATGCGGTTCACCGATTCACCGCGCAGCAATTTCACCAGCAAATCCATTTTATCCGGCCGCTCGACGAAATACACGGATTGATGAATGCTCTCAACCGTCGTGGCGGGCGGGGAGACGTTCACCGTGACCGGCGAGTCCAAAATGCCTCTGGCCAGTTGCACGATGGTGTGCGGCAAAGTTGCCGAAAACAGCAAGGTCTGCCGATTTTTCGGGATCGGAGCGACGATGCGCCGGATGTCATGAATGAAGCCCATGTCCAACATGCGATCGGCTTCATCGAGTATGAGAGTGTCAATGCTGGACAAATCAACATAACCCTGGTTCATCAGGTCAAGCAAGCGTCCGGGCGTTGCCACCAAAATGTCAATGCCGGCGCCGAGCGCGCGGGTTTGCCGTGACTGATTGATGCCCCCGAAAATAACGGTCGTGCGAAAGCCCAAGTTTTGCCCGAAATCGGTGAAACTCTGCGCGATCTGGGAGGCCAGTTCGCGTGTCGGCGCGAGTGCGAGGACACGAATCCGCCTCTTTCCGCGCGTGTTTTCGGACTGGCTCATACGCTCCAGGATTGGCAGCGCAAAGGCCGCCGTTTTGCCGGTGCCGGTCTGCGCGCACCCCATGACATCCTTGCCGGTCATTACTTGTGGAATAGCCAATTCCTGAATTTTTGTAGGGACTTTATAGCCCTGTCGATTGATGGACTTGATTATTGAATCGGAAAATCCGAATTCCTCAAAAAGCATAAAAATGTACCTGTCTTGACCCTGATTCGTCCAAGGCAAACGGCAAACATAGCCTGCATCGATAATTATCTGGGGGATTTTATTATTGGCCCAGAAGGCGTGAAGGACCACGCGGATTCGCTGGAGGATCGCTTGCGATCGGGGAGTCTATACAGCCCATCGAGGCATAAGTCAATGAAATTCTAAGGAAAATCCGGCAATCGGTGGATCACCCCCCGGATACTACCTTGATGGAATCAACGCCGTTGGCATTATTTTGCCTGGTCGGATCTTCAATGCGGATGATGTGTTCACCGGCTTCCAACGCGTCGAAATCAAATTGCATTGTGAAAACGCGGTCATCCAAAGTATCCATCACGACAAGCGCCGAATCCCGGAATCTGGGCACGCAGAATTTGGAATATTGTTTTTTTTATTATGATGTGCAAACGTCAAATCATGAAAAGCTCGGGTTGGCGGGAGAAATTAGTCGTCTCATTATTGGTCGCCTTTCTGGCTTGGGTTTCCGTTGTTTTTTGTTTCAAGACAACGGCGGAGTTTGGACTCGGTTCCTTCAAGCGGGTCCTGTCGAGCACCGCAACAGAGCCTTGGCAACAGCGAATGCTCTCGCCTTTGGCCATCGGCGGAATCATCACTCTTTCCAAAGGCGCTGTTTCCCCGGAAACCGCGGAACGAGCCTTTTACTACTTTGCGATTTTTGCTTTGTATTATCTTTATTATTTTTGGCTGCGAGATTATTTTGGTCCTGACTTCTCTTTGTTATGTCTTGTATTTCTCGCCTTCAGTCTTTGCACGGCATGGTTGTTTGACATAAGTTTTCGACCAATCCCCCCGCACGGCTGGCGCTACTGCTACGACGTGCCGGGACTGATTTTCAACATCGGACTGGTCCATGCGGCCACCAGCAATAAAAAATGGCTTTGGTTATTGCTGCTGCCGATCGGTATCGTAAATCGCGAAACCGTCATCGCGTTTATTCCGGTTTTGTTTCTATTTTCCCTGAAATCGCACGGATGGCGCCAGGCCATTTTGTGGGGGATTATTTCAATTGTCCTGGCGTGCGGGATCTATGGCTTCCTGATGCATTACTTCCCGGGCGCTCTGTTTCAGAATCATTTCAAAGACAACTTAAGCGTCCTGACGGGGCACTATGGAATCGCACCAATCCTGTTCATTCTCTCCACGTACGTGGGATTGCTGATTTTTATCCCTCTGGGTTTTCAAGCCTCTCCATATGATTTCAAGGTGTTGACCGTTTACGCGCTCATCGGCCTGGCCTGCATAATGATTGTCGGCAACATTTTTGAGATACGCGTGTATAACGATTATGCTCCGTTCCTTATCCCTATGGGTTTGTTGGGATGGCGAAAGGCAATGACTTCGCCAAAAATCGAAGTTTAGCGTCCCGGCGTCGCCGACGCTCTGATCTCAATAAACAGCCGCACAAAATCAAAATGACGCTGCGTAATCCGCATTATCCGCTTGACGGCGCCCAAGCATAAGTGCACACTACAAGTGTGCACAAGCAAGGGAGGTGCGTAGATGAAAGCGACGATGCTGGACATGAGACGGAATCCGAAAAAAATTATCGATGCCGTCAACCGCAATGAAAAAGTTACGCTTTCCGTGCGTGGACGCGAGATCGCGGAAATTATCCCCAGGAAAAACGGTGGGGACAACGCATCCATCGCGGATAATCCCGCCGTCGGCATGTGGGCGGACCGCGGCGAAATGAGCGACCCTGAGAAGTACGTGCGAGAGCTGCGAAAGGATCGCTTTGATGCTCATTGACACGGACGTTTTGATATGGGTTCTTCGGGGAAATGCCAGGGCCGTGCGCGCCGTGGATCGGGATGCCGACCGGGCGGTTTCCGTTGTGACGTGCATGGAACTTTTTCAAGGCGCTCGCGACGCAAAAGAATTAAAATCCATCCGCCGATTTTTACGCTACTTTGAAACGGCGTCGCTTACGGAAAACATCGGTCACCGGGCGAGTATTTACATGGAAGAGTACGCCCTGAAATCAGGTCTCGGCGTCGCCGATGCGCTGATCGCAGCAACCGCCGCGGAAAACAAAATGAAACTGTGCTCAGGCAACGCCAAACACTACCGGACGATTTCTGAACTTGAACTCAAAGTCTTCCAGGCGTTGTAGGCCACCGTTGCATGGTCAAGTCGTCTGCGAATCGGGGATCAACCACACTATCCTTAAATTTTTTTGACAAAAGCATTAATAAAGTGCGGCAATTCTCGAAATCCCAATTTTTCGAATTGCCTATGCGAGAGGATTAATAACACCATACCTGCCTGACAAGTTACTTGTGTAACTGACTAGCTGGCGATGACCTACAGAATCAATATGGTGAATGTAAGCTAGCCAACCTTTTATATGTAGTTTGAGTTTTTCTCTTTCCACATCAGAATATCCCCCATTGCCTTCTTGAGTATACTCATTAATTAACTTATGTATAGCAGCCCTAATTTCTCTTTTTTTCTTCCTGCCAATCCCCATAGAATCATCACTAATCACAATTCCAGTTACCTTTCTTTGCTTAAGTGGCCCTAAAAAGCGTGTTTTCTTTTCATTTAGTGAAAATCCTTCATCTACAACAATCTCTCGAACAATTCGGTAGACATTTGTCAGCCATTTATGAGTCAAGGCTGAAAAAGCCATATCGTCAGCATATCTTGAGTAAACAATATTGTGCTTTCCAGCATAGCCAGATATTCTTTTATCAATTTTTGTGCACACAATATTTGACAAAGCAGGTGAAGTCACCGCTCCTTGAGGCAATATTCCTTTTGTACTACATAAGGAGGAAAGAATATGTGATACATGTTTGTTGTAGCCAAACGTATGAAAAACAGTATAAATATGCGAGTATTTTATTGAAGGGAAAAATTCCTCGATATCTAAGCATAGAAAATAGCGATTGCCTTCATGCTTCTTTGCATTATCGAGAACAGATTTTCCCTTTACAAATCCTGTTGCACATTCAGATATATTTATATTATCTAAAATATTTCTCAGTATCCATGCTTGGACAGCTTTCATTTCTTTGGAAGGAGAATATATATATCTATATCCTCCTTGGCGCTTAGGTAATTTAAATTCACGGTAATAGTGATGATTATATTTTGATAGATTATATATTAAGCCTTTTGACAAATGGAGATTATCCGAAAAGTCTTGAATGTTTTTTAAAATCGGAAGCCCAAAATTTTGCAAATTGGAGTCACCATTAGACAGCATAATCTTCCTCTAAAAATGAAGGAGAGGGCCAAAATTGTCTTACTCTAAAGCACATCGGATGAATCTCCGTAAAAAAGCTGGCTTTTTCAGGACATTCATGTGAAATATTGGAAAGTTTTAATCTAGGCCGGCGAAACACCGTCCGGTACCTAAGGGTAGTACGCCATGGCGCCGACAAGCGGCACCCAGCCATAAACGCCAAAGGCGTTCTAAGATCAATTGGCCCTCTCCTTAAATTGGAAATGATCTATTCCTCCTAAGTGTACAGTTTAATATTTGCACTCGAAGTTTATCAAGAGATTTCTTAATTTGATGTTCTTTGGGTTCATGCTTGATACAATTAAACAGCCTTGCAATTCCTTTCGGTGACAAATTATACTTAGCATTCTCAAAAATAATTTCTTTCCGTCGAAGCAAAATATTTATAGAAGATGTACCTATTGCAACTGCTTCATCGAAAGAATCAACTCCCAAGGATGAAACCATCTTAGTAATAATATCCTTCTTAACGGGCTGCATTACATAGATGGCTGATAGCATATAATATTGGGCTGCAATAATATTGCTCACAGACATATCAATAGATACGTTGCTAGACATTTTTCTGACAGCTTGTTTTATTTTCGTGCCAAGTTCGGATGTATTGTTGCCTGTAAAGTCATAATAAATAATTATGCTATCTGTGTTTTCCTCTAAATGACGAATAGGACCAAGAAGAATGAAGCTTTTTGACGTTTTAAACTTCTTGTCAACTACAACTACTAATTTATTACAGAGAGCCTTATGATTTGAAAAAGCACCAAGTTCAGTAAAAGAACCTGGACTTTCAAGAAGAATCACTACTGAATGAACACTCTTGGCCAACATATTTTCAAGAGTAAGCAAATTGTAATTCGCCCGATTTCCAATAAGTTCATCAAATAAGTATTCAGGGTAATATACATCAATCCAATTTAAATAACTTCTTCTCGTTAGCTCTTTCCTGACAGGCTCCCTTATACTGTTTTGATTTCCCCTTCCTGCACCAACAAGAAATACAGCGAGACTCTTCTCTCTCATATTTTTGAAAACATCTGAATTGATAGAGTTGCAAATATCAACAAACACAACAACTCCGACACACAAGATCAATTCCATGCAATCTATCTGTTAGAGCAAATGTGGAAAATGCAACCCATTTTCTAATCCAAATTGGCACGACTGAAGGTGGCCTGTAGCTTTGATCTGCTGAAACGAAGGTAAATACAGTGTGGTTTTCGACACACCCATCTTGAGAGAACCATTGAGAGCCGAAGTTTCGCCCCGAAGTATGCTCACACTTTTCGCTTTTCAAACCCAATTTCAATTCTCCGTATTTTGTTCACATCAATTGTAAATTATCGCTTTGTTAGAATAAGTCAAGACCAGTTTTCCAGTGAGAAGTGAAAAGTGCTCTGTAGCCAGTGACTGAAAGCAAGTTTCTCTATCATCAGTTTGCCCACACGGGCAAAGCAGAAATAACCCATAGCCGCGCCTGAGCGTTGGCGAAGGTGGGAGCTATGGGAAAGTGGATTGCTTAGAATACAAAGCCCATGAAATAGGCGACACAAAAGCGCGCTCTCGGAATCTTACGATTTCAATTTAATTATCTGCCGCCCCTTCGGGGCTTCGATGGAGATGAGTTGATTTCATGGTCCCGGCGCTTTGCACCGGGCTACAAACTGCCGCCCCGATGCGGGGCTAATCAGGCCACGGCGTCGCCCGTTTTACGGGCTTGATTTATTAATACTGACTTCTATCCCCACAGCTCACGCCCTTCGGCTATGCTCAGGACAGGCTGTGGGCTATTGCTGCATCGCCCGTTTCACGGGCTGAACCTAAATTCTATCTTCTAACTTCTATCTTCTGGCTTCTGACTTCTGATTCACACATTAAAGCGAAATTCGATGATGTCGCCGTCCTGCACCACGTACTCCTTGCCTTCCAGCCGCAGGACGCCGCCTTCGCGGCAGGCTTTCAGGGACTTGCGTTGCATGAATTCTTCGTAGGAGACAACCACGGCGCGGATGAAGCCTTTTTCGAAATCGGTGTGGATCACGCCCGCGGCGCTTTTCGCCACGGTCCCGCGCCGAATCGCCCAGGCCCTGCACTCGTCGGCGCCGACGGTCAGGAAGCTGATGAGGTCGAGCTGCCGAAAAGCTTCCTGGCTCACGCGCGCGGCGGCGGGGCCATCCAGCCCAAGTTCCTGCGCAAAAAGTTCCTGCTCTTCCGCAGGCAAAAAGCTCACTTCCTTGGCTGTCGTAAAGCAAAGGGACGCGACATGGCGGCCATGCAGACGATCACCAAAATCCGACACTCCATGCTTGCCTTCATCATCTTCGGCGGTGTTGACGACGACAAGCTGCGGCGTGAGCGTGATCAGATTGTAGCCGGCAATCATTGCGTGATCCCGCTCGTCTAACTCTTGAGTCCACAGCGGCTGGTCGCCTTCCAGGACATCCTTGAATCGCTCCAGGAGTTTTTTCAGGTTCGGGTCCAGCGGCGATCTAACGCTTTGCTCCAATATGCGTTCAATGGCCACGAGGTCGCTGAAGATCATCTCATCGTCGAGTTTCTGTAAATCCTGCAAGGGATTGGCGGGATCGGTCATCATGGGTGTTTGCACGGCGGCGATGACATGAATGAAAAGCTGCGATCCCCGGATGGCGTTAATGTATTTTTCCATCTCGCTCTTGCGGCGGCTTCCGCCCACGCCCGGCCACGCCGCTTCCCGCGCGCGGATCTCCACGTAAACATCTTTTTTCGGTTCAAATATTTTGCTCAGTTTGTCCAGGCGCTCGTCAGGCACGCGCACCGTCGCAATGCCCCCGCCGGACAATTCGGCCCCGGCCAAAGCTTGAAGCAGCGTAGTTTTCCCCGTGCGCGGCAGGCCGATGATCGTCACATCCATAACTTTAACTCTCCACCCTATTTAACATTGACACTCGCTGGAGCGCTTAATAACGTGTTCGGCGCCAAAAGGGAACACGTTCCAGGCTTTATCAATTTGAGCGATGAAAGCGAGATAGCATGAAAAACCGTAACTCGGCGCCGGTCGCCCTTTGCGCCGCAATTTTTCTGATCGCCTTAATGGCCGGGTGCGCCAAGACTATCGAGTTCAAACCGGCTGCCACGCGCACGCAATACTTT
Source organism: uncultured bacterium (assembly GCA_964591275.1). Lineage (GTDB taxonomy): Bacteria > Lernaellota > Lernaellaia > JACKCT01 > JACKCT01. The sequence continues at coordinate 63,094 of CAZQAE010000010.1, read as the reverse complement.
GAGATGGAGCGCCATGTCAGCGTTTCCATGTTCGGCATGAGCTTTGGCGCCAATGAAACGATGAAATACAGGATGGACGTCAAGGCCGTTGCCGATGACCGCATCGAAATGGACCTTATCCCTTTGGAACTGACTATCGCGCGGTCGAACTCGAAAGGGATGAGCGCCATCTTCGGATCGAAGCTGCTGGCTTTGCCCGAAGAAAACCCCGAAGTGACGATCATCAGGCGCCTGGCCGGCCATCCCATCCACCTGCGCATTAAACCGGGCGGAACCGTGGAATCCATGAGCGTCGAGGCTCCCCCGGATGACAAATCGGACCCCAGGCCGTTGGCGCGCGGCGAAGCTCTGGAAAAGCAGCTCCAAAATATCTTCATCAACACGCACCTGATGATGACCGAGAGCATTTTGCCCACAGGCGAAATCCGCGTGGGCAAGCCTTATAAGCCCGCCGGGAGAATTTTCGATGACGCAGGCAAGGTTGATGGGAATCTCAAGCTGATGATGGTCGAGGGAATCGACGACGAGGGAGTGGCGACGCTGACGGTTGACCCCAGCATTCTCACGGCGCTATTTAGCGACGCCTATTCAAACCTGAATCTGGACAAGGCATTTCCCGAGGAGGTGAACGTCACCGGCAAAGGACACGGTCGCTTTCAATACAACACGATACGGCGCTGCATCACCAGCGGAGAAGTGAGTCTCAACACGCAGGCCAAAGTGGAAAGCAGCAAGGACCTGCCAGTGGCCGTGTCATTCGGTCTTCGCGTGGATATAAAAGTCCGAGAAATTCCCGCTTATTGAAAATCCTTTTTCATGATTTTTTTCGTGATGTCGGCGGCTTTCTCGGGGGACATGAGCGCGAGAATCTTCGCCTGATCCTTGGTTTTCATGCTGTAAATCACGCGCAGCCGCAATCGCTCACCAAGGTTGTTGAGCAGTGGAACAACCTGATCGGGCTTCATCTTTGAATAGATGCTGATGAGTTTTTTGATCTTCACGGCCTGCGCCGCATCCTCGGCCTTAAGCCGCGAGTCTATTTCCGCCTGCAGTTTGATAAGGCGATCAATATCAGTCCGAACTTCAACGCGCAAGGCAACCAACGCCTGACGCTCCCGGGTAATGGAACGGCGCTGATCTTCCAGATTCTTCAGGTATTCTTCCATGGAAGCAAACTCCTGCGGGACCAGGGGCGCGGGAGCGACAGCCTCTGTTTTTTCGGCGTCCGGTTCTTTTTCTTCTTTCGACTCGCCCTCTTTTTCCTTTTCCTCTTGCGCCGCGGCGTCCCAGGCATGGATCAATGAAAAAGCGACGATAGCCGCGATCAGAATCGAAATGAGTTTGCGTTCCATGGCGAACCTCATAATATTTCAGCTAGCTCCCGTCCCGGAATGGGACCTGGATTACAACTGCTTGTCTCTTCCGTGCCGAAGAACGGCGATCTCCGAAAGACGCTTCGTGTCTTCGCGCAATTCTTCAAGGCGTGACTCTTCTTTATGCTTCTCGTAAAGCTTGTCCATCATCTTTCGCTCTTGCATGGCCTTGAGCATGACCTGCCTCTGCTCTTCCAATTGCCTGTCGGCCTCGGCTAGCTCGACTGTGGCGTATGCTTTATTCCTATGCAGCGACTGCAGATAGCGTTGAATCAAAAAATCGTTCTGCAAATCAAAAAGCTCGCGTCTCTCGCGGTCGGCGAGATCAATGGCGTCGTGTTTTTTCGATTCGATGCCATCGATCCGTTCGACGATGGCCTGGACCTTTTGCTGTTTTTTTCCGAACTCGCGCTGCTGTTCCTTTTCACGCAATTCCCGAACACGTTTTAGTGTTTTGAACCGAAACTCTTCCGACATCACATGTCTCCTGTCGGCGGATGTTTGCGCAATATTTTTGCCAGGTCGTTAATGGAATGTCCGTAATCGGCTTTCTCCTCGATCTGCTGCCTTAAAAAGCCGTTCAGATCATCGATAACGCTCAAGGCGTAGTCAATTTTTGGATTCGACCCTTTCGCATAAGCCCCAATATTGACAAGGTCCTCGGCGTCGGCATACGTGGCCAGCACCTCCCGCAGCATTCCTGACATGCGTTTTTGGTCCCGGCTGATGACATCCGGCATGCACCGGCTTGTGCTTCCGAGAATGTCGATGGCGGGATAGTGATTTCTCTCGGCGATTCGTCGCGACAAGACGATATGCCCGTCCAGAACGGACCGGGCCGCATCGCTAATGGGGTCGTTTAAGTCGTCGGCTTCGACCAGAACCGTGTAGATGCCGGTGATGCCGCCTGCGGAATCGGTATTGCCCACGCGCTCTAAAAGGGAGGGAATCAAAGCAAATACGCTGGGCGTATAGCCCTTGGAGGTCGGGGGTTCGCCGATGGCCAAGCCGATCTCCCGGCGAGCCATGGCGAAGCGGGTCAGCGAATCCATCATGAAAAGCACATTCTTGCCCTGGTCCCGGTAATACTCCGCGATGGCCGTGGCAAGAAAAGCGCCGCGGAGGCGCTGCAGGGGCGACCGGTCGCTTGTGGCGGTGATCACTACGGAACGTGAGAGAGCGCCGCCCAGGTCGCGCTCGATAAATTCCCGCACTTCTCTGCCGCGCTCACCGATAAGGGCGATGACGTTCACATCGGCGCTTGTGTTTTTGGCGATCATGCCCATCAGAACAGATTTTCCCACGCCGGAACCCGAAAAGATGCCGACTTTCTGGCCGATTCCCAGGGAAAGAAAGGCGTTGATGGCGCGAATGCCCACATCGAGAATATTTTTGATGCGCTTTCTTTTCATGGGATTGATGGGAGTGCCGTAAAGAAGGCGGTTTTCCGAACCTACGATCCTGGGACCACCATCTATGGGTTCGCCGAGTCCGTCCAGGACGCGCCCGAGCATGTCATCTCCCACGCGCACAAGGGGCTTTGAGCGCAGGCGCACGATGCGGCTTCCGGGCAGCACGCCCCGCATGTCTTCCAGGGGCATGAGTTTGACGCTCGTTTCGTCGAAGCCAACGATCTCCGCCATGACCGGCTCGGTCTCTCGACCTGATTCGTCCGTGGGGAAAATATGGCAGATGCTCCCGATCCCGCTGCGTGGTCCCGCCGCCTCGATAATGGTTCCCACAATCTTTTGGACATGGCCGAACACGCGAATCGGTTCCAGATCCGCGAGCCGCTCGTGATAAGGCGATAGATCGATCAAGTCTTGCATCGTCTCACTCCACAAGCGTCTTGAGTTCCTTCAAGGCGGTTTCAACCGTAGCATCGACCCCCCCGATCGAGGTCGTAACGCGGCAACCTCCCGAAGTGACATCGGAGTCGGAAAGCACGGAAACAGAATCGACGCCATTGATGGAAAGGATTTCGGGCTTGAGTTCCGAGATCACTTCATGTTCGCCGGGGGACACGTAAACCACCAGATGTCCTCGATCCACCGATTGAAGGATGGATTCGATCACCGAAGCTTTGATGGCGTCGGTGGTGGCGTCGATTGTTATGTGCACGATCTTTTCGGCAATGGCGACGGCGAGTTTCGCAATTTTGCCCTCCATCGCCATCAGCATTTCTTTTCTCGACTCAGCCAGATTCTCCATCATCTTTTGAAGTTGATCCAGCGCGGGCATCATCTTCTGTTTTCCCATCTCCATGCCCGCCAGTTCCCCTTTTGCGAAGCCCGCTTCGTAAGCCTGTCTTTCCAGATGCGCGGCTTTTTGAATGGCGGAGTCAAGCACCTGCCTGGCCCGGCTCTCGAATTCTACCACGCGTTAGTCCACGGGGGGTTTGGGGGCCCCCCCCCCCCCCCCCCGGAATGGGACTTTCGCCCAGGTAGTTGTTTTTTATAAAGGCTTTTTCTTTCATCGCTTCCCGGCACGTTAAAGTATGAAGTATGAGTTATGAAGTATGAGTAAAAGGTCAGGCGAGAATTTTGGCAGCTTGATTGTTGTCCTCCCCCGCCTCCTTGGGCGAACGAACGAACAGCACTCTCTAAAATTCATACCTCATATTTCATACTTCATACTTCACTCCGCCTGGACCCCTGATTATACAAATATATCATCGCCTCCGCGTCCGGAGATGAAAATTTTACCCTCCTGCTCCAGCTTCCTGGCGATACGGATAATGGCTTGCTGGGATTTTTCCACATCCGTAAGACGCATCGGACCACGGGCGTCGATGTCCTCTTTGATCATCTCAGCGGCGCGCGAACTGATGTTCTTGAAAATTTTACTCTTGACTTCGTCGCTGGACATTTTGAGCGAAATCACCAGATCGTCGTTACTGACTTCTTTTAGGATGGCCTGGATCCCACGGTCGTCCACATTGAGCAGATCCTCGAAGACAAACATATATTGTCCGATCTCTTCAGCTAGCTCCGGGTCTTCCTCTTCCACTTTTCGCATGATCTCGTTGGCTTCGCTTTTGTTCATCATATTAATGATTTCCGCCGCCGACTGAACGCCGCCGGTGGCTTCAGCCTCGCCAATACGGAATGTGGAAATGTCCTTCATGAGCGAGTCAACGACTTCCTCCATCGTTCCGGGAATAACCTGGTCCATCTTGGCGATGCGGGTTAAGACCTCAAACTGAATATCCTCGGGCAAACGACCAATGATGTCGCTGGTCTGTGCAGGCATCAGATTTGTGCAGATAAACGCGATCACCTGCGGGTGTTCCTTGTTGATCAGGTTGAAGATCGTTCTCGAATCGTACTTTTTCAGGTCATCAAGCTTTTCGACGTAAGACAGGCGGTTGAGGATGTTGGAGGCCCGATTATCGGGCAGCGCTTTGCGGATGACCCGTTCCACGTAATCCTTGCCGATGGCCGACATATAACCTTCCTGCATCACGCGAGTGTTGAATTCCTTAAGCACCGAATCCATCACACTGGGGTGAATGTCTTCGAGCGTTGTAATGGCCTTGGCGAGATTGTTGACCTCATCGTCGTCCAGCCCTTTCATCACTTGCGCCGTGATCTGCTCGCCCAAAAAGAGCAAGAGGGCCGCCGCCTTTTGCGGGCCGGTCAGATCCAATACTTCTTCGGGCGCCATGCGCTACTCCTGCTTCTGTTTCAGTTCTTTGAGCCATTTTCTGACCATCAGCGTAACGGCCTTGTCGTCCTTGGACAAGTTCGTTTTCAACTCTTCCCGTTGCTTCGCCAGGCGTTTGTGGCGTTCCTGTTCAATGTCAATCCGCGTTTCCTCATCCTCTTCCGTGCGCGCGATCATGCGCGGACCCCGCCCCGCGATCTTCGTTTCCAATTCTCCGACGCGCGACGGCAGCAGGCCTGCCATCTCGCCCACGGCTTGATAGGACGGTTCATGCGTCAGGAACCTCATCATCGTAAAGGCCATCACCGCGACGATGAGCAGCAGAATGCCATAAAGAATATAGTTGGCGATCTCCTTATAGCGCATTCGGTCTTTTGTGAGGGGAAGGGTCGCCGGCGCCTCGAAGCCGGGATTGAACTGCACATTTTCCACAACCAACTGATCGCCTCGCTCTGCGCTGAAGCCGATGGCGTTTTTGACCAGCGTGGTGATCTGTTGAATCTCCTCTTTGGTTCTGGGCACATAGGTTTTCGTCTCGACGTCATCATCGCCTTTGACAATTTTGTAGGCGCCGTCAACGAGTACAGCCACCGAGAGTTTTTTCAATTCGCCGACCGGTTCGGAAATATTGCTGACCGTTTTGCCGATTTCATAATTGATGGTTTCCAATTTTCTCTCGGATTGATTATTGCTCGCCGCGCTGCCGCCGCCGGCGCCTTCGGGCAGGTTTGAGGCGACCCCCGGAGCGCCGGTGGGCATCAGTTCCGAGTCCTTGCTCAATTCGTCTTTGATTTGCTCGGAACGGGCCACCTGATTGTCAGGATCGAAATGCTCCACAATCTTGGTGACCATGCGAAAATCCAGTGTCGCGGTGACCTTGGCCGCCACCTTTTCCGGTCCGACGATACGGCTGATCAACTCGACGATACGGTTTTCCTTGCCGGCTTCAAGACGCCGGCGATAATCGATCATGGCCGAGTTCACGGGTCCGGCAACGTCGTCGGATTTTTTCTTCGACATCACGCGCCCCCGGGAATCCAGCATGGTCACATCGCCGGAGTCCAATCCCTCGACGCTGCCGGCCACGAGAAAGGTGATGCCTTCGATTTCCTCATTGGTGAGGCGCACATTGGTTTTGAGTCTCAGGATGATCGATGCCGTCGGCTCTCTTTGGTCCTCTTTGAACAAGGCCTCTTTCGGCATGACCAGATGAACGCGGCTGTTTTCCACGGTGGCGATTTTGTTGATCGTGCGTTCGAGTTCGCCCTGCAGCGCCCTAAGATAAAAAACACGCTGCTGGAAATCGGTCATACCTATGGATTTCTGGTCGAAAAGTTCAAAACCCGTAGACCCGCCCCGGGGCAGACCGGCGGAAGCGAGGCTCATTTTCACTTCGTAATAGCTCTGTTCGTCCACCGAGATCGAATCGCCGCCCGCGCCGATTCTGTATTCAACCTTTTCCTCTTTGAGAGAGCCGACGATGCCGGAAAGGTCCTCGGCGCTCAAGTTTGAATAGAGCACCCTGAAGGTAGGTTGCCTGGCGAAATAGGTGACTCCCAGAAACATGCTCACGCCCAGTAGCATAAATAAAACGAAGCTGATTTTTTTTCCGAGGGTCAGACTGGCGTAGAGATCGCGCAGTTGTGTGAGGATATCAACGGATTTTGCCATTCAAGCCTCTAATGGAGTCGTTGCGGGAGTATAGCTTAATCTCAAATATTTAATTTTAAACGGTCGTTCGCATCACTTCTTTGTACGCACTGATAAGCTTGTCCCTGACTTCCATCATGGCCCGGAAAGACAGGTCCGCTTTCTGCAGCGCGATCATAGCCTCGTGAATATTGTCGCTCCTTCCTTCCACGAGTTTGGTGATGGCCTGATCGGCTTCCTTTTCCAACCCGGACACGTCTTCGATGGCCTTTTTCATCACATCCTGAAACGACGGGCCGTCCTTTTTCGCACCCTCGACGCTCTTTTGACGCTGAAGTTCCGACGGCTGAAGCGATTTCAGTTTCGTCAGCAGGGTGATGTCATTGATTTTGTTCACGGATCACCACTCCTTTAGCGCCCAAGTTCGAGGGCCTTTTTTGCCATCTCCTTAGCGGCGGTGATGGCGGACACGTTGGCTTCGTAGCTTCTGGCCGCGGACATCAGTCCCGCCATTTCCTCCATCATATTGATGTCGGGATAGGCTACGAAGCCATTCTCGTCGGCGTCAGGATGGTCAGGTTCGTGCACCAGAATCGGCGCCCGCCCATCATCGACAACCTTCTGAACCTCCACCTCAAAGAGCTTTCGCTGCTGGTCGACAATCTCTGCAAAATCGGAGCCAAAGTTTTCGACCTCAACAGCACGCAATAGGGGGACTCGCCTGCGATACGGCCCGCCGTCCACTCCACGCGTCGTATTCATGTTGGCCAGGTTGGCGCTGTGAACGTCCATCCTGATACGCTGCGCATTGAGGCCGGAGGAACCGATGGCCATGACATTGAACAAACCCATTATTACTCCCGCATTTCCATGGGCTATTAGCAACTAACTCCAATGTCTTTGAAAAGCAATATGCGTACCGAAAATCCGTGCAAGGTAAGCTGGTGATATTAATGGCTTTTTTCATTCCCATATCTCGTGCCAGGGGGAGTTTTTTTCCCTTTCGTCCTTGAGCCAGGCAAAATCATCCCCCGCGTTTATAGCGTGACCCCATCAGGCGTCCCGGTCGTATTCATTGAGTTTATTGCGCAAAGTGCGAATGGATATCCCCAGCATCTTCGCAGCTTTTGTGCGATTGCCTCCGACTTCTTCCAGCGTTTTCAAAATGAGTTTTTTCTCCATTTCTCTCAAACTCATCCCCGCCGCCAGCACCGCCTCACTCTGGCCTTCGAGGGCGGAATCCGAATTGGAAGTCTGATTATCGCCGATAAAAAGCGACGAAGGGGTAATAATATCACCCTCAGTGAGCAAAACTGCTCTTTCGATAGTGTTGGACAGTTCCCGGACATTTCCTTTCCACTCATATTTATTCAGCAAAGTTTTCGTTTCAACGGAAATTTGAATTTTTTCCCTCTTATATTTCTTCCCAAAGAGCTGAACGAAGTTGTCGCAAAGAAAATCAATGTCACCATTCCGTTCTCGCAAGGGTGGAATCGTCAAAGGAATGACGTTCAGGCGGTAATAAAGATCCTCGCGGAATTTGCCATCGGATACCAGTTTCGTCAGATTTGCGTTGGTTGTGCAAAGAACGCGGACATCAATGGATTTAGGACTGGAAGCTCCGATGCGATCGACCTCCCGTTCCTGTAAAACGCGCAGCAACTTGGCTTGCAGCCCGATGTCCATTTCCCCGATTTCATCCAGGAGAATCGTGCCCTTGTCGGCCAGTTCAAACTTGCCTTTCTTTGACGCCGTCGCGCCGGTGAATGACCCTTTTTCATGACCGAACATCTCCGATTCGAGGAGGGTCCCGGGGACAGCGGCGCAGTTGACGGCCACGAAGGGCTTGTTGGCACGCGGACTATGGCTGTGAATGAACAGGGCGAGCAGTTCCTTTCCCGTTCCGCTTTCGCCTTCGATCAAAACCGTCGCATCCGTTGCGGACACGTTGTCGGCGATTTTCATGATCTTTTTCATTTTTGGGCATTGCGTGATGATGGGTTTTTCCGATCGAGTGAGTCCCCCCGTATCCGTCACAAGCGGCCTGTTGATCGCCGCCTCCGCTTCATCGAGATTCTTGATGACGGCGCCTTCCAGTGTATCCGCGGTGAAAGGCTTGACGATGTAGTCCGCGGCGCCGGACTTCATGGCATCAACCGCGTTTTGGATGGTTCCAAATCCGGTAATAACGATGACGGGCATTACAGGGCGCAGCCTCCGGGCTTCGCGAAGAACATCGATGCCATTGAGTTTGGGCATATTGACATCGGTAACCAGCAATCGAAAATCTTCCGAGGAGTGCAGCATGCTCACGGCCTCCTCGCCGTCCGTGGCTTTGAAAACATTGAAACCCATACGCTCCAAGGCCAATTCCAGGGCCTCGCGCATATTAAATTCATCGTCGGCGATCAGAACCGATCCCGAAAAATTCATAAACTGACTCCGCCATTCGCGGCTTTAGGGTTTATCGGCAAATTGACCGTGAACGCGCTGCCTTGTCCCGGCGTGGAATCCACGTCAATGTGACCTGTGTGCGCCTTGACGATATTGTGCGACAAGGCCAGGCCCAACCCTGTCCCCCGGTCCTTGGTTGTAAAAAAGGGATTGAACAGGCGCGAAACGATCTCAGGCGTCATGCCCACGCCGGTATCGGCGACCTGCACCTGCATAAAGGGCGTCAATTCGTCTGTTTCGAAATTACGCAGATTCTTTAGCCTCGCCGTCAGGGTGAGGCGACCGCCTTTCGGCATCGACTGCGCCGCGTTGATGATTAGATTCATAAATACCTGTTTCAACAGTTCCGGGTCGCCTCTCATTCCGGGAATATCTTCGCTATATTGCGTCTCAACGGCAATACTTTGCCCGTCCAGCAGGTGGACATTATAACTCAGGCATTCATCAAGAATTGAGTGAATTTTCAGTTCGCGCAATGTCGGCTGCGTGTTGCGCGCAAAGGCCAGCAGGTTGCTAATGATGTGATCCATGCTTTGAATGCCGGAGGAGATTTTGTAAACAAGTTTGCGCTTTTCGGGCCAGTCGGCCAGATCCCTGGCCAACAGGCTCGCCACCAGCTCGATCGACCCCATGGGATTGCGCACCTCGTGAACAATTTTCACCGCCATTTCGCCCATGGCGGCCAGGCGCTCAGTTCTTTCGACTTGCGCGCGACCAATGGCTTCTTCGGTGATGTCGTCAAGCCGCACAATCCGGCCACCCAGGCTTTCGGCGCCGAGCAGAGGATGGGAGCCGGCCCGCAGAATTTTCAATTCCCGCCCATCGACGTGAAACTCAAATTCGCGTTCTCTGAACTTTTCACCGCCGCTGATGAGTTCGGCCGGAATCTCCGCAGGCTTAGCCGGACCGTCGAGAACCTCAATAAAGGATTGTCCGATCAAGTCCCGTCTGTCGGCTTCCAGCAACTTTCCCGCAGCGAGATTGGTCATTTCGATTTTGCCCTGCCGCCCCACGACGAACACGGCGCTGCCAAGGCTTTCCAGAACGTTTCGCAGATAAACGGAAAGCCGCTCCTTCTCTGCCAGGTTCGCGGCCAGTTCCCGGTTTTTTTCTTCCAATTGCAGGTTGAGCTCGTCAACCCTGATCGTCAGTTCTTCGTAAGCGCGCGTGACCGATTCACCAGCGCCGGTGAATCGCTCGAAAGCTTCAATCAACAGGGCCATTTCATTTTGAGCCGCATCATTTCCGGAATCTTTCGTCACGTTCCGTCCCATGCCCCACGTTTCCTGGATGCGCGCATCCAGGCGTTACTTTTCAGCATTAGCCCGGCGACTTCATTCCAGTAGGGGGTTGTTTCAAAGTTTGAATCCGGTTTCTCTGAAATCGTGGTCAAATACACTTTCGCCAAACCGGCGCGAGCGTCTTCCGGGAAAGCTCCCGTAGCTGCTTCGATGATCGAAGCGGCTGAATCGATGCGTCCGCTACGGTACAAGGACGACGCAAGACCGTATAAGGCATCCGCCAGAATTATTCTTTCCCGCAGCTTGTCCGCCGGCAGCAGCAAATCGATGGCCTTGCGAAATCCTTCGATGGAAGTCAGCGCGTCGCCCAGGGCAAACCTGGCCTGCGAACGCAAGACGATCAGTTCGGCGCGGTCGGTTTTTCCGTGAGACAACTTCAAGGCCTTATCGGCCAATTCTATAACAGCCACCGGATTATCCTGCCTGGCTTCCATCCGGACATTGAGCAAAGCGGCTTTTAGCCCAACGAAACCTTTGTCCCGTCTGGTAAGTTCTCTAAAAACAATGCCGGCTTCCCGATAATGACCGCGAGCCGCTTCCGCCCTGGCGCGAGCCAGCTCGGCCCGATTAGGGAAAAGCCTGATGGTTTCGCGGGATATGCCGATCGTATAAAGGCTGTCAAAAAGAAGGCTCTGATGGAAAGATTCGGTGATCCTATCGAAAACGGATGTTTTCATGCGATCATTGATAACGAAGGGGGCATATAATTTATAAGCCTGACAAATGCTGATATAGTTGGATTCGTCGAACTGCCTTTGGACAAATTTTTCAAAAGTGACGGAGAAAAGGTCCAGTCCGCGCAAAAGGCGCTCGTCGCTCACGGGCCTGGCCAGATTGTCATCCAGTACTGTCAGCGCCTCGTCAAAACGCTCGGCATCGACCATCATTTTTGCCAGGGCCAACTGAGCTTCCTGGCTCAACTCAGGGAAAATCAGGTTTTTTATCACCTCCTGAAAAAAGTCGGCGGCCTGCTGATTCCAGCCTCCGGATTCTTTTGCAACAAGCATAAGGCCAATGCGGATTCGGGCCTCATAAGCCCATTGTGTTTCGGGAAAATCGGAAACCGTCCGCGCAAACAGCGCCATAGCCTTTTCTTCATCGCCCTCATCAAATGTGATTTCTCCCAGACGATACCAAATTTCCGGTTTAAGTTTTGTGTCCGGAAATCCTTCAATAAGCCTGATGTAGGCCTCTTTCGCCATACCGGCGTTTCCTAAAACGCGCTGAAGATCCCCGTATGAGAAAAGTGTCTTCTGATCCAGTTTATCCATGTCGCCGGGTTGAGTTATAACCAACGAGAAGAGCCGGGCGGCATCGTTGTAAAAACCCGAATCCATCCTGGAAACAGCCATTCCGCAAGCCGCAGCGAATCGCTCATCTTTCGTGGAATCGGGATTTTTATAAACGCTGTCGAACTCGTCGAAAGCCAAATCCGCATTCTCTATGACAAGATAAGTTTTTCCAAGGGCCAGTTTGGCTTTTGGCACAATGCTGCTTTCGGGGTAGTCCTCAATGAGGTATCCGATCTGTCCGATAGTCTCAGGATAAAAGGTCTGCTGATACATGATTGATGAAATGCGAAACAACTTTTCGGGATTGCGTTTGGAACTCGGGAAAAGAGACATCAACTCGCGGTATATGGGCTTGGCGTAAAACACACGAAATTCAATATCGTTGCGTCCATTGAAGTAAAAGCATTCGGCCTCCAGCAAGCGTGGAAGTTCCCAGTTCCGCGCATCCGGGTCGTGCATGAAAAGCGTGTTGAGAAGTTGCTGCATTTCCATGAACTCGCGTTCTCGATACGCATCCAAAATAATGTCCAGCGTATCGCCAAAGCGCTCAAGCTCCGGCTCATTAGGCTCAATATCCAGCAAAAATTGAGACCCCAACATGGCCACGCCTTCCTGGGAGTCCTCATGGTTTTCGCCCGGCGCAATCAACTGCGCGTGGCTCACGGCGTATCCAGCCGCAAGAATAAGCATGAGAGAAAAAGCAATAGTTTTGAACAGAGTGCGCATAACTATCTATTCTGCAACAGCAATTATTATGCCGAGTCACTTTCCTGGACTGAATTCCTGGGCGGTGGAATGCTTTTTGTTGAAAACATCTTCAAGTCCCTTTTTTTTGATTTTCTCAACCAGGGTTGTCCGCTTGAGATTCAACAAACGGGCTGCCATATTTTTATTTCCTCGGCTGCGTTCCAATGCGGACATGATCAGTTTGTCTTCAAACTCGCCCACGATTTCGTTGAAATTCAGTCCTTCTTCCGGAATGACTACGGCGTCTGGAATCTTGACACCCGTTCCTTTATTGACTTTCCGCGGCAAATCCGTCAGGTGAATCATCCCGTCTTCGCTCAAAATGACAAGGCGCTCGATAAGGTTTTCCAATTCGCGGACGTTGCCGGGCCAATCGTGGGAGATCAGGGCGCTCATCACGGAGTCATCCAAAGGTTTGATATCCCGCATTTTTTCTTCCCGAAAATGCTCCAGGAAATGATTGATCAGTAGGGGAATGTCCGTTCGCTTTTCGCGCAATGGAGGCAAATGAATCGGGATGACATTTAGTCGATAATAAAGGTCTTGCCGAAACTTCTTGGCTTTAACCGCCTTTTCCAGGTCGATGTTCGTTGCGGCAATGACCCGCACGTCAACTTTTGTCGGCTTGGACGATCCAACCGGCTCAAATTCCTGACTTTGCAAAACGCGCAGAATCTTAACCTGCAAAGATGGACTCATTTCGCCGACTTCATCCAAAAATATCGTGCTGGAATAAGCGGCGCCGAAACGTCCGATGCGGTTTGTCGTCGCACCGGTGAAAGCCCCTTTCACGTAACCGAAAAGTTCACTTTCCAGCAATGCTTCCGGGATGGCCCCGCAGTTGACGGGGATCAGAAGTTTGTCGCTGCGGTCGCTGTTGTAGTGGATGGCCCTGGCCACAAGTTCCTTGCCCGTGCCGGTCTCCCCGGTGATGAGGACCATTGAATTCGTCCCGGCCACGCGCTCGATTAAGCGAAATACCTGCTGCATCAACGGATGGTCGCCGATGATGTTCGCGAACTTGTATTTTTTCTTGAGTTGCGATTTTAAGCTGATGTTTTCGGTGCGCAGTTGCCGATATTCAAAAGCCCGTTTGACGATCAGGCGCATCTCATCGATCTGAAAGGGCTTGCTGACGTAGTCGAAAGCCCCTGCCTTCATGGCTTCCACAGCGGTTTTCACCGTGGCGAATCCCGTCATGACGATGGAAATAGTCTTGGGCGAAATTCTCTTGAGTTCCCGAAGCAGCGTTATCCCGTCGATCTTGGGCATCTGCAGGTCGGTAATCACCAGGTCGATATCTTTGTCCCGAACTATCGCAATGGCTTCTTCTCCGTTTTCCGCCCCCTCTACTCCAAATCCGTCGTCGGCAAGCGCACGCTTCAGAAAGCCCAGGGTCAACTTGTCGTCATCGACGATTAGAATATTCTTCAACATACCGCCATCCTATTTTCCATCCATTTTACTTTGATCTTTTTTCCCTCGGTCAGCGCGCAATTGTGCTCTTTGAATGTCAAAGACATGCGTGATGATGGCTTCCCTGTCGTCATCGACAATGACTTCAAAATCAACGGCGATCCTGTAGGGGTGCGGACCATAGGCCGGATCAGGATCATCAATACGCCTCACTTGCGCAATGAGGTGAATCGGCTTGGTGAGATAGCTGCCGAGGTTCAAAGACATTTGCAGATATGCGCCAAGTTCAAATTTTTCCGCGCTGACGAAGAGTATCCCCGTAGCCGACAGATCGCAGCGCACCACGTCGTCGTGTTTCTCCGGCTGGCTTTTTTCGCTCAAACAATCCAGGGCGGCAATAATAAAATCCATCTTCTCGTCGAGATTCATGATCGCTTCGGCCAGTTCCTGATAGCCTGATTCCATGTTCTCAGAGGCAATGCGCTTCAGCGGTCGTGGGCGAAAAGGATAGCGTTCAAGGTCCTTGCTGCGCAAAAAGTCAATGGCCTGCCGGGAGTGTTCCATGTCCTCCTCCATGACAAGCTCATAACTCAGATGGACGACGTCTCTTACTCGAATACTTTTGCGCTTTGGGCGTTCCACGATTGACTCCCGTATATGGATAATGACCTGTTTCCCGTTGTGGCATTTTTCAAGCAGCGCGTCAAGGAATTGACAATGCAAATGAGAATAAAAGCGAAAATAAGCCATGATGATGACGTGCCGTCGAGACTTCGGTGAAAAATCGCGGATTGATATATGTTCTTTGTCCCTATACTATAAGCAATCAGACGGAAAAAAATAGATCAGCAATGACCAAAGAGAGCCGAAACAACCGCGGAAAATTCCCAACGGGGAAAAAATGCGCTAACGCTAAACACTGGCGTCATTTCACCGGAATTCGCAAGACTGGCTCAACACATACAGACCCTCGGCGATGTGCGCCCTAACGAAAATTTGGAGGAATACGTGGCTCGATTTTCCATAAAAAGCGGCAATCATGCGGGGCAGGTTTTCGAGTTGCGTACACAGATTCAACAGGTCGGGCGAGGGACGAAAAATGATATCCGCCTGACCGATGCCTGCGTTTCACGCCAACATGCTGACATCGTCCGTCGCGAAAGCGGCGAGTATTTCATACGCGACAAAGGCTCCACCTTCGGCACCTTTGTCAACAACCGGAAAATCAGCGAAGTCGACCTGGCCGATGGCATGGAACTTCGCATTGGCGAGGTGCAAGTCGAATTCATCGACGAAAAAGAAGACCGCACGCTCCTGCCGAAAGACGATCGGGATCGCGACCGCATAGAATCGGATACCGGTGAATACACCATCCTTCACTCCCTGGCGCTTGAAGAAATCGTTGAGGAAAAGGACTCGGACAATATGCAGTCGGCAAAAGAGCGCCTGCAAACCGCGTTGAAGGTTTCCACCTACCTCAGTTCGGCCACGAAAAATATTCAGCAAATTTTCGATGTCGCTCTCGAACAGGTCTTGAAAGCGACCAAAGCCAGAAACGCCGGAATCCTTTTGTGGGATCCTGACACCGAGGAGTTGGACCTGGTTGCCGGTCTTGGCCCGGACAACAACGGACAGCCCGTGGAATACTCCGGCACCATCGTCAGGCGCGTGGCGCGCAGCGGCGAATCCCTCCTGACCGAGGACGTCACCAACACGGAAGGCATGTCCACCTCCGTGAGCATGGTCAACCTCGAAATCAAGTCAGCGATGTGCGTGCCATTGCGTCATGAAGATGCGATCATCGGCGCCCTCAATGTGGATTCTGCGGGCATGGGCGTTTTCACGCGCGACGACCTGCATCTTATGACAATTCTCGGAAATATCGCCGGAACCGCAATCGTCAACTCACGGCTGCATGAAGAAAACGTACGCGCTGAACGCCTGGCGGCCATCGGGCAGTCCATGGCCGGGCTCGCGCACGACATCAAGAACATTATGTCCGGTATCAAGGGTGGTTCGTACATGGTCGATCAAGGCGTTGAAGGCAATGACCAGACCATGCTCACCCTCGGATGGGATTTGGTGAGGAGCAGCCAGGACCGCATCAATCAGCTCGTCCTGAACATGCTGGACTGGAGCAAGGAGCGCAAGCCGAGATACGAAACGGTGGATCTGCTCGAAACGCTGGGCAATGTGCGCGATCTGGCGGAGGCTCGCGGACGTGAGAAAAGCGTCGAGGCGACGCTCGATGTGGGCGACGGAGAAAAAGAGATTGAGGCCGAGGGCATCAGCGTTCACCGCTGCGTGCTGAACCTGACGAGCAACGCCCTGGACGCCCTACCCGATGATAGGCCGGGCAAAATCGAAATTTGCACACGATCCGACGAAAAAGAGGGTTTCATCGCCATCGATGTGCGTGATAACGGAACGGGGATTCCGGAAGATATTCTCCCAACGCTTTTTCTAGCCTTTTCCAGTTCCAAGGGCTCCAAGGGAACGGGCCTGGGCTTGGCCGTATCACGAAAAATCGCCCGGGAACACGGCGGCGACATCACCATCAAGACCGCCCCCGACCTGGGGACGACTTTTACGATTCACCTGCCGAGAAAGAAGCCGGGGGAATAGGGTCTGTGAGCAGGCGGTGCGGTCCGCAAAGCGCTCCTACGAAACGAGCGGACAGCCCGGATCGGGAGAAAATATATCGCCGTTCACATGCTGCGCGACGACATGGCAACCCCCGCGGCACAGGTTAAGAAAATCGCAACTCGCGCAAGGCTCCGGCGCGGTGTCTTCCCAATGCCGGAAGGCGTAAAATGCATCATCGGATCCCCACCATTCGTCAATGTCGTCCACGCGTCGATTCTCGCCGGGGGCAAAGGAGCAAGCGACGGCCTCGCCTTCGGGATGAACCCCGCACAGCATGTCGCCGCCGTAGCATCCGAAAACGCCGAAGTAATCCAGTTTCTTTTTGTCGGGCCGGTGCGCGTACACATGCGGCGTAAAAGAGCAATCAATGTTCAAAGGCGTTTTGAACTTTTTGGCCAAGTCCATGATCTTTGGAAAAAAATCCCATGCCTGCTGGCGCGACAGATCTTTTTGAAGGAAATCGCTGCTTGAACCAGCCGCTCGACCTGCGGGTTTGAAGCGCAAAAGCTCCAACTGCTTCACTTTAAGTTTTTTGCACAATGCGAAAAGATCGCCCAAGCCGTCGAAGTTATCGGAAGAGACGACGCAATTGATTCCCATTCTCACGCCAGCCTTTCTTAGAAGCGTCAAAGCGCGCACTGCCTCGTCGAATCGGTCGAAGCCCCGGAGCACGGCGTACATCGGTCCGACTCCGTCGATGCTGACGTTGACCTGCCCGAAAACTCTGAACTTCTTCGCCTCTTCGATATCCCTAATGGAAAAACCGTTGGTCGTGAGATTGGGGATCATTCCAAGAGCGCGTGCCGCGTGCGCCGCTTCAAAAAGCCAGGGCAATTGCGTGCTCTCGCCGCCGCCCATGGCCACGTGAAACACTTTCATCCGCGCCAGTTTTCCCAGCGCGGCCAAAGCGCCCGCCTTCCCCATTTCCTCGCTTCCGTCGCTCAAATTGTGGCCATCCATATAGCAGTGGCGGCAACCGGCGTCGCACTGTCTTGTCAGGGCGAGATGGACCTCGGTCGGCGCCGTCAGAATCCGGGTTTTGGAGTCCCACAAAGGGCTGTCCGGATACCCGAGGCTTCGCATAAAATCCTGATCGACGTACACCAGGGCGCCGGGCTTTTGAAGCTGGATGATGCCTCCGAAGCTTTCGTATCGAAACTTGAAGGGTTTGTATTTATTCTTTGACATGATCATCTTCCCAACTTCTTCCAACGTCGAAAAAAGCGGATTGCCGCCGCAACGCCGATGGTCGCCACGGCGCAAAAAGGTGCGCCCCAGGTCAGGACTTGGAGCGCGGCGCCAAGGCTAGAACTGTTGGGATTGTAACCGAATCGAATCGACAAGATGCGCCCCCTGCTTTTTTTTCTCATCGCCATCTGAGCTCCATTTCGTAAATCAGCGCATCCCATAAAAGGTTCGCCAAGTCGGTTGAATAATAAATCGCATAAGCCGCAGCGAGCGACACGCAAATCACCGCGCCAACACCGACCAGCGCCGAGTATTTACTCATCGTCCGGCTTTGTATGTAAAGGTTGTTACACAATGCAACAATTATCGCCGAGGGCCACAGCCAGAAAATACTGGTCGTGAAAATATCACCCCGATCACGCAGGGCAATTAATATTCCAAAGAGGCCAAGCGTCAGAACCGAAACTTCGGGCCAGATGCCAAAAACCATTTTTTTGTTTATTTTTTTCCACGGTATGACGGCGGCCATGAAGATCAGAAAAGCGATGATGAGGGCAATGCTGAAAAAGAATAAATATCGCAGGACGAGGAAAGTGTTGACGCGCTTGATACCCTCGCGCCCTGCGCCCATGGCGGACTCGTTTTTCTCGCCATTGTCCATCAGGCGGCGATAAGCCTTTTTCGCGCCGGAGAAATCCCGTGCCTCAATGAGCGCTTCGCCCATCCCGCCCAAGGCGATGACCTTGTTTCTCCCCGAAGGGAAACGCTTTAACATCTGTTCGTAAGCCGCCACAACTCCGGCAAAGTTCCTACCGCGCAATCTTTCCTGAGCAATGAACAGATAAACTTTTTCGGCATAGACAAAATCGGGTTTGTATTCGATCAACTTTTCCATACGTTCGAGCGCCTGCTCGCCGCCAATCTCCCGATAATTCAGCAGAATGTCGTTATATTCCTGAAAAACCTCGTCCCCCTGTTGCCGGCCTTTCTGAAGCCTCTCAATGGCTTTTTCCGCCCGTCTGGCATGCTTGGAGCGGGGAAACTCTTCGATCAGTTTGCGGTAATACTCGATCGATTCGCCGTAGGCGCCCAGACGTTTTTCGTAAATCCGGCCAATCTGAAAGAGAATGTCATCGGCCAGCTTGTCTTCGGGATGATCGCGATAAAGGCTTTTGAGAAAAGAGACGGCCTGCTCACTTTGGCCCTGCCTGGACAGCTTCACCGCGTCGCTGTATTGCTTGAGCAAGCTCTCGGCAAAGGCGGGAGCCGCAAGGACAAGCACGACGATGATGATAATCGTTTTCTTCATGGCGTCATGATCTTAGTGGCGAGTTTTTGACCGGTCAATCGAATCCAGCTCACCTGAACGCCAGCCAAAGATGTTTGAAATTTCCAAGGCCAAGGGTCTGGGGCGAATGAAGTATGAAGTACGGATGAAAAGTTGTCGACATCGTGCTTTCGCTCATTGCTCAATCGAATTTGCAATTCCGTATTCCGCATTCGCAATTCCGTATTCGTAATTCCTCATTTGTGTAACCCTAAACCCTGTCTGGGAAAAGAAACATATTTAGCAATAGCTACTCGCGCTGCTTTGCAAACCACCCATCCCAACGAGGCAGGGGTTTGATAGGATTGCTTTCGGAAATCGCCGAAACGACCGTGATATCATCGACAGTATTGAATCGCCTGTCGGGACCCGAAGATCGCAAAACAAAGGCCACGCGCCCAATTTTTTTGTAATACCATCGACAGTTCCAGGGGTCCCTGTTTGGGATCTCGGTGAACCCCACGGCTTCGGAACCGTCGGCGTAATGAAGTTTAAACCCTTTGAACTCGCCAGACTTTATCAACGATTCGCTCATGCAGGGGAAAGCGCAGTCCGGGACATCACCCGCCGCTTCCGACAGGTGCTTTAACGAATCACCAATATGAACCAGCATGGCGTGGGCGATAACCGTTCCCCTTCGCTGCCGATAGCGCCCAAGGTTTTCCAATCCCATCCCGGCCACCACAATAAATGCTAGTAGGCAAGCGCAAACGATCACTCGGAGCGTCACGCTGATGCGCCACTGCGCGGCCAACAGGCAAAAAAACGATGCGGCCCCCAATGCGAGAACACCCGGTTCATAGTAATCGGAGGCCACGGCGACGCGGATGATCCAAGCCAATTGGCCCAGTCCGAAAAGGAGCCACAAAGCTATTCCGGCAATCCGGCGCGCCAGATTTTTATCTTCGGATCGCTTCGTCACGATGGGACAAACCTGGGAGTCTGCAATATTGGCATGAAACCTTGCATAGAAAATTAATCGGCAATGTTGCGGCCTCTTTAAGCCTTTTACTTCGCTTCTTTTTTCGCGGCTATCTCAGCAGTTTTGCGTTACTTGCTTTCCAGCTTTTCCTGTTTAGCCGCCATTTTTCTCAAAAACACGTCTCCCTTTTTTAAACAGCAGAGTTTGTACTTTTCGCCGCTGCCGCAGGGACATGGATCGTTGCGGCCAATCTGCATGACGGATCGGGGACCGGTCACAACACTTTTGCGCATCGACATCTTCGGGGAGATTCTCACAGTTTTTTTCTTTCCCATATTATCCTCTGTCCTAATATATGGCTTTGTGCCCAGCGCCGAAGTGATTATTGACATAGTCAACGATCATCGACAAATACTCGCGAAAATCCGGACAATGAAAACCCCGCCCCAAAAGCGCCTTGCGGGCATTTGCGCTGTCGTACTCAACCGGATGTTCCGCTATTGGTCGAAAAGCCTTCTGTTGAAAATATTCCACCCGTGAGCGGCAACGATCAGTTATAAAAATAACCGGCAACAGGCTATCGACTCACACCGTGCCTTGTCAATTGCCATTCGATGTGTCTCTATCCGCGTAGAAAAACCTTGATCTTGAACACCTGCGCCCCTTCGCTTATAAGAAGGCGGTTTTTGTGGAATTTGAATCCGCCCGAGGTATGGCTTTATGGAAAGCGCGCTCCATGCATTCATTTTGGGAATCGTGCAGGGTCTAACGGAGTTTTTGCCCGTCAGCAGTTCCGGCCATCTGGTCATCGGGCAAAACCTGTTGGGAATGAAGGATCCCGAGCTTCTTCTCGACACGGTGCTTCACCTGGGCACGCTTTGCGCGGCCGTTGTTTTTCTGCGTCCTCAAATCATGGAAATCATCGCCGGACTCAGAAAACTCGCCCAGGCGCCCGGAAGTTTTAAAACCCTTTATGAAAACGATCCGGGAATTCGGTGGTTTGTTTTGATGGTCATCGCATCGATTCCCACGGCGATCATCGGCCTGAGCTTTGAAGACTTTTTTGAATCGCTTTTCGGCAATTTATTAGCGGTAGGCGTCTCACTGTTTTTCACGGGACTCCTTCTTTTAGCCACCTACGCGGTCATCCGCCAAAAGGACAGAACGACGCATCCCATCACCGCAACCAACGGATTTGTCATGGGTCTGGCTCAATCCATTGCGATCATACCCGGCATCAGCCGGTCGGGAATCACTATCGCGACGGGTCTGTTTTCCGGCCTGGATGTAACGCAAGCGGCCCGCCTGAGCTTTCTCATTTCCATACCCGCCATCGTGGGCGCCGTCGTACTTCAATTTCTGAAAGTCGATTCGATTTCGCAAGGAGCGCTTGCCGGACTGCTCATCGGTTTCGCGACCGCGGCCCTTTCCGGATATTACGCACTCAAACTGCTTTTTAATTTGTTGGAAAAACGCCGTTTTCATTTATTCGGTTTTTATTGCCTGACTATCGGCGCTTTCACCATCATTTTCAGCCTAACTGCGGGGAGTTGACGATCCATGCCGCCAAGAGCGCTTATCACGGGCATTTTGGGCCAGGATGGGTCCTATCTTGCCGAACTTCTCCTGGGCAAAGGCTACGAAGTTTACGGAGCCGACCACAACCCGAAAATTGAGAGATTTGGGAGAATCAAGAATATCCAGGCCAGAATCAAAGTGCTTTACGCCGATATGGGCGACGCCGAATCCATTGATAAGGCCATCACTGAGTCGGAACCGGATGAAATATACAATCTGGCCGCAAGGAGTCTTATTAAAGCCGCTTGGGACCAGCCGGTGCACGCCGCCGATCTGATGGGGCTGGGTACAACCCGCCTGCTGGAGTCGGTGCGAAAAATCAATCCGAAAATGCGCGTTTTCAACGCCTCCAGCGCGGAAGTATTCGGTCGGGTTCAGGAAATTCCCCAAAAGGAAACAACGCCTTTTAATCCCCGATCCCCGTATGGCGTCGCCAAACTGTACGCCTTTTTCATGACCAAAAATTACAGGGAATCCTTCAATATCCACTGCGCGTCCGGAATATTATTCAACCATGAATCCCCGCGCAGGTCGCCGGAGTTTGTGACGCGCAAGATAACTCTCGGCGTTGCCAAAATCAAATTGGGTCTGGAAAAAGAACTATTCCTTGGCAACATTCAAGCCAAACGCGACTGGGGTTTCGCGGGGGATTACGTCCGCGCCATGTGGATGATGCTACAGGCGGATGAACCGAATGATTTCGTCGTTGCGACAGGTGAATCCCATTCGGTGCAGGAACTTCTCCAAATCGCCTTCGAGAGAGCAGGCCTCAATTGGGAAGATCACGTTCAAATCGATTCATCCCTCATACGGCCTTCCGATCCGGATTATCTCGTCGGCGATTCAACCAGGATTCGGGAAACCCTTGGCTGGAAGCCGACGATCACCTTTTCGGAACTCGTCGAGATGATGGTCGATGCCGACATCGCCGATTTGAAAAAAAACCCTGGCCGAAGGCTCCTGAAAAAATAATCAGATTGCGCTGACCAAGCTCTCGATCTCTTGAATGTTGGAAAGAAGCCAAAACGGCGGTAATGTCAGATAATTATTGTTGTCCGAGAAACCAATAGCTAGACAAATAACGCTAAACTTGGCTACGATGATAACCGATATACTCTATTGGTGAGCAACTTCGGAACCAAATCCATGGATGATAAAAAACCTATTGATTCGCTTGAGGGAAAAACGCTTGGCGGCGAAACCGAAAGCGAAGACGAAAACCTTGACTTTTTAGAAGAACAAGGCGGACGTCCGACCGAGGCTGTATTTGAAATATCCAATGACGGATTGCGGGCCACTGCCCAGATTTTTCCCCCGGTCGGCGATGGCGATCACATCACTCTTGAAATACTCCAAAAGGCTCTGGCCGACAAAAAGATTTCTCACGGAATCGACGAGGATGCTATTGCAAAGATAGTCGCTGAGCGCACCTATATGAAAACGGTCCAGATCGCCAAAGGCACGCCCGCCGTGGATGGTCACGACGCTCAGTTATTTTTCCACTACTCGAAAAATCGCGAGGTTCAGGATCGCTCGATGAACAACCTTGAGCGCATCAATCTCAAGGAACACGACAAAATCATCAATGTGAATGCCGATTTGCTTCTCATCGAAAAGACGCCGGCTACAAAGGGCGAACCCGGAAAAATCGTCACCGGAAAAAGCATTCCCCAGCTGCGCGGCAAGGATATCCGCCTTCGAGCCGGAAAAGGCGTTAAGGCCGATGAAGCCGGACTCCTGTTTCACTCGACAATGCCTGGACAGGTCATATTCCGCAACAATCAAATCCGCATTGAAGACGTTTATGAGGTCGAGGATGTGGACGCCTCCACAGGCAACATCCACTTCAAAGGATCGGTGGTCATCAGCGGATTGGTCAACGACGGCTACCTCGTCGAATCCGATTCTGAGATTCGCATCACCGGCAGCGTTGGCGACGCTCAAATCCACGCAGACGGGGACATCATCATCGCCGGAGGAGTTTTTGGAAGCGGCGAATGTGAAATTGAATCCAAAAACGGCAGTATTTTCGCTAAATTCGCGCACAACGCCAAATTTTCGGCCGCTGAAAACATTATTATTGAAGATTATACTAAAGAGTGCGACCTCACCGCCGGCAAAGTCATAAAATTCACTAGCGACAATTCGCACCGTGGCTTCATACAGGGTGGCCGCGCTGTCGCCACCGAAGAGTTCTTTGCGCAAGCGATTGGGTCGGAAATCGAGACAAAAACTTTCGTGGGCGTTGGCGTGGACTCCGAGATTACAAAGGCCATCGCCAAAGACGAAATTTGGATCGCCGACATGCAAAAAAAGTTTGGCGAGGCCCTGAAAAATGTTCAGTTCCTACAGAGTTTGCGCGAAAGAGACAATTTGGATGATAGAAAACAAAAGCTTCTTGATAAGCTGATTGTCGGTTTCAGCAAAATCCGCGACGCTATCGAGCCGAAGGTCAAAAATTATCATGAGACTATTCGTAAAACGATCGGGGTATCCCAGGGAAAAGTCACAGCGATGCAAAGCGTACATCCCGGCGTAAAACTGAAAGTCGGCGGCGAGACGATCATTATCAGCAAAATCGTCCAGGCCGTCACCTACATTCTCGGCAGCGAAGGGGTCATCACCCGAGCTGTTCGCGCGGACGAGGGAAGCGAGGATAATGGCCCAAAAGCTGCCAAAAAAAGAGTTTCTTAAACGACTAAATTCCGAAGATCCGCTGCTGGGATGCTCCATCACCAGCATGAATCTGAAGGATGTAACCTTTAAAGACAACTCGCTGGCCAACCTCGAAGCGGATCATGTGTTGTTTCACAACTGCGATTTCAGCGAGACATGGCTCGCCGGGCTCAAGTTGCACAAATGCCGATTTGAACAATGCGAATTCTCTGAGGCGCTTTTCGACCAGACCTTGACCAATTCATGCCAGTTCGCCGACTGCGGAATGGAGAAAACCGTTTTTTCCAAATCTCATATCGTCTCCTCGTATTTTTTGAGGACAAACGCAAAAATACTGACTTTCCAGGATTGCGTATTACAGATGACCTGTCTGGAAAAATGCGACCTTAGTGGATTGAAAAGTGTTAACTCGCCCATGCTATTAATGGGCATGCGCGACTGCCAGCTTGTTGACGCATCATTTCCCGGCGCCGACTTGCCGGGCAGCGATTTTCATAACGCCGATCTCACCGGCGCCGACTTCAGCAAAGCCAACCTCACTCTATGCTCCTTCAACGGCGCAAAGCTCAACGGCACGAATTTCGCCGGTGCCAGGTGCATCGGAATATCCATCATCGGCGCTGAACGTGAAACAACGGATTTCTCATCGGCAATCTTTGAAAATGTTATTGAGGAAGCGCCGGAAGAACAGAAAGAGAAAAATAGCCCATAGCGCTTTAATTTCCATCCGCCTCGTTCTCATGGTAAATATAATCCGATTTGTGCGAATCCATTGTTCGCTTGATTTATCATTGTATGTGAAAGGAGGCGACGCCATTGGGTCATGAAAAAGAGTTGGCTGTATTCGGCGGAAAACCAATTCGAAGCAACACGCTATCCTATGGTCGCCAATGCATAAACCGCGAGGATGAAAAAGCCGTTCTGGCCGCCTTGCGTTCGGACTTCCTGACGCAGGGGCCACGGATTGAGGAGTTCGAGCAGGCATTTTCAGCCTATGTCAAAAGGCGATTTGCCGTCGCCTTCTCCAGCGGGACGGCGGCCCTGCACGCCTCCTATTACGCGCTCGGCCTCGGCAATGGCGATTCGCTTCTGACTGTGCCCATGACCTTTGCCGCCACAGCGAACGCCGCGCTGTTCGTCGGGGCATCGGTTGCTTTTGCCGATGTTCAACCGGAAACCGGCCTGATTGATCCGGCGCGGATAGATCGCGAAATTACCAAAAAGACCAAAGCGATTTGCGTCGTACATTACGGTGGAGCGCTGTGCGCGATGGACGAGGTCAATGCCACGGCCAAACGTCATGGGATACCCATAGTGGAAGACGCCTGCCATGCGCTGGGCGCCGAAGGATACGGCGCTTCGGCGGGCCGTTTCGGCAAGCTCGCCGTCTTTTCCTTTCATCCCGTCAAGCCCATCACTACCGGCGAAGGCGGCATGGTTGTAACGGATTCCGCGAAGCTCTATGAACGGATGAAGGCTTTCAGGAGCCACGGAATTTCCAAGTCGCCTCGATTAAGCGAAACCAAAGGGCCCTGGTTTTATGAGATGCGCGAACTGGGATTCAACTATCGCCTGACCGACATCCAGTGCGCCCTGGGGCTTTCCCAATTGAAACGATACGACGAATTTCTTCGCCGCCGCCGCGACATCGCCGCCGATTACGATTCCTTTTTTTCCGACTTCGACGCCATCCGTCCATGCACTATCAAGCCGGGCGTGAAATCGGCGTATCACCTCTATCCGGTATTGGTTGACGGTCACCGCTACAAGGGAGGACGGAAAATGTTCTTCAAAGCCCTGCAGGCCGAAGGAATAGGCGTGCAGGTGCATTACATCCCGGTCAACATGCACCCATATTACAAAAGCCTGGGATTCAAAGCTTCCGACACGCCTTGCGCGAAGAGCTTCTATGACCGCGAAATTTCCATCCCGATTCATCCGGGCATGACAAAGCGGGATATCGCCGACGTGAAAAACGCTTTTCTAAAGATTCATAACGCTCTTGGGCGTTAAAATGACTCGCAAAAAACTTCCACGAATAACGGCCTGCGTGGTCTCGTACAACAGCGCGGACACCTTACGCGACTGCCTTGGCGCTCTTTGCGCGCAAAGCGAGGTCGAAGTCGATGTGGTCGTTTTCGACAACAACTCGCTCGACGAATCCGCGGAAATTGCCTTGGAATTTGAGGATGTGAAAGTCATCCGTTGCGAAACAAATATCGGCTTCGCCGCCGGCGCAAACGCCGCTTTTGCAAAAGTCGATTCTTCTCTCATTCTTTTTTGCAATCCCGATGCCATTGCCCAACCCGGTTGCCTGGGCGCATGCGCGCAAACCCTGATCAACAGCGATCCGGCGGTTGCGGCGACGCAACCGAAACTCGTGAGACCTCTAGTGGATGATAAAGGGCGGCAATTTATCGATTCCACAGGGATGCTTTTGTCCCTTGGCGATCTTTCACCCCATGATCGCGGGCGTGGAGAAATCGATACAGGGCAATATGACAGCGCGCTTTCTATCTTCGGTCCGACAGCGGCCTGCGCACTTTGGCGACAAGAGGCGTTATGCGACTGCCTGATTGACGGCGAACTTTTCGATGAAGATTTCTTTGCGTATTACGAAGATGTTGATCTGGCCTGGCGCGCCAAAAATTTGGGATGGAGTTTTACATACGTTCCACGAGCCGTAGCCGTGCACGACCGAAAGGATCCTCCATATCATGGCCCGAAAATCGACGCAGAGGCCTTTGCAAACCGTTATCTAATGTTGGTGAAAAACGCCGATGGCCGCGCGTTGGCTACGACGCTGGCTAGGACTTCCATTCGGGAAGCGCCGCGATGGATATGGAAAAGCCTGACTCAGCCCGGATTTATCTCGGCCTGGCGCCGACTGCTGCGTGGTTTGCCAAAGATGATGAAAAAAAGAAAACTCCTTGGCCAGGCGAGATGCGGCGTAAAGCGCAACCCCGCCTAGAGATCGTCTTCCTCGCGGGCGCCCAGGAAGTCGCCTGAGTCAACCGCTTCGAAAAAAGCCTGCACAGCGATGGGATCAAACTGAGAATTGCTTTTATCGCGCAGTTCATCCATCGCCGTTTGGTGGGGCAATCCGTCGCGGTATGGACGATTGCTGGTCATGGCGTCGTAGGTATCGGCGACACAAATAATTCTGGCCATCAAGGGAATCGAATGCCCCTTCAAACCCTCCGGGTAGCCGCGCCCGTCGTATCGTTCGTGATGAAACTTGATGCCGGGGATGACATCCGCCATGCCTGGAACATGCTGGACGATTTCCTCCCCAAAGGTTGTGTGCCTTTTCATGGCCGCAAATTCGTCGTCAGTGAGCTTGCCCGGCTTGCGGAGAATCGCGTCGTCCACGCCCAGCTTTCCGATGTCGTGCAGCATAGCCGCCATTCGTAAACGCTCCTGATCACGCTCATCCAGGCCGAGTTTCTGCGCGATGGCCACCGAACCCTCCACGACGCGCTTGGTGTGACCACCGGTGTAGGGATCGCGCTTTTCAATGGTCTCGACCAGCGCAGAAATTGTACCGAGGAAAGCTCGTTGAAGCTCTTCGTAAAAACGTGCGTTGACAATGGAAACCGCCACCTGGTTGGCTAATGTTTCAAAGGCGAGTTGGTCGTTTTGCGTAAACTTCAAATCGCCGAATTTGTTGGCGACTTCCAGCGCGCCGATCACCTTGCCGCGGTGAATCAGCGGTGAGCACATGAGATTGCGCGTCACGAGCTCGCTGAAATAGTCCATCTTTGTTTCAAAGCGGTCGTCAATCTCCACATCGTCGATGACAACGCTTTTCCCGGAATCGATCACATGCCCAACGATTCCCTCCCCCATTTTAATTCTGACCTTCTCAAAATCCGCTTCCGCCGTCCCAAAAGCGACTTCGACCACGATGTCCCCTGAGGCTTCGTCAATAAGAAAAAGGCTGGCGGCTTCAGTGCTGGCAATTTCTGCGGCGGCCTCGGTGGCCCGGCGCCAAACAACCTTGGGATTCAACGATCCGGAAATCAATCCGGCTATTTCCACCAGACGCTGATAGCGATTTTGCCGCACAAAAGTTGATGTAGCGTATTCGTTGTCACTCACGACGCGTTCTCCTTTTTTTCCGGGCAGTCAATCCCCAGCCGGGTTAAATTTTGCCCCCAATCGATTCAGTATCATATAGTTTTTTATTGTTTTCGTGAAGGATCAATTGCCTGCCGCAACAATGACAGGCTTTATTTGGTTTCTGGCGACTATGGAGTATGATTTGTCTTTTAAAAACCATACAAATAGCAAACCAAACGCAAACAATTCTTTTTGCGGGCAGCCTTAAACTTACTTATTGCTTTGAAACAAACCTAAGTGCTAAAAACAGCCTGTGTTTTCGGTTGCGTGAAACTGGGCTAGTAAAACTCCAACGTTTCGCCTTTAATGCGTTCCTATCAGCTTCGGTTTCAATCCTCCATCAACCAGATTGGGAATGACATGCAAAGCCACGATGAAAAAGTTCGCAACGTCGCACAGCAGCTAAAGGCCGCGGCCAAAAAAGGAGTGCGCGTCGAGTTCGTAAAAAAGTCAGTATCGCATTTAGTCCCCAATCCTTATACGGACCCGAATGAGACGCCGAAAATCGACCTCTCGCCTTTGGATGAGTTGCTCAAAATCGACGAAAAAAATCTGACTTGCACCGCTGAATCCGGCCTGACCTTTGAAGATCTGACCCGGGCAACACTGGCTAAAGGCCTAATCCCGAACACCGTATCCGAACTTAAAGGCATCACCATCGGCGGTGCCGTGTCGGGCTGCTCGGTTGAATCGATGTCCTACAAAGACGGAGGATTTCATGATAGCTGCCTGGAGTACGAAGTTATCACAGGCGAAGGCGAAGTCCTGAGCTGCTCCCGAGAAAAGGATCCGAAAATCTTCGAGATGATGCACGGCTCTTACGGCACGCTGGGCGTCATCAGCAAGATCAAATTCAAACTTCTCCCGGCCAAGCCTTTCGTGAAGATGGAATACCACCACCATTCCAACTTTGACGAGTTTTGGTCCGAGTTGCGCAAACGGTGTGAAAAGGCGGACTATGAATTCGTCGACGCGATCATTCACAGCCCGTCGAAATTCGTAATCTGTCTCGGCCGGATGGTCGATGACGCTCCCTACGTGTCCAACTACGAATGGCTGAATATCTATTACAAGAGCACCGCGATCAAAACTGAAGACTACCTCGCCACGCAGCATTATTTTTATCGTTACGACGCCGAATGCCACTGGCTGACCAGGACGACTCCCGTTTTGGAAAACAAGCTGGTCCGCC
Source organism: uncultured bacterium (assembly GCA_964591275.1). Lineage (GTDB taxonomy): Bacteria > Lernaellota > Lernaellaia > JACKCT01 > JACKCT01. The sequence continues at coordinate 33,544 of CAZQAE010000010.1, read as the reverse complement.
TTCTGGTGGGTAAAATCTTTTTAGGCTCAACCAACCTGATCACCTGGTCCAATCGATTTCGCCACATCCTCAAACTCAAAAAGAGGCCGGAAGTGGTTGTGGATGTATTTATCCCTTCCAAGCGATTCAAGGAATTTTACCAATGGTACGAAAGCGATTTTGACTTTTTCCCTCTCTGGATAGTGCCCTATCGCGTCAAAGACTATTATCCCTGGCTTTCAAAAAAATGGGCCAAGAAGATGGATGACCATTTCTTAATCGATTGCGCGATTTATGGAAAAAACAACAGCGATCCACGCATTGATTACTCGGATTTGATGGAAAAAAAGGTCTACGAATTGGGCGGCATCAAAACGCTGATCTCACGCAATCACTACGACGAACAATCCTTCTGGGAAATTTATTGCAAGCCGACATACGATGACATGAAAAAACGGCTGGACCCTGGAAATGTCTTTGACGGCCTCTACGAGCGCTTCGCACCCACGAAGTTTCGGAAGAAGTGAACGACGCGGTCTGGCATTGCCGAATGGGCTTGCCGAAACCGGCGATGTGCTTCGTTTTATCGCCGAAAAAATCAGCACAAAAACCTATGCCCCTATCATGGGTCAATATCACGCATGCCATCACGCCGACAATTGCCTTAGAATTGCGCCGCCGTCCCAACCCGACCCAATATGGAAGATGCAATTCGCAGCGCGTACGAGCTTGGACTTTTTCGTCTTGACTGATATGGATATAAAAAGAGTGCACAAACATTGATGGAGCCAAAGAGCACGAGCCGCATGAAGAAAAACAAACCGACAATCGCCCTTGTGACGCCGTATGGAACGGAAAACAACGGCGTACGCATATTGGCCGCAGTTCTTATGGAGATGGGCCTTTCACCGCACACGATTTTCTTTAAGGATTGGCGCAACAACAACGTCATCGCCCCGACGCGGGCGGAAATCGCAAAGCTCTGCGGGTATCTCAAGAAAATCGAGGCGGACATCGTCGGCATCGGATTCGGCACCCCGTATTTGCGGCTTATCGAAAACATCGCCGAAGAAATTCGCCTTGCAACCGGGGCGAAAATTCTGGTTGGGGGAATCCATCCCACGATTGCCCCGGAAGATTGCGTTGCCTGGGCGGACGCCGTGGCGGTCGGCGAAGGCGAACCAATAATTCAGCAGATTGCAAAACGAAGCATCGATGGTCGAGATTGGTCCGGCATACCGGGATTATTCCAGCGGGGCGACACCGGGCCCTATACGCCGGCTTCCGACTTCGTCGATCTTGACGCCCTGCCCTGCCGGGATTTTTCTTCACACAACAAAGTCCTGATCGAAAATGGAAACATCATCCGCGGCGATCCCCTGACCCGGCTGGGAGTGATCCGAGTCCATGCGAGTCGCGGCTGCCCTTACGCCTGCGCTTATTGTTACGAAGCGTCCCTGGCGCAGATTTACGGCAGGCGCTTCGCATTCAGGCGGCGTACGGTCGAATCGGTCATAGGGGAAATCCAAGAGGCCAGGCGGCATTTCAAACGTTTTCGGCGCATCAAATTCGATGACGACACCTTCATTCATCCCAAGTCATGGCTGACGGAATTCTGCGAGCGCTGGCCGAAAGAGATCGGAACGCCCTTCGATATTCTCCTGAACCCGGAGGCCTTCAAGACAGACGACATCGAGAGGCTGGCCAAAGCGGGACTCAAGCACGTGCAGATGGGCATCGAAGCCGCGAGCGAAGAAGAATCGGAAATTTACAATCGGAAGGACAACCGACAAAAGATTATTCAGTTCGGTCTTCTCGCCTCGCGCCTCGGACTGGAAGTCAACTACGACATCATTATCGACAATCCCCTCGCCACGGAAAAAGACAAACGCGCTACATTCGAGCTGCTCATGGAATTGCCGCAGCCCTATAGAATTTTCCTTTACTCCTTAAATGTATTTCCCAAGTCCGGCGTATTCGACAGTCTGACCCAGGGCGGTCATATGACGGAAAATGAAATCGAAGGGCGGGCACAAAAAAGCTTCCGGCAGTTTCGCGCAAGCTTCGACTGGCCCAGACCGCCCGAGGACCGATATTATATGGCCCTGATGGCTCTGGCCTCCAAGCCCTTTATACCCAAGTGGAAACTGAGGTGGCTGGCCTCCATCCCGGCTCTGAAAAAACATCCGGGAATACTCGTCGCTTCGGCGCGCGTGGCGGACGCCCTCAGGCTGGCCTGGATCGGAATCGGCAAACTCATTAGCGGCGAATTAAGCTTTGCGAAATTCCGGGAATACGCATCCATCCGCAGGTTGCCGACGCAATGAGCAGGCCTCATTTCATATTTTTTGCCGTCGCCGCATTGCTGGCATGTCTGCTTTTCGCCCCGCAGTACAGAAGCGCCGTGAACCTTTCCGATGAGGGACTTGTATGGGAAGGGGCAAGCAAAGCAAAGCAATGCCTGCTCGATCCTGATGCATTCGGCCATTACAGCTCGCGGTACACTGTCGATGCGCTGATCCTTTCGGCGACAGGGGACAACCTATTATCGCTGCGCGTCGTCTGGACGATCTTGCGAATACTCACCGCGCTTTTGATCGCCCGGCTTGCCCTGATATACGCCGGACCCCTGGCCATGTTCCTGGCCCTGGCGCCCTTCGTCTTCGGACCGGGACCGATCCATAAGGCCTTCATCCCATTTTTTGAAATGCTGATCCTGACGCTCCTGCTGTGGCCTGCGCCGAATCGCCCCGCACTGAAAGCGGCGCTACTCGCCATTACTTGCGCCGTCGTAACGAGCCTGCATCCCTATACAGGCCTGCCCCTTTTAATGGCCTGCGCAGTGTTTTTCATCATCCGAAAGGCCGAAATTAAAAACGCACTCGCGCCATTACTCGGCGTCTATTTAATCACCCTGCCCTTTGCCGCACCTTGGATCATGCTGACCGACTGGAGCGTATTTTTCCAGCGGCACTTCGCCCTGATTGGATCGGATTTTCTTGGCCCCAGAGACCTGCTCATGTCGCTATTTATCGGCTTTCGCATACCGGGACCGCTCGGCGTGGTGGAAGCCATGATGATTGATCTCTTTCTTCTATCCCTTGTTGCGGCAGCCGTCGTTGTTAAAAAGCAAAAAGGTAAATCCGATCAAATACAAAAGGCTCTGATCGCCATCGGACTCGTTGCATTGGCCAGTGTTCCGAAGATGCTGGCCAGGGCCGACGGCGCACATTTCATTCAAAACGCCGCGCCTTTCTACCTGCTTTTCGCCATCAGTTTTGATCACGGCGTCATGCGCTCCGATGTGAAGCGCGTAAATCTTCAGGTCATCATTGGCACCATCTCATGCCTACTTTTCTTGAGCATCAGCGCCATTTTTCTATCTTCAACGGATTATTACGTGGGAAGCGTCGCACAAATTCTTAGCGGTGATCGCAAGCTAAATATCCCCTTCGCTCGATTCACCGACGCAGGATCAAAAATCATCGAGACTGAAAAAGTCGTGGGCTTGGTGCAAAAACTCAGTGCGGTGGACGATGCGATTTTCGTTGTCCCCTTCGCCCCCGGCCTTTATCACCTGACCAAGCGACGCAATCCTCTGCCTCTAGCGCTTTTTGACCGCCCCGAAGATTTGCTTGGTTTCGACGAGAGCCAAATTATCGAAACCATGGGGGCCGATCCTCCAAAAGTCATCGTCCTCGAAGACTTCATCGCCGACGGCAAGGAGGCCAATCGATTCGTACGCGTCGCCCCTTTGCTTCACGCATGGATTATGAAAAGATACAAACTTCACGAGCGGATCGGACGATTCGATATTTTCGTTCCAACCGAAAGCGAAGGATGAATTTGATGCCGCACAGGCCATTAATGCCCCGCCTTCGAGCTTATGCTCACGTCGCCGACGCCATCGTCCGCAATCTCGATGACCGACCAGGACTGCCGCGCGCCGCGCACGTCGTTCCCACATGGCGCTGCGATGGCCAATGCACTATGTGCGACAACTGGAAGCGCGCCGAAACGTGGGAAGAGCTATCGACCGAGCAATGGAATGTCATGGCGCGGCGGCTTCGCAGCCTGGACATTGTGAAGATCATCGGCGGCGAGCCATTTTTGCGTGAGGATCTGGCAGAGATCTGCGAATCGTTTCGGCAATATGCCGATCCCTACATTCTGCAAATCACGACCGCCGGTTATCGGACCGAAGGCATTGTCGAGTTCCTTGAGCGCTGCGGCGGCCCCGATCTGAATCTGCGCATCAGCCTCGACGGAATGGAAAACTCCTACGGAAAGGTCCGCGACAAACCCGAAGCCTTTCCGCAAGTCCTCGAAACACTCAAAGCAGCCGCAGCGCTGGCTAAGGAAAAAGGTTTTTCGGTGGGCGCCAACTACGGAATGACCGATGATACAGTGGACGAACTGCCGCAAGCCATCGAACTGTGCCGTAATCTGGGCGTCGATCTCGTGCCGGGCATCAACTTCTCCCCGTTCTTAAAAAACGTGGAGGACTGGTCGAAAGTCGAACACAAAATCATCCAGGCGTCGGACAGGCAAAAAATCAAACGCGCCTACATGCAATGGAAAATGGGCTACAAAGGCGGCTTGGATCGCGCCGCGCAATGGTTTTTGCGGCGCTCCAATAAAGACATTGTCTCCCGGCGCCTAGACGGCGAAGCGCCGAAACGGTTCCGATGCCGCGAAGTCCGAAATCTGGCTTACGTGATGCCCAATGGCGACATGACCGTCTGCGGATTGCGTTATGATGTCATCGGCAATCTGATGAAAAACGACGTGGAGGAAATCTGGTCCTCAGAGCGGGCCGATGAATTGCGCCGCATGACCGACGAATGTCCCGGATGTTACCAGTCATCCACCGAAATCATGTCCCGATTGTATTGCGGATCCTTTTGACAACGCAAAGGGCATTTTTCAAAACTTAATCGCGCTTTCACGAATGGCGCCTTTTGGTTATGCTGATACATGAACTTTTAGCGATGCCTAATCACCATGCCGGAAAATAACACCGAAACCGACGCGGCAAAAACCGCGGACAACGCAGCCAAAACCAGGGATATCATCCGGGCGCTGCAATGCGTTGTCGATCCGCGCATGCGACCCGCTGTGCTCGGCGACCGCCTTCTGGCTCTTGAGGATGATGAAATACTTGAGGTTATTTCCCTGCTGCACGCGATGGCGTACGAAGGAAGCAAGGGGGCACGTGAGGCGTGGTCCACGCTGACGGGTCCGGGCGCTTTTATCGACCGCCTCGACAAATTCAGGAAAAGCCGCCTCTATCATAAAGCGATTAAAAAGAAATACGAAGCCGTTCCGGCGCTCTTTTCAAAAGGCCGCGCGGCCCGCGGTTCGGATGGCGAAGGACAAAACTTTCAGGTTTACGGCCTGGCCGACCTCAGCCTCGGCGAGCGAATGTCCAAGGCCAGACAGATTGATCGGGGCACAAGAACCAAGGCCGGATTCGATATTGATCCGAAAGTGATATCAAATATTTTGCTCAATTCCCGCACAACCGAGTCCGATGTTCTGAAAATCGCATCACGTCGGCCAAATGATGTGGCGGTCCTGGAAACCATTTTTCACAGCAACAAATGGATTTCGCGATACCAGGTCAAGATCTCTATTGCGCGAAATCCCTATACTCCATCGAATATTGCGAGGAATTTGCTCCCACAATTATTGCAAAAGGATCTTCTGGAAATCCGCTATGACAGCGCGCTCCACATGGAAGTGCGAAAGGCCGCCCAGGAGATCATCGATTTAAAACGCCGGCAGATGCGCCCGCAATAGCGAAATCACATGCAAAGCACAGAATCCATCACAGGCGTCGCGGCCAAAGTTCTTTTCGCCAATGAGGAGAACGGGTACGCCGTCTGTCGTTTCAACTCGGACCCGCCGCCCGGCGAATTTGTAGCCGTCGGTTTTCTGCACGATGTCACACCCGGTGAAAGGCTCGAACTGAAAGGGACATGGGAGACGACAAAGCATGGCCGGCAATTCGCCGTGCAGTCATTCAAACCCCTTTTGCCCACAAGCCTTGATGGAATCCGCAAGTACCTGGGATCGGGAATGATTCCGGGCATCGGCAAAAAAATGGCCGAGCGAATCGTAAAACGCTTCGGCAAAGATACCCTGGCTATCATGGATGCGGAGCCGGAGCGTCTGGCGCAGGTGCAGGGCATCGGCAAAAAGCGGGCCGCTGCGATTGTGGAGACCTGGCGTATAAAAAGAGGCTTGCGAAACCTGATCGTCTTTCTGCAAGGCGTCGGAGTCACCCCGAAACTGGCCCCGAAAATCGTCAAACGATATGGCGACATGGCGCAAAAGATAGTGCGTGATGAACCCTATCGCCTGGCGCTCGACATTTCCGGCATCGGGTTTCCAACCGCCGACAAAATAGCGCGGGCTCTTGATATTCCCGAAGATTCACCCATGAGAATCGCCGCCGGGATCATCCATGTCCTCACCGAACTTTCCGATGAGGGCCACAGCGGATATCCAAAGTCGATCCTCATCGATGCGTGCGCAAACATGCTGAGCGCGAAAACCGAAGCCGTCATGGACGCCATCGGCGAACTGGCGGGCGAGGGATTAATAACTGTTGACGGGCGTTTTTCGGATGAAGACCCTTGCGTCTTTTTGAAATATCTCGCGGAAGCGGAATGCGAAGTTTCCGCCGCGCTCCGGTCCACTATGAACACTCCAAGCCGCCTTCGCCGCTTCGACGAAAAAAAAGCCATTGATTGGATTCGCAACAAAAAAGGAATCAATCTTACCGACACGCAGGCCCAAACCGTTTTAGCCGCACTGCGCGACAAGGTCATGGTCATCACGGGTGGGCCGGGAACTGGGAAAACGACAATCATCCGGGCTATTGTAGAAATCCTCGGCGTTCTGGGCGGCCAGGCATTGCTGGCGGCGCCGACGGGCCGCGCCGCCAAGCGACTGTCGGAATCGACGAGGCATGAAGCGGGGACGCTGCATCGCCTTTTGAAAATTCGCCCCGGTGTAAAGCAGCCGAAAATTCCCGAGCATCTTCTCGACCCGGATGTGCTGATCATCGACGAGGCCAGCATGGTGGATCTTCCACTCATGGCCGCGACACTCAGGGCTGTTTCGACGACGACCCATCTGGTCCTCGTCGGCGATGTGGATCAGCTTCCTTCCGTCGGCCCGGGTTCGGTCCTGCGCGACATCATAAGCAGCGGCGCCTTCACCGTACGCCGCCTGACGCAAATATTCCGCCAGGACGAATCGGGTTTGATCGTCGCCAACGCGCACAACATCCTCAAGGGATATCCACCGGAGCTTCCCGGCGGGCAAGGCGACCACGAGTTCTATTTCATCAAACGCGACAATCCCGCAGCCGTTCTAAACGCCATCGTCGAGTCCGTCGCCGAGCGCATTCCCCGTCGCTTCGGCCTGGACCCCATGCGCGACGTGCAAACCATTACGCCGATGCATAAAGGCGAAACGGGAACCAAATCCCTCAACGCCGCGCTGCAAAGCCGATTGAACCCGCACGGTCCTTCGATTACCGCAGGCGACAAGATATTTCGTCTCAACGATCGCGTCATGCAGATGTCCAACGACTACGACCGGGAAATTTTCAACGGAGACATGGGGCGCGTGAGTCACGTTTTTGTTGAAGACAGACGCCTCATCATCGATTTCGACGGACGGAAGGTCAGCGCGGAAGGAAGTCAACTGGGCCAACTTGTCATCGCGTACGCCATCAGTATCCACAAATCTCAAGGCTCCGAGTATCCGGCGGTCGTGATGCCGCTGACAATGCAGCATTTCATCATGCTCCAGCGCAATCTCCTCTACACGGCAGTTACAAGAGCCAAAAAGCTGGTTGTTCTGGTCGGTTCCGAAAAAGCTTTAAAAAGGGCCATCGACAACGACAGAATCAACCTTCGTCACGGCCTTCTATCCAGGCGTTTGACGAAAAATATTTAACAAAACCTTCAAACAATTGCTAATTTTATGACCAATGGACACGCAAGCGTGGAATATTAGCGGCCCGCTAAAGCTTATTATTGTGCAAAGGGCCGAATATGCCATAGTATAGTGGACAAATAAGCCATGAAGCCGCGCTGTGGCTTTCTTCCAGTTGTGCCGGTATGATAGATTTTAGCGTGAAGACATAAACGGGTTGGCAATGGCTGAAGAAAAGAAAATCTCCGACAGTGTCATTGATCATGAGCAACTCATCGAGGCCGTATGCGATTTTATCCAGGGCATCGGCGGTACGATCATTAACATTCGCCGATACCCTGCCGGTTCGACAATCATCACAGAGGCCATTGAGCGTTGCATGACAGCGGTGGAAGCCGTTTTTGCTGAAAAGCACTCCTTCACAATCAGCGAAAACGACAGAATTCTCCTTTTTGATTCCGAACCGTTCCGAGAAAAAATTCAGCAACGAGCCTATATGCTGTCTTTTACCGAATCCATCCTGGCCCGCAGCATCAAATCTCTGACTTTCAAAAAGACGCTGACGAAAGATGAAGTCAGTGAGTTCGTCCAACTCCTCGGCGAAAAACCGGAGATTCTTAAACAGCAGGGCAAACTCGAAGACCAACTGAAACAGCTCAATGTTACCAGTATCACTATTGACGAAAAAGTCTTCGTCACTCTTTCAAAGGATCAAGGCGTCGCCGACAAGAACGAACTGGAGAAGCTTTCCAGGCTAGAGCCGGGAAAACTTCCGGCTGAAGGCGTGCGCGGCGGCGTTCTCCTCCAATCCCTGGTGTCCAAGCTACCTCTGGACAAGATGAATCTCTCCCCCGAAAAGCTTGAGGAATTCAAAAAGGACATTGATTACGACAAGCTCAAGGAGGCTCAAAACCTTGACCCGGATGTCGCCGGCGCGTTGATTGCCAAAGCGATGGAAAAAATGGCGGACCTGGACAATTTCGACGAGGAGTCCGCCGCGCAAAACGTCGATGAGGTCACCAAGGAAGAAGAGGAAGTTGACGAGAGAGTTTCCCAGATCGCTGACACTTTCAAGGACATGAGCAAAACGATCCTTGATTTTAAGCAGCCGGAAATCCGCGCCAAGCTGCTCGGCGATATGATGGGCATCATCACCAACTTCAAAACCGCCGCCATGTCGAAAATCCTATCGTCCAATTTGGGCGACGATAAGGACCTCAATATCAAAGATCAGATTCTCCGCCAGATATCCGCGAAAAAGAAATCCACAATCGTGGATATGCTTTTCAAAAAATATCATCGTCTGGCCGAGGGCCTTAATACAAAAGATTTCAACTTTCATTCCGATGAGATCACTGAGGGCGAATTCGTCCTGAAAAAACTGCTGAAGCAGGCCAAGGCCGTCGAGGACCGAGAACTGTCCGAACGGGTTCGCAAAGCTTTGGGAATCGCGCGAATGGTCTCTCAGGAAGGGAAATCCCCGCAGGCGCTTCTGGTATTAAAGTTAAAAAGGATATTTGCCAAAGGTCCGCGTCATTTTATTAAAGACGAATTGATCACCAACTTTGGCGATCTGACAAAGCGATTGCTGGAAGTCGGACGCGCCGATGTCGTTTGCAACATCATTGACAAAATGGCTTCAAACTTTAACAGCGACGATGCCGAAGTTCGCATGAAAACGGTCGAGGCCTTCCTCCGCATCTGTCAGGACCTCATCGACATGGATCAACCGGAAATGCTCAACGAAGCCTATGGGCGGCTTGTCAAGCAACTCCGCCGAGAAACGGATCAGGCCGTTTTCACACGAATTCTTGCCACTCTGGCAACCGATTACGAAAAAGTGATCAATCTGCACGGTTATACTCTGGCCCTCAACATCCTCAAAGCCATACGCCGATACAAAGATGAGTGCACGGACGAAACAAGAAAACAACTGCTGGGCGCCGCGGTTGACAAGCTTTCATCCGACCAGGATCTCCTAATCCGCTTGCTGGAGTCATTCAAAACCGAGGGCGAACGCAACACCCAGTCAATCTCGAAGCTGCTAAAACAATTTCCCAACGAAAAAGTGCTGCGCTACACATTCGTCATGCTCAAAGAAAATGATGACATGAGCATCAGGAAAAAGTGCATCAAATTCCTGAGCAACTATGGTGCCGAAGCAGTCGAGACTTTACTCAGCCAAATCCAACCGGAAAATCCCTGGTATTTTAACCGAAACATCATCAACCTTCTGGGAGACGCCGGCGATTCGACCATTTCGCCGAGACTGCTGCCCTACCTGAAAGACAAGGATGAACGCGTCCGCAAGGCAACGATCTCGGCTTTGGCGAAATTCAATGATGAGGCCACGGAACAAGCCCTGACGGAAGAATTCGACGATCAGCCCGAATCCATCCAGAAGATGCTCCTGCAGCATTTCGGACAGGTAAAGTCCAAGCCAGCTGTGTCCATGCTGATATCAATCCTGGAAAAACCCGCTGGAGCACATCGCGATGACGATTTCACGGTTTCCATTATTCACACTCTCGGTCGTATCGGCGATGCGCAGGCTACGATGGTTATCAGTGACAAATTGAAAAAATCCGGCGGCATCCGCAAACTGTTTCAAAAAACCAGCGACGAGGTCATCGAGGCCTCCATTGCAGCCCTGGGGCGAATCGGCGATTCCTCATACGCCGACCTGATCAATAAATTCATCAAACACCAAAACCCGGACATATCCAGGACGGCCAAGGATTCTCTGGGTCGCCTTTCCGAAGCCGGGTCGTAGCGTGAGTGCTCCAAACGCCATTCCATGATGGAACTATCCGTCGTCATTCCCTGCTTCAACGCCTCAAAGACCATAGACCCATGCCTGCGTTCACTGATGAACATGCGTCGCCGGGACTTGGAAATCATCATTGCCGACGATGGCAGCGTAGATGACACTGCCCTTATTGCCGAAAATCTCGGTGTTCGCGTTCTGCGGCTTGAAAAACACGGCAGAGCGGCGGCTCTGAACTCAGGAATCGAAGCGGCGAAAGGCAAAATGATTTTATTCACCGATTCCGACTGCCTGGTCCCGCCGACCTGGGCCGACGACATGGAGGCGCTGGTTCTGCGTGGATACGACGGAGTCGGCGGCAACCTCCACCCATCCCGATGGACAACGATCGAGGTCGCAAAAATCCTCCGTTATCTGCATGAATTTGAAAGCGATTTCGAACTTTTCGGAAAGTACACTCGCTTTTGCCTAAACGGCAACAACATGGCCATTTTACGCCACGCCCTCGAAAAAGTGGGTGGGTTCGATCCGAAATACGTGCACGGCGCCGACGCCGATCTAACCAGGCGTCTGCTGGAGAGCGGATGCAGACTCCTGCGCACGAAGGATGTTGAAACCACGCACTTGAAAATCGATACGATGAAAAGCTTTGCGCACACTTTCTATCATCGCGGAAGCGCGGTGCGCTTTGCCATGTCGGACGGCAAGGACCTGACGTCGATCCTCTGGCGCGCCCGCCTGTCGGCCCTAAAAAACTTTAGCAAAGATTTTTTGAAAATACCGGCCATGACCCGCCGTTTCCCTGATATCCCCCTTTGGAACATACTTCCGGCGCCCTTCGCGCATTTCCTGGCCGATATGCGAGCCGCTTCGGGGCAAAGGGATTATTACCGCCGCTTCCGTTCGGGCGCGGGAGGAAGGATCGAGCCGTGACGGATACGCGCCATGCGGTGCGCCAGACGGCATGGGTCGCCGGAGGCACCTATGCGAAAACGCTGATCTCCTTTGCGGCCAATATCGTACTCATGCGCCTGATCGCGCCGGAGCATTTCGGATTGCTGGCGATGGCGGTATTCTTCCTGACCCTGGGGCGCAAACTGCTGGGTTTCGGCTTCAACCACGCGCTGATTCACCGGCAGGACAATCTGGACCGTTACGCGCCGACCCATTTTGCCCTGCATGGCCTGACGGCAGCGCTCATCATCGTGGCCACCGCCCTGTCATATCCACTGGTGAAAAATCATTATGGTTATGAAACGGCCTCCGCCCTGATCGCTCTGGCGATCTTCGGCGCCTTTGAAGCGGTCGGGCATACGCCCAGGATCCTGCTGGAAAAAAACATCAACTTCAGTCCCCTTGTAAAACTGGACTTGATCAACATCGTCGCCTCCAACGCCATTGGAATCGCCCTGGCGCTTTGCGGCTTTGGCTGGCAAGCGCTTGTCGGCAGGCAAGCCGCCGCATGGATCATCCAAAGCCTGGGGGCATGGAAACTGCTGCCCGCGATGCCCGGATGGAGGCCGAGCCTTGAGTCAGGACGATGGTTTATGCGTTTCGGCAAGCCGATGTGGATCGCCGGAATCGCCACGCTGACGGCATTGCAGTTCGACGATTTCCTCGTGGGCAGTCTGGATTCGAAAACGGCCCTGGGGTATTACTCCCGAGCCTACGCACTGGCCGTATTGCCCACCGCTATGATCACTCACATTGTCACGCGCGTCGCCTTTCCCATATACGCCGGCCTTCAAAATGACCGCGAACGTCTTTCACGGGCTTTCGGTCGTGTCCTTCGCTTCATCGTCAACACGACAACGCCGATGGGCGTTCTCATGGCTCTGGCCGCGACGGAACTTGTGCCGTTGTTTTTCGGTGAGCGATGGCTGCCCATGACGCCTCTTTTTCGCCTTTTGCTGATCTACACCTGCCTGCGTCCGATTTACGACGATTGCGGGCAGCTTTTCACCGCCCTCGGACGCCCGGAAGAATCCAGCCGCATTCTCGTTCACCAAGCCGCGTTCGTCCTTGTGACCTGCCCGCCGCTCACCTGGCAATTCGGAGCGGGAGGCGCCGCCGTTTCCGTGGGACTGGCCATGCTGCTGGGCGTCGTGCAAGCCTACCAAAGGGCTTTGCGCTATGTTAATCTCGATTTGCGGCAAAGCTTCATTCCGCCGGCGGTCGCCGCAACAGTGGCGGCGGCGGGAGTTTTCGCGGTTTTACATTTCGCCGGTTTCGAGGGACTGATCACCTTGCTGGCCGCCAAAACGGTGGTTTTCACCTCAATATTCGTCCTGGTTCTCGTGTTAATGCAGGGTGGGCGAATCGCGGAAGATATTCGCTTTATTCAAAATGGCCTCAGGGCGAAGTCCCATGAAGGTGAATCACAATAGCCTGCTTTTTTAAGGACGACGATGACGCGAACACTTGATCTTGGATGCGGCCAGGTGAAAATACTCGGCGCGTTCGGAGTCGATGCACGGCCCTTCGGCAGCGTCGATCTGGTCCACGACCTGAATAAACACCCGTGGCCAATCGAAGACAATTCCTTTGATGCCGTAAACGCCACGCATATCATCGAACACGTTGACGATGTGCCGGGTTTTTTTTCTGAAGTCCATCGCGTCTGCCGCGACGGCGCGGAAGTCACCGTCGAAACGCCCCATTTTTCGAATCGCTGCGCTTATGCCGATCCCACGCACAAGCACGCATTTTCAAGGCGCTTCATCGAGTTTTTCGCCCAGAGCAAAGCTTGGACGCCTTCGGGATCCTTCGCGGTGGCAAGAAGCTTTCTGCTCGAACATCACCATGACATTGAGCCGTTTATCAAAGGCGACGGATTCTCTATCAAGTTTGCGCATCTGTCCTTTTCGCGCCTGTTTCGCCTGTGCGGCATCGAAAATTTTGCAAACTGGAAAATCGATTTCTATGAGTTTTATCTCGCCGGAATTTTCCCGGCGCGCGACATCCTCATTAAGCTGAAAGTCAATAAAGGCGATGGCGTTGGCGACTGAGCGAAGAACAAAAGGTCAAGTGAAGGTTTTTTCCCGAACGGTCGAACCGGGACCGGTCGGCGTTATCCAAAGAATCACGGCCCTCGCCCGCAGACGGCCTGTCGAAATCGCCGGGGTGCTCGCGAGAAGGGTTCTGCGCCGCGGGGATCCTTTCCGACTTCTGCCTTTCCCGCAGGCCGTGCACATCGAAATCACCAACCATTGCAACCTGAAGTGCCTGATGTGTCCCCACGGGACGATGGAGCGCGAAAAGGGTTTCATGGATGAAAGCCTCTTTCGAAGCATCATTGACGAACTCGCCGAGCACAAGCTCCTTTTGGAAAACGTCGCCCTTATGGGCCTGGGCGAACCGCTCCTTCACAAGGATTTTGAGCGCTTTGCGAAAATTGCGGCAGACAGCGGCATCCCCAACCTCTACGCGAGCACCAACGCAACGCTTTTGAGCGAGGAACGATCCAGGAGAATCATCGAAGATGGCTCGCTGAATCGCCTGATCATCAGCCTGGACGGTGCCTCGAAGGAAACTTTCGAAAAAATCCGGGTCGGGGCGAATTTCGACCTGATCAAAGAAAATGTCATGCGCTTTCTCGACCTGAAGCGCAAACTCGGGAAAAAACGTCCGCAGGCGACGCTGCAAATCCTGTCAATGCCCGAAACGGAAAACGAGGTTGATGAGTTCTGCCGCATCTGGCTACCGCACCTTTGCCCAGAAGATGAAATCCTCATCAAGGAAGTGGATACATTCGGTGGTCTGGTCGATGACCGGCGCCCGAACACGGAGGTCGAACCGGAAAAACGCTACGCCTGCCGCCAACTGTGGAAAGACTTTTCCATCTCCTGGGACGGTCGCGCCACGGTTTGCTGCAAGGATGTTTTTTATAAACTTAGCGTCGGCCGCGTAGGAGACAGCAGCCTTTCGGCACTGTGGACTTCAAAAAAATGGGAAAGCATCCGCCGTATCCATGAGCAGGGCCAGTGGGGCCGCCTCAAACCCTGCAACGACTGCCGGGAGTGGTACGTTTGACGAAGAAACCCCGGCACATACTTTTCATTACGGACTCCTTTCATCCGGCGACCGGCGGCGTTGAGCGCGTATGCCTGTGCCTGGGCGAAGCCCTTGTTAAACTGGGACTTCGCGTCACTGTCCTCACGCGCGCGGTGCCGACCGCTCCACCCCAGGAAATGATTTTGGGGATGCACATCATCCGTTATCGCGTCGGCATGCGATTTACGCCCTACATATACCTTACGCACGCCATCTCATCGCTTTTCAAAACGTGGCGATTGCTGCAAAACGACAAGCCCGATCTCATCCACATGCATCTGGCGCTGGCGTCCCAGGGTCCTTTAAGCGCCGCAGCGGGCAAGGAGATTCCCATCGTCGCCAGTTTCTACGGCCCTTGGCACAAAGAGTTTTTGGCTGAATCGCAAGAGATGATGTCGGAACGCGGACCCATTTTTAAAAGCTATCTCAAGGCGCAAA
This sequence comes from uncultured bacterium, assembly GCA_964591275.1. Taxonomy (GTDB): domain Bacteria; phylum Lernaellota; class Lernaellaia; order JACKCT01; family JACKCT01. Next base: position 18,354 of record CAZQAE010000010.1, on the reverse strand, counting down.
TGGCCGCACAAAAGCTGATGCAAAAAAGAATGCTGCGTCGGGCGGACCGCATTGTTGTCCTTTCCGATTTCAGCCGGGGCGAAGCCGAAAAGATCGCGCCGGGCAGCGAATCAAAGATCGTCAAGATTCCCGGCGGCATTGATCCGACACTGTTCAAACTCAAAGTCCCCGGAGGCATCAAGGAAAAATACGGCTTTCCGAAAAACGCGCCGCTGCTGGTCACCGTGCGCCGCCTCGTAAAACGGATGGGCGTGGATATGTTGATCGGAGCTCTGGCGCTCGTGCGCGAACGGGGAAGCCAGGCACATCTACTGATCGCGGGAAAAGGCCCGGAGCGAAAGGCGCTTGAACAAATGGCCGCGGAAAACAACCTGTCTGAGCAGGTTCGTTTCATCGGTTTTGTCTCCGACAAAGACTTGCCGAATATTTATCAGGGAGCGGATCTCATGGTCGTCCCGACGCGATCTCAAGAGAACTTCGGGCTGCCGATCCTTGAAGCAGCCGCCTGCGGACTTCCGGTCGCCGCCACGCCTGTCGGGTCCATCCCGGAGTTGATGCAAATCGTGAGTTCACCATTTATCTCTTCGCGAACCGATGCCGTTTCACTGGCCGAAACCATCGAAGAAGCGCTGGGGAAACTTCAGGAGTTCAAGCTGATGATGCGTGAGCAAACGGCGCCGAAAATCGCCGCGCAATACTCCTGGGACGCTGTCACAAAGATGCACCTCGAAAATTACCGAAACATTTTCATCCCTAAAAAGTGAGCAAAGTATTGGCGCTTGTCGCCGGATTAGCGTAAATATGATTCACCATGCGTATCGCAGTTATCGGCCATACCTATATTATCGACGCCAACCGCGGAAAACTACGCTCCATGGCGCGGGATTGCGATGATTTTCTTCTGATCACGCCGCCCGTGTGGATGGAAAAGGACTTCGGCGAAAGACGATACGAAAAGACCGTCTCGATACCAGGCGTCGCCCTTCCCATCTCCCATAGCGGTCACGCACGCAAATACCGATATGACCACGACCTTTTGACGGCGGCTTTGAGGCGCTTTTCGCCGGACATCATCCACGTGGAAGCCGAGGCCGGGAGCCTGTCGGCCTTGCAGGCGAGTTGGATTTCATGGCGGATGGGAAATAAGCTGACACAGTTTTGCTGGGAGAACATTCCCGCGCGACCGGGTTTGAAAAAAAATCTCATGTGGCTCAATCTCAGATCAGTTGATCATATATTCTGCGGTTCGCGCGGTGCGGCAAAGACCGTAAAAATCGACGGCTATCGCGGAAATACAAGCGTCGTCGCGCAGGTCGGCATTGATCCATTCATCGAACAGGGCGACGACGCCGTCAGAGAGTTTGGCGAAAAAGCCTTCACCGTCGGCTATGTCGGACGACTTGATGAAAAAAAAGGCATTTTCGATTTAATCCACGCCCTGAAGAATTTTTCCGATTCATTGATTAATTGCACCATAATTGGAGACGGCCCCGCACGCCCAAGACTGGAAAAAGAAATCGCCGACGCCAGCATGCCTGAGCGCGTGCGCGTGGTCGGTGCCGTACCCCATAGGCAGATCGCCGCCCACATCCGGGGCCTGGACGCACTGGTATTGCCAAGCCGCACAACTCCGGGCTGGAAAGAACAATTCGGCCACGTGCTCGCTCTTGGCATGGCGTGCGGCGTCCCGGTGATCGGCTCAAACAGCGGCGCCATCCCCGAGGTCATCGGCGATGCGGGCATGATTGTCGCCGAAGGAGACGCCCAGGGCCTAGCCGACGCCATCGCCTCTTTGGCCAAAAGCAAAAAGAAACGAATCGCCCTAATCAAGGCGGGAAGGAAACGCGCAGCCGATAACTTCACCGACGAAGCCATTGCCGGGAAAATGCTGGATGTCTGGAAAAAGCTACTGCGCGAAAGCAAAGCGGAAAAACCATGATTCCACCAACAAGGATCGCCAACAATATCATCGACTCCGCGCAAAGGTTATTGGAGCGCGCCGATGTCCGCAAGGTCCTGGTGATCATTGCAGTGATTATCGTTGCCTGGACCCTGGGCAAATCCGTGGCGACGCAAAAGTTCGATCTTCCGCTGGGCCTTTTCGGCCTCGGAATTTTCTTCGCCATTTTCTTTCGACCGGAATCCCTGACCGTATTAATTCCCATCGCCTTTTGTGTCCCCAATTTCGGCCTCGACATTCCCGGCCCCTGGGCGATCACGGTCGAGGACGCCTTTATCATGATGGTCTTTGGCGCGACGGTCTCCCGCAATATCCTTCTTAAGCTCCCCATCATTCGCTTCGACACGCCTATCGCCAAGCCTCTATTGGTTCTATGGGCAGTCGCGATGGTCTCCCTGGTCAAAACCGCGCTCATCTCGCCGGAGAATCTCATCATTATCATTAAGGAATTGATGCGCCTGACGCTGATGACGGCGCTCTTTTTCTCACTCCTTGATGTTGTGCAAACCAGACAGCGCGTTATGGGCGTGATCAAGTGGCTCCTCGTACTTTCCATCCCCATGGCGCTTGTCAGCTGGTACATCTATCTGACGAACAGTCCTTTTTTTTACCATATCCTGACGATGAAGCCTGCCTACATCTTCTATAAAACGAATATCCTGCGAATGATTTCCATCGCCGGATCGACGAGTTACACCGGTCTCTATTACGCGCTGATGATCGCGCTGGCCTGGACCTTCCCCGGACTCGACAAAGGCAGAGCGCCGCGACTTGTGCGCCCCCTTCTCATTGCCCTGCTGGCATCGTGCCTTGTCATGACCTTCAACCGGGGCACCTGGGTCGGTGTTCTGTTGGGCGTGGCCGTCATTATGTTCACCGGCGGGTTGAGCCGGCGAAAGATCACATTCGCTATTTTCATTCTCCTGGGAGTCGGCGTTTTAGCCTCCGCGCAGTTCTTTTCTCAATTCGACGTCGAAGCCAAGGCGGGCATCGTTATCGAGCTTTCACGCTCGTCGGGCATGGCCCGCATCATCCGCTGGATATCCTCTCTCAACGTCATTTTGCAAGAGCCAATTCTGGGCGTGGGATACAATAACTACGCCTTCGTTTATGGAAACTACTCCATTCAGGAGGGCCTGACCCGAGTGTACGGTTCTCCGCATAATATGTACGTGGACATCCTCACCGGCCTCGGCCTGGCCGGTTTCGCCTGCTTCTCCGCATTTCTCTTCAGGCTGTGGCAGATGCACGCCGACAACTTGCGAAACGCCGGAGATGCCGACTTGAAGAGAATCGCCACGGGGCTTTTCGTCGCGCTGATCTTTTATCTGGGGTCTTCGGCCTTCGATTCTTTTTTGTTCAAACCGCATCACACAAGCTTTATCATTGTGATACTTTGGGCGCTGTCGGCAGCGATATACAATATCAACCACGCAAAAAACGGCGCGGCATTTTATTCCATGCCCCTATCCGCACCCGGCGAGGTCAAAAGCACGAGTTGAGCACAAAAGCGCAAATCGACTGGGCGAAGGTCTCGACGATTCTTGTCCACAAGCCGGACCACATCGGCGACCTTCTGTGCGCCGCGCCGGCGCTTGCCCTCGTGAGAAAAGCGGCGCCCTCCGCGAAAATCACGGTCGCCTTCATGCCGAAGGCCGCGCAATTTTTGGAGTATCTCAACCTCTATGACGAGATTCATCCACTGCTCGGTCCAACCTGGTACGCCAAACCAGGAGCGCTCCGTTATATTCGCTGGGCCAGGCGAAAGCAATTCGATCTGATCGTGAACTTCCGCTGTGACTTTCGGGATATCCTGGCGACGCAAGCCTGCGGGGCAAAGCTCACATGCACTTGGGACCACAAAGGACTGGCGACGTTCGCCGCCTTTAAAACGAAGGTGAGTCCTGACCTGTGCGAGACAGATAATCATCTCCGGCTCGCAAGGGCGATGGAACTTGAACCTGCCGGGGAGTATCGGGCGAAGATCAGGGATTCCGATGCGGAATTTATCAAGCAGCGTTTTAGCGACGCAAAAAAGCGCATTGCCTTTCATCCCTTCGCGGCCAGTCCGGCCAAAAAATGGCCACTGGCGCACATCATGGAAACCGTCGGCGCTTTGCTGGGAAATGACATGGCCGTGGCGCTTATCGGCTCGGAAGAAAACAGCCGGGACGCACAACTAATCGCCAAAGCACATCCCGGCATCGTGAACCTTGTCGGGCAAACATCGCCGGGGCAACTCTTCGCCGCCGTCGCCGCCGCAGATTTGCTTATCGCCGCGGACTCGGGACCGGGACATATCGGCCCGCTGGTCGACACGCCGGTCGTATCCCTGATGAGTGGGACAAACGAAGCCAAAAGATGGGCGCCAAAAGGCGCAACCGTCATTAGGGAAGGAGCCAGCTGCGCGCCGTGCGGAAAACGGGTGTGCCCTATTGCGGGTCATCCGTGCATGAGCGGCATATCGCCAGGCCGCGTCATCGACACGGTGATCGAGGTGTTAAGATCATAAAGCCCCTTTTCATTATGCTCGACGCCACGTGCGTCGTCGCCGGGCAAAACACTGGCGCCGGGCGCTACGTCCGCACCCTCGCAGCCTCGCTGATGCAAAACGACCAATTCAATCGCTACGCCATTTTCGGATTCGAGCCGGATTTGTTTTCGGATCTGCCGGACAATTTTCAATATATCCCTTTACGGCTTCGCAGGGTTCTTGGCTTTTTGGCGCGTGAACTGGCCCGACGCGCTTTTGTCAGGCGTTTTGCCCAACACGAACCCGTTGATGTCGTGCACTCCATACTCGATTACGTTCCAGCGCCCGCAGACCGCGTCAAAACGGTTTTCACACTATTTGATCTGGCGCGATTAAATCCGCTTTACGTGGAAGCGACATCGGACCAGCGTTGGCGCGCGCATTTCAGAACGCGGCTTCGGTACAGCTCGGCCAGACGGGCCGACCGGATTCTGACAACATCTGATGTCATTCGCGAATTGATTGCTCAGCGATTAGATATCAAAAAAGAAAAAATCGATCGCGCCATCATCGCGCCAAACCCCGCCTTTTGCGTGGGCGTGCCGAAAAGCGAGGTATTGGCGAAATACTCCTTAACGAAGCGACCCTATGTCCTTTTCGTGGGACAGTTTGGCAGGCAGAAAAACGAGGGAGGTCTGGTGGAGGAATTCCTCAAAGCCGCCTCTGAAAAACTCCAGCCCGACGCAGCGCTTGTCCTGGTCGGAAATCCGGCGGACATGCGAGACGACTTACGGGAAAAAATCGCCGGGAAAAATAATATTGTCATCATTGATGACGCCGATGACGCAGCGCTCGTCCATCTTTATCGAGCGGCCGAGTGCCTTTGCCTGCCGAGTTTCGAGGAGGGTTACGGCCTGCCGGTTCTGGAAGCCATGGCCTGCGCCACGCCTTCCATTGTCACGGCGGGGACCTGCCTTGAGGAATTGGCCGGCGACGCCGGGATCGCCGTCGGCGTGGGCGACAGCGATGCGCTCTTTCAGGCTATCCAAACCATGATGACCAATACCCGACTGCGACAAACTTTATCGCAAGCCTGCCTTAAACGGGCATCGAATTTTCGCTATGATATCATGGCCGCAGCGCACATTGCGTGTTATCGGAAAGCGATGAATTCTTGAATAAAAAAACTCTGATTATCAGTCAACAGGGAATCGGCAACAATCTGCTGTCTTTGCCCCTGGCTGACGCCATCCACCGACAAAGCGGACAACCGGTCGTTATGCTCATAAATTCGCCACGAGCGGCGCCGCTGCTGGTGCTGAAAGAAAGCGTGTCGGAAGTCATCGCCGCCAGCGACGATCAATACCGTGGCCCCCTGGGACCCGCGAAATTGATTTTAGAACTTCGGCGCCGTCGTTTTGATCGCGCCATCTTTGCGTACCCTTCCGGTCGCCGATCCATGTTGATCGCAACGGCTGCCGGGATCAGGGAACGTATTGGCCTCGTCCACCGGGCCACAGGCGTCGCCGGAGCATTGCTCACGATTTCCGAACAAGCCCGCCCGAAGTATCACGACCTAGAGCAAAATGTCGAAATCGCACGTATGGCCGGAGCGAACATCGACCTGAACGCTGATTGGCCGACGCTCAAACCCTCTTGGGGAAACATGAAGGCCGCAGCCAAATTCCTCAAAGATTCGGGGCTGCCGACGGACACCCGATATCTTGGCATTCATCCGGGCAGCGACGCAGAATTTTTGGAAAAACGCTGGCCGGAAGATTGCTTTGCGGCGGCAGCTTCCGAAATTTACCGCAAAAGACGACTCGCCGGAATAGTATTCGATGGTCCTGCGGAAGCCGGGTCCGGCAAGCGCATCGCGCACATTTGCAAAACGCCCGTACTCCCGATGGACGGATGGGGCGATATGCCCAGCGCGCTGGGCATGTTGGCCTTTTGCGATATTTTTCTCTCCAACGATTCAGGTTTGATGAATCTGGCCGCCGCCTCAGGCGTTCCGACGGTTGCCCTCTTCGGCCCGAGCGATGCGTCGAGAACACACCCTTACGGTCACATGTGCCGAACAATCATCGCGCAGCGCCCGTGCGTTCCTTGTTACGACATGAAAGTTTTTCCCGGCTGCCTGTATCCCGACCACCCGTGCATGCACGACATTTCCCCCACGGAAGTCGCCAAAACGGCCCTGGAGATTTTCACGAAATGAACGGCGCTTTCCTTTTATGGAGAAATCCCCCGAGCGTCCATTTGGAAAAAGACAACAATCAACATCAGGAGATAGAAATAGGCCAATGAAAGATCCAAGGAGTTATGTCAACTTTCGGTTGTTCGCCATCAGCATGGCTTCGTTATTTCTCGAGATTTTGATCATCCGATGGATCTCAACCGAGATACGGATATTCGCCTATTTCAAAAATCTGACTCTGATTGCTTGTTTTTTGGGATTGGGATACGGATACGCAACCTCCTCACGATACAAATCCATGTGGGGAACGCTCATCTCCTTTTCCGCCCTGATTTTGGCGGTGCGAACTCCCTTCGTCAGTGAAGAAAAACAGCTATTCAGGCGGCTTACCGAATGGCTTTCCTTTGAAGATTTTTTTGTATGGGCCTCCTCCTCGCAACAGGAGGAAGCATACATTCGCATTGCGATGGGACTCGGGCTTCTTCTTGTCATGCTCGGAATCATCATGTGGACCTTCGTCTCAATAGGCCGATACCTCGGACGGCTGTTCGAGGAATCCCCCAACAGAATCCGCGCATATTCGATCAACGTCGCGGGCAGCCTGGTTGGGATCTGGCTCTTTGCCCTGTTTTCGTTTTTCTGCGCGCCTCCGGCGATTTGGTTGGTGGCCGGCATACTCCTACTTATCCCCGCGTTGATCGGAAGCAGAGCCCAACTCGCTGGCCTGGCTCTGGCCATTGTCGTTTCACTTTTGAGCGCATACGCGATACCCGCCTCCAGCCCAACGATTATGACAACGGGAGGAGGAGAAATCTCAGCCGTATCCAAGCCACATAAAACAGTGATCTGGAGCCCATATCAGAAACTGACATACAAAGATTTCGCGCTCGTGGGTCAGAACAAGGATCTGCCTGAATTTGGCATGATCGAAGTGAACAACACTTTCTACTTGTTCCTATTCAACCTTTCCAGTCAGTACACGGCCAGATTCCCAGACTTGTTTCCCAAAAACGGGAACACTCTCGCTTTTGACTACTACAACATCCCTTATCATTTCCACTCGGAACTGAAGGATATTCTGATCGTCGGCGCGGGCGGAGGGAACGATGTGGCGGCGGCATTGCGAAATACCGAGGCACGGATCGACGCCGTGGAAATCGATCCGAAGATATTCGCCCTGGGGAAAGAGCATCATCCCGAACGCCCGTACCATTCAAAGCGCGTCACTGGGATCATCGACGACGCCCGGTCGCATTTTAAAAAATCTGACAACAAATACGACCTGATTATCTTCGGCCTCCTGGATTCCCACACGCTGGCATCAAATTACTCCAACGTCAGCCTGGACAACTATGTCTATACTTATGAAAGTTTTCTCGACGCCAAAAGACACTTGAAACCCGGAGGAGTCGTCGTTGTTTCATTCGGTTTTTCAAACTGGATCGGCCAGCGAATCGCCAAGGGATTGCAGGCGGCATTTGGATTTTGGCCCATCACATTCAAATGCTTCAATCCCGTATACCGAGGCACCGGTGGCGTCGTTTTCGTAACCGGCAGTCAGGATACGCTCATACAAAGGATTCAATCGCATCCAGCGCTGAAGGGATATGTCGAAAAGAATTATGTCGACTATCACAGCGATGTCGAGCCAACCACCGACGACTGGCCATACCTATGGGTGCGGGAAAGAAAAATCCCGACGCTCCACATGCTTGTCCTGGGACTCCTGGTTCTGGTGTCGGTGACCAGCGCCGGCGTCGCATTTCGCCGGGAGCAAAAACCGGATGGACAGTTTTTCTTTCTCGGCGCGGCCTTCCTCCTTCTCGAAGTGCATATGATCAGCAAGCTGATGCTCCTGTTCGGGTCCACATGGATTGTCAACACATTTGTCATCTCCGGTGTTCTGATCATGATTTTGGGCGCCAACGCTTATGTTACGAGAGTCCCGGTAAAGGATCTGCGTGGTTACTATTTGGCTCTATTTCTATCCTTGCTTTTCGTTTATGCCTTGCCGATGCACAAGCTGTTCGTGTCCAACTACCTGGTTCGAGGCGTTCTAACCGGTTTGATTTTCACTTTCCCGCTGTTTTTCGCCGGGGTCATCTTTGCGGTGAATTTCAAAACCTGCAAAAACGCCGCAGCGGCGCTGGGATCAAACCTGTTGGGTGCAATTCTGGGAGGACTGTCCGAAAGCCTGTCCTTTATCACGGGGATACGCGCTCTCACGCTGGTTGCCTTGGTTTTCTACGCAATCGCCGCCTGTTATTATATGACTGGTCAAAAACAAAAGGAGTCGCCCGGTTAATGCCGCCACCGGCGGGTTTCACAATATGAATGAAAAAATGAAAATTCTTTACATCGACCAATACTTCTCCACGCGCGATGGAAATTCCGGCACGCGCAGCTACGAGTTTGCCCGTCGCTTCGTGCACGAGGGTCATCAGGTGACCATGCTGACGACGGCCAGCCGATACTCCAACATGCAGGGACAGCGCGAGTGGATTCGCAGGCGTGAAATAGACGGCGTCAAGGTCGTCAGTCTGAGGATCGACTACGGCCAGACCATGGGTTACGCCCGTCGCTTTTTTTCCTTCGCGTCGTTCATGATCGCTTCGGTCATCGTCGGCGCGTTGGGACCGAAGCATGATCTCGTTTTCGCCAGCAGCACCCCCTTGTCCGTCGGCGTATCCGGTGCCGTGCTCGCATGGCTTCGCGGTATTCCTTTCGTGTTCGAAGTCCGGGACCTGTGGCCGCAAGCGCCTGTGGAGTTGGGCATTATCAAAAATCCTTTCCTGATCGCTTTTCTGCGTTTCGTTGAAAGATGGATTTACCGGCGGGCGGATCGGATCAACGCACTGTCTCCGGGCATGGCCGACGGAATCGCGGGGTGCGGAATTGACCAAAGAATAATTTCCATGATTCCCAATGCGAGCGACCCGGATCTGACGCCGAAGACATCTACACGGCAAAGCGTGCGCCAACGCTACGGACTGGGTTCACGCGCCTTTATTGTCGTTTACGCCGGAGCCATCGGACCAGCCAACGACCTGGCGGCTCTGCTTGATGTGGCGCAAGCCGTCCGGCGGTCGGAGGCTAAAAACATCCGTTTTCTGATCGTCGGCGCAGGATCGGATGAGAATCGTATCAAGCAAATCGCCGGTGATAAAAATCTCGACAACATCGTGTTCACCGGCGCCGTGCCGCGCCGTGAGGTGGGCGAGATTCTGGCGGCGGCTGATTGCGGCGTGACCTGTTTCGCCCCCCTGCCCGTCTTGCAAACATGCAGTCCAAACAAAATGTTCGATTATTTTTCAGCGGGCCTGCCGCAAATGGTCAACACGTCCGGATGGATTGAGGAGGTCGTGACGAAATGCGGCGCAGGCTTTTATTGGCCGACCGACAAACCTGATATCGGCGCGCGAAAACTCATCGAGCTTTCCAAGGATGCGCCCGCGCGCAAGGTGATGAAAGCCGCCGCGAGAACGTGCGCACGAAAACGCTTTGATCGTGGGATTCTCACCAAGAATCTGCTGAATGTTTTTCATGACGCCCGATCCGAAACCACCGCCGGCCTGCCGTTTTTTTGTCGGAGATTGTTCGATAGCGCGGCGGCCCTGACTGCGCTCGCGCTTCTTTGTCCGTTTTTCATCGCCGTCGCCATTGCTGTAAAAATTGAAGACAAAGGACCCGTTTTTTATCGTGCGCGGCGGGTCGGCCTTGGCGGCAAGGTTTTTTCGATGCTGAAGTTTCGCACGATGGTCGTCGGAGCCGAAAATCTTGGACTGGGATTGAACATAGCTTCGGGCGACGAGCGCATCACGCGGACTGGCCGTTTTCTTCGCGAGTGGTCCCTGGACGAAGTGCCGCAGCTTTTCAATATTTTGGATGGGAATATGCGGCTTGTCGGACCCCGGCCAGCTCTGGAAGAACATATAAAGCAATACAGCGAAGGTCAAAAGCGACGCCTGCGCGTGCCGCCGGGCCTGACGGGATGGGCACAGGTCAACGGCAGAAACGCTTTGACATGGGGGGAAAAGCTGGCTTACGACTCGTGGTATGCCGACAACCGAGACTTTGGGCTGGACATGCTTATCATCGCCAGAACCTTCGGCGTCATTATTAGGCGTGAAGGCCTGTATGAAAAGGACGCGGGCCTGGATGACAAATTCAACCGTTTCGACTAGCGATTTATTTGATACGTTTTCTAAAAACTGCCACGACGTAAGAGGAATCCTTCAACAAGCGCACCGAGTGGTCGTATCCCGCGTCGAACTTAATGGCCTGCCCGGCCTTGAGCACATGTTCTTCATTTTGGACTACCACCGCCATCTTACCTTTTAGCACCCAGGTGAGTTGATATTCATTGGCGTGACTGTGTGGTTCCTCAGCGCTTTGCCCGGCTTTGCCCTCGGAGACGCGCAGGAGAATGTCCGGAAAATCCAGGACCCGACGTTTTATATCACCGATCAATCCCGATTTGTCGCTGGCCTTTTCAACGATATAGGATGTGGCCAATTCCAAAAGATGAGAGGGCGTCATGCCGAAATAATCGGCCAGCTGCTTGATAGTGGCCAGATTCGGTTGATTTTGATTTGACTCAATCCGCGTCAGCGTAGAGAAACTGACGCCGGTCTCCTCGGCCAGACCTTCGAGCGTGACGCCGTTTTGATTGCGCAATGCCTTGAGGATTGAAAAATCGTAGTCCTTCGTTTTTTTCTTCATTATCCATCCCGGATTTAAGAAGGGTTCCAGTACTTAAGTATATAGAAAATTCGCCACGATAATGCCAGTACTTTCCGCGCGGGTCTTTCGTCGCCGCAAAGCGGCAAGAGACGTCTATTTCAAAAACTCGACAATCGCCGGATTCACAATTTCCGGCTTTTCCTGGTTGGGCAGATGCCCGGCGTCTTCGACCATAAGAAGCGTGGAATCGGGCGCCATGTTGTGCAGACGAGGACCAAATTCCGGCGGCACCCATTTGTCCTGCCTGCCCCAGATAATGAGTAGCGGCACGCGAAGCTCGTGATACTTACCTGCCATTTTCATCGCAGCGGGCGAAGGGTACTCCTGAATGAGACGCGCCAAAAGCGTATCATAGCCCGGCTTGGACAGAGGCCGCGCATATTCGTTCACGAGGATATCGTCCACCAAATCATCGTTATAATAAACGTCTATCAGAGCAATCCTGATCGACCAGGGACCGGCGCCCTTCGCGACAAGGCGTCCCAGCGGGCCTGCGTCAAGCAATAAAAGCATGGCGGCTTTCCCCTGCCAGAAAGACACGGGATCGACGACGACGGCCTTTTCGATTCGCTCGGCGTGGTTCATGGACAGATATAGAGTGATGCCGCCGCCCATCGAACTTCCCACAAGATGAAAAGCTTCAAATTTCATCTTGTCCGCGAATTTGAGGACTTCGCCCGCCAGGTTGTCGATGGACATAACAAAGCCTTCCGGCGGCATATCGCTTTGCCCCAGCCCCGGCAGATCGATGGCCACAACGCGCAGTCCGGCATCTACGAGAGCGCTGACATTTTTGTGCCAGGCGTACGTGGAATCAGCGAAACCGTGAACCAGTATCACCGGCTTGCCTTTGCCCATGTCGATGTAGTGCATCCGGTAGCCATCCATCTGGACCCAATGCCGATGCCCGGACACAAATTTGTCCCACGCCATATCCGACGGTTTGCCGCTGACCTTGCACGACGCCATTACGACCGCAATACAAAGACAGCCGACCACAATCATCAACTTCACCGCTAGCGGTTTTCGGTCCGTTGTCATCTGCAATCTCATCTCCTTTGCCTTCGTATGAAACACTCGCATCGGACGATAGCAGGATTGCGGCGGGGCTGCCAAGGGAGGACGGAAATGCCTTTTGAGTCAATGGATGAAAGTCTAAAAGTTCAAAATATAAACGTTCAGTCGATGTTGAATATTTCATTTCCAAAACCAATAGTTAGAATCCAATTTGACTTTTTCTAATCACATTTAGCAAATCGATCAACTCAGCTGATGCAAATGGCATCAGTTTGAATTTTAATCTGATCCCTTCTTTGACAGATTCAAAAAAAATATTCCTTTTTTTGTCTTTCGCCAAAATGGTGCGGAAATAAAACTCGATTAGAGAATTTCGCCTAACCGGCAAGACAGGGGTTTGCCAAAGTTCACAAATGAAGTTCACGGAAATATTGAGTTTAGGCTCGATATTTAGGCTTGGTTCATTCAGAGTTTCCACAACGTTTGTGAATGGCGACGCAAGCTCAAATGACGCCTGCCTTGCTGCTTCCATGAGTTCGTCCACTCGTATTGATACAAATCGATACCCACGCATAATAAGTTGAATATTGATTCCACATATCGTTTCATTATTGATTGACCTATTCATGAGTGCATGCAAAAGAATTGGCTCCGTCCAAATGACATTTGCCTGATGTTCCGTTTGAGCAAATGAACGCAAACGTTCATCGTCGGAATATAATGCTTGCCCGTCTTCTTTTCCCAACAGAAGACTGTCGGTGAATGCCTGTCCCAGCATTTCATCAAGTTTTTCTTTATCATGGCGTTTAAGCTTAAGCGCACTCTTGCATGGTACAATCTCGCAATGAGTCTGTGTCCACGCAATCACGGCTTCAAAAAAATCGATGTTTTCTTGCACTTGCGCTCCGCTCATCTCCTCCCGAAAGAGCGTCCCACGGACTTTCCCTACCGTAACTCGGCCATTTTTAGCATTCATTTTCCAGTCCGAAATTTCCCCCCTAAATAAATCGACCACAGATTGGGCAACAACCATTTTTCTCGATCCAATGATCGCCTTCATTCCGTCAACTGAATTAATGGTCAAGAGTGCAATTGGATCGACAACAAAGATGCAGCTCATTTCCAGAACAGCAAGTCCAAGCCGCGTGTCATCAACGTTTCCTCTTGAGTATATGAGGTGCACACCATCCTGCTGAGCAAATCTAGACCAAACCTTAATAACCGATTTCCCAATGAGATTAGCAACAGCTCCGACGGATAGCTTTTCATCCTTATAAAACTGCAATACCTTATCGACCCGTTTCTCATCATCGGCAAGGCTTTTGAGTAAAGGCGCAAAAACCACCTGGGGGTCCTTTCTTTCCCCACCGTCTTTAATTTTAAATCCGTATAATCCCCCTGCTTCTGGGAAAAGACCCTCATACCTCAAAGTTGTTTCTTGAAATGCGCGAACGTATTTACTTTGGATTTCTACAATTGTCCCCAACGATTCGCCGAAGGGATTCTTCCTAGTGATCAGCGATTGACCAACCACCTTCCCCAAAGCATCGCTTGCAATCTGATGATCAATTGGTATTTCATTTCGGGCAAGCATTACATCCACACGATCATCGATAATATACCAACGCTCGTCATCGTCCTCTTCTGATTTTACTTTTATTGCAGTTCCATTCCCGACAGTTTTTGGACGTAGCCAATCGTCGATTTCTGGAGAGTGAGAGAGCGGATTCGCAATCAACCAGAAGTAATAGCGATGGACTTCTGCTTCGCTGAAGTAAGTTCGTCGAGCTTCATACATCACCTCGATTGCGGCGCGAAAATCGTCTCGTTTCTCGCTGAGTTTTCCAAAGCCGATCGCTTCGTGTAGAGAGTACTTCTGAGATGTCTTTATTCTTGCGGCAAGTTTATCAACAACATTAGTTCTGCCCTCACGAAATTCAAGGTGAGCGAGAAATAATAGCACTTCAGTTTCGTCTGGAAATACTTCCAAATAATTTTCACAAGCGCTTCGAGCGCCTTTGATGTCTCCGATGTACTCCAAAATCGTTGTTTCAATACGCACTAGCCGCCACGTGGGTCCAACTTGCTCACGCAGTTCACGGCACAGTTTCAACGCTTTGTCCCATTTGCCAGCCGCGTAATAGGCGTCAAGAAGACAATTCGTGATGGGGCTATCAATTTGCTCATTAGTTAGTCGCTGATAAATTTCAGCAGCGGTGTCATAATCTCCCGCAGAGTAGAACTCCTCGCCAAGTTCCAATTGCTTTGAGCTCGGAGCATTATCAGGTAAAAGCTTGTAAGCACTCTCTCTAAGATCTTTTGCTTTGTCTAAGTCACCTGCCTTGCGATACAGTCGAGTCGCAACCACAAGGGTGGAAACATCCTTTGGATTATCGGCAATCAACGAATTAGCTATTTTACTTCCTTCTTCAAAGTCGCCAAGATCCACATAAATGTGGATCAGCAGCCTTTTCGATTCTGTTCTTTTCTCTGGGGTGATGTCTTTGGAAATATTTCGAAGAAGCACATCAGCGGCCATTTGATGTTTACCGGATGAAGCGTAGGCCTCTGCTAGAAAAAAGTCTACGTCATTTGCATCCGGGAAATCACGCACCTTTTCAAGAAGAGAAATAGCCATTTCATAGTCTTCTACTTGCATCGCCAAGGCTGCTCTATTTTCAATTATTTTACAATTTTCAGGTTGAATAATTAATGCCAAGTCAAGATCGTCAATAGCGCCAGTAATGTCTCCAATGAATTTTTTTGCCCAACCTCGTTTAATTAAATACTCTACTCGATTTGATCGAAGATCGGAGTTCTCAACCATGCTCCACGCCTTCGTGAAAAGATCTATCGATTCATTTATCTTTACCTTCTGGGCCTGAGAAACTCCTGCTAACGAAAAGGGGATATTTACGGTTCTAGCATTTTCTTGAATTACCATTGCCATATTTTCTAAAAGATCTACTGATGGATTTTCGCATTTATTGATTGCAACTCTGAGCCATTTTTCTGCTTCGATGTAATCTTGTTGCCAAATACCAACACGGCCAAACGCTTGGGCGACTTGCCAATCATTCCGAATCACTTTGGGCGTGCTTGCGATCAAGTCCGCTAGTTTTTTGTTCTCCGATTGTATCTGGACAAACATTGACCACGCATAGGCATCACCTGGATTTTCATCAACCCGTTTTCGCAACATTTCAACTGACCGAGATTTCTCACCCAACGTGTGGAACGCCGCGGCCGCATTACAAATAGCCTTATCTTTATTTGGAGCATGCTTTAACGCGTCAACAAAAAGCCGAGCCGCTTCAATATGTTGTCCCAACAAATTCCTTGCCACACCTTTTTTTGATATGATCCCGTATCTGACCGTGGAAGAAGCAGAGGTGGCAGTTTGTTTTTCTAATCGTTTTAGAAAATCGAGGGCTCGTCTGGGATTATAATCATCAATTAGCGATTGCACGTATTCCAAATCTTGCTTGTATTTCTGGTTCAGTAATTCATTGTTTGAGATGGGCCATTCGTAATATTTTTCAATAATTTGAGAATGAAAAGATAATTCACCACGAATGTCTTCCCAGGCCCAAATGGTGACGCTAAATAGGCCAATCCTTTCATTTTTTTCTGTAATATTTCTAACGTGTTCTTGCACTTTTGCTTCACGAGGAGCAGTCGTCGCAATAATAAAATTCGATAATTTAGGTTTAAATTTCTTTGCATTCTCAACCTCTTTATCGATTTCCTTGATCGTAAGTTTTGCTCCATAACCCGAATTTTTTCCTTTACATTGTATGCCAGCCCATTTTGAACCTCGACTAGGTCTTCCAACAATATCCACACCCTGTTGAGCTTGACCTTTACGGCCAACTTGCTGTGTGCCTGGATCATCCCAAATTTCCTTCCACAGGTCACAGCAAAGGTCCTCAAATTCTTGCCAGGTACTGAGAGGTTGGATTTGGTATCGATTGAGATTAGTCATTGCGTTAATTCAATTCCAGCCAACTTCAAACACGAAGCAGATCTTCGTTCGTCTGAATTCGCACGGTGGTTTCTTGCATTGAGTCTTGGCATCGGCACCCCTTTTTCGATTATTATGGATAGCATGAATATGGGCAAATCGCAATTTGGAGTTGCTCACAACAATCTGCAAGGGCGACGAATTGAGTACTTTCTATTCCAGTTTATCCGCGTCGGCCAGACCAATCAGCCGACCAATCAAATCGTTGAAATTTTCTTCATCGATTTTTTTGTCGGGATTATTGATCGTGACGCTGATTGAATACCAGGGCGAATCGTCGTCCTTTTTGAGCAGGTAGGTTTGGTTGAGTACGCCGGGTTCCGAACCGCCTTTGTATCCGACCGTTTGCCAATTCTCCTTGTCAGCCAGGCCAGCGTTGATACGCAAAGACGGCGATTCACGCAGTCGATAGATAACATCACACAGTTCACGGGTGGTGATGATCCACTCCAAGGTGTCGATGAATGACGGTTCTGACTGAAATTTAAGGTCCTCCAGGGAAATTTTCGACAAGCCGGCCAGCACTTCGCGCTGCGTGGCCAGGTCTGCGGCGAGATAACGTTCGCGCTCTTTGGCTTCCATGCCGTGTTTGAGCCGAAACATTTCCGCCGTGGAATAAAAGGGCCTGACTCGCGCCGGCGCCGCACTTTCCACCGCCTCTCGACCTACATAGAATAGCAGGTGATCCGTTGCCGTGTTGTCGCTGATGGAGATCATCAAGTGGGCCAACGTTTGCAGGGTGAGCGGAGTATTGACCGGCCAGCGATGGAGAAAGCCGCTGGGCAGCGAGTAATACAACTGATTTAAAACAGTCACCGCGTCCCAACCCAATTTTTCCGCCTTCATTTTTTTCTCCAGCGCCTCCAGAACATAGAGTTTGAAGGTCGATCCCACCGCTAGCGGCAGATCTGGCTGAAAAACGGCGATCCGATTGCGACCATCGCATAAAATAGTCACAGATACTGCGCCATCGAGTTTTTTCAGGTCTGAAAAAACATTGCTCAGCGAATCTTCGATCAGCCTCATTTGTCCAAGCCAAAAACCGATTATTTTCCCGTCCGCTCCGAGATGAATCGTTGAGGGGCATGTCCCCTTTGCGAAACGCAGTTCATATTTCTTGCCATGCGCAGCCACCTCTTGAAATTCACCAAGAGTGGAAAGATATTTCCGGCGGATCTTTTCCATCGTCGCCACAGGTATCGCTTTCAGAAATCCAGGCGAAAAAAGGGCTTTGTAATCCGGCTCATCGGGTTGAAAAAATGCTTTGATTGCAGCCTCTTCCTTTTCGTCGGCGAGGACAGACGCTGTAAAGGCCAAAAGGAAAATGAGGCAGAAAAAACTGATTATCCTTTTGTTTTGCATGGCTAATCTCCTGTCATTGCGCGTTATCAATGCACACGGATGAACATCGCAAATGTGATCTATTTATAATTTTATTAAACCCATAAAATGGGCGGCGCTTACTTCAGATGATCGAAACTAAGCCTACATCGTCCCGTAGCTTTTGTTGATGCTATAAAAATCGTAATGCAGGTCGTCGGGATTGACGGGGTTCCAATAGGACCACGCGGCTTCAGCGTTGGAAGGTAGCCATCCCCATTCGGGATCGTCGAATCCGGCGTCCGTGGTGGGACGTCCGATGAATCCCTTCGCGCCGAAATCCATGGCATTGCGCATCCAGATCATTCCCTGGGCCGTGTTCTGGCCGCCGCCGCCGGCGGTGAATGTATAGCCGTCATTGGATAGGTCCGTGAAAGTCATGAGGCTGTAAATGTAAAGCAGCGGCAGATAGTTATTATACCGGAAAGTGCACCAGGTGATGTCGTGCGGGATGAGCGTGGTGACCAGCGGCGGCGTTTCCTCGGAGCCGGGGGCCGGGGCCTGCAACCGATAGCCATTGTGCAAGGGCACGATCATATCCGCCCATATCATAATCT
>CAZQAE010000009.1:0-93635 GCA_964591275.1 uncultured bacterium | reverse complement strand
CAGTGTACTCTAAACTATGAAAAACGGTGTCTCATTATCGTTGACACGTTCCGGCTGGCAGTCGGCGTCATTCGGCGAGCAACCCATCGAAAAGGAGCCTCCGGAAACGGCGATCCAGGTCAGATCGGGCATGCCGTCGCCCTCATCCTCGTCGTCCTCGTCTTCCTCCGCGCCGCCGCAGGCAAAAAAGACGCACATTCCAAGAGCAAGAATCAATATCGTAAAAAGGGCCGCAATAAACCGAAATCGCATCATGGGAATCTCCAGTGTTTTTTTAAGGCAAAGCCGTATACGGATTTATCCCCGGCAACCCGGCGATGTCAAGAAGGCGGATGGGGAAAAATATTCACTAGGAAACCGTAGCGCAACATAACGCCGTCCGCTATGTCCCGTTAGGGACAAGCTGAATTTAGCCTGCCGTTTCAACGGTAGGTTGAATGCGGGTAATCCTATTATTTCGTCCTGTAGGGACGATTGAAATCCAACGAGCAAAAAAAAAGATAATTCTTGGTGTAGCGCCATGCAATTCAAGCGTCCCGATGGGACGCTATTGATTGGTACACGCCCTTAAACCCCCGATGAATCGGGGGCCTATTTTCACCTTGTCCCTACGGGACATTGCCGCATTTTTATCAAGGGCTGCTCTGTGCATTGGCGGCTGTACTTTCTTTTCGTAACAATAAAATTTCAAAGAGATTTTTATTTCTTTCGCGCCCGCAGCCATTCCAACCTGGCCTTGATGCGTTCTTCGTTGCCCTGGTCGCTGGGGTGATAATACTTCGCATCGGCGATCTCGTCGGGCAAAAACTGCTGCGCGGCGTGATGATTGTCCTGGTCATGATCGTTCTTATAGCCTTTGGAATAACCGAGGTCTTTCATCAGGCGCGTGGGGGCGTTGCGGATGTGCATGGGGACCTGCAGTGCGCCGTGTTCCTTGACATCCCGCTCCGCCGCCTTGAGAGCTGCGTAGCTCGCATTGCTTTTGGGCGCGCACGCCAGAAACGAAACCGCGTGCGCGAGGATGATCCGCGCTTCGGGCATGCCGATCATGTGCACCGCATCCATCGCGGATACCGCCAGGGGCAGCGCGCGCAGGTCCGCGTTGCCGATGTCTTCGCTGGCCAGGATCACCATGCGCCGGGCAATGAACATCGGGTCTTCGCCCGCTTCGAACATTCGGGCCAGATAATACAGGGCCGCGTCCGGGTCCGATCCACGCACGCTTTTGATAAACGCGGAAATGACATTGTAATGCTGCTCGCCAGCCTTGTCGTAGATGATGGCCTTGCTTTGCACAGCCTGCTCCACATCGGCGAGCCTTACGTCGTATGCGCCGTCTTCCATCATTAAATCGAAGGAGGAAATGACTTCCAGGGTGTTGAGAACCCGACGCGCGTCGCCATCGGCGTTTTTGATGATGTGCGCGGCGGCCTGATCCAAAATGCGCAAGGGGCGCTTCCCCAGTCCGCGCTCCTCATCGGCCAGCGTGCGGTTGATGATTTCAAGCAGGTGATCTTTTTCCAGGGGTTTGAGAGTCAAAATGCGGCATCGCGAAAGTAGCGCGGCGTTGACCTCGAAACTCGGATTCTCTGTCGTGGCACCAATGAGAATGATGGTTCCCGCTTCGACATGGGGCAAAAAACTGTCTTGCTGGCTCTTGTTGAAGCGGTGGATTTCATCGAGGAAGAGAATAGTGCGTTCACCGCCGCGCCGGATGCGAATCCCGGCTTCATCGACGATCTTCCGTACTTCCTTGACGCCGGCGAGCACTGCGGAAAAAGCGACGAAATGACTCTTTGTAGAGTTCGCGATGACGCGGGCCAGCGTTGTTTTGCCGCAGCCGGGAGGCCCCCAGAAAATCAGCGAGGGGATTTGGCCGTTTTCGACGGCGCCCCGAAGCATGGTCCCGACGCCGGTGATGTGCTCCTGGCCGACAACTTCGCCTAGCGTGCGTGGACGCATCCTGTCCGCCAGCGGCGCCGGCGTCTGCGGGCCTTCACCGTTTGAAAACAGATCGCGGGTCATCTTATAGAAGAATTGCCTGTGCAAGGAATATTCATGCGCTGCATCCCCTGTCAGTCTTCAACGGGCGCTTGCTCCGCTCCCCTGGCGCGTAGCCAGAATACTAAAACGAGAACGAAGATCGGAAAATCAGTGAAAACCGCAACGAGGTTCGCAAAGTATCGGTCCGCCCAGAAATAGAAAGCGACCGCCAGAACCGATGTGGTGATCTTGGAAATGAGAAGCAGCGGAATCCAGCCGATGTACTTGCGTGGATCGAAAAAGCACGCGAAGGAAATGACCGTGATCATCATCATCATGGAGCAGGCCAGGATCACGTAGAGCCTGTCGGCGCCCCTTTCCTGGCCGATGATATTCGAGGTGATCTCCATAGCTACCGGTGCCTTGTCAAGGCCGAACATGGCGCCCGTGTAATTCAAAAGCACCTGAAAATGTTCGGGGATCACGGCGAAGAGCACGCCGCCGATCAGAAAAATAATTCCGAGAATACCCATCAGCTTCTTGAATTGCACTTCCCGCGGCGCAAGGTTGTCAACCATTTTCCACATCCTTTCCGATGCAAGGAGTTTTGCGTACTTTGACACGGAACCGGCGTGCTTGCCAAGGGCTTTTAGGCCAAAAACCCACGTGTGTTCCTTGAGCTATTGATCTTAAGGGATAATAATGATGTAAATCGCCTGCCGGATTTGCGTTATGAAAAAAATTCTCCATGGCTTTTTAGAGAGAGACATTATCATGATCCGTTTTACCAGGTTTTTTTTCCTTGTCCTTTTTGGCTGCGTGTTGATTCTTTCCCATCCGGCATGCAAGAGCCGGACGCCGGACGATGCCTCCGAGGCAAAAAAGACAACGCCAAAAAAGAAAAAATCCTACCCGAAAGAAGAAATTTATCTTCCCGGCGAGTTAAGCCCGAGCAATTTTTCAAGCCCGCCGGGCGCTATCACATTCGCTTTCGCCGGCGACATCATGATGTGGGACAGGATGCAAAAACCCATCGAAAAGCACGGCGTCAACTATCCCTTCGAGGCAACCGCCGCGCTGCTGCAATCCGCGGATTACACCGTGGGCAACCTGGAATGTCCCATTGCCGAAAAGCACGAAAAGCGCCGTAAAAAAGGCTTTTACTACAAGGTTCCGTCTTTCACGCTGGAAGGCTTGAAATGGGCGGGATTTGATATGCTGAGCCTTGCCAACAACCACATACGGGACTGCGGCGATGGGGGACTCATCGAAACATTCGACTTTCTTGATGAAGCGGGGCTGCCCTATTTCGGCGCCGGTAGAAATCTAGCGGAAGCTATGGAACCGAAAATTGTGGATATCAAAGGGCTGAAGGTCGCCTTCGTCGGCTTTATTTCTCAGGAAATATACTTAAAAGACAAAAGCTGGCTTGATATTCCAGGCAAATATGAAAAACAAAAGAAGAAAATCGTGCGGCACCTGGCCGCAACGAATGAGCGACCGGGAACGATCATCGCCAAAGAAGACATCGTTCGAGAAATGGTGTCAAAAGCGCGCACGCAAGCGGACCTCATAATCGTCGTGCCCCACTGGGGACTGCGTTATCATCAACCGATCTGGGAGGATCAGGAGATTCTGGGTCACGCGGCGATTGACGCCGGCGCCGACCTTATCGTCGGGCACCACAACCATATCCGGCAGGCGGTCGAGGTATATAAGGGCAAGCCCATCATCTACGGCATCGGCAATTTCGCATTCGGATCACGCAACTACAACGCCGTCGGAGGCTTTCTTGTTCGCGTGGTTGTCACGGACGGCAAAATCAACAAAGTCGAACTCTACCCCACCTATACGAATAACAGCGCAAAACAGGTCAACTTCCAGACAAAAATCCTTAAAGGGAAATCAGCGAAAACCGCCCTGGAGAAAATGCAGAAGCTTTCGGCAAAGCGCGCAGCAAACATCAAAATTGAAAATGGCGTGGGCGTCATCGACTTTTAGGAGCCAATAAAAATAATGACCGCCGTCAGTGAAATGAAAAAAAGCATCGAACGCTACTTCGGGCCAAGCGGCCTGCTGGCGGCGACGGTGCCGGACTACGAGGACAGGCCCGGGCAATTCGATATGGCTCTTTCCGTCCTGGAGGCTTTTGAGGGATCGGGAACGCTCATCGCTGAAGCGCCGACGGGAACGGGAAAAACGCTCGCCTATCTCATTCCCGCCATGCTTTTCAATCGAAGAGTTGTAATATCCACAAATACCAAAAATCTACAAGAACAGATATTTCTAAAGGACTGGCCCTTCCTGCGTGACCAGCTCGGCTTCACGCAAAAGGTTGCGCTGATGAAAGGGCGCAATAATTATCTGTGCAAGGCGCGACTGGAGCTTTTCTACCGGCAACCACGCTTTAGGGCCAAGGACGAAGCGGCGCAGTGGGAAAAATTGCAGGATTGGATTCAAAGCACTGGAACCGGTGATCGGGCTGAAATCGACTGGATGCCGGACGGCTGCGCAGCCTGGAACGATATCTGCTCGACTCGCTTCACCTGCGGCGGATCGAAATGCCCACGTTTTGGCGAGTGCTTTGTGCAGAAGATGCGACGCAAGGCGGCGGCGGCGGATATCCTCGTGGTGAATCATCACCTTTTCTTCGCCGATCTGGCACTGAAGGAAGGAGACTTTGGCGAGGTCATACCGGACTATCACGCAGTTGTTTTCGATGAGGCCCACGAGTTGGAGGATGTTGCCACCTCATTTTTCAGCAGTCGGATATCCAATTACCGGATCGACGAATTGGATCGTGACACGGTCCGGCTTGTTTCCTTCGTATGTCCCACAGACAAGAGATTCGTCTCGGCTCTCAAGGGGATGCGCGTGTCCGCGGATACTTTCTTCGACTCTTTCCGAGGCGATTTCGACCAAAAATACCGGCTTCGTCCCGAGAAGGTCGATCCAGAAATCATGAAGAATTACGGCAACTTACACGAGCGGCTTCAAGAATTATCCGCCACTTGCTCGTCTGCGGCGATGGATGCCGACTCCCAGGACATGAAACGCCTGTCCGAACGTGTCGAGGAAATTTTGGATGATCTGGACATCGTGATGGATTTTGCGGACAAGGAGTTCGTCCATTACGCCGAGAGCAGGGGGCGAGGCATCAACGTAGTCGCCGAACCCATCCAGCCGGGAAATCGCGTGAAGGAGGCGCTTTTTACGAACGCCGCCTCGGTCATTTTCACTTCCGCCACGCTGTCAACAAACGGGCATTTCAAATATTTTACATCACGCCTGGGAATAGACTTCGAGGTGGAAAAAAAGATACTCCCCACCTGCTTCGATTTCAAGAATCAAAGCGTCCTATATGTTCCGCGGGATATGCCGAATCCGAACACGCCGGATTTTCTCCCGGCATTCATCAGTCAGGCGCTGGAGATCGTCAACGCCACGCAGGGCCGCGCTTTTCTTCTCTTCACTTCTATCAGGAATATGCGCGAGGCCTTCGAGGCCATGGCGCCGGAGCTTTCCTTTACCTGCCTTTTGCAAGGCCAGGGCAGCAAAACGGCGCTCTTGGATGAGTTTCGCAGCGATACAAATTCGGTGCTTTTCGCCACAGCCTCCTTTTGGCAGGGTGTAGACGTGATCGGCGCCTCCCTTTCGTGCGTCATCATCGACAAACTCCCCTTTGCGTCTCCCTATGACCCGGTTATCGAGGCCAGGATTGAATCCATCAACGCCGGCGGCGGCAAAGCCTTTTTTGAATATCAAGTCCCACAGGCGATCATCAGCCTCAAGCAGGGTCTGGGCCGGCTGATTCGGCACAAAAATGACCGAGGATTGCTGGTTTTAACGGATTCTCGTGTAAGAACAAAAGGTTACGGGACGCAAATCCTGAAAAATCTGCCGGAATTTCCCGTGACCGGTAACATTGAGGATGTTCTCCAATACGCCGGAACACTGGAAGCCTGAGTCCCCAAACGCAATTGTTTCACGTGAAACATCCCGTTCGACCTGAATATCTCACAAATGCCCAATGGAGAAAATGGCCATAAGCTTGATAACGACAGGGCGGTCCAGGTTGAGATCGAAGCGGTCATGAGGCCCTGGGAACTCATGTTCAAAGGTCATCGGATAGAAATCCGCACGCAATTCCCCACCTATCATACCGCTTTTCGTTTCCTTTCCAATGCCGAAGCCGAGCCCGATAAGCGGCGTTTTGATTTTTGAATCCTCAACCTTGTCATCCTGCGCAGCGTAATCCGTGGAAAGGCGAGCGGTTTGCCAGGAAAGCCCGACATCGCCTAGAAAATACGGATGCCATTCATATTTTCCGAAGTAACGCACGTAGCCCACGCGAGCGACCATGTCCGCCACCCCCAGGCTGCTGTTTCCTTCTACTGCTGCATTCCCTTCGCCCGTCCTATGTCTAAAACGAATGGCGGACAGGTCGTAGGAGGCACCGAAATGCATCCCGTTTTTGCCCCACGTGGGAATAAGGAAAAAAGAAACTCCATATCCCGGCCCTGAGCTTCTTAGGTCAGACACAGTGAAATCGGCCCAATTCACGTGACTTTCGCCTTCGAGGCCGGCAGGGGGCGCGTAATTAATTCCCGGGCTTAACTGCATGAAGCCGGTGACAATTTTTTTCATGGGATGAAATCCCGGTCCCGTCGCACGTCGCACTTGCGCAAAGGCCAGGTCCGGGGCGCCAAAGATTTCCGCCACGAAAAGCAACAAGGCCGCAACAAGAACGGCAAGCAGGCGCCGAAGAGCCGGAGGTGTCTTGAAGTGGCGGCTGACTAAAGAAATAGACATGCTCATTTTATAATCTCGTCATGCTCATGGCGTCAAGCTCCCGAAGTCGATCTCACGATGACGGCACACCTCTTGCAAAATTTCACAATTGTAATAAAAACCATAAATGCCGACATCCATTATTGTCGAAATGCCTCGTTTGCCAGGCCGGTTCCGGCGATATGATGCCTTTCTTCCTTTGCCAAAAATACGGTGCTTCGTTCCTTCTTTCACGACCATTAGAGTATTGTTCCTCTTGATTGAATTCATGCACCGGGAGTTGGAACCTTTTGTTGTCCCGATCCAAATGTCGTTAATGTATTTCGCCTTAAACGCATCAAACCGTCAATGGGCGGCGAACAATATCTGAAGGACGTCGCAATGAGAGTGCTTCTGATCTCCGCAAACACGGAGCGAATCAACATGCCGACGATGCCCGTTCCGTGGCCGAAGCAACAAGATTGGCCGGTCATGAGGTCGCATTCCTCGATCTGATGTTCGAGGCCGATCCGCTCCAAGCGTTAGGGCAGCGCATTTTAGCGTTAGTGCCTGAAATCATTGGCGTTTCTGTCCGCAACATCAACGATCAGAACGTCCAAAACCCTCGTTTCTTAATTGAACAGGTCAGGCCGGTTATTGATAAGTGCAAAGCATTATCCGATGCCCTCATTGTTCTTGGGGGGACCGGATACAGCATTTTCCCCGATGAGATTTTCTCTTACCTCGGTGCGGATTATGGAATCAGCGGCGATGGCGAGCTTGTTTTTCCTTCCCTGTTGGAAAGGATGCGCAATAGAGAGAATATTTCCGGACTGCCAGGCGTGCACGTGACGGGACGAAAAAATGCCGCAGATCAGGAATTTTCTTCTGATCCGGACGCTCTGCCGCTTCCCAGTGTTGAGCAATGGTCCTATGTCGATCCTGATTCCCAGAATCTTTGGGCGCCTGGACCAGAAAATCGAGTGGCGATGCATTCTCTATCCGCATAAATTGGGAGAAAATCTGATCAGGGCCATGGCAGAGATAGGATGCGTAGAGGTCGCCTTGGGGTTTGAGAGTGGCAGTCAACGGATGCTGAACATGCTGAACAAACGGTTCACGCCAAACGAAGTGTCCAAGATATCGGATATGCTTGCATCCTATGGAATACGCCGCATGGGCTTTTTGCTACTCGGCGGACCAGGCGAGACGCAAGAATCAGTGAAGGAAAGCCTGGCATTCGCAGAATCTCTCAACCTTGATCTCCCGAAAACAACGGTGGGCATTCGCATCTATCCCGGCACGCCGCTGGCGATGAGGGCTGTGGAGGAAGGCCTGATCGATTTTTTTGATTGCTTATTGGAGCCTAAGTTCTACCTGGCGTCCGGGCTTGATCCGTGGATTCACGAGAGGTTCAAATCAGGAATATCCAAAAGGAGATAAACAAGGAAAAAGCCCGTCACCGGGCTTTTTCAGCGCATATACCTAAATGTAATGAGCAGACCACAAGCGCAGCAGGGGTCTAAAAGCACTCCAGCATGGAATCTTCGACCGCTGCGTTGCACGTGACCCAATTGCCGTCCACGTTGCAATCATTGTCGAGGCAGACGAAAAAGTCACCCATGGTTTGCGTCATGCAGTCCATGTCCATCGTGTCGGCATACTGCTCAATCGCCGGGCGATAGGATTCGGTCCATTCCATGCACAGGGTTTCATAATCTTCGTATGCACAGGCTTCGTCCCAAAACGCTACGCAGTTATCGTAGGCCATTGTCATTAACTGCTCGACCGCGTCGTTATCATCGTCGTCCGCATCATCGTCGTCCGCATCATCGTCGTCCGCATCGTCATCATCATCGTCGTCGTCGTCATCGTCATCACCGCAGGCAACCACCAGGCTCAGCGAAAAAGACAGTAAAACGGCGAGGGTCAGAAACATCCACTTTTTGTTCGGCATTACTTTCTCCTTTTTGCGTTGTTGATCACACCGCGTGATCGTTGATACCTTTTTCCCGGCGCTATACAGCACCGCTTTGGGCTAAAACATGAACGAAAACATCGTATGAATGGTGTGCTCACCGAGCGTTGATTTGCTGTTGTCATATTCACTGGCGATGGCGTGATCGGTCACAGCTTTCTGCGTGTTGGCCAGCGCGTGCTCCCAGGCCATGTTGATCTCGAAAAAATCCTGGAAATTATAACCACCGCCCAAAGCGAAATGATATTCGACGACAGCGGGAAACACGGGGAAAACGGTGTCGTCGGGCACTGGATTCTTCCCATAATTAAATCCCAAACGAGCGAAGGCGTCTTCGATAAATTCGTACTGACCGCCGATGGAAATCGTTATCTGGTCATCCCAATCCATGGGGATTTCCACTACGACCTTGTCGCTGCCGATCATGTTGTTAATATTGCGATTGTCCCCGTTTTTCATGGTCATCTTGAACTTGTCCATCGTGGCCGACCAGTTGATCCAGTTCACATCCAGGCCGATGAGCAAGGCGTCCGTTGCTTTGACGGCCACGCCCATGCCAACCTTTTGCGGCCAGGCAAACCCGATCTCGGCGTCGTACTTGGCGGCATAGCCCCTGGATGGATCAATGTCGTTTTCCTGGAAAAACTCTTGAATCGCCGCCTGCGCTTCGTCGGGCGAGGAAACCGACGGCATGAGTTGAAAGGCGTCGGACATGCGCGGCATGGCGTCATCGAACTGCCCCTGCATATCCATGGAAGCCGTCCCGTCGAAATTCAGAGTAGATTCCATTGTATAGACCAGGCCAAAAGAAATCCTCTCGTGCGGCATGAACATCAGACCGAACTTGGCCCCGTAACCCAGGCCGCTGGCGTCTTCCAGTTCGGTCAGGGCCGTGAGTTCCTCATAGCCCAGCATGCTACTGAACAGGTCGCCGTATCCCAGTTCGCTTCCGCCGCGCATCGACGTGCCCTGCATGATCGAAGGAGGCACCGAATAAGGCATCTTCATGGCCATCGTGGCGTACCCAAGATTCGCCGCCAAGCCAAGGGAAAGCATTTTATGAGGCTGCCAGGCGATTGCCGGAGCGAATTTTATGTACCCCAGTTGAGACGAATACTCGATATTCTTTCCGAGCGTCGCGTGTTCAAGTTCGAAATCCGCTCCCATGCCGCCCTGCGCGAAAAGCCCGGCACCGACCGCAATAGGAATATTTTGAAAACGGTAGGCGTAGGAAAGCAGCGGCATGGGAAAGATCTGAGTGCTTCCGTCTTCGTCATTCAGATCGTTCTCGAAATGCAGAATGGGGATCAGGGCGGAACCACCAAAATCGATGCGGTGACCCAAAAGTTGCATTAAACCCGCCGGGTTGGTGTTGATGGCCGTCGAATCGGTGGCGATGGCCAGATCAACTCCCGCCATTCCGGCGGCGCGTCCGCCCCAGGCCAGCGTCTCCATCCCGTTCGTGGCAAGAGCATTTCCGGTCGCTCCGATAAGAACTAACATAATGGTGAAAATCGAAAAAAATAATTGCATCATCGCTCCTTCATGATTCTGTTTATTTACCCTTTTCGAAAATGATTTGAAATATTTGTTCATAATATCAAAGAGATACTCCACTATTCTCGTTGACAACACGGGCATTTTTCTGATGCATTTCGAGCAGTATTTCGCGCTCCAATAAAAACAGGGTTCGAATCTTTTCACTAGCCAGCCGATGCCAAATCTTTCCATCGTGCCGGTTGCTGGCGACGACTCCACGGTCGCGCATGATTTTCAAATGCTGTGAAACGTTGGGGGAAGAGGTCGCCATCTTGTGCGCGAGTTCTTCCGTCGTGCATTCTTTGGCCATGAGCGCTTCGATGATTTCAATCCGGTAGGGATTGGAAAATGCCTTGCATGTTTTTGCGTGCAATTTGGAAATGGCTTTTGGGTGCATGAGAATCCTTAAGAGATTCGTTAATTAAGCAATTGCTTATTTGCCATGCCCTTTGCTGAATGTCAAGAACTATTTTGAAATTTTGGAAAATGGTGACTGGCATGAATGGCGCTAAGCTTAGCCCTTTTGGAACTGTTTTTCGTGCTGAGATTTCCTTAACCAACGGAAAATTGGGGACACCTATCAGAACAATTTATAAAGGATTGGCAATTCTTTGATTTTTCCGAAGTCCTTTCGTTGGCGAATGGCTGCGCGGATTGGGTGTCCCCAAATTTTCAATAGGGCGCAGGATTTTTAGACACAACCGGGGGCGTTCTGTAAGGACTTAGCATAAAGTCATTTTAGATTTGTTGCGCGAAAATCAGAACTTAAGGCCATTCATGGCAATGACCAAACGGCGACGACGCAAGCAGCGGGGAATGAAACCCCAGAAGATGCAACAAACCACATCGCGCCGCGCAGCCCACGCAAAACCTTGTCTCGCTCTACGCTCACCGGGCTCTGAAACAATGTCGGCATCTCGAAAGAGCTTTGATGGTTTTATGCCCCAGTATGGCAATAATATCCGAAAGTAGCCCTCGAATATCTACTATGCCATAATTCCCAATATTGAAAATACCTGATATCGATCAGCAGGAGCAGCAACCCCCGCCGTCATCATCGTCATCATTGCCGCCGCTTGCCGACTCGTTTTCATTTACGACAAGGCGGCAACGTTCTGCCAGGCAGTCAGCCAGGATCGAGCAACCGGTCACCCGTTCGTCATTGGCGCAACTGAAGATACAATTCCAGTCGCCGATGTCCATCAGGCACATATCATAGGCTGCGTTGTCGCTGATGGGATTATCGCCATCGAGCAATTCATAATCGCATTCGTAGTAGACCATTTCCATGAGGCGGGTGCATTCGCCGGAACCGTTTTGCTCTCCATCGTCATCGGCATCATCGTCATCGGCATCGTCATCGAAATCATCATCGTCATCGAAATCATCGTCGTCGTCGAAATCATCGTCGTCGTCGTCGGGATTATAGTTATCGCAGGATCCGCCGAAGAAGAAATTGGTTTTCCAGTCATTGTCGGAGCTGTAATCCACGTTGCCGATATCCCAGCATTCCGGTACGGTGTATTGTTCATATAATCTGGCAGGGTTGGTCAGACCTCCGCTCATGTTGACGTACTGAATCTTTTTGATGTAAGCGGCGTACCCGTATCCTTCATTTGGGAAGCGACCGCTGCCCATTTCAGTGTCCGTGTGCTGACCGCCGTAGTAAGTGTCGATGATTTCGCCCCCGAAAGTGACATGTTCCGACTTCTGGGCGATTCCCTCGTTGTTGAACAGATTGTTGGGGTAGTAGCCGACCCACGTGCTGTTGTACTTGAGCCACCAGTGGTTTCCCCCCGCGCCATCGCGAATGAATCCCAGGGTGACGTGATATTGATTTCCGTCGATGCTGCTGTAGTCGGGAAAGCCGCCGCCGATGATGACGCTGGCATCCGTCTGAACAAAGTCGCCGCAATCGAGATTGTAACAGCCGGTATTGTAGTTGTCGGACGTAGAGAAAATAAAAAGATTGGACCGGTTGTTTCCGTACATCATGGGGTATTTCTGCCAGCCAAGTTCCACAGTCTGGAGATCATCGCCATCGCCTCTGGAAACCCAAAGCTGTCCCAGTGAAAATTCGTTTTCCGGCGCCACATAGGGGGACCAGATGTTGAAATCGGCCTGCTGTCCGATATTGTCGAAGTAACCGAACACGACGCCGTATTCATGATTTTCCTTATACGCCGCTTTTCCGATAGAGAGGGGGCCATGGCAGCCGTCGGGATATTTCTTAAAGATATCTTTGAATTTTTCAAAATTGTAATATGTTTCGATCGGGCGGATCAGTTTTGGAAAGGAACCGACCGGGCATTTTCGCGCGTGCCCGTCCGGATCAAGGGAGCCGTCCAGGCCCGAATCGGCGATGGCAATGGAATCCCCAAAGGCCGGCATATCGGCGACCGGCTCGGGCGGTGCGTTTGAGGGGGCGTGGGGGATGGTTTTTGGGTCGAGGCCGGCTGCTTTGATGGCGCCCTGCGTTTTGATATCGATGCAGTAAATCTGCTCGTCGAGCCTGGTTGTAAATGTATGGGTCACCTTGCCGTCGCCCACAAAAGCGTTGAAATACACGTTGATCCTGATGAAGTCTTCAAGGGACTGTACATGGAAATCTTTGCTTGCTTTTTGGGCCGCCTCGAATCTTTCCTGCCAGACAGCGCGGGGTGTGCGCTTGAGGGCTTTTTCCAGGTTGACATCATAGATGCCCTGCGTTGTCGCCATAGTTGCAAAAAAAGCGGATAAAAGCAGCAGGGAGACAAAAAGGGCTGTTGTGCGTTTGAACAAGTCAAGAGAATCCAATTTTACGGTCCTTTTTTGCTTTGTTTTGGTTCAGTGAGCATTGGAAAAATCCACTTTATGCCTCAGCCGGTTCCACAACCCCATAAAGCATGGTCTTCATAAAAATTGAAGGGTCGCCCCGTGGTTTAAGCTCACATTAAGGTTCACACGACGCCCTCTATGAATCACAGCCTGTCCATCCGTATCAAGAACTGTGATTTCCCATTTTGTCAATGTGAAAGTGTAGCTCGCCAACGCGGGCTTCGCATATATTTGCTTGATCCTGCTCCCAGGGGTTCACCTTGGGCAATTTAATGAAGCACCCCTTCGGAGCTCTGGTCGCGACAGGAATGTCGTTCCTACAACACTGACCACTGATCACTAATCACTGAATCCCAAATAATCAGTGCACGGCCTTGCCGTGCGGTCGCGGAGTAATAGCTCACGGCCTTGCCGTGGTTGACTAAGGTCAGGTCAGGCGGGCTATAGTGTCAGTCGCGCCTGGGAAATATTTTGTTGCGGGGTGCGATGAATTCGCAGGGAGCACCCTGATTAGATGAGCAAGGAGATCAGATGCCGGGAAAAAGGTATCTTTATTATGAGATCGAGGTTTCATTGCTGGATATAAAGCCTCGTATCTGGCGCAGATTTCTTCTCCATGAAAAAGCCGTTTTCGCCGAACTTCACGCGGCCATTCAGGATGCCTGCGGCTGGGATGATTATCACCTTTTTTCGTTCCGAGAAACTCTCCGTTCAAGAGAGGATATTGCAGGCCTCCCCAGCGATGATTTTTTGGAAACGCCGGTCCCGGACGCCAGGTTAATCCGGCTGTTTTCGATCTTCGACTGCAAAAAACCTAAAAAGATTTTTTACGAATACGATTTCGGCGATTCCTGGATTCACGAGGTGAAGTTAAAAAAATGCGTCGAGCTTCCCGAGCAGTTCAAGCGTCGTCTGCTAGCCGGAAAACGGTCCTTTCCTCCCGAGGATTGCGGCGGCATCCCCGGTTATGAGGAATGTCTTGCGGCTTTCGAGCTCTCGAAAAATCCCGACTTCAAACATGAATATTTTGATTCGGAACAGCTTGAGGACCGTCTTGAATGGATGGGATACTGGAGCCCGGAATTTTTCAACCTCCAGGAAATGCAAGTGCATTTCGATAAATTGCTGGAGTAAATCATGAGATCAGCGTTAATTCTCTTTTTGGCATTGGCGATCTTGTTCACCCTGACTTGCGTTGCGCATGCGGGGCCGGTCAGCTCAAAACTCACGGCGGCGGAGCTGGAAAAGGTCAAAAGCGGCGAAATTATCCTGAAAAAAGACATTGATGGGAAAACAAAATCGGGCAGCGGCATCGCCTACGGGGTCTTCAAGTGCGACCTGGACGCCTTCTGGAGCGTGCTTTTTGATTACGATCATTATCCAGAGATATTTCCCCGGCTCAATTGGGTAAAAGTCATTGAAAAAACACCGAATCGTATCGTTGTGACATTCAGTATGGATGTAACGCTCAAAGACCTGGAATATACGACCCTCAACATTCTATCCAAAGACAAAACACGTTTGGATTTCCATTTCGACGAACGATTTCCACACTCATATCAAAAATCTCTGGTGGGATACTGGCAGTTGGAGGAGATCGAACCGGGTCTTTTGTTGGCCGAATACAAACTCGGCGTCGCCTTGGACATTCCCCTGATCGGCAAAATCATCGAAAAAATTGTCCTGAACATGAGCACGAATGATCTGCCGGATGTTCTCATTTCCATCCGCAAACGCATCGACTCCGGCGGGACCTGGACGCGAAATCAGGATAAAAAGAAATGAGGGAACATCGCCGCCTGCGGTGTTTCAAACAGTCACCCCCCTCGGCTTTCCGCTAAAGTCGGAAGCGCCGCCGCCGGTATCGTTCTAAAAGCGATCAGGCTTGTATTGGATATCTTTTCCCCATCACGGTCAGCGCGTAGCCTTCGCCTTGCCGAGCTATATGCTCGGCGAGTTGGAACCAGGCGGAGCGTGAAAAGCGTGCGCTAAGCTCGTTACGGACGTGGCAGTAAGGTGTATCGCCCTTGAAAAACAGGGTTTCCGGTTTTAATAGCTCATTGGTGTCATCATGGAAAAAAATACGGATGCCTTCGTCGGTCATACGTATGGCCATGACGATCAGCGCAGAATCCTCGACGCGCACATCCATGCGAACCAGCCCGTCGCTGATGAAGGGCACACCCGTTTCGTCACAGGCCAGCAGGCTGGAAAAATACTTCCACGTACGTTCATGCGTGATGCGCACGCCGTCATGACGCCAGACGCCATCGGCGTCCACGCTGAATATGCCAGCCAGCGGATGGCCGGTGACGTTAGGCGCCTCTGTCATCCAATTCCCAGCTTTTTCAGTTTCTTGACCACATCGGCCAGATCAGCCCGACCGCCGAAAATATCTCTGCCCATGAGGCGCTCGGTGATCCCGGCATACATGTCGGACATAGCCGAAATGACCGCTGGATCAACGGGCTTTGGCGAATGGCCCAAATCCGCGACGATCTTAGGCAAGGAGCGGTCATCGCGCTGCGCAATCTTTTTGGCCTTGTCCATGGCTTCGGCGAATTCGGGCTGATGGATATTGTGATATTGGCGCAGCAGCTCCTTGCTGACCTGCAGCTTTTTGTAGGTCAGGCGCAGTTCGTCGGGAGTGATGGCGTCGCCCAGCGCCAGGCCCTCGCCCAGGCGCAGGAACTCAAATTTTCCATCCCAGAGCTTCAGACCGATGGACAGAAATTTTTCCTTTAACCAAAGGGCCGAAAGCGTCATGCCGTGCAATAGATTCGTAAATTCTTCGGCTTCCATTCCCGCCGCGTTCATAGCAAATTCGTAGCTGATATAGCGATCCGCGGGTTCGAGCTTGGTGGAAAACTCCATGACGGGCCGAAATAGCGTCGATCCCTCTTTCGCATTGGCCGAAATGCCGATCTCCTCGGCATACTCGGGGTTTTTTGCCAGGCGCTCAAGAAGCGACGAACCCTTTGGCAGACCAAAGCGGAAAATGCACTCCAGCGGCGCAAGGTGGTTTTTCATGCCGGGCGAAAACATGGTGTAATTATACAAGCGCCGTCCTCGGATCACCGCTGTTTGAGGATGGATGATACGCACGCCGGCCACCTGCAGCACCTGACTCGGTTTGCTGAGCTTATCGAGCGCAACGCAGCGGCCCTCGTCGTTGACAACGCCTTGATAATGCGTGGCAAGACCGGAAATCCTCATGTTTTTCAGGGCCTGTGAGTCGGCCAGTTCACGGCGCATCGTTTTGCATTTGACCTTGTCGAGTACGCCGGTTTTATGAAAAGCCTTCCAAGTCGCGGGTCGCGCGATCTCGTCGAAAAGACAGGCAGTCATCATGGCCGCCGCGGCGCCTTTGTCGGCAATCTCATCGGGCATTTTCCCATAGTCGAAAACCGAGTAGGCATCGGTGTATTCAAACCACAGCACGCCGGGCCGCGAGCCGCTCGGCTTTTTCTTTTGCCGCAAATTCTTGACGCTGCCGGTATAAACGACGGGGACTTTTAATAGGCCTTTCACGGGCATGAGTTGCTCCAATTGAGGTGATTCAACAAGTGGAATCGGCTTTATAGCAAAAACGCGACCGGTGTGAAAGCGTCATGCTGACTTTAGAAGTTGGAAATTGGAAGCCGGCCTTGTCCAAACCCTGCAATACAACATGCAGTAAAGCGCTCCCATTGCACTTCTGCATATTGTATCGCACCAAGAAAAGCGTAGAGAAGGGTGTGAAAAATATATGGTGATTCATATTCGCACAGATTGTTTTTTTGACGGTTTCAACAATTCGCTAATATCGTCGCCTGAGTTGTCGGGGCAGGCCCCCGTGCCTACCCCGACATGTGGTATCAACATCAATCGGCCACACTCCATGTAGTTGCGAAGCTTCTTTTCGATCACAACAAGGGCACACACGGGGCCTCGCCCCGATAAAAAATAAAAACTTCTTACACTTTTCCCACGATCATGCTATAAACAGGGCTTGACAAAATAAAAGTCTGCGGCCAGTGTCCGGTCGATTTTAAAGTAGGGCTTCAAATTGAGGGGGTTAATATGAGGGTTCTTCAATTCAGACGGGTGTTTCTTGTCTCGCTTGGCATCCTTTGGGTCGTGCTGTGGGTCGCAATGGCCAAGGGATAATTTTTGAATTGAAATTGAGCAATTGGTCACTTCAACTTGTAAAAATATTTTAATTTTCGCTCATCAATAATAAACAACACGGGCGGCTATGCTTCGCGGGTTCTCGTTTCCCGACGCTCCTTTGAAAGTCCGACGCTCTGTCGCCTAAAATTCCAGGCGCCATTTTCTAATCCAATAAATATTAGAAATTCGCATGGCAAAGGACCTCTGTAATTCGGAGTTGTTTTACCCCCAGACCCTAAGCCCTGCCAGAATAAATTTGTCATTTTCAAAAGCGTCTAAAATCCCAGCGTCAGCACAATATTCAAATCCGCTGTCGGCGGGATCGGGTTCCCGTTGTCATACTCCTCATAAAAACGCATATGGCCAAAACTGCCGACGCTGACGGAGCGGCGCAATTTATAGTACGCTCCGGCAAAGTAATCATAACGGCGGTCGGCGTTGGCATACAAGGTGCGGTCGCGGATTCGTGAGCTGAAAACGCTTTCGGTCCCGTGCTTTTCACTCAAGTCAGGATCGCGAAAGTCGCCGCGAATAAATAGTCCCAGATCCCATCGCGGTTTCGCCGTGACGTAAACGGAGTATATTCCCTCCTGCCTGGGGTCCTTGTCCGTACTTTCATAATGGAGATTATATCCCGCCTCTGCGGCCAGTCGGACATAGGAAACGGGAATGGATAATAGCGCGGCGAAGGCCCGGCGACGGTCGATGGCGTCGCCCGGCGGATCGTCGCGTTTTTCGTCGATCGCGCACCCGGAGAGACCGACTCTTTTGAAAATCCAAAAAGGCAGTGGCTTTATCGAGACAACGGCGTGCCCGGCCTTATAACGATTCCGTTCGGGTCGTCTGGATTTCTCGCCGTTGACCACGGCCAGCGCGTAGCTCCCCAGGGCCAGTGGCAAATCACCGAAAACCGAAACACCCAAATCGTAGGTGCTTGT
The DNA here is from genome assembly GCA_964591275.1 of uncultured bacterium. Taxonomy (GTDB): domain Bacteria; phylum Lernaellota; class Lernaellaia; order JACKCT01; family JACKCT01. The sequence continues at coordinate 75,458 of CAZQAE010000009.1, read as the reverse complement.
CAATCCGTAGCGACGAGATGGCGAAGAGGCGGCGAAGCCATAACCCCAAACCCTATTGGTCAGCCTCGACCACGGCAGCGGTATAAGCCCCCCCTGAACCCGTAGCCACGGCCCCGCGTACCAGGTGACATACGCTGCGCTCAAAGAGGTCACAATTTCTCCGGCGTTTGGATCGTCGTTGGCGCCGTCCTGGTCAAGGTCATATTCCGAGCGGGGAGCCGCGCCGAAGGAGATGCGGATATCGGTGCGCCTGGCAACATCGGCCCGGAGGGACATGGACGCGCCGCGCAAAAAGCCGCTTACGGTGTTGCCATTGTCGAAGCGGGTATCGCGCTCGTCGGTTACGGTGGGCAAAGTCCAGGAAAAGCCGATAGAGGCCGCCGCATTAATCCGCGGGCTTCCCCACAACTCGTCTTCATCCTCATTGTTTTCCTCCTGCGCGAAGGCGCATGGGCAAAGCGCTGCGAGAACCCATGAACACAGCGCCAGGACGAGCCAAAGATGTTTAAAACTCTGAGAACCAAAGGGTCTGGCGTTTAGGACGGATGAAGTATGAGGTATGAAGTATAAAGTATGAAGTACGGATGAAGAGTTGTCGACATCGTGCTTTCGCTTATTCATTGCTTCGCATTCCGCATTCGAAATTCGGCATTCCGCAGTGTTAACCCTTCAATCCGACAGACCGGCCAAAATCCCACACGGCGGCGGGATTCAACGAATGAAGATGGTTGTACTCAACGTAGCAACTTGCGGCACAGGATTCGCATCCCTTTCGCGATGTTGCCTTGAAGGCCTCGGAAAATCCGCTCGTGAGCACGTTGCGCGCGGGGATCTGGCCGACCAGCAGGGAACAGGGGAAAAGGTCGCCGTTCGTGTCGATATTGCAAAACAGATCGCCGGCGAAACACGGCAGCCAGCCGACGCGCTCGTAGCTGGCGGGACGTGAAAAATCCGGCCAACCGCGAATGTATTTGAGGTAATGAATGGTGTTGGCAATGGGCGCGCCGCGCAGTTTGGCCTGGATGAGATACTTAATCGTCTGCCTTAGATCGTGATCGTCGGGCGCGAGGTCGGTTGTGTCGGTTCCCAGAATTGCATTGTGGTGCAAAATCTGGAATGTCGCCATGAAGCCGTGCTCACGCGCCAGGTCGAGGATATAATCCACGTCGTGAATCGTTCGCCGGGTCAATACGGAAATCGTCCACACACGCTTGTTACGCAAAGACAACGCACGAATGGCTTCCAAAGCTGCGTCGTGCGCTCCGGCATGGCGGTTTCCATCATGATTTTCCTTGCGGCCATCAAGCGAAACCACCACGTGATCCGCAGATTCCAGTTCTGTTAGTTTTTGCGATACTAATTCGCCGTTTGTGTCCACGCTGACATAAAATCCCTTGTCTTTTGCGGCGACTAGAATATCTCCAATATCCCTTCGCACGAGCGGCTCGCCGCCCCACAGGCCCAGGCGCGCGGTTCCAGCGCGGCGCATCTGCCCAAATAAGGCGATCAACTGATCAAGGCTCATTTCGGGACTTTTACGCAGGGGGATCCGGCAGTATTTGCATAGGCATGTGCAGCGGTCGGTGAGACTGAGCATGACGTTCAGTGGCCGCCGCACGCCAAATGCGCGGTGCAACGCGGTTCCGTAGCCCATGCGCCATATATTTTGAAATCCAATGCTCACCGCTGTTCACCTCATTGTTATCAGCACAAATCCTCGATCATCTTTCTGATCTCGTCGGCTGTCACGGCGTCCGAAACCCAACGCAGCTTGGGATATTGCTTTTTAAGATTTACAAATCGCTGAGGCTCGCGTGAAAAATCATAAGCGAGAATAACCGGAATATTTGCGAACCCGGCTTTTTTCAGCTCATGCAGAATGAACAAACCTTGATTGATCTGCAAGTGCTTCCATGCGGCCTGTTCGTCGCCGCCCCGCTCGAAAGCCGCCTTGGAATGGTCGCCCATCAGATCGCTTAAGGCAATGCGGTCAAAACGCATGTCCAGATAAATCAAGTCCACATTGCCCTGCCGAAGGCGCCGGGCGGCATCCGCGCCGTTTTTGGCTTGGATATATTGCGGCCCCTCAACGAAACGACTCAGGTTGTTCAGATATTCGTCGCCGTCTTCTATGATCAAAATCGTCGGGTTCCCTGGCGTCATAAGTCCTCCGGATTCGCTACGGCCATCGGCGCCCTGGGAAGTTTTACGACAATCGCTTTGGACCACGAGTCATCGCCGCCAAGAATTTCGATGGTCCCGTCATAACGCGAAACCAGCGCCGCCGTCAGTCCCAGGCCCTGATCGATGGAGCGGTCACGAAGCATTTCCACGCTCAACTTCTGGTCCGAACGATCCTTGACGATAAGAGCGATGCGCTCGACCCCCGTGATCTCGTCCACATCGTCGGCCACCACAAAGCCAATATCGATCTTGCCCCGGTTGTCTTCCCATGAAGCCGCCGCGGCGTTGCGCACCAGATTGGACATGACATCTTCAAAAGCCTGCCGGGGCATCAGAATGCTGCGCGGCTCACGAGCCGATATCGTTATTTGCGCCGGATTGAAAACAGCGTCCTTAAACGCCGGTTCGCGCTGAATTCTTCTGTGAATCGAAATGAGGATTTTCTTATCCACATCCAGCACACGCAGTTGATCCAACAGTCCTCGAACGGCTTCGTAACCCTGCGTGTTCAATAAGCGCGTCGCATCCCCAATGGCGTCCAAAAGCTTTTCGCGCCGCGCCGCCGACAAAGAGTCGATTCGGTCGAAGTCTCTGATCCATTTTTCCAAAATGCCAAATCCCTTGAAGATGGCCGAAAGTCCCTCGTCGCGTCGCGTGAGGTTCAGGCGTTCCGAGTAGGCCCTTCCAATTCGGCGCAGGCGGTCGGCATAATCGCGGAGCCTGTCGATCACCGCTTCTTTCCCGTCGCCGCCAAAGAGACCGATGGCAATGTGACTCGCCTTGCCCTGCGCGCCGGGGCCCTGATCGATTGCCTCGGCCAGTCCCGTCAGAGCCATAGTGTTGTGCTTGAGCACCTCGTGCCGAATGGCCGACAAAATGCGCTGCACATCCGAGCCGGATTCTGGATGTCGGGATATCAGGGTTTTGAGATCAATGCCGCCGTACAATCGCCAATAAAGGGCCAATGCCCCCAGCGCCGCCAGCGCCGCCAAAGCAACGATCTGGAGGTACAGGGTGCGCAGCCGCCGATCAATTCGGCTTTTCAGCTCGTGCGCGGCGTGGATGAGCCGCGTTTCATGACCCTGCCCGAGGTAGGAATCCAGGCGCCCGCGCGCCCGGAACAAAGAAAACAACCGGCTCCAATCACTGAGCCAAAGAAGTTTTCGCGACCCCCGAACGGAAGCGTCCAGCCGGGCCAGATGATACAGGGCGTTTTCATCCCCAAGCTGCTCTGCAAATAAAAGGCGCTGCCGTGAGCTTTTATAATTCCCAAAATCCATGAGAATGCACCCGAGATGTGTGTAAATATCATCTTGCGCCGGGTCAATTTGCAGCGAGGTTTCCAGAGCCGTAACAGCTTCGGTCAAACGCCCCGCGCTTTGAAGAATCCGTGCTTTGAAGTTGAGGACTTCCGTGTTCCGGTCGCCTTCCGGCACTTTTTCAAGTTGCGCCATCGCTGAATCAAGCTCGCCGCGCATTAAAAGGGCGCGTACGCGACCAAGGGCGTCCATAAGAACATGGTCGGTCTCAACCGGATAATTCGCCGGGTCATTCGTTTCGCCGCTTGGTTCGGGCAGCAAGGCTTCCAGGGATTCTTTCATCGCCAGAATCCGGGAGCGATCTTCGTCTTCGGGCGTTTCGGCCAGATATTTTTCGATATGCCAGATCGCCTGCTGAAAGTTTCCCACAGCTTTGTAGGCGGCGACGAGTTTGATGCGCAGGGCGCTCCAATCCGATTTTAGCTGCAAAGCCTTTTCAAAAAAGAGGATTACTTCCGTTGGCCGAGCCCCCAGCGAACCGTCCCGGTACAACTCGGCGAGCCGGGCATGAAATTCCGCGTTGCCGTTGTCATGAGCCAGGGCGCGAAGATAGGCCAGCTCGGCGCCCTCGGCCTTATCCGTTTTGCGCAAAAGATCGCCCAGATCGGCCCAGGCCTCTGCAAAGTGCGGCGACGCGGCGACGGCCTCGCGCAAAAGCTTTTCGGCCTCGGCATATTGACCCTGGTGGAAAAGAATCCGACCGTGGGCGGCCATTCGCCTCGCCTTGGCGGAAATCTCTTTGGCGGGCTTAACCCAACCGAAGCGTCTGGCCTGGCGATCCACGTCAATCTCCCAAATTCGCCGGGCCGCTTCAGCGCCGTACTGCCCATCCTCGTCCACGCGGCGATACCAGTTCAGGGCATCGTCGTATCGGGCGAAATCCCGATAGAAATCGCCGATCTCGATACTCAGAAGGTCGCCGGCGACTTCGGTTTCCAAATACTCCGTGTAAAAACGCTCGCCCTGTTCAAATACTCCTGACTTAACGGCGACGCGGGCCTGCCGGAGAATGATCTCAGGAACATTGCCCCGAATTTCACGCGCCCTGGTCAGCAGTTTGGAGGCTTCCTCAAGACGCTGCGGCGTATCGGACTGCATGGCGAGTAGATCAACAAGGTTGAGATAGGCCACAAATCTTTCAGAATCGAGCTTGAGCGTCCGGCGATAATACCCTTCCGCCGCGTCGTAGTTGCCCAGAAGCTGATACAAAAAGGCCAGGTTGTTGCAAATCTCCGCGCTAGCGGGATCGAGCTTATAAGCCGTTTGAAAAAGCGCCAGGGCGCCGGGATAGTCCTTTTTTTGATACAGTTTCAGGGCTTCGTCGTTGCGCCGCCGAGCCAAACGCTCCAGAGCGTCATCGACCAGTTCCGACGGCTTTTCATCAGCCGCCCGCACCAGCGAAACGCAAAGCAGAGCCATCGTCACCGTCATGACAAGCGCTGCTGTCTTAAGTCGATCCAGCCTAAACATTTTTCCCCAGTTCGCGTATCTTCAAACCCAATTGATTAAAACGCAGTCTGACCGCCCTGGCTTTGTCGGCGTCTCCCATAAGCATATCGGCCATCTGCGCGAAGTCGCCGCTTGTCTGCCGATACAAGGTCAGGAAATACTGCCGCTCGACCGAACTGGAAACAGCGGAAAGGGAGTGCGCCGCCTGGATGCGCACCGGAATCATGTCCCCGGTGTTTTGTTGCCCATCGCCAGGGACGGACATCGATTTCGACCCGGCCAGCAGCTCGCCAACAAGCCCGGAATCGGCTTGCAGGCGCGGCGTGTGCAGCGGCAATCCGCTCCGCGCGGCGTCCACCGCTTCCACGAGCGTGAACGAGACAATATTGCGCATCACCATAGCCGCTTCGCGCATATTTCCCGGCCAATGATGGCGCATGAGCAATTTCCAGGCGGGCTCGGGCAAAACGATCTGGAGCGCATCGCCCGTTTTTTTGCCATTTCGACCGACGGCGAGTTCGAAAGGCGGGTTTTTCGGCATCCCAAGGGCGGCGGCCACCTCATCACGCAGTGCGGCGACCTCCCGATCATTAAACGATAGCGCGGCAAAGCGCCGCAGGAGGAAGGGAATATCGGCGGATCGGTCGCAAAGGGGCGGAATCACCACGCGGGTCGAGGGCGACAGGCGCATATAGAGGTCGGATCGAAAACGTCCATCGCGCACGGCCTGTGGAAGCGATGCGTTGGAAGCGGCGATCACTTTCACATCAACATGCATCTCGCGTTTGGAGCCTAAAGGACGGAAACGACCGTCCTGCAGCGCGAGCAGAAGCTGCCTTTGCACGACTTGGGGCGCGTTTTGAATCTCATCGATAAAAAGGGTGCCTTTGTGCGCGAGTTGAAAAACTCCCTCTCGATCCGCAACAGCACCGGTGTACGCGCCGCGCACGGCGCCGAAAAGGTGTGCGGCCACAAGATCACTCGGAACCGAAGACAGGTCCAGCGTGATGAAGGGTCCGGGACGTCCGCTGTTAGGGTGCAGGAATTTTTCGGCGAGATAGGATTTGCCGGTTCCTGTTTCGCCTTCGAGAATCACCGGCATCCGACCACGGGTCAGCACCATTAGGCGCCGCCTGACGGCGCGCATCGCCGGGTCTTCTCCCCACAAGATTCCCGATTCCTCCATATCCAGGTCCGCTTCTTTGAGCGCGCCGCTCATACGTATGCGAAGGGCGTCCACGTCGCCGCCATCAAGCAGGTAGGTCATGGACTGATCTATCAGTTCGTCGGCCGCATCCACGAGGGCCAGATCTTCAATGGATGTCATCAAAAGAACCGGAAGTCTGGGATAAAGCCGACGGATTTCGCGAAGGATGGCCACGCCCTGGAAGCGCCGCGTTCGCCGTTCGCTGAAACCCTCGCCCAGCGGCAAAAGGCGCTCGGGCGGCGCGTCGAAATGCATGTCTAAAAGGATGACATCGACCTTGGCGGCGTGTTTTTTGAGGTACTCAAGCGCCGAGGGCCCATCGGGAAGGCGCGGCGGCTGAGTCGGCCCCAGGGGCTTTATCAGCGTGAACTCGGGCATCTGCGACCTGACGATTTGGGCGTAGGCCAACTGATCGTCGATGACCAGGACGCGGGGTTTAGCGGGCACTTTTAGTTTCCTCGATCAGACCGCGTATGGCAAAAGGAACTTTCCTCAAATCGTTTTCGATCATGACCCGATCCAGCGGATAGCCCAGGTCGTTGATTGTACTTTCCCAGGCCAGGGCGCCCGCCACCGCCTCTTCGAGAAGCCTGAATACTATAACGTTTTCAAAACATCCGGCAGTCTCCGCGCAAAAGGCCGCCCAGATTTCCCGAGCCGTTTTCACGCCCTGGACCGTTTGCCGCGTCAACAGCAGTGCGTTGCCCAAAGCCGCGCGCAACTGGTGCTGCGCCGCGTCCGGCGGCAGGTAGTTGAGGGGCATCACGATGTATTTTCCCAGGTCGTGATCCAGGTCCAGCAGCAAATCCAGCAGCTTGTCAGCATCCATTTTTTTAAGGCCCTCCGAGGCGTTTAGGATATTTCCCGTATGCTATCATACGTAGAGAGCCCTTGTCATTTGTAGAATTTGAGGCGATGAAAATTTGGCATTCTTGTTTCGGGCCCCTTGTCATGCTATGAACCCGAGCTATGAAGTGCTTAAAAACAAAACAGAATTTCCTTTTCGTCATCGCGCTGGCGTTCATTTTCGCTACGGGTTGTCAGTACATCAAAACCTCCGGCGGCGTGACCCCGGACATAAAGGTCGAGCCGTCCAAATCCCTCGTCAAGGATGAAGGCTTTCTCCAAAAGGAAGAGGCCGTCGGCATCGTCGAATCCATCCTGAAAAGCGCCGAGAATCTGGCGGGCGCTGAAAATCTGCCCGAGGCGCAGCGAGAATATCAGACCGCCGTCGAGATCTTGCTCACGCGCGTGGATCGCACAAAGAAAAGCGAGTGGGACACAAAACTGGAGCAGCTTTTCTTGCGTGCGTGCCTGCAAAGCCTTCGCGTGGCGCGACTGCGCGGCGTGATGCTCACTGCGCCCGAAGACGAGACGACGTTGGGCATCCAGTACAATCCCAGAGTGGAATACTGGATGAAATATTACCTGACCAACGGGCGCATGACGATGCAAAAGGCCCTGATCCGCTCCGGCGCCTACATGGACATGATCGAAAGAGTTTTGGCGGAAAAAGGCCAGCCCGACGATCTCAAATACCTGCCCATCATTGAATCCGCATTTTATCCCTACGCTCTTTCCCCCGCCTCCGCCGTGGGAATCTGGCAGTTCATTCCCGGCACCGCGCGCCGCTTCGGCATGCGTATCGATAGCTGGGTTGACGAGCGTCGCGATCCCGAAATCGCCACCCATGCCGCCGCGCAATACCTTGGCGGAAATTATGCCATGCTCGGTGATTGGAGCCTGGCCCTGGCCGGCTATAACTGCGGCGAAGACCGCGTGGCCCGCAACGTGCGGGCCAAGGGCGTCAATGATTTCTGGCAGCTTGACCTTCCGCAGGAAACCATGAACTACGTGCCGAAGTTCTACGCGGCCATGCTCATCGCCAAGCAGCCGGAGCTATACGGCTTTTTCGTAGAGCCGAATCCTGCGATGAGACCGGTCAAAATCCCGCTCGACGGCGTCGCGAGTCTCAAAACTCTCGCGGGGCTTGCCGGCATGGATTACGACGAGCTTAAGGCATTCAATCCGGCGCTTTTGGGAGATTATACGCCGCCGAAAGACGCCGTTTATACGATCAATGTTCCCGAGAGCCGCGCCGAAGTTTTTCAGAAGATGCTCGAAGAATTTCCGCGAGAGGATGTGTATCTCACAAAAACGGAAATCAGAAAGCTCACCGCGCCGAAGAAAAAATACAGCTACATCAGATACAAGGTGAAAAAGGGCGACAGCCTGTGGAACATCGCACGCAAGTACAAAACGACCGTAAGGTGCCTGAAAAGGCTCAACCCGAAAATCCGCAGAAACATCATACGCCCCGGCTGGAAAATCAAGGTCAAACGCGGCTGCAAGCGCTGAGCGGAAAGCGGAGATAAGCCTGCATGACGGACCTGCTGGTCGCGGTCGGCAAAGCCGTCCCTGCGTCCATTTGGCAATCTTCGTCGGATGGATCAATTTTTGAAAAATTTTCAACCTTTTTTTCAAAACGCAAATATTCTTGTCGCTCATGGATTAACAACAAAATCGCTTGTTGTTAGCCAAAGGCCCTTTCACTAACCACAAAGTGTTTTGTTGTTAATAGATTGTCGTCTAAATCACTTTCGAACCTTCGGTGATATTGATTAATTCGGGAAAAGCAAAAATTGCAGGACGCCGACCGCTTGACGGTTGAATCTCCTTTAAAATATGAAAATCTCTAAGTTTTCTCAGCATGTTCCTGGCGGTGGAATTAGGAATATCTGCGACATCCACAAAGTCTGTTGCGTTGAAGAAAGGGCGATTGAATATAAAGTCAACCGCGTGGATCGCGTACTGCGACCTTGTGGCATCCGAAATTTTGAGTTTCATTGTTTCGTACAAGCTCAGGATATCTTTAGCTTTTGTCTGGTTATTCCCGGCTTGTTCAACAATCGCCTTAAGAAAGAAGACACACCACTGCGTCCAGTCTTTATCACGAGAGACGGCTAAGAGGCGCTCGTAATACTCGTCCCTGTTTTTCTCAAAATATTCAGAGATATAGAATGTGGGGCTTTGAATGATTTTTTTATAAAACATGAACAAAGGCACGCACATGCGTCCCAAACGTCCGTTTCCGTCGAGAAAGGGGTGCAGAGCCTCAAATTCCGCATGGAGAATGCCGAGTTGAACCAGGGCATCGGGTTGATTCGAATAAATGTATTTTTCCCACTGGCTCATCCCCTCAGGAATTTTGTCCGCAGAAATGGGTATGTACCTCGCGTCTTCGACAGTGCAACCCGCGGGGCCGATCCAATTTGGAGTTAAACGAAATCTTCCAGGAGATTTTCCATGGCCACGCACACCGGAGAGTAAAACACGGTGGGCGGCCTTCAAGATACGGTTGCAAAAAGGCAACTCCGTCAACATATTTTCCGCTTCCCGCATCGCCGCTCGGTAATTAATGATCTCATGGATGTCGGCTTCCTTTGCCGAGGAAACTTCTTTCTTGCCGGGTCCGGCCTCGTATTCCAACACCTCACCCATGGTGGCTTGCGTACCCTCAATACGCGAAGACAAAACGGCTTCCTTGGTCGTCAGGGGGCTTAACAATAATGAAGCATTAGGGATCGCGGTCAGAAGAGCGTCATATCGAGCAATGGCTGCGTTTGCCGGACCAATCCAAGGCACAAGCTGGGGCCAATCAATTTTTTTCGGAGGGAAATCTCCGTCGTGATATTTTACCGGCGGCACCATGAAATAACCTCCTGCTTCGCTTTTTCAAATGAAGCCATGCTTTTTACCTTTTGTCGTTCACTTATTATCAGTAAAATGTTTTGTTGCCAACAGAAAGCGCTTTCACTAGCAACAAAATGCTTTGCTGTTAATAGACTGGCATCAAATTCTCGACAACACGGTCCAAGATTTCGCCTTTTTCACCCATAAAACCAGCCTTGACCGTGAGAGCACGCAGCAGCTATTACATTTCATTATGCCGACCACGACAAAAAACCGGTTTGCGGCGGTTTACGTGACCAGTCAGTCATTTTTCGTGACCTCTTGCATTGCGAAGGGATTGGCTTTTGCGTCGCTCGAAGCGGTCGTGTCGCTCGAAGCGATCGTGTCGCCCGCTTCGCGGGCTTCGGATAAAAATAGAGAATCATTCTAAACCCCGAGCTCACGCTCGGGGCTAATATTGTATCGCCCCTGACGGGGCTGCGCATGGATTAATAAGGTGAACATGGACACAGGGTTTCACCCTGGGCTGCAATCTGTCGCCCCTTCGGAGCTTTCGCCGGGCGCATCACATTGTCCGTCTTGGGCCGACCGCTGTTCGCTGCTTTTCACGTTGGCGAAGCCAAGGCCGCTTTCCGGATCCCAAAACAAGCGCCCAAGAAGGCGCGTTTTTGAAAGCGCCGCCTCGTCACGATCCTCGCAAGGGAGCACAAGCGTCATTCCGCATTTACCCTTTACTCCTTTGCCATCAGCATTCCCTTTGCTTTGAGTCGCATCTCGGCAGAGAGGTCCTGAAAATAACGCCAGATAATGACGCCTTCCCCATCGCGTGCGTCGCCCTACTTGTTTGCAGGCAAAAAATCCTATAAAAATATCGATTGAAGAGAATAAAACACGTCAAGCCTAAACGCCACTTCGGGAGGGCCGTTATGAAGACTCGGATCACGGAACTTTTCGGCATCAAATACCCCATCCAATGCGGTGGAATGCTGTGGATCGCCAGGCCGGAACTGGCGGCGGCCATCAGCAATGCCGGCGCCATGGGGAACCTCACGAGCGGCAACTACAACAGCGCCGACGAGTTCAGGCAGGCCCTGGATCAAACTTTCGAGCTGACAAGCAATCCCTTCATCGTCAACATCACCACCATGCCGTCCATCCGCCTGCCGGTGGAGTTGCTTATGGATTTCTTCCGGATCTGCTGCGAAAGGAAGGTTGCGGCCATCGAAATCGCTGGAGCGCCGGTGAACACATTCCTGGGACCCGAGTTCCTCCCCATGGCCAAAGAAGCCGGCGTCAAGGTTCTACAGAAGGTCGGTACGGTTAAGCACGCCGCGCACGCGCAGAAAGTTGGCTACGACGCGGTGACCATCGCCGGTTTTGAGGTCGGCGGTTTTCCCCACAAAGACAACGTCTCGACATTAGTGCTCACGCCCAAGGTCGCAGCGGCCATCGATATTCCATTTCTGGCGGCGGGCGGCATGACGGACGGCAGGAGCTTGGCCGCGGCGCTGGCGCTGGGCGCGGACGGTATGATGATGGGCACGCGATTTTTGGCCACGAAGGATTCAGGGGTGCATGAAAATATCTGTAAGATGCTCCTGGATGCAAAAGAGATGGATACATCCCTGAATTTGAAAAAATTACTGGGTCAATTCGGCCTGCAGGTGCGCGCGCTCAGAAACGATATCATAAGAAAGGTTGAGGAAATCGAAGCAGGAGACGGTGATTTTTCCGATCTCTTCCCGCTGATTAGCGGCGAGCGGGCGAAAAATGTATGGCAAAATGGACACGTTCAGGAGGCCATGCTCACCGTCGGGCAATCCATCGGACTCATCGACGACATCCCGACCGTCTCCGAACTTATCGAGCGAATCGTGAAACAAACGCGCGAGACCCTTAAGGCGAGCCTGGACAAGGTCAGCGAATAAACGAGGTGCATCATGGCGAAAAAAGGCGTTGAACGCATTGGCGTTTCTCTCCCTCCGGATTTGTTGGGACGTTTTGACGAGTACATTAATGCAAAGGGCTACAAAACCAGATCAAAGGCTATCGCCGACCTTATCCGCGAAGCCCTCACGCAAGAGGAATGGGAGAACGCGAACGAAGAGGTCATGGGCGTTTTGTCGTTAATGTACGATCATCACACCCGAGATCTGACCGGCAAACTCAACGAAATACAGCACAAGCACATCCATAACGTCATCAGTTCCACGCACGTGCACATGGACGAACACAAATGCCTGGAGATTCTCATTCTGCGGGGACCGGCCAACCTCGTACGCAAGCTGGGGGAAAACCTCATCAGCACGCGGGGCGTGCTCCATGGAAAAATCATTTCCACCACAACGGGGAAGAAGCTCTGAGGTGCGGCGGCGTTCTTAATGAAAAACGAGCCTGAAAGAATCGAACGCCTCAAGAGACTCAGCGGCGGAAAATAGTTGCACGCATCAATGTAGCATAGTAATAAATATCGAACATACGCACTGTCGGAACGCCATAATCAGATAGGCGCATTTTGCAAAGCACTGTGGTTTTAACTCCCATGAGGGATCAAATATTAACTGGAAAGGAAGGCACATCATGATTCAGTTTATATGCGTCAGCGACATTCATTTTGGAAAACACATGGGCTCACACGGATGCCGCGATGACGAGCGCGCGCAAAAAATCAGCAGGATACGTGATCGATACTTTGATGATAATAATGATGCCTATCTTATTGCTGCGGGCGACATCGCCGACGATGGAAAAGTCAGTCAATTCAGAAACGGGCTCACCGCGTTGACGCCCTTTGCACGCAAAGTCCTGCTCACGCCGGGTAATCACGATTATGGAAAAACCGGCCTGGCCTACAACTCCAAATCGGCCAAAAACTTTGACGCGATTCTCACCGCCAGTCTTCATGCCAAAAGAAATAGTTCGTTTTTTGCCAAGACCGAACCGGTGCTGAAAATCATCACCGACAGCGCGGGAAACGAAAAGGTGCTGACTATTGGATTAAATTCGAATTTGAAAACCAACACCTACAAGGACCTGGCTTGCGGGGAAATCGGGAACAGCCAGTTAACCGCGCTCAAAAAAATCCTGGCGAAAAAGGCATACCGCGACTTGCCGAAACTGCTTTATCTGCATCATCACCCATTTTTGCGCTACGATCTTGAAGATATCGGATTAAAGCTCTATGACTCGGAACTGCTGATGGCCGTTGTCAGCGGCAAGGTGGACGCCCTTATCTTTGGTCACAAACATCTTCGTCAGCGTTTTCAAAGCGTTGAAGAAATTTCCGATATTCCGGTCATCGTCGCGACGGGTTATTTCCCTTCGGAAAATTCAACCTGGTCCCTCACGGTGCAAGGAGGGAAAATCACTGCGGAATTGCTCCCTGTGTGATCAGAATTTATGAAGCTTGGGAAAGTGACGCAGCTGACAATTAAGAAGCAAAGCTCCCCTTTGGGGGATATTTGCGGTTTACAGCCCTATTCCATTTGTCGTACAATTAATCGATTTTGGGATGTAGTCCTGTTCACCCGGGGATCCATAAGGAGGTTAACGTATGCGTAATTTGACAGTTGTTCTGGTCCTGGTTCTGATGGCCGCTTTCGCGTTTTCGGTCGTGGGCTTCACGCAAGTCAAGGAAAACAAGATTATCAAAGCGGCTTCAATTGTTTATGAGCCTGATGGATTGATGGGAAACTTCGCTATGGGCGGTATTGGACAAATGAAAGCTCTTCGCTTCGCTCCCGTCCAGCGTTTCAAAATGAATGGTCCTAAAAAGATCAATCGTCTCAAGGACAAAGCGTCTTAGAGAAAAGTTTATTTCAGGATTGACGTCAAACCCCGGATGCCCAGGCCTCCGGGGTTTGTTTTTTTGAATATAAAACAATCCCAAAGAATGAACACAGGCCAGGGCTCCTGTGCTACACGGTTTTCGCTTTGCAATAACTTTATCATGAACAAGAATGACTGGTATGAAACCCAATAAACTCTACGAAATGCAAAGCGTGATTTGGTGAACATGGCAGATTGATATGAAGTTATGAAATAATTCACGAAAAGCAAAACGCCTGTGGCACAGCCGCCCTCGGCTGTGTTGCCGATCCTTCATCCTTTTTCTATCTGATATCCCATGCGCGCCAGGAAATCGTCGAGAAGTTTTACGGCTTTTTGGCATTCCTCGTCCTGAACCGGCTTTTCCCCACTTTGCCGATCCAAAATCAGTTTTTTTCTGTGACGAATCTCCGAGGCCAGGATTTCGCGCAGCACCATGACTTTTTCATTTCCGAAATCCTTTGCGGCAGCTCTATGATAATAATTGATGGCCGCGTCCAGATCATCGGCGCTCACGGCCGAAAGCGCTCGCTTGACGTAAAAACCGGCCGGGTAGATGTTGAAGCGTCCGGTCATTTTGATGAGCAATTTGAAAGCGATTCCCAAAAGCGGACTTATCATAATCGCGTCGCCATGTGTATTCCAATCTCAGATGAAAGGCGTTGAATCCAAAGCGCCCAGGCTGTAATGATAGAACAATGTGGATGATTTGAGGAGATGCGAAACTTGAAACGCCAGAACGCCAGGAAACCGGATATTGTCGTCAGCGCCTTTTTCCTGGGCTTTCTTATCGTCATCCTATATTCGAGGACAATCTTCGGCGCTTTCATTTATGACGACAATTACTATATTCGGGATAATCCGGCGATTCGATCACTGACAAACATCCCCGCCTTTTTCACCAGGCCGGAAACCGCCATCGCCCACACCGGTCAAAGCCGCCTGATCTACAGACCGCTGACCACAACATTTTTCGCTTTTGAATATTACGCTTTTGGCGGCGCGCACCCCGCGTCATTTCATTTTGTTTCCATCATCCTGTTTCTGTTGCTCGTCGGGCTTTTGATGGGACTGACGCAAATGCTCTACGACGACAGCGCCCCGGTCATTGCCGCCGGCGCCTTCGTGGCAGTGCATCCTTTGTGCACCGAAACGGTGGGCTGGATCAGCGCCCAGCCGACCTTGCTTTGCGCCCTGTGCATGCTCGCATCGTTGGGGGCCTTTCTTTTTGCTTCCAAAGGCGCATTGAAATGGCGCAATCCCGCTTTTGCGGCCTGCCTGGTTTTCGCCGTCGCCGCCATGCTTTTTAAGGAAGTAGGCATCATGACGCCTCTGGTTCTTTTGGCGGCGCATTTTTCTTTCGTGGACGAAGAGCAAAGTGGGCGACGCCTGCGGATTATCGGATTGACGGCGGCGGCTTCGATTTTCTACCTCGTCATTCGGCTATTTCTGCTCGGCGGCCTCGGCGGATCGAGTCTTTATTCCAATGGAATCCTCGGCCATGTCGCGGCGGCGGTCTCGGTTGTTCCCCGTTATCTCAAGCGATTCTTTTTCCCAATGGACCTGCGCGTGTTTTACAGCCTGCCCAGCTCGGGCATCCTGGAAATTCTGATCGGCTTGAGCTTTTTGATCGGAGCGCCGACTGCGGCCTGGCGGCTGCGGAAAAAACGACCAGTCGCGGCCTTCGGCCTTGCCCTTGCCTTTCTCACCTATTTGCCCGCCTCCAACCTCATCCCCACCGGCATGCCGACGGCGGAGCGCTATTTCTTTCTTCCCCTCATCGGCCTCGCGATCGCCGCTGCCGATCTACTGTCGCCGGTCATGCGGGGGCCAAAAGCCGGCTTCGCCGTACCGGTGATGGTTTTCATTGGATGCTGCTTTGCCATCCTGACATTTGAGCGCGGGCGAATTTGGGGGTCGGAGGTCAATTTCTGGGAGCGGGCCATCGCCGAACAACCCGGACTGGATATGGGTTATTACAACCTCGCCCTGGTGCACGCCGACAAGGAAGAAATGGACGAGGCGGAAAAAAATTACAGAAAAGTTCTTTCCATGAATCCCGACCACGCCCGCGCAGCCAACAACCTCGGCATCGTGCTGGCTCGGCAGGAACGCTATGACGAGGCGACGCCCTATCTTCAAAAGGCCGTTGAGGCCAATCCTTATAATTGGCGAGCGGCGGAGAATCTGGTCCGCGTGCAATTGAAACAGGATCGGCCCGAGGCGGTCGTAAGCCTGATGCAGCGGCTGCTGAATGAAGCCAGAACGCCGGCGCTGGAAAAGATGGCGACGGCTTTGCTCGAATCAGACGCTCTGGGAGAGGAATTGCGCCGCCGACTGGCCGCGGAGTTATGAGGTATGAGGTATGAAGTTAGGAAAAATTCGGAATTTCGAATGCGGAATACGGAATGCGAAGCGATGAGTGAGCAAAAGCACGATGTTGACAACTCTTCATCCGTACTTCCTACTTCATTCGCCCCAGACCCCAGACCCCAAACCCTAAACCCTGGACCCAAAACCCTACATAAACAAAGGCTCAAATGGAGACCCAAAAATATTCTGTGCAAAATGCGCAGAATTTCGCGGGTAGCATGGACAAGACATTGTGAGCGTCAGCGAACAGTGCTTGTCCGTGTCTCATTCTATCTTCTATTTTCTACCTTCTGACTTCTGACTTCTAACTCCTAAATTCTTCCTAATGAAAGATGCCCTCTTTCGTGGAGCCGTCGTCGAGCACGGCGGTGTTTTCCCATTTGGCGTCCACGTCGGCGATAATTTTTTCCAACTCCGGCATCAATTTTTTGGGCAGCACTTCCTGCGTGCCGACTTTGAGCTTTCGGGGATTGATGGGTTTGCCTTTGAGGCGCAGTTCATAATGTAGATGCGGACCCGTCGAGTAACCGGTGCTGCCGACGCGCCCGATCATCTGCCGCTGCCGCACTTTTTGACCCCGTTTGACACTGATTCTGGAAAGATGACCGTAGCGCGTTGAAATACCGCCCCGATGTTTGATCGTAACAAGCTTGCCGTATCCTTTGGCTCGTCCGGCGCGAGAGACCACGCCATCGGCGACCGCCCAGACGGGCGTTCCTGTAGGCGCTCCGTAATCCACGCCCTTATGGAACTGCCTCCTCTTGCTGATGGGATGTATGCGCCAGCCGAAACGGCTTGTGAGTCGCATGGAGTTCAACGGCGCGCGCAGCAGGAATTTTTTCAGCTTGATGCCTTTTTCATTGTAATAGGCCTCGATTTCCGGATCCTCGTGCGCAAACCAATAGGCCCGAACTGTCCCCGAAGCTTCCCCGACGTATTCAGCCGCGTGAATATGGCCATAATCGACAACGGCGTCCTTGTAGGTGATGCGGTCAAGAAGAATGCGGTAAGTGTCGCCTTTGCGTGGTTCGAGGGCGAAGTCAATGTCGTACTCGAAAACCTTGGCTACGTTGCCGGCGAGTTTAATCAGTTCTCCGCGTGAAACAATGGACTCGTAAAAGGAGTTTTCTATCGATCCTCGCAACACAACCGTGGCGAGCTGGGTCTCCAGTTTTACTATTTGCGCTTTGAGTTCGCCCTCCGGCGACAATTCAACATTCTGGCGAGTCAGGGGATTCACTTGATAGCTGAAGCGATGAACGGCTCCTTCGTCATCAATTCCGGCGGCAAAGCGATCGCCAATACGGCAGCGCCGGAAGTTGAAATTTCCATCCTCTTTGAGTACGGCGACGATGACCTTCGTCGTTTCCTCCGAAAGTCCGGCGGATTTCAATGATCCAGCAAAGGAAATTCCTTTTTCGATTTTTCCCCTGATCAAATGCGTCTTTTTTTCCCCGACCGTGGCTTGGACATCAACACTTTCCGGGCTTAACGCTGCATGAAAATGCCAGGCGGCGACTTCCGACGCAATGAGGATGGCGCCGCAAACTAAAAGCGCGATGAGGCGGGTTTTATTTTTATTGAGGGCCTTTGATCGTTCCAAATTGAGGTCTTCCCATTTCGTTATCCAGGGCGCCTGCGTCTCCTCCCATACCTTGCCGGGTTCCCATGAAAACTGTGCACGCCTTGCGCCGCTTGCGCCGGAACCATACACTAAAGTAGTTCCTGATGAGAATCCCTGCGTGATGTGCGAGCGAAAATGAATGAAACGCGAATAATCAAGGGCGAGCTTTCGTGGCTTTCGCTGGCGGCCTCGGTCCTGCTGTGCGTCATCGGGCTGCTGTATTTGGCCCGGCCTTTTCTAGCTTTGTCCACAAGCAGTTCCCTGGAGCAATACCCGCAGGGCTACGATCTTTGGACCTACCACATGGCTTCGCGAGCCTTTTACGAGCACGGCGCCGATCCTTACGACAACGCGGAACTAAAAGAGCTTGTGGCCGGCGGCGCTCTGCGTAGTGATCATCCAAATCCGAATTACGACGCCGCCGCGCTGGCTGTCATCGGCGACGGCGAGATGAACGGCTATTTGGGATCGCCTTTGACCATGCTGGTCTTTCGCGCCTTTCGGCCCATCGGTTTTTATAACCTGCTGCGGATGTGGCCCTTTGCGAGTCTGCTGCTGATCATTGGGCCGCTAATGCTTCTGGCCAGGCGATTTCTTATCCGCCCCGGCGACGACCGGACGCGAAAAATCGCTATATATTTCTGGGTCGTCAATCTAGTGATATGGAATCGAGCCTTTTGGGTGCACACGATCCTGCATGGGCAGATCGACGTCTTGTACCTGGCGCCGACCTTTTTCGCTTTATACTTAATCCTGGGGGGCCAGCAGAAAGAAAAGCTTTCGGCGCGAAACATTTTCGCCGCTGCCTTGCTGGCCGCCGCTGCCTGCGTGAAGATATTTCCGGGGATTATCGCGGCGGCGCTGCTCTGGATCGGCTTCGTCCGATGGATTTGCACGCGCCGGCAAGTCGCGCTGCGGTTTTGGCACGGCAATGCGCCGATGCAAACAGCGCTGCTGACCGGTGTTTTCGCCGTGGCCTTCATGCTCGCCGCCGCTCTTTCGACAGGTATCTATAGCGGCGACTTTTTCGATCTGATGGCGAATTGGCAGGTGAAACTTTCGGGAAGCCTGTATCATGAAACGCTGGTCTATCGGCAGAATAATCCGCATATGGCGCCTTTTTTGGGCAACTATCTTCTCTACATAACACGCATTTGGTTGCGTCTCTGGGATACCATCGGCGAAGGCGCCGTCCGCGCGATGTCAATGGGTATTTCGGTTTTTGTCGCGCTGGCAATGGCGGCGCTTATCGCCATAAAGCGAGTCCGGCCAAGGCTCGCTCTGGCGCTTTTCATCGCCTCGGCGCCGACCGTGCTCATGCACTGGTGGAATTATTACAATACTTTTTTGCTGGCCGCTTTTGTCTTATTATTCGCATCGGCCAGGGCCTTGAGAGCTTCTCACCAGCGCATCGGCATTTACGCCGCGCTCACAGCGTCTTATGTCCTGATGACAGCCAACTACGTGGTGATCGGCGACGCATTCCCCTGGCTGGCCCAATTCATCAACGGCCACGAACTGGAATTTTTGCGGTATGAGCTCACGCCCTACAACCTCTTTTTCGGCTATCCGGGCGCATTCCTTCTGCTTGTCGCGGCAGTTGTTCTTTGCGTGTTCACACAGGACGCGAATAAAGCAAACAACAGATAAGGAATAAACTCTGGCATCTTCCTCCCACCGATGTCGAAAGTTGTTGACATGCTATGAAGAATCAATGAAAAAAGAGACAGGAACTGATTCCCAAAATTTCATTGAACGCATTGCCTGCCGGTGAGTTAAACGACAATGCTCAAAGCTCTCAAGTGGCCGCTGAAACACTGGAAGCTGTCTATCGCTTTCGCGGTCGGCGCTTTGGCGACCATGTTTCTCATCGGCTTCACGCACATGAGCTTTGAGATGACCGGAACCAACGAGTTCTGCGGCCAGTGCCACGAAATGCAGTCTCGCGTGGACACCTGGCGCATGTCGAGCCATCACGCCAATGACAAGGGCATCGTCGCCGACTGCGTTGATTGCCATCTGCCCGCCTCGGGCGCGTACTATTACGTATACAAATCATGGTCGGGGTGGCGCGATCTTTGGGTTCATTACGTCGGCGATCCCGAAAAGGTCGATTGGGAAGGCAAGCGCTTTCATAAAAACGATTATATTTTTGAGGATGGCTGCATGTCGTGTCATCAGGACCTGACGCCTCCGGGCCTTCCCCGAGGCGGATTCCTGGCCCATCGTGAATGGATAAACGGGCGCACGGATAAAAAATGCTGGGATTGCCATTCGGATCTGGTGCATCACGGGACGCCGGTCATTTTTGCGAATGTGGGTGAGTAATTCCGATAAAGCGAGGGGG
Organism: uncultured bacterium; assembly: GCA_964591275.1. GTDB lineage: Bacteria > Lernaellota > Lernaellaia > JACKCT01 > JACKCT01. The sequence continues at coordinate 55,434 of CAZQAE010000009.1, read as the reverse complement.
ATTCCATGAGGAAATTAATGACAATTCTATTCCTGGCCGCTGTTATTGTCGCGGGGTTGTCGACCTTTGCGTTGACAGCCGAATCCGGGAAAGGCCCCATCGGCGTCGTGGGCCAAAAGACCGTCGAGATCGATCGCGGCCTGGCCAAAATCGAGCGGAATTGCATTGAATGTCATCTCAAAAAAATGCCGCAGATCGTGCTGGACTGGAAAAACAGCATGCATGGTCGCACCAACGTGTCGTGCGGGGATTGCCACATCGCGCGAAAAACCGATGTTGACGCGCTGCAATGCTCCGGTCTGAAAGGCAGCTCAACATATGTGACGCTGATCCCGACGCCGCAGGACTGCTCCCGATGTCATCCCGTGGAAGCGAAGCAATTTTCCGAAAGCGATCACGCCGTCGCCTACAAATCGATCGACAAGCTCGAAGGCATGTCGGTGACATGGGAAGGCAAAGGCTCCGAAGCGGCGGAAGCCTCGGGCTGCATCCAGTGCCACGGCAAAAAGATCATCTTCAAGGACGGGCGGCCCACCGGCCTGCGCTATCCGCAGGAAGGAATCGGGAGGCCCAACCCCGACGGCTCCGTGGGAAATTGCACCTCATGCCACACCCGTCATCTCTTTAGCATCGTCGAGGCGCGAAAAGCCGAAACATGCGGCAGTTGTCACCTCGGCCCGGATCACCCGCAGATCGAAATCTGGCAGGAATCCAAACATGGCAAGCGCTACGCGTCGGAAGGCGATAGCTGGACCTGGGACAGCGCGCCGGACGCCTGGGAGCCGGGGGATTACTCGGCGCCGACCTGCGCGGTTTGTCACATGTCGGGAATCGGCAAACTACAAACCACGCACAATATTTCGCAGCGGCTTTCCTGGGAGGCTGAAAGGCCCCTGTCCATTCGCACGACGAATTGGGAAAAGAAGCTGGGCGAGATGAAATCGGTTTGCGGCAACTGTCACGGGCCGCAGTGGGTCAATTCCTATTATAAACAATATGACGCCGCCATCGAGCTGTATAATGAGAAGTATTACAAACCGGCGAAGAAGATGATGAACGAGTTGTATGCCGCCGGTTTGCTCACAAAAGACCAGAAGTGGGATGATGAAGCGGAGCTGGTTTTCTATCACCTCTGGCACCATGAAGGACGCCGCGCCCGCATGGGAACGGCCATGATGGGCCAGGACTACGCGCACTGGCACGGCTTCTTTGAAACGGCTCAGGACCTGGACAAGTTGACGAAAATCTACAAGAAATTGATGAAAAAGTAGGAGCGGCGTCGCCGCGATCGGACAAGCCGCGCGGAAGCTTTCGCGCATAATTCTCTTTTGAACGCCTAAATATTATGGGCAAAAGAAAAGCCGCTGGTTAAGCGGCTTTTTATTTATCCCTTGTATTTTACAGGCTTTGCGAGAGGGGGGACTCGAACCCCCACGCCGTGAGGCACAGGATCCTAAATCCTGCGCGTCTGCCAGTTCCGCCACTCTCGCGAAACTCTTGGTCAAGCGGGGGTTGAAGCTAAGTCAGCCGCCCTTTTTTGTCCTGGCCTTGGCAGCGATCTTTGCCTTGGTCCAGGATCGCGTAGTGCGTTTCATCCCGTGGAGTTTCTTCTGGAGTCTGTCGGCTTTGGCTGTGTCTTTCGCCGCCAGCGCCTCTTGCCACTCCTTCTGCACAACCTTGATCTGACTTTTCAGCTCAGGGTCCTTGACGATGTCCAGGGACTCTTCCAGTGGAATATTGTTGGCTTCAAACAAGGCCTCAACGAGTTGCTGCTTGTTCATGCCGGATATCCCGTACTGGGTGCCGATCTTGTGAACTTCATCACGCAGTTTGGTCACGGGCAGTTTCAGAATTTCTTGCTTTTCCATTTCGCGTTTGCTCCCCTTTAAGGCTTTTTCCCAAAGCCTGAAAAACCGCCAGAATATAAGCGGATGATTCATAGCCGTCAAGTACAGAAGTATGAAGTATGAGTTGTGAGGTATGAAGGCGAGGAATGAATGATGAGCAAAAAGGCTAGCTGTGACGATCCCGACACAGATGGCGCCTGCGATCTCTATGATAACGATGAAGCCTGTGAATCCGCATGCACTTACGACCTCTGGTCCCACGCCAAGCGCGAGTGTATGAAGTATTTGTCGGCAGGAGACTGCGACGCGTGCGACGATTTATAGGACGCTAAGTTAAAGGGAAAGCAATTGGAAACCAACTTAACAAAGATGCCGGTCGGGGCAAAGGCCCCGATCGCTAAAGGAGTTTCGCGATTTTGCGGGTGCATAATTTTCATTTTAAGGCTTTGCGCGGCAAAGCAAATCTGGTATTATTGCGGCTATGAAATTGGATTTGCCGTGCATTGATCTTTCGTAGTGATGGAGGAAAGGTTCATGTTTAGAAAATTCTCAAAATTCTCATTTTATCTCATCCTGGCGGCGCTGCTTGGCTTGTCAGTATTTTTCGTCAACTGTGGCGACGATGATGACGATGCCGATGACTATGTCGATGATGATTATCAATGGCCTGACAATACGGCTCCCGTCGTTGGTTGGTTGGCTGTCGGCACACATTCAAGTCAAGTATGGGACGCCCTTTATGAAATCCGGGAGGATGATTACGTGGAGGTGACACCGCCGGGCGATGCCTCATTTTTCAAAGGGTCGCTGGCGACTCGATACGTGGGTTGGGCACTGAATTATAAGACCGGCATTAATGAACTGTACCAATTGGATGACGGTAAATGGACGCTCATGGACCCGCAGCCGCCCTGTCCGCTGCCTGAGCACCCTAACCATTATTCCATGAAGGACGTGAAAGTGTTTCACGATGAGCGGGGTTATGTCCTGTGCCAAGACGGCCATCTCATGGCATGGGATGGACAGGACTGGACGGGCCACGAATTGCCGAATGAAGAAGAGTATCAATCTTTTAGCTCGGGTATCGATTGCCTGTCGTGGGATCAGTGTGTCGTTTGGAGCTATAATGAGATTTTCTGGTGGGACGGAGTTATTTTCGCAACGGAGAACAAATACGATACTCATCAGATGGTGATGCAAAATCCCCAGGTCGTTTACCGAATATCCAATTACGTGTCCGATGACCTCAATGAATACAGTGTCGAGGTGCTGCGCGATGGTGTCTGGATGGATGAGGATACCCACTTCCCGGACGATATTGACGACCGTGCCTCCATGACGCGTATCGACGAGCACTATACGTCGTTCAGATATACACACAATTCTGAAACCGTTTATGTCCTCTTAAAAGACGACGGGACGGAGGCGCCAGAATCTTGGCCCACGCCGATGTGGCCGGTGGCCTTTGCGGAAGGGGCCGGCGGCTTGGGTGTTTCAAACGATACGATTTACCGTATCTTCGGAACGGAAACGGAACCGATCTTTACATATGGTTTCTACGGCGCCCAATCGCTGATCCTCGCCGCCGACGCCGAGTAGCCTCTGAGCTTTGCGCGCTAAAGCAAATCTGGTATTATTGCGGCTATGAAAATGGATTTGCCGCGCAATAAATTTTCGTAGTGGTGGAGGAAAGGTTCATGTTTAGAAAATTCTCAAAAATCTCGTTTTTCCTCATTCTGGCGGCGCTGCTGGCCTTGGCAGTATTTTTCGTCAACTGTGGCGACGATGATGATGACAATGACGACGACGACGATGATGATGACGACGATGCAAACGACGATGCAGTCGGATGGCCGGACAATACGGCTCCGGTAGTCGGATGGGTGGCTATTTACACTTGGAGTCCCAATCTCCCCAATTATGCATGGGATGCTCTTTACGAAATCCGAGAGGAGGATTACGTGGAAGTAACGCCGCCAGGAAACGTACCTTTCTTCGCGGGCTCACTGGCTACCCGAGACGTGGGTTGGGCGTTGAATAAAAAAACAGAACTGAACGAATTGTATCGCTTGGACAGCGGCGTTTGGACGCTCATGGACCCACAGCCGCCTTGTTCTTGGACCGAAGGCGATATCTACTCAACAATTCAAGGTGTGCAAGTATTTCCTGATGAGAAAGGCTACGTATTATGCGGAGGTGGGCATCTCATGGCTTGGGATGGAGAGATTTGGATGAACCACGATCTGCCGAACGCAGAAGACTCTGATGGTTATCAATCTGGCATCGATTGCCTGGCTTGGGACGACTGCGTCGTTTGGAACTACGACGATATTTATTGGTGGGATGGAGTTGTTTTCACAACGGAGAACAAATACGATACCGTTCAGATGGTGATGCAAAATCCCCAGGTCGTTTACCGGATATCCAATTACGTGTCAGATGATGCCAATATCTATAGCATTGAGGTGCTGCGCGATGGCGTCTGGATGAAGGAGGACATCCATTTTCCGGACAACATAGATTACTATGCTTCCATGACGCGCATTGATGAGCACTATACTTCGTTCGTATATTCACACAACTCTGAAAGCGTTTATGTCATCTTAAAAGACGACGGGGCGGAGGCTCCGGAATCGTGGCCCACACCGATGTGGCCGGTGGCCTTTGCGGAAGGGGCCGGGGGCTTGGGTGTTTCAAACAATATCGTTTACCGCATTTTCGGAACCGAAGTTGAAGCGATTTTCAACCACGGCTTTTCCGGCTCCAATGTCCTGATCCTCGCCGCCGACGCCGAGTAGGTTTTTATCCTTTTCGACGCCACATAAGACAAAAACAACCCGCCCTGTCGCTTGGGGCGGGTTTTCACGTTTGCTCAAGTAAAAAAAAGGGAATTCGGCAATCTTGCTTGTCGTCATCCCTCAGGAGCAGCCGGATAGTGCCTCCGAAACTCATACTTCATACTTTTTACTTCATACTTCATGCCTTGGCGCTTGGCGCTAAAACGCGTATCCGGCCAGGAGATTCAGGCGCATGCCGGCCAGACCTCCTTTGGCATAGGTATTCACGTAATCCTCCGAGCCGGCCTGGTCGTCAAAGCCAAGCGCCCAGTAGTCCAGCGTGGCGCCAAAAACGAAACGGTTGTCGAAGCGGTGGAAACTGCCGATGGACAGGTCAAAATCCCAGGCCTTCATGGCCCTGGTTTTGCGCTCGTCGCGCATATCGTTCGGCTCGATTCGCATCCAGTATCGCCCACGCCCAAAATGCGTCATCAGCATGAGATTTGTTTTTTCCAGCTGCCCGAAAAACCACTGGTATCCCAATCCGAGATTGGCAAAGGTGAATCCGTAATTGAAGTCGTCGTCCTGAAATACAAAGTCGCTGTCGAGCTTGCCATTGCCGCTGCCCATGGGGATCGAGGCGGATATGATGAATTGCCGTGCCTTGGTCGGCATGAAAAAGACCTCGGGAATAAAGGCGCTGTGGCTCACCGATTCCATGTCAACATCTTCTTCATAGTTGACCGTGTTATTCATGAAATCCCACTCCCCGCTGAAACTGCCGGCGCCGCCGCCGAAGGCCAAGCGGCCAACCAGCACGCACCAGGGACGTTCGGGATCAGCCGTGGGTTCGGGCTTTTTCTGCTCTTCAACTGCCTCGGCGACAGGCTCCTCGGGTGCCACGGTTTTTTCTTCAGCGTCGCCTTCATCGCCTTCTTCCGCTCCGTTTTCTCCATCTTCATCACCTTCTTCCGCTCGGTCTTCCCCATCTTCGTCGCCTTGCGCGAAGGCTGGTGCGGCGACAAAGGCTGCGGCAAAAAGTGCAACCAGAAAAACAATAATCAGATTTTTATTAAGCATAGCCAGCTCCTTTATCAAAAGCGTTTTGCGACACGCATTATAACCCAAAAAGCTTTTGTGTGGTATCGTACGCGCAGGATCGATTTTCAAAGCGCCGCTTTCAACTATTTTATTTTCGTGGTTATAGTTGACTTAAGAGGAGGCGCCATGATTAAAACTGTCTTGGTCACAGCTTTGGGAATCGCCGCAGGCTTGGGATTCAGCTTTTTTTCCCAGGCCATCGGCTCAACCTGATCGATAATGTGCCAGCCCGTGGTGGCCGGCGGAATGGGTGGATTTCTCGCGCTTAGCTATGTTTTGACATCCAATGCGACGAAGTAAGCCATCAGCAATTTGCCTGAAAATTTAGCGCGGTTGGATAAACATGCCAAAAATCTTTGCGGTGAAAATATCGACTTTAGCGGTGTTTTGCCTTGCCCTTTTGCTGCTTTCCTGCAGCGGTGATTTTGACAACAAGACATCCGCCAAGGACGCATACGGCCCCGGCGATCTGCTCGATGACGATACGGATGACAACACAACCGGCGACGACGATGTGGACGACGATGCCGATGATGATATCGATGACGACGCGGACGACGACATGGACGACGACGCGGAACTGAAAGGATTCAACGTCCTTTACTTCGATGTCGGACTCGGCGACGCGATGTTGATATCGATCCCCGATGGGCAGGACATGCATTACGTGCTCATCGACGGCGGCACGGTCGGAGAGGGACAATACGCCATCTGCCCCGTGCTGGAGGAACTCGGCATTGATACGCTGGACATCATGATCATGACGCATCCGCACTTCGACCATTGCGGGGGTTTGTCGGAATTATTCGACTGCGTTGAAATCATGGAACTTTGGGAAAACGGCGACGAGCTTCCGGGCGACGACGGATACGACGTTTACGATCTCGCTCGCAACGACTGGAGCGGAGAAGTATTTTATCCGAGTTTCGGTTACGTTGAATATATTGGGCAGGCTGCGTTGCGCGTACTGTCAACGCTGGCCGATTTCCCGAGAGTCAACGACAACTCGATGGTGCTGTTGATTTCCTATGATGGCAAAACTTTTCTTTTCGGCGCCGACGCCGAAATCGAAGAGCAAAGTTATCTGATGGCGGCCTGGTCCGACTTGCTGCCTTCCGATGTTTTGAAAGTCCCATGCCACGCCGGTCCTTCAATACAGGGGTTTATCGATATAGCTACGGCGCCCGTCGGCATTGTCTCAGTCGGGGAAAACAGCCTGGGCTACCCTCATCAGACAACCCTCGACGCATACGAAGCCACGGGGATGGACCTGTACATCACGGAGGAAACGGGAAATATCCTGGCGACCATCAATGAAGATGATGAAATCGTTCTCACGATGCCCTTTCCGCCCCTCGAAAAATCGCCGGAAAAAAACGCCGCGAGCCTGATTCCTCTATTTTAGACCAGTTGTTAGTGTAGGAGCGACATTCCTGTCGCGAATTGTGGGGATGTGTTCTGAGCTTTGGTCAAGCGGTCACGACAAGAATGTCGTTCCTACAACGCCGTAACCGGGATTTGTCGGAACGGTTTCCATTTCGTATGTTAAATTTGTCATTTCTTTAGAAAATTCCACAGGGTGCCGGGCGATCCTTGCGCCATGAGATTGACCTCAACGCGGGCGGCGCTGTATGTGCTGTCGGATTGCGGCGCGGAAATTTTTTGCATGGCCGCTATGATGCCCCCCGATCTCAAGGCTGAATTATATTCACCCCTCGGCACGCGACCGCTGGTGCGGACATGGCCATCAGAGTCAATGCGCACGTAAAGCCTGCCGCCCATGCTTGGCATAGGCTTTTCATCGGGCCAGTGACGCAAATATCTCAGCGCGGCGACGCTGTTGCCGATGGGACGTCCCCGCTTTTTCCATTCGATTAGCTCATCAATCGCCCGCCGATAATCTTCAGGGGCCGCCGCGTCCAGGTTTTCCCCACATTCAGAACCCAGGACTTGCCGGGCGCCGGGCTGAAAAAACACGCGCGCGTGCATCCGGTCCGCCAGTTCAACCAGGTAACGCAGTTCGCCAACATTGGTTTTTCCGATCACCGTATAAAATGTCAGCGGCAATCCAATGTTTCGCACTTGCTCGGCGCCGCGCATGGCGCCATCCCACGCGCCCCGGCCTCGTATCGCGTCGTTGAGTTCCGGCGGGCCGTCGAGGCTGATGACAACGGAATTGGCCAGGCGCACCGCGCTTAAGTGTTCGGGCAATAGGAGGCCGTTTGTGTTCATGTTGATTCTCATGCCGCTGGCTACGATGCGCGCCATGAGAATCGGCAGGTCTTTTCTGAGTAGCGGTTCTCCGCCGGTGATGGATACGTGGGCGCAGCCCGAGCGCGCCAGATCGTCTATAAGCGCTGTCGCCTCCCCGGTCGTCAATTCCCCGGGGTCGGTGTCAGGCCTGTTGCAATAGGTGCAGCGCAGGTTGCATCGGCTGGTCACAACCCAGCTCACGTGCAAGGGAACGCGCCGACCCAGCAGCTTTACTCCGGCGAAGGCCAACAAGAGTTTGAGTTTGTTATGAGCCATGTGCGCGCCTGCAATAATCAATAAACAATGAACAATTAACAATGAGCAAAGAGCAGCGGTCAGTGCAAATTACTGATTGATAATTGGTCATTGCTAATTGTTCACTGTTCATTGCCTTTTGATTCTTGTCTTCTTTAAAATAGCAAATAGGATTGCCGCTACTTCATCCGTATCGGCGTAAAGGCTGTCGTAAGACCTCTTGTCAATGTATGAAGTCTCATTTAATAAATCCAGCCAATACTTGGTCTCCAGCGTTTCCTTATACGAAATGGATATTTTGGCCGAGAAATCAGCATTGGATATGGCTCCATTTGCTTCGGCTAAATTTGCGCCAATAGATGTGCCGCTGCGAAGCAATTGCTTTGAAAGGACATATTCCTTTTTTTCATCGACAAGAAAACGGTAGGCATTAACAATGCGAACAGCCAGTGCATAGGCTTTTTCATACGCTGGATTGGGCGGCAAAGGCTTTTTCCGGGTCATTGTTCATTGTTCATTGCTAATTGTTCATTGTACCAAGCTTTCTTTACTGCTCGAAATTCGGGCAGTAATCGTGCGAGTCCGACCGGATGTCGTCGAAACTGAAAGTTCCGAAATCCTGCGTGAGATAGAACGAGCCATCGGGGCAGTCGTAGATGCCCACGCCCACATGCGTGAAATCACGGGCGAGAATGTTGCTGCGGTGATTGAGTTCGCATTCCGGCTCGTTCATGAAAGCATCCTGAAGATTCTGGACCGTATAGCCCATGCCCCACGCAATATTTTCGCCGGCGGCTACGTAGTTGACTCCCGCATCGTCCATGCGATCAAAGGGACTATCTCCGTCGAGATTGACATGGTCAAAGAAATCACGATCGCACATGTCTTTGGAGTGCGCCAGGGCGACGGCCGCCAGGCCGGCATGCCATTGAATGGCCGGGGCGCAGTCGCTTTCGTCCGGATGCGCCAGGCGGTCCACGTTGATCATATCCACGTTGCCGCACTCGTCGGCAGAGCCGTCACGGCCGGTGTCGGCGCTATAATTGATGCCGCAGGAATTATCTGCTCCATCATCATCGTCACTGTCATCATCGCCATCATCGTCTGCATCCGCTGCCTCATCGTCATCGTCGTCGCCGCTGGCGCATGCCGTCAGCCCTGAAATTCCCAGGGACAAAATGATTATCAACCAAAAGATCAGTGTCGCTTTTTTCATCGTAGAACCTCCTTGCGCGAATGATAGCATCGAAGCGCTGAAAAATGAATCGTTAGGGAAATCCGGTGACTTATTCCTTTTTGCGTTTTGCGGCATTGAGTCCGCCGGAATTTCTTTCCCAGAACACACCTTCCGAATAACCCTGGATTGTTTTATCGGTTTCGGCCAGCGCCAGTCGTTTCTCTGCCCAGCAGCAGTAGGTTTCGTCTATCTCTATTCCGACATAGCGACGGCCAAGTTTTTTGGCGACAACCGAAGTCGTCCCGGTGCCGGCAAAGGGATCGAGAACGACATCACCTTTGCCGGATGAAGCGAGAATGATCTTCGCCAAAAGCTTTTCCGGCTTTTGCGTGGGATGGTCGGTATTTTCCGGCATGGACCAGAAGGGCGCCGTGATGTCCGTCCAGAGGTTCGAGGGATGAGTGAGGCGAAAATCGCCCTCTTTGCCTTTAACCCAATCCTTGGGTTCGCCGTCCTTATCCGTGTACGGCGCCAGAACCCGCCGTTTTTGCTTCACGGCGTCAACATTGAAGGCATAGTCCCCGGACATTGTGCAAAACCAGATATCTTCCGCGCTGTTTTTCCAGTTGCTTTTGGCGCCGCGCCCTTTTTCGCGCTCCCAGGTGATCCGATTGCGCATTTTGAAATATTTTTTGGCGACGCCTTCAACCGCGGCTGAGGATCGCCAGTCGCAGCAGATGTAAACGGAGGCTGTCTCTTTCAAAGTTCGGACCAGGGGACCGAGCCATGAATCGACCCATGCGCCGTAGTCCTCGTCTTTCATCTTTTTGAATTTCTTCGCCCCAAAAATTTTGTTGAGATTATAGGGCGGGTCGATAATAAGAAGGTCCACGAAATGGTCGGGCAAAAGCGGCAGCGCGTTGTAAAGGTCCATGCAGATGGTTTTGTCCAAAAGGTCCATTACGCTTTGCAACCCGGCCAGGCGCTGGAGCTTTCCCTCAAAACGAGTTCTTTCCTCGCGGCAAAGATCGATGGTTCTATTTCGGGGCGCGCGCTTGGTTGAATTCATTATTTTAGAAATTTATCCTGGCGTTAATGCGCAAGGCCGGAGTTTATCATAGCCAAACGGCCAATTCCATATCGTCGGCCTTTGCCAAAAAATAATTCCGCGATGGGGCGCGTGATTTGGTGGTCCTGGAATAAAAAGGCGATTTGCTGATAAAATCGGCATTATTATGTTGATTTTCGTGTTTTTATGTTATAATTCACAAGATGTTATTAGGATTTTAGAACACATAGAGGCGTTCTAATGTGGAGGGTGTGGACATGCGTAGGCTAAGATTGTTTCTGATGATCGCAATGTTCGCGTTGTGTGTGTCTTTTCTTGGCGCGTGCGAAAAGCCGGACGCCAGCGATGATGACGATGATTTTTCGCCCTACGGCGATGATGATGATGACACCGATGACCATGATGTGAATACAAAGGAAGGGCTGCACCGATGCCAGGACTGTGATGATGTTCTGGAATGGATACAACGCACCTTGACCCTGCAGGCGCAAAGAGCCATCGATCAAAACTACGAAAACTCCCTGGATTGGGGCGGTGATTGGTGGGACGATGACGTCGATTGGGATGATGATGGTTGGGATGACGACGCCGACGATGATTTTTTTCCAGATGACGATCAGGCCGGCGATGACGACGAAAACGCCGACGACGACGACCACTCGGACACGAACGTGCAGGAGGATGGCGTCGACGAAGCGGACATCGTCAAAACCGACGGAGATCTTCTTTACCTCCTGGCCGGCGGCAACCTCATGCTTTTCGATCCCGCTCCCCCGGTCGAAACGCGGGAGCTGTCTCGCCTGGATATTGAAGGTCGAACTTTAGAGATGTTTTTATACGACGACCTTGTGGTGGTTTTCTCGGAGTTAAGTCCCGCGGAATTGCCCGAAGATGTCTGGCCGGCTGTTGAGCGCGATGACCTGTATTGGAACATTTTGCTGCTGACATTCGTTGATACGGCGAATCCGGGTGTTCCGACCGTGATTCGCAAACTGTACACCGAAGGCGCTTATCTGCAATCGCGGCTCATCAACAACCTCATGCGCCTGGTTTTAAACACCGCGCCGCAGGTCCCCAATTACAATACCTGGATCGATCCCTGGTCTTATAGCCAAGACGGCGAACTCGACGAGCAGGCACTGCGGGCCGCGTATGACAATTTGATGAACCAGATTCGCACTCAAGTGATTTCCATGACCCTGGATGACTGGCTGCCGCGTTATTTTGAAATCATCGGCGCGCAAACAAGCAGCGGATTCATCTCCGAATGCGAGGATTATTTTCGCCCGGACGATCCTATGGGGCACAGTGTTTCCACGGTGATGACCATCAATCTCGATGCGCCGACTACAAAGCTGCCGGATATCGCGCTTTTGGCGGACGGCCAACTCATCTATGCATCCACGCAGGCCCTTTACATCAGCAACACCGCGGAGTCCTGGCAGACCTGGTACGATGATGACAATATTCAGAAATCGTGGATTCACAAATTCGTCCTGAAGGACCAACAAATCCAGGCGGAGTACATCGCCAGCGGGGAAATCGCGGGCTTCGTCCTCAATCAGTTCTCTATGAGCGAAAAGGACGGGTATCTGCGCGTTGCCTCGTCAACGGGCTGGTGGTCCGATTTGAAGAATTATATTCACGTTCTCATAGCCGTGGATGGCTCCCTGGATATCGTCGGTGGAATCGAAGGGATCGCACCGGGCGAGGAGATCAAGTCCGCCCGTTTCATGGGAGACAAGGGCTATCTTGTAACATTTGAACAGTCGGACCCCCTGTTTACCATCGACCTGTCGAATCCCGCAGATCCCCGCATTATCGGCGAACTGGAAATCCCCGGATTCTCCACCTATATCCACGCATTTGACGACAACCATATCCTGACCATCGGTGAGGATGGAGATGAGTGGAACTCCACCGGCGGCGTTGTGTTGCAGCTATTCGACATTTCCGATTTTGCCGATCCGGTTCTCGCCTTTCGCGAGGTCGTCGCCGAAGGCTGGGACGCCACATCCGAAGCCATGTACGATCACAAGGCTTTCATGTTTTATAGCCCGATGGATCTGATGGCCGTTCCGGTTAGAGAATGGGGCTGGGATGACTGGGGCGACGACGATGACTGGGATGATGATGATGTCTGGAATGACGACGACGATGTCTCGTTCGATGACGACGAACCGGTGGATCCTCCTTTGTTTCGGGATGCGGCTCCGCCGACGGATGGCGCATATTCCGGCGTATATCTTTATGATGTGACCGCCGACGGCGGATTCGACATGCTCGGCTATATCGATCACTCGAACTATGAAGCCGAGCCCGAAAGTGAAAGTTTTGGCGATATGCCGACGGTGCGTCGATGCGTTGTTATCGGCGATTACCTTTACACAATCTCCGATGCTGCTCTTGTTGTCACCGAAATCGAAAGTGTGACGGACCTTGCCTCTGACGATCTGCCTTATGAGGACGGCAGGCAAGGGTGGGGCGACGACGACTGGTGGGATGACGATGACATGTGGGATTAAGAAAATTTCCGACTGGCTTTGTGCCAGGGATTATTAGCTGAACTGTCTTGGAGGGACACTTATGGGAGACACGAAAAAAGCTATGACCAAATCGCAGCTTCTTGCGCATTTTGCCGAGAAAACGGGTATGGCCAAAAAAGACGTGGGACAATTTTTCGATGACCTGATGGCTCTGGCTGTTGAGGAAGTGAAGACCGCGGATTCCTTCACTCTTCCGGGCTTCGGAAAAATCGTCAAGTCCGATCGAAAGGCACGGGAAGGACGCAATCCGGCTACAGGCGAGAAAATTATGATCCCCGCCAAGACCGCCGTGAAAATGCGTTTGTCCAAAGGCTTCAAAGACTCGATCATATAGTGTGAGCTCGGCAGGTGAAAACCTGCCGACACTTGCCAAAAAGGACTTTTTCACCTGGGAAAGCGAGGCGTTGAGGTGTGCCTGTGATCCGGGGTGATAAGATCGCTCTTTTTCTCATCCAGTCCTTTATCAACGCAAAATAAATACCGATCCAACCCCTGAAAGATCCGGTGGGGGTTGGCCTTCGCGTGCTCGCATAGGCAAAAGGCATATTCGCCGTTGTCTTTTTTCTGCCAACCGTTTTTCTTATAAACGTCGCGCAGTTTCTTTCCTGCATTATCCGGCCATTTTCAAAAAGGGCGTTTGGAAAAGCCAACAGGCTGATTCCCGATCTGTGGTTGTCCACAGCCATCTGGTGGACGAAACATATCTGCGGCACGCGTTTTGTCATCACCGGCGACGATCTTTCACCGGGCGAAAACGCCGTGCTCATCGGCAATCATCAGAGCTTCGCCGACGCCATGGCCCTATTTGCGCTGGCGCACAAGCATGGTCGGCTTGGAGATTTGAGCTATTTTTCAAAAAACTCCATAAAATATTGGCCCGGCATCGGGTGGGGACTGCGCTTCGTCAACTGCATTTTCGTAAAAAGAAACTGAGACACTGACTGCCAAAGATTGAAAAAAACCTTTTCCAAAATCACGGAAAACGATCTGCCCTTCTGGTTTATCAATTTCGTCGAGGGCATGCGCCTGACGCCTGAAAAGCTGATCCAGGCAAAAATTTACGCTGAAAATAACGACATGCCTGCGCCGGAAAACGTTTTCATCCCACGCACAAAAGGTTTCACCGCCACCATCGAGGGATTGCACGCCAATATCGACGCGGTGTACGACATGAGTATCGCGTATGAGCGGGGCCTGCCGAGTTTGTGGCAGTTGATGATGGGCCTGGTCAAACGCATCCATATTCATGTCCGTCGCTTTCCCCTGGACGAATTGCCGGTCGATGCAGGCGAGTTGTCCGATTGGCTCAAAGAGCGGTTTTTGGAAAAAGACAAGCTGCTCGATAGCTTTTATCGTCAGAGGAAATTCCCGACAAAGCATGACTACTGATTTGTATCAATGATTATCTGTCAAAAGTCATTGTCATCCGAATCAGAATCGATGCGGTTATTGCTAAACAAGGGAAGCCGCGTGTATTGTTGAAAATATGAGAAGCAGGATGACCTTCATCCAATATAAACGGGATCTACAATGCTGAAACAAATTTGGCCGCGCAACTTGCTTTCATTCGGACCCGACACCGAACCGTTGAGCTTAAATAAACTGAACGTGCTGATCGGCCCAAACGCCGCCGGGAAGTCGAACTTGATTGAGGCGATCACACTCTTGCGCGCCACGCCTGCCGACGTCCGCGAACTTGTGCGCCAAAACGGCGGCGTCGGCGAATGGATATGGAAGGGCTCGGAAAAGACGCCGGCCTCCGTCGAAGTCCTGCTGGAAAATCCGGGAAATGACCAATTATTAAGGCACTTTTTCGCCTTCGCAAATGACAACCAATCCTTTTGCGTCGTCGACGAACGAATAGAAAATGAGAAACCAGAACCAAGTAAACCAGATCCATATTTATACTACACGTTTAACCGGGGGCACCCGGTAATAAATACCAAGGACGAGGAAAATGTAGACGGAAAAAAAAGGAGTCTTGAAAGAGACAGCGTGGAGATTGATGCGTCGATTCTTGCCCAGCGGCGTGACCCGGACCAGTACCCTGAAATTTATCATTTGATTTCCAAGTACGAGAAAATACGCGCATATCGCGAGTGGAGCTTTGGGCGAAATACGGTTTTTCGCCGTCCTCAAAAGGCCGACATGAGAAATGACAGACTGGAAGAAGATTTTTCCAATCTCGGACTTGTATTGAACCGTTTGCGGAAAAAACCGAAAGCGAAAGCGGCCATTCTCAAAGGATTGCAGGACTTGTATGAGGGCGTCAGTGATTATGACATCAGCGTCGAGGGAGGAGCGGTGCAAGTCTTTTTTACCGAAGGCGAGTTCACCATTCCCGCGACCAGGCTGTCGGACGGCACATTGCGATATCTTTGCCTGCTGGCCATTCTGTGCGACCCGACTCCGCCGCCATTGATATGCATCGAAGAACCGGAACTGGGACTTCACCCGGACATTTTGCCTCAATTGACGGATCTTTTAATTGACGCTTCAACGAGAACGCAACTCATCGTCACAACGCACTCGGATATTCTCGTTGACGCCTTAAGCGAAACTCCCGAATCAGTTGTAGTATGTGAAAAACATCAGGGGCAAACCAGGATGTCCAGACTTAATGCCGACGATCTATCCGAGTGGTTGAAAAACTATCGTCTAGGCGAACTATGGACCAAGGGCGAAATCGGAGGAGTCCGATGGTAAAAATCTTCCTTGAAGGCGGCGGAGATTCCAAGGAACTACACGTGCGTTGCAGACAAGGATTCAGAAGGCTGCTGGAAAAATGCGGCTATAAAAACCAAATGCCGAGGCTGGTACTCGACATACAATGACTTTAAGAACGCCAACAATTGCCAAGGGGCCGATGATTACATCGCCATGCTGATCGACAGCGAAGACCCGATAACGGAAATTGATAAGACATGGGAACATTTGCATAGCCGAGACAAATGGGAAAAACCGGACAATGCTTCGGATGAGCAGGTTCTGTTCATGACAACGTGCATGGAAACCTGGATTGTCGCGGATCGAGAAACACTATCAACACATTATGGGCACGAGTTGCAGTTGAACGCACTGCCGTCCGTAAATAATCTGGAAAATAAATCACGCCAGGACATACAGGATAAGCTGGAACACGCGACCAGAAATTGCTCAAATGCATACAAAAAGGGCAAAAGGTCTTTTGTGGTCCTGGGGGAATTGAATCCGTTAGTTCTAAAAAAGCACCTGCCCAGCTTTCACCGGACCTGCGACATCCTTGACGAGCGGCTGGAAAACTCCAATGCCGTACGGCGCTGAATGCCAGGAAAAACCCGCTTTGTCTCTTTATGCCCCGAAGGCGTCGAGCCAAAGGGCGTCGGCGCTTAAGGTCAGCTCGTTGGGCCACTGGATGCTCTGACCATTTTCAACAAGTCGCACATCGGAAAACATTTTCGGTTCTTTCAAGGCAGTGAATATGCCTTCCCTGTCAATCAGATCCTGAAAATCCACAACGGCGACCGAGCCGTCATCGTAGATCAAGCGCAATCGAAAACTTTCTTCCCGCTGAATCTTTCGAATGCGGCGCATGGATCATGACCTCCTTCAATGGAAAAACAAAAGCGTTCAATCGCTCCCAATTCCATAAAATAGCCCCCGCGGCGCGGCGCGACGGAATGGCCTGGAAAGACATTCTGATTTTCAATATACTTTTATGCGCAATTTATACAATTATTTCAATATGTTATGGCCAATACTTCAAGGAACATCTTAAGAAACTTCGCGGCGCTTGTAAAGAACTATTTTTATAGGCGGCATTTTTTTTTCGGTCAAGGCCAATGAGCGCCAAAATCACGATTGCGGCTCTTGGATTTTCATGGGAAAACGATCTGGGCGGCGCTTGGTTTTTTTTAAGCAAAGCGCAATCTGAAAATTGTTTGAAGGAGACGGCGATGTGCAAGCTGATGAGCATTTCACTTTTGTGCGTGCTGGCGTGTGTTTTGGTTTCTTGCGCGCACGATGATGACCCCTACGACGACGAGGGAATGGATATCGACTGGCCGACGCTCAATCCGAACCGCTACCACTGGAACGGCGTCAGCAATCCATTTTTTGAGACATGGAACTGGCATGTAGTTGTGCCCGAGGACAAGGCATCCTTCGATCTGACAATGGGCGTTTTCAATCCGGGATCCGATGATCCGAATACGCGCGGCGCGCTAGTGTATTTTTCCAGTTCAGAAGATGGCGCTCCGTTTTTCCAGACGACTTCCATCAGAGATTTCGACGCGAGCCGACAAAGCATCGACCTTCGCATAGGCGATAGCCGCGGGACGCAAACCGTTTTGCGCGGCTCTATTCCGGGTGAAACACCGGTGGAGTTCGACCTGCGGGTCCTCGTCGAAAGTGAGTGGGATTCCACGATGGGGATTTTAACAAATATTCCATTCCTGGCCTTCAACTGGCACGTTGGGGCATTGCTGGCCCGCGCTGAAGGGACAATTCGCGTCGGCGACCGCGTGCACGAATTCTTCGGCGCGAGGGTCATTGCAGATCATTTCTGGGGTCGGGAATTTCCCGGTCCGGCAACGCGGATTGTCGCTTCAAATTTCACAGACCCCGGCGACTCCTTCGTATTACTGACGCAGGATCTCCTTCTTGGTCCCCTGACCCTGAATGATGTGAACATCGCACTTTTATCCGGCGGCGAACTGTTTGAGTTTCGCTCAACCGATCTCAATGTATCAGCCACTTCCTGGATCGACGAAGAACAGGGACTGCACGTGCGCGCCACGCGGGGCAACCTGCGTATTGAAGTCACCGCGCTCGGGGTCAGCGAAGGAGCTGTCGAGGCTTTCGTTTTCAATGAAAGCGGCTTCAGTACGGGCGGCAGCGTATATCACGACGCGACCGTGCAGATCGATATTTTCACCAGAGAGGAACAATCAATGACCTGGGAGCGGCGCGGCGCCATTGCCAGTTCGCCGGCCACCGTGGCCTTCGGCGTTCCCACGATGTACCAGGACATTCCATAAGGATGGCATAATCATCGGTGAAAATGGACAAAATGACATCGCGGCGCTAACGCGCCGCCTCCTCAGCAACAATCCGACGCATTCGGATATTCGCTTTGACGAAAGCGCGCCCCGGGATTTGAAAGCGTTGGCGTCGGTCGGACTCGATGCCGGGGCGATCCTGGCTGCGTCCCTGAAATCCTCCTTTCCTTCCAAATCTCTTCACCAGATGGCGCAGTTCGCCGATTCTCCCCAAAAGGACCGGATATTCCACCGGGACAATCTGCCTCGCCTCGCGCTTCTTTGCGGCGCAAGTCCCTGGGCCGTGCAGCGAGCCGGCGATCTGATGGCGGAAGTTTTTGATGCGCCCCCGGCCCATGAGATTTTTCAAAAAGTCTCGGATTGCGCCTCGCCGAAAGAAGCGGCGGAAAAATGCGGATTCAGCGCAACCACGATCAGGGATTGGCACGCGCTGCTTATGGCTCGGGCCGCGCTTTTCGACCTTTGCGATGAGGGCGATCCGTGGCTTGTCCTGGAAGGCTATTCCGCCGCTTCCGAGCTTCCCATCCGCTTTGCTTATGAGGAGGCTTGGCGGGAAACGGTGCGCCAACATGGCCGCCCCCTGGCCGCTGATGGGTCGAAGCGTGATTTTTGCGTGTTGGGCATGGGGAAATTGGGAGGGCGCGAGCTAAACGCCTCGTCCGATGTGGACCTGATTTACCTCTATGAAATGGATGAGGACGAATCCGCCGGCTCTTTTTCCCTGCGGGAGTGGTTTATCGAAATGGCTCAGCGCCTGACCGCGCTATTGGGACCGGAGGGCGTGGGACTTCGGGTTGATCTGCGTTTGCGCCCCGGAGGAGGAGCCGCCGCAGCGGCCTGTTCCCTGGAGAGCGCGGAGTATCATTACGAGTATTTCGGGCAGGCCTGGGAAAGGCAGATGCTGATCCGCACGCGAACTGTCGCCGGAAGCGAGCGACTCGGCGAAAACTTTATCGAAACGATGAGGCCCTTCGTTTTTCGCCGCGGTATGGACCCCAAAGCCCTGGCGGAAATTCGCCGCATCAAAAGCAAGCTTGACGCGGAAAATGGCATCGCAGTCGGAGGCAATGAAAACGTCAAACTCTCACGGGGCGGCATCCGTGAACTGGAATACGTAGTCCAAACCTATCAATTGCTCTACGGCGGACAAATCCCGCAACTGCGCACGCCGAGCATGAAAGCGGCGCTCGATGAACTGCGTCGGCGCGAACTGCTGCCGGAAAAGGATCTGGACACATGCGGCGAAGCGTACATCTTCCTGCGGCGTCTGGAAAACCGCATTCAGCTTTTTGACGGGCGCCAGAATCACAGGCTGCCGCCCGAAGGTCTGGTTCGTGAAGCTTTGGCACGATCAATGGGATTTACCTGCGTCACGGAGCTGATGCTGATGTATGAGGGATACCGGGGCAAGGTCACGGCAATTTTCGATGAACTGTTTTCCACCGCCGAGCAGGGAAATGAAGATGACGGGTATGCGTCCGACGCCGGAAGCTCAATGGGGCGAATTCATCTCGTGCCTTCGCTGGCCACGCTGTCCATCAGGCAAATAGCCGCGACCGGCGTTTCAGCGCCGGAAGAAGCGTATAAAATATTTGCACGCATCGCCACAAGCCCCGACGCCCTTCCGATCAAAGGTTTCACGGCCAGGTTGGAGTCTTTGATTCCCCGGATTGCCGCACTGGCCGAAGGAACGGCGGAGCCATTGGCCGCGTTGCGGGCCTTTGAACGCTTTGTTACGGGACATAAAGCGGCGGGCACGCTGCTGTCGATGTTGGATTCGGATGACCGCATGGCGCAGGTGCTCATGCGGCTTTTGGGCCGTGGCTCCTGGCTGGCGGAAAAGTTACTGGCGCATCCCGAAGCCTTTGTTCCTCTATGCACCGCGCAGGACGTGTCCGACGGCGTCGAGGCCGTTTCACAGGCCGTGATGGATTCGTATCAGGGAGAGTCCGGCGACAAAGCCCTGCGTGTGCTTCGCCGTCAGAAAACAATATTCGATCTTCAAATCGCCCTGGAAGAAAGCTATCGGGAGGATCGCCCGGAGCAGGCCTGGAGTCTGGCCGGCGGCCTGGCGGCGGGCTGCGTGCGCGCTGTGGCGGAAATTGTCATGGACGATTTTGAAGACGGTTTCGACGAACCGGGAATTTGCCTAATGGGAAGCGCCGGCGAGGGCGAGCCGGTTATGAACTCGGACCTGGACCTGGTGTTTCTTTGCGCTGATCCGAAAAACCAAAGCCTGGCGACGACGGTGGGCCGGAGGATTGTAAGGATCCTGGAATCGAAAAGCGCCGATGGCCTCCTTTATCGCGTGGATCTTCGATTAAGACCCTTTGGAGAGCAGGGAATTCTTGTGCCTTCCCTCACCAGCGCCGCAAACTTCTACCGCACGCAAGCCCCCGTCACGACAAGGCTGGCGTTGCTGCATTGCCGCGCCATATGCCACAAGGCGGCAACGGATTTTGTGGAAATGCTGGAGGACGTTCTTTATAAACCCGGCTTGACCGAAGCGGAAATTCGTGATCTGGCGGATATCCGAAAAAGGGTTCACCGGCAAGTTCCAACTGGCGAATTGGACGTGAAGTCATCTCCTGGAACCTTAACGGACATTGAGTTTTTTGTCGGCGCGCTGCAACTTCAACACGCCGGTCGCATCCAGGAGTTGCGCGTACATCAAAGACGCGAAGCGATTGCGGCGCTGGCCCGGTCCGAAATTATCACAGACCATAGCGCCCAAATTCTTGATGAAGCCTTGCGCTGGTTCAAACGGCTCGAAAACCGCCTGCGAACAATTTTCCCGCGTCCTTTGAGTCAGCTTCCGAGATCCGGACGCGAACCCGACATGCTGGCAAAGATGATGGGGTATCGCGACGCCGGAAAAATGACGGAAGCCTTCAGTCGTTATCAAAAGAAGGTTCTGGCGATTGTGGACAATTGATCAGCAAATCTCCACGCACCGCCAACATAACTCTCTTTATGCAATGTGTTTAGGCGCTGGCCCGTGACTTATGCCAAGCAATCCACCAGGCAGTCGAAAAGCGGATCAGGATCACCGCCGCATTCATCGGCGTCGTCGTAACAGTCCATGAAGCAAGCAATTTCGTTGGCGCCGGCGCTTTCGCACACGGCATCAGCGTCCATGATATTTCCCTGGGCATCCTCCAGGATGTAACAATCTTCAAACAACCATCCCATAGCTTCGTATA
Organism: uncultured bacterium; assembly: GCA_964591275.1. Classification (GTDB taxonomy): domain Bacteria; phylum Lernaellota; class Lernaellaia; order JACKCT01; family JACKCT01. The sequence goes on along the minus strand of CAZQAE010000009.1, from coordinate 34,167 downwards.
CATCCAGTGTATCGCAGTCGCCGATAGGCGTGAAATCGTCGTCGTCGTCGTCGTCGACATCATCGTCCTGGTCTCCGCTAAAGCAATCCTCAAGGCAGTCGAAAAGCGGATCAAAATCTCCGCCGCATGCATCGGCTGCGTCGTAACACGCATAAAAACAATCGATATCCTGCGCCGATGCTTCAGTGCAGATAGCGTCAGCGTCCATGAGGTTTCCCTCGCTGTCCTCAATGTCGTAGCAATCCTCGAACATCCATACCATTGCATCGTATTCATCCACCGTATTGCAATTGCCTAAAAAGGAATCATCGTCCATGTCGTCATCGACATCGTCGTCATCGACATCATCGTCATCATTGTCGTCGTCCACGTCGTCATTGTCATCGTCATCGTTAGTCCAATCGTTATCATCGTCATCGTAGGGCGTGAAGTCATCATCGCTGTCGTCGCTATCGTCATCATCATCGCCGCAAGACAGCGCTGATGTGCCGAAGGCTGCGACAATCAGGATAATAAAAGCCATCATCAACCAATTAAAACGTTTTTGTCTCATGAAATCCTCCTAAGAATTGCACAATTGAATCGCTGTTGAAAAGCATGATGTCAATCCAAATTATCGCACTGGGCCATGCACGAAATCGCGTCGCTAACATTGTCCGGACAGAACGATCCGGCACAAAGGCCATAACAATCCCAGAGTGCTTCAGATTCCTCGCAGACAGCAGCCGCGTCCATTTCCGGAATTCCGTAGTTTGTTTCGCCAAACGCTAACACCACGCCACAGTCGTATACTTTGGCGACATCCTGTCCGCAATCCGAGATTCCCAGAGATCCGGAACAGAGATTCACGCAATTGAGGTTACAGGAAAACTGAACGCAGAGTCCAAGACATTTCCAAAAAGGGCTGGCCCCTCCTTCAGCTGCGGAAACGTATTCCCGCGACAACTCACACCATTCCAGCAAGCCGAGATCGTCAACCTGATTGCCTTGAAGATCGCTTAAAGTTATCTGACACTCAAAAAAGACTTCGTTGACGATGTCATTGCATGATCCGTCGGAATCATCATCCGTTATATCATCATCGGAATCATCGTCCGGGTAATTGCCAAGACAGTAGAGCAGGCAATTGAACAGCGGGTCCGGATCGCCGCCGCATTCATCGGCGGCGTCGTAGCAATCGAGGAAGCAATCGATCAGCTCAGGCGGCAAAAAAGTGCAGATGTCGTTGGCATCTATAATACCTTCATCGTTTTGGAAAATGTAACAATCCTCGAACATCCAGGCTATCGCATTGTAAATATAATCGGTTTCACAGTTTCCCATGTAGCTCTGATCCTGCTGAAGGCACTGCGCCCAGCATTGTTTCCACGAGAGGCAATCTTCTTCGTAAGAACAGCTGGCGACGCAGGCGCCCAATATGCCTGCATCGTTTTCACAGGAGGTATTGCACTCCGCCTGATTTATGAAAACCCAATGATCCGGATCAAGACACTGGTTGTGCATCACGCAACCCGCTCGGCAGCTTGCGCTCTCATCTTCACTGCTTTCATCGCCATCTGACTGACTAGGCGCACTGCAATTGATATGAAGGCAGATCGCTGCAAGAATCAGCATCGTTATGAGCGTTATGGGACGACGCATATAATCTCCTTTCCTTCGAAAACGAAACCGGAAAACTTCCTGCCACGGTATTCGTCGCCGGAGAAAACACTTCAAATAGCTGACCAACGCGCCCCTTGAATTCAATATGCCCATTATACTCCTCGCGGCGATGAGTATCAACAGTTGGCGACTGGACATTCGCGGCAATGAAACCGAGCCGCGAACGGCAAAATCGCCGTCAGGCGATGAGTGAGCGGGTGATTGTTCGATAAGCGCTTGATTCACGCCGCCATGTTCGTGTACATGCGGTTTTTGCCGGAGAATTCATTTTTGCTGGATAGATGCATGCCCGCTCATTGTCGCATCTTCGCTAAAGCGTCAGATGCAACTGGACATTCGCGGCTCGGAAATCAGCCATTCGCGTCAGTTACCAGCTGTCGGTATCGTCCACGTCGAGCACGAAGGGCAAAAGATAGGACGGCTGGCCGGTGAATGATTCATATAGATTGAAAAGCCGAGTTAGCTTATTTAACGCTACGCCCTCCGGCCGCAGCGCGGCCCACGGAGGAAACTTCAGCCAGGAGCTGCGCGCGGGATTGACGCGCGCGACCAGGGGATATTCGTTTTTGGGAAACCCGGCTTCGCCTGCTGCGGCATATAATGCGTCGATGAGTCCGCCTGTTTCATCAGCCAAGCCCAGTTTCATCGCTTCCGTTCCCGAGAACACGCGGCCCTGCGCGGCCTGTTCCACCTTTTGGGCGCTAAGATTACGGCTCTTGGCGACCTTGGCCTTAAATTCCTTGTAGAAGTGGCCGCCCAGGAGTTTCAGCTTTTTGCGCTCCGAATCCGAAAATTTACCGTAGTCGCTCATCAGCGCGGCGTTTTCGCCTTCTTTGTAAATCTCTTTATAAATGCCGAAACGTTTGTAAAATTCCTTGAGAGATATCTTGCCGGAGATCACGCCGATCGATCCTGTCACGGCGGCGCCTTCGCTGAAAATCTTCGCACCCGCCATAGACAGGTAATAACCTCCCGACGCGGAGACATCGCCCATGGACACGATAAGAGGTTTTTTCTTTCCCAGGCGCAAAAGCTCGTGATGAATCAGGTCGCTGGCAAGGGCTGAACCGCCCGGCGAAGACACGCGAAGCACCACCGCTTTGATCTCGTCGTTGCGCCGCAATGCCCGCAGCGTACTGATGAAGGGCCGGGGCGTTATTTGCACGGCGCCCTGGTGGGAAGAAGAATCCACGATGGTCCCGACGGCATTCATCACGGCGATGACGCCCTTGCCGCGCACGATATTTTGCAATCGTTCACACTTTTCGGCCCACCGATAATGGACGCGCGCCTCGATGGCCTTGCGTTTTCCCAGCGCCTTTTTCAAATCCTGGTTCACCTGATCCGAGTATGCGACGTCATGTGCGATGCCTGCTTTTTTCGCGTCCCCCGAAGTATAGGGGCCATCATCAATCCACTTTCGAACTGTGTCCGCATCCACACCGCGCCCCGCGGCAATGCCGGAAACCATCTCTTCATTGAGATCATGCACGAGAGTTTTCATCATCTGGCGGCTATAGCGCGATGGTTTCTTGTTCGTAAAAACTTCGGCGGCGCTTTTATATTTTCCCTCGGCCAGGAAATCGGGCTGCACATCGTAGCGTTCCAGAAGTTCCCCAAGAAAAAGTGTCTCAAACGAAAGACCCGTTAAAAACAAGGCAGCGGGCGGCGTTATGACGATCCGTTCGCACTGCGCGGCCAGAAAATATTCCCGCGTGCCTCCGCCCTCGATAACGGCCACGGTCTTTTTGCCGCTTTTGGTGAGTCGGCCAATCAACCGGCCCACTTCCTGCGTCCGGGCCAGCCCCAGACTATTCGGGCCAATAGTAATGACCACGGCTTGAATTTTTGGATCGTCCGCCGCCAAAGACAGGCGCCGCAGCAGCGTGTAATAATCCGTCTTTTCTTTTTGAAAAATGAGCCAGGGCGAAGTTCGGGATACTTCCGGATATCCTCCCCGAATGCTCATATACAAAACATTGTACTTGTGGGAGCGCCTTATCAGGGAACTGAGCAAATACAAGGGTCCATAATACCCGAATCGAATAATTCGCTTGGAAATTGAGGGCATAAGGTGCTCTTTTTTTCTCCGTGCGTTGTTTTCTTTCAAATCGCAACAACCAGAAGTATCGCAAGCAACAGAAGCAAAGTCAACCAAGGCTTTGAAAAATATTGAAATGCGAATGCGAAACAAAAGATTTCAGGTGATGTATTTGGATATTTCCCTCAAGAAGCCTAATGGAAAGCGCCATTCCATATGCGGCGTTACCGCTATGCGGGACTTGTCTTAGGCCGTAAATATCCTGGGAAAACGCTTTTAACATTTGCTTTTCACGCGAATGCCACGTAATGCTTCGGGTGCTATCTTTGCACAGGAGTTTTACAATGAGTCTCTTTCATAGAATCATGATTGTTGCCCTTGTACCGATGCTGTTTCTATTCATGGCGGGCTGCGACGAAGGCGAGGATGAAGAGGTAGCTGCAGACCGTTATATTCCCCCAACGGATGATGACGACGCCGGAAATCCCGATGACGACGATGTCAATGACGACGTGGATGATGACACCGGTCTCGATGACGATACGAATACCGATGACGACACGGATATTGACGACGACACGGATATCGATGATGACACGAGTGGTGATGCGCCATGGGTTCTCAACCTGGAACCTCGTATTTACAACATCTCCACACTCCCAATCGCTCCGAGCTCTCACAGGCTTGAGGCGGTCAATCTGGAGATGGGTCTCAATCTCAACTGGAATGATGGAGTCATCAAAATGGATGGGGTGGACTTGGAGCTAGAGATATATCAGAGCATTGTTCTTGCCGATGGACTCCATGTTCTGAGGTACGAGAATGGTGAGTATGCGGAGAGGGTCGAGTTTGAGATACAAACCAGCTTGACTTCCAATTCTCGTACTGTGACTTTCGATGGGCACACTTCGATAAACTTTCCTTGCGATACGGGGTCGTGCGTTGCGGAGGCCATCCTTATCACAAACAATGGCCTTGAGGAGATCGAGAACCTCTGGATTTCTACGGCGGGGGGAGATGAGCCTCTGTTGAGAAGTCTGGCGGGGTTTGAGACCTGGATCAATGACAAGACAGCTCTGATGGGCTGGCATGAGGTCGCGGAATTCAACTTGCGGCTCGTGCGGAGGATGATGTTCGAAGGGGTCCCCTCCTGGTTTGACGGATCACTCCGTTCCGAGTTCATGCCGGATGCGGTAAGGGACGATGGCTTCGGCTTTTGCTCCAACTACGCGTCTCGGCTCGCTTTGCTCTTCTACCTCGAGGGGCTTGATGAGGCCGAAGTTCGAATCCGGCCCATCGATCAGCACGTGACCATGGAAGCCTATTACGATGGCTCCTGGCACTGGTTCGACGGATACGCCTATATGGCGGTCGAACAATTTGGTCGATTCCTTAGCCTTGAGGAAATCCAGACTGATACCTGGAACTATATCATGGCCTATACGGATCCGTCTGGAGCTGGTCCGACCGGTGACGGCTTGGAATGGCTCGTCCACTCCATTGACAACGCTATCGGTTGGGACCCTGCCGTAGCCGATGTAGCGGCCATGGTCAATGGGGGAACCGATGGGGGATACTTCATCGGGCCAGGAATGACTCTAACCTTTGTACCGCGAACCCAAGGCCCTCATTTAAAGGTGATAACACCTGGACGTGAGGATGAAGGGGCCAGTCCACCGAGAACCATTGGGTGGATGAGGGCGGAATGGGATTTGAGCCATTCTGATTTTAATACTGGCGAACCAATTTTTTATGATTCCGCCGTTCCCCTACACGCAGTTGTCCTGTCTGGAGAGTTCTCTGCAGGCACTGCCATGTTTAACATATACCTCAACGAATTCGGAGGGGAAGTACTTGAGTTTTCGGTCGATCAAGGCGGTCCCGTGGTCATAAACTTTTCGGAGGTTTTCGACCATGAGAGCTTCTACGAGACCCTACGGACCATCGAGATCATTTACGATGACAGCGCCTCATCGGCACAGGCACAGGGCGAAATCCACGTTGAGGTGGTTGGCCAGTTCGCGACATTCGCATGGCCGCAGCTGAAACGTGGAAATCGTAACTTGGTCCTGGATGGCGACATGATCGTAACAACGAATCTCGAAGTGACGGTCCTGGACGACCGGAACGTTGATACGGTAGGTGAAGTCGCTGTTTTCTGGGAACACGAAGGTTATGTCGAAGGAGGAAACCCTGAGACTCCCCAGATCCTTGGAGACGGGAAAGCCTTTGTATTTCTGGATACGACGATCATAACGCCGGGAGAATATCCCGACGTCGAATGGGCGTCAGGACACGAAATTGAGATTGTTGCATCAAATCCGGATGTGGAAGTTACCCAGCCCGGAGACATGTGGCATTTTAATAACGATCCCGAGCCCATCCTGGATTCATGGACCGGCCCGCTGCGTTACAGGGTTGTGTATGGGGGGCAACTCCTCCATTCCCAAATTCGGTGCTCCAGCGCGGTCGGCCTCGTGGACATTGATGTCCTCGTCGATGGGGTCGTTGAAAAAACCCTTCAGATCGACTTCCAGTGACACGATGTCACAGAATGGGTATTACGGATTTTCCCCCACAGTCGCCGTTCACCCAAACGGCATGATCCATGTGCTTTATATATGCGAGGGCTTGAATCGGGCCATTTTCCCGCAAGGATACACGGGGGAATAGATTCCTCGCCTTATAAGAAAAATCATTCATTAGTGATTGCCGGATAATTGCAGTTTTCAAGCGACCGGGATATTTGTGACAGCTAGCAAGCCGACGCATGCGCGGTTCTTGCAGCCAATTCGTCACATAATATTCGGGGGCAAATAAGTGAAACCATTCACATTCGACCGAATCCCAAAAATTGTTTTCGGACCGGGCAGGTTCAATGATCTGCCTGGGATCACCGCCGGGTTCGGCCAAAATGTGCTGGCGGTGACGGGCGGCGCCTCTCACCGGGAAGCAGCCCGCTGGGACAAGTTTGTAAAAGAGGTTGAAAACGGCGGCGGTCGCGTTTTCCACGCCATGGTACGGCGCGAACCCTCCCCGCGCATTGTCGATGATATCGTCGCGGAATTCAGGCCTCAAAACATCGTCGTCGTCGTCGCCCTCGGCGGCGGCAGCGTTGTGGACGCCGGGAAAGCCATCAGCGCCATGCTACGCGTCGAAGGCTCTGTTGAAGACTACCTGGAAGGCGTCGGGGACGCGATCCACAGCGGAATAAAAACGCCTTTCATCGCCGTTCCCACAACCGCCGGCGCCGGAAGCGAAGCGACAAAAAACGCCGTGATAAGCCGCGTGGGCGAAGGCGGATATAAAAAATCACTGCGTCATGACAACTTCGCGCCGGATGTGGCGCTCATCGATCCGAAGCTTCACATCACCTGCCCGCCGGACGTGAGCGCCGCCTGCGGTATGGACACCTTCACGCAGCTTCTGGAAGGCTACGTGTCCACCAAGGCCTCGCCGATGACCAACGCGCCGGCGCTTGGCGGCCTGAAATGCGCGAGTCGAAGTCTCGTGGCCGCGTGCACGGATGGCGCAAAGGATATTGAGGTTCGCGGCGACATGGCCTACGCCGCTCTGATGTCGGGAATAGTCCTGAGCAACGCGGATTTGGGAACGGTGCACGGCCTGGCATCGTCCATCGGCGGATTTTTTGACATTCCCCACGGCGTTGTGTGCGCCACGCTCGTCGGCGCCGTGAGTTCGGCGACCATCGCCAAGCTGATGAGCAAGCACGGCCCGAATCACCCGGCCCTGGCCAAATACGCGAAGGTCGGAGCTATGATGGTCGCCAGCGAGTCGACGGATGTCGAGGAGGGTTGCTCCCTGCTGGAGAAGGTCATCAAAGAATGGCGGCGCACCTTGAAAATCCCGATGCTCGGCGCCTGGGGCGTAACGGAAAAGGATCTGGACCGGATCGCCGAGGCCACGAGCAATAAAGGCAATCCCATCGAACTATCAAAAGACGAGATTGCGCAAGTCGTGCGCACGCGGCTTTAGTGCTCATAACCCTTGTGCGCGGGGTTGAAAGGCTTGCCGCGCCACAACGCATTAACGCAGCCCGCTGGGTCTTTTGTGCATTCGCCGATTTTCGCGCAGGGCAACCCCTGTTTTTTGGCCGAGTCCAGCATCGCTTTTTCTCTATCGGGCGCGCACGCAAAAACCAGGGCATAGTCATCGCCGAATGTCGCAGCGAGTTCCATGCATTTGTCGTCTGAAAAATCAGGATGCCCGGTCAGGTCCGGGTGCATCGGGATCGTATTGAGATCAAGCGTCATTCCCAGGCCGCTTTGCTCGGCAATGCGCCCCGCATCGGCCAGCAAACCGTCTGACACGTCGGCGCACGCGCTCGCGCCGATTTCTGCGAGCCTGAAACCAAGTTCCAAAAGAGGCCTTGGCCGCCTGTAGGCCCTAAAAAGTCCTTCGTTGTTATTTGCGGCCCGACACTTTTGCAAAAGCCGAAGCGCCGCCCCAGCGCCGCCGAGATAGCCTGCAACCATGACGCTGTGGCCGGGTTTCGCCCCGGAGCGCGTCAGGGGTTTTGGAGCGTAGCCGATGACGGTAAAGGTCAACGCAAGCGGACCCGGCGCAACCACCGTGTCGCCGCCGGCGAGCGTGACTTTAAATTCGTCAAAGGCCTGCGCGACGCCGTTTTCCAGGGCACGCAGCGACGAGTCATCCATGTCCCGGCGTATCGTCAGGGCAGCCAGGGCGATCAGCGGAAGCGAGGGGTCCGCGCCGCCCGCCGCCAGATCCGACAGGCAGGTGGTCACGGCGCGGTAACCGGCGTCTTCAAAGGTCATGAATCGCGTGTCGAAATGGACGCCTTCAATGAGCGTGTCGATGGAGATGATTTGCGGCGCCGACGGAGCCGACAGAATGGCGCAGTCCGACCCGATGCCGTGCTCGACGCCCGGACCGCTGCGCCCGAAGCGCCTGGCCAACCTTGCAATCACTTCAAATTCCCGTCCCATGAAGCCTCGCCAAGCAATAAGAGACAAGGGGCAAACGCCCCGCAGAGGATGGCCACATTCCATATGCCGGAGCCATTGTTCATAAAATGGCCTTCAGTTCCGATGAAATGGGCGATTTTCAAGGCGCGCATAATCATCATGTTCCTACTGATAACATTTTGGCGACCGAGAATCTATTGGTTTTTACAAACGATCAGCGCGTCCGCCGCCGTCGGTATGCCGTCTGCGACGATCAGCGGATTGATGTCGATCTCCTCGATTTCCGGATGTTCGAGCGCCATGCGACCGACTGCCTGGATAGTGCCCGCCAAAGACACACGGTCCACTTCCGGCAATCCGCGCTGCGCGTCGAATAGCGCTTTCATGCGCAGGGAGTCCGGCATGTATGCAGCCTGGGCCGCGTCCACCGGCGCCAGGCGAAAGGTCACGTCCCGGACGGCTTCTGTAAATATCCCTCCGATTCCCAGCATCACGCTTGCCCCAAAACCCTCAAAGCGGGTCATTCCGACGACCAGTTCGCGCTCGCCGCGGAGCATGGCCGCCACCAGCCGCGGGCATCCGGGCGCCGCGCTTTCAATCTTTTCCCATGCTTTTTGCAATTCATCTTTCGAGCTGAGGTTCAAATGGACAAGGCCCGCCTCGCTCTTGTGGGCGATCCCTTTCGGCAATCCCTTCATCACAACGGGCAGTCCGATTTTTTCCGCGGCGTCGAGCGCCTCGTCAAGGGTGTTCGCCAGGCTATTCGCAACCACGGGAACGCCGTATTCGGCCAGTAGCTTCATGGCGGCGTATTCATCCAGGACGCCGCCGGGCAGGGGTGATTTCAGGGCATGTTTTTGCTCGCCGGGCCATGGCGCGACCTTTTCCAGACGCTGCCGGTTTTGGCCATATTGAACCAGGGCGTTCATCGCGCCGACGGCGGCTTCGGGAAAAGTAAACAGGGGAATGCCATGTTCCCGCATGGTCTGCGCAGCATGGTCAAAGCTCAGGAAGGTTGAGGCCACGAGAGGCTTTTGCGTCTCATGGGGGAGTTCGAGAAGTCTTGTCAAATCGAAGCGAAAGGTTTTGATAAAATCTTCCTTTGACAGCGAGATCATGTTCTTGAGGTTGTCGTGAATTTCATGGGCAAAACCGCTGTCCATGACGCCGTGAATAAGCATCGCATCGATTTCATCGCTGGCGAAAAGAATTTCCGGAATCTTCAAAACAAAGTTGTCATATTCCGTCGAAAAGGTCAGATCGACGGGATTCTTTGCCGAAGCCGTCGCTTCGATGTAGGGTCGGATTTTCGTTTGCAGTTTTTCGCTGAATACGGGCAGTTCAAGCCCTGCTCTTTCGCAGGCATCGGCCATGGTGCTGGCTGGTCCGCCGGAATGCGTCAGGATGGCAACGCGTCGTCCCTTGGGAATCGGCATGTTTGCCAGCGCGTTCGCGTAGCCAAAAAGTTCCATCGAAGTGCGCGCCCGGATGATGCCCGCCTGCTCAAAAATTCCTTCATAGAGCGCGTCCGAGCCGCCCAGCGAGCCGGTGTGGGACATGCCGGATCGCGCGCCGGCTTCCGTTCCGCCGACGAAGAGCGCAACAATGGGCTTTTTCCTCGATACTTTCATGGCGGCCTCGACGAAAGCCTCGCCCTTAATGATTCCTTCAACGTACAAGGCGACGGCGCGTGTCTTCGGGTCGTCGCCCAGGTATTCCAGGCACTCGGCCATGCCGATGTCTGTGGCGTTGCCGACGCTGATCGCCTGACTGTAGCGGATGCCTCGCTCTCGAAGGTAGGGCAGAGTCTGCGCGACGTAGGTGCCGCTCTGGCTGATGAGACCCACGTGCCCGGGCTTGTCCTTGTAGGGGAAGACCGTGAGGTTGAGATTGATATGCGTGTTGAGAACGCCGATGCAATTGGGGCCGACGAAACGGATGCCGTGGCGTGCGGCTGTTTCCTTGAGCTTTTCCTCCAGGAGTGCGCCGTCCGCTCCCATCTCCCGGAACCCGGCGGTGATGATCACGGCGCGCTTGACGCCCCTTCGCCCCAAATCATCCAGAACATCCAGCGTGACCGCCGTCGGCGTCACCAGCATGGCCAGGTCGGGCGTTTCCGGCAGGTCTGCGGCGCATTTCCAGGCGGGCTTTCCCATCACCTGTTTATGGCGCGGATGTAGGATCATCACACGGCCCTTGTATCCCGAAAAAAAGAGATTGAGCGCCTGAATGGAACCCATTTTCATGAAGTTGTTGCTGACCCCCGCGATGACAACGGATCGCGGATTCATGATTTGATCAAGTGGATTGTTTTTCATTTCGTCCTCTCGGGAGATATTTTTATTTTTTTACAGCACTTTTTCCATTGACAAGCCTATCGCTGCCGCGAGGTAAGCACGGGGGAGGTTGGAGCGTCAAGGGTTGCTTTGCGTCAAGGGGCGACTTCGCCGAAATTCCACTCAAATAATCTTGACAGGCCGTCTCCCCAAGATAGAATGGGCCGAGAAAATAGACAAACCTCGGTCGGGAAAAAATGCGGCTGAAGGCTTGAGTGCTAGGCCGAAGATGATTGAAATATTATATTGAAATATGGAATTCAGGGTTTCAGGGCAGGTTTTGTGGTCCAATGAGGATGAATAGCGCTAAGAACTTTCGTCAACTAAACGAGCGCTCAGTGGCTAAAGCAGGAGCGGCATTTTTAAGTCGCGATGTCCTTCATTCCTTTCCCCATAATCCAAAACCCACCTGAAATTACGCGAGGAATTCAAGGATTTTCACATTGACTGCAAAAAATATTTGCAGTTGTTATCGGTGAAAATTTTAAGAATTCGAGGATAAAACATGGCGTTTTTCGGCTATCGCAAGCCAACAGGCCAGCATTATTCAAAGTCGGTACAAGGCAGAAAAATTCCATATTGCTATATTGTTTTGACACTGATTATTTTCCTTTTCGGATGCGCGAAAACCCAACCGGAAACACCTGACGCCGCCAACGCCAACGCTAAGGGAAATCCGCAAATCCACCTGAAACAAATTGAAGAGTTGGAAAAGGCCATTAAAGCCTCATCTGACAATGATGACAACTATGCCCAGCTTGGAAATGCTTATCTCAATTTGCGCGAGGTTCCTCACAGCCGAAAGGAAAGAAAAGAAGCGTCACAACTGGCCAGACAAATGTATGAAAAATCCATTGAGCTCAATAAAAACAACCGGGATGCCATCTTTGGTCTTGCCAATTACTATACTTCCGGACCCGGCGCAGATTTGGAAATGGCTTTGAAGTATTATAATAGGTTAATTGAACTGGAACCCGATTCATCCACGGCTTACGTCAATTTGGGTGTGTGTTATTTCAATTCAAAAAAATACGCTGAATCAAAAAAAACCCTGAATCAAGCCGTGGAACTGGCCAATCAGGGATTTGACAAAACCTTCGAGTCCAAATATCAACTCGACAAGCGAAAAGCCAAGATGTACCTGGGCAGAATTTACATGAAAGAAGAAAAGCTGGATCTGGCCGAAAAGGTTCTCAAGGAATCCTCGGAAGGTCTGCATGATCTCAACATCAGGGGCGATAATTATTGGGGATGCCCTTATCAGGCGATGGGAAGGCTCTACTCCCGCACGGGACGGAAAGAAGACATGGTCGCAAACTATATCAAAGCGGCCGAAGAGCAAAATTTTACCGGCCACTCCCAATTCGAAGCCGCGTATTATTGCTTTCGCGCCGGATATTATTATCTGGCTTTGAAATATATAGATCGCGCCATCAATATTTCGAACTCGTTTCCCTATAAACCATTGAAGCTGATAATTTGGACCAGATTGCAGTGGGCCAAATTGCGTGGGAAAGAAATAAAATCGCTTGACTCGATGATCTATGCCGAGGGCGAAATCGATCCGGTCGGAGAATTTCACGCGGCTCTGGAAAGTTTTGACAACGAAAAATTCGATGATGCGATGATAAGAGTTGAAAGGGCTTTGTCCCGTGAAAATAAAAGCCAGTACAAGGTGCTAAAAGGTTTTTTGTTTCTCTTTCAGAAAAGATACGACGAAGCAAGAAAATTGTTTTCGGAATCTTTGGAGGAAAACCCACCGGATCTGGGCGCCTGGGTTGGATTTGGGCACCTGCATATTATCCAAAAGAAATATACAAGCGCCCAAACGGATTTTCAGCCGACGATAGAGGCCGGAAAGCTGATGTTCGAAGATAACCGCTCGGCTATTGACGAAGAACAAAAGTACGATTGGTTTTGCTATAAAATGAGCAACCTGGGCATGGGGTGGTTAAATTCCAACCAAAAAATGCATGATGCAGCCATCACATATTTTGACAACATCCTGGCTCTCCAACCAAACGATCTCCTGGCACAGGTGGGCAAGGGCAACTCCCTAATCGGCTTACAACGCATTGATGAGGCTGAAATACTGTTTGAAAACGTGCTCAAGCGCTATCCTAAGAATGCATTCGCTCTGGCCGAGCTGGCGCTCGTTAAATACAACAAAGGAGAAGACGGCAAGGCGGAGGAAATGTTCACCGAAGCTCTCGCTGTCGGCGATCCAAAATACTCCTGCCCATACGAAGGCTTGGGTCTTATCTACTTGCGCCAGGGGAAATTAAACAAGGCAAAAAAGAATTTCCAAAAGGCCATCGAGATTGACCCAAATATTCAATACAAGAAGTTCAATGGACTGGCGAAGATATATATCCGGGAAGACAATCTTGTGGGCGCTACAAATCTGCTAAAAAGATCCATTCGCAATTACCCGCAGGATAATGAAGCCTATGCGTTGCTGGAAACAATCGCGAAGACCTTATGCGACCAAAAGAACCCGGCAGCTATCGAAGTGAGTATTTTTCTGGCGCGCCAGCTGGCGAATCAGGGAAAAGCCAAGAAAGCCTGTTCCCTCATTCAAAACATATTCGCAACGCAATCCGTTGATGAGTCATGGAGGCAAGTGCTCATTGCCATAGCCACAACACTGTCGGAGAAGGGGTTCAACGACGAATCCAAAGACATTTTGAAATCCATTGACAAAATGGGTTGATGGCAATTTAAGACCCAAGTTATCCATTTTGCCGCTAAAAAAAAGAGCGAGACGCCAATGGCGCCTCGCCCTTTTTGGTCTGGGTTTTTCCTTATCCTAAAATTGCCTGGATGTCCTCTTTGGCCGTTGTGATCGGCTTGATGTCGAAATTTTCCACGAGCACGTCCAGCACCGCGGGGGTGATGAAAGCCGGTAGCGTGGGTCCGAGGCGGATGCCCTTGATGCCCAGATGCAGCAATGAAAGCAGAATGCAGACCGCCTTTTGCTCGTACCACGAAATGTTCATGGAAAGGGGCAGTCCATTCACGTCGGTGTCAAAGGCTTCGGCCAGGGCCATGGCGATCTTCACCGCCGAGTAGGCGTCGTTGCATTGCCCGACATCCAGCAGGCGCGGAATGCCGCCGATGTCGCCCAGTTCAAGCTTGTTGAAGCGGTATTTCCCGCAGGCCAGCGTGAGAATGACGGTGTCCGGCGGGGTCGCCTCGACGAACTCGGTATAATAATTTCTGCCCGGCTTTGCGCCATCGCATCCGCCGACCAGGAAGAAATGCTTGATGGCGCCGCTCTTCACGGCCTCGATAATCTTGTCGGCAACACCCAGCACCGCGTTATGGCCGAAACCAACGGTGATGGTTTTGTCCGCTCCGTCTTCGGCGAATCCGTCAGCGGCCAGCGCGGCCTCGATAACCGGAGAGAAATCCCCGTCGGAAATGTGCTTCACGCCTGGCCAAGCGACCAAACCGCAGGTGAAAATTCGGTCGAAGTACGTGTCCCGAGGCTTCTGGATGCAATTTGTAGTCATCAGAATCGCACCGGGAAATGCATCAAATTCCTTTTTTTGATCCTGCCATGCGCCGCCGTAATTGCCGACAAGGTGAGAGTATTTCTTCAGCTCTGGATAACCGTGGCAGGGAAGCATTTCGCCGTGTGTGTAAACGTTGATGCCCTTGCCCTCGGTCTGCTTGAGCAATTCTTCCAAATCTTTCAGGTCATGCCCGGAGATGAGAATCGCCTTGCCTTTGAGAGGCTCGATGCGGACCTGCGTGGGGACCGGGTGACCATAGGTTCCTGTGTTGGCTATGCTCAGCAATTCCATCACGCGGATGTTCACTTTGCCGCATTCCAGATTCTTCGCCACGAGACTGTCCGCGGTCAGTTCATCGCTCGTGATAAAATTCAGGGCGTCGGAAAAGAAAGCGTAAACTTCGTCGTCTTCCTGCCCGAGAATCATGGCGTGATTCGCGTAGGCCGCCATACCCTTCAATCCGTAGGTCAGCAGTTCGACGAGTCCCGCAGCGTCATCCCCAAGTTTTTCTTTGCTTTTGACAATGGAGACTGTCAGGCCCCTGGCTTCCAGATCCTCCACGCTGCTTGAAGCATCCCAGTCAATAAAGGATTTCAGAGCCTCGCCGCCGGCTTTCTCATAAGCCGCCTTGAGACGCACATTGATTTCCGAGGCTTTGATAAGAAGGGTCCGAAGCCTTTGCGGATCGAAGTTGACGTTGGTGATCGTGGTGAAAAGCGCTTCGCATACAAACTGGTCCGCCTGGCGATCCGTCACACCCAGCTTGCGCATCCGGTGCAGATAGCGCGCCAATCCCTTGGAGGCGTAAACCAGAAGATCCTGCAAAGCGGCGGTCTGCGCGTCCTTGCCGCACACGCCGACCTTTTCACATCCCGTTCCCTTGCTCGTTTGCTCGCACTGATAACAAAACATGCTCATGGCGGTGTTCCTTTCCCCGTTTAAGTTCTTTGGCCTGTCAATTCTTTAATCGCTCCATTTCGCACAAGTCCCGGCGATTAAGCAAATTTTTAAAAAAAACACTGAACCAAATGGTCCCAACCGCTTCTATTGCGGTAAACTGGTACAACAATACCAGAATTATTCCAGACGTCAAGCCCCTTTTGCAAAATTTTTCATTGCGCTATTTTTTTCTCTATGGATGAAGCCGCCATTGATCTTGGATCTTGCCGATGCATTCATCTTGGCAATGTCTAACCGCCGACGTCATGCTTATAAAAAGGCGAAAACCGCGTGGCATGCAGCGCAGACGCTTAAGAATACGGGCCTCCTTAAGCTCAATCGGAAAAAGTCATTAGAGGCGAAGGAGTATAAGCCCAGACGGTCAAAGCCGCTCCCAACACTTCCCGCCGACCACTGCTCAATGAGCGCCAAAAGATTTAGCTACTCTTTTTTAATTTCTTTTTCCAGGGATGTTTTTCCATCGCCGACCGGCAAGTCATCAATGGTGTCTTTGCCAACGCTGTCATACACCGGGACCGGCGGTTCGCCATAGCCGGGTACTTTTCCCATCCCGTCCGCGGGAAGCGCCGGCAAAGGAGTCGGTTCCGGCGCGGAAAGAACAAAGACCTTTTTTAAGGATTTCTCCGTTCCGGGATCCGTCGCACAGGTAACAATCATCCAGCCTAGAAACAGCGCCAGCGCCGCGCCAAGCGCAATGAAAGCGAACTTTTTTTTTCTTGCCTTCGCCATCATTTTCCCTTCCATCAAGCCTACAAAACGTCTTACAATAGTTAGACTGGAATTTCGAGTAAAAAAATAGATGCCCGCTTAAGGAAAATAAATTGACGGGAATTGCGTTTTGCCCGTGATCATTCTATCATGACGTGAAAGACGATTCCTCTGTGGATAACTCTGGGGATTTTCGTGGGGAATTCCATGTTGATAATACGGGGACCAATTTTTTCCACTTTATTCGAAGACCTGTGGCTTTTCTTCCGCAAAGACATCCACAGGGATAAAGCGTTGAAAAAAAAAGCTTTTGTTGCGTTGTCCCCATTGCCAACACCCCTTATGAAGATGATGATATATTAGTTTAAAAACCACTACACTCAACCAGGAGCACAACAGATCATGGAATTTAGAATCGCCAAGGACGAATTCATTCAGGGTCTTTCACGCGTGCAGTCCGTTATCGAAAAGAAAACCACGCTTCCCATTCTGTCCAACGTTCTTCTCGAAACGAAAACTGACGCCATTCGTATTGTCGGCACCGACCTCGAAGTCGGAGTTAAAGGCTTGTATCCAGCAGAGATCGTGACGGATGGGGCCATTACGTTGCCGGCCAAGAAGCTTTTTGAAATTGTTCGAGAAATGCCTGAAAGTGAATTGACTTTGAAAGTCATTGAAAATGATCGCATGGAAATTACCTGCGGGCAGGCGAATTTCAAGATCGCCGGCATATCAGTGGACGACTTTCCCATTTTGCCCGATTACGAAAATGAAGAATTTGCAGAGATCCCGACTTCGTATTTAATGGACATGATCGAAAAAGTTTCTCACGCCGTCGGCAACGACGACACGAGACCTTTTATCAACGGCGTTTTCATGCAAACGGTCGATGTGGACGACAAAAAATATTTTCGCATGGTCGCAACAGACGGACATCGCTTGGCCGTTGCGGAAAAACCGTTGCCCAAAGGATCGAAGTTCAACCTTGAAAAGGGCGCCATCGTGCCGAGAAAAGGCGTTTTTGAATTAAAAAAATCCATCGAAGACGATGATGAACCGATTCAGATTTGCTTCACGGAGCGAAACGTGATCATCCGCAAGGCTTCTTTGCTTTTCATCATTCGCCTGATCGACGGAACTTTCCCCGAATACAACAACGTCATTCCGTCCAACAACAACCGCGTCATAACCTGTTCCAGGGACGAACTCTATGCCGTTATCCGTCGCGTTTCCATCATGGCCGAGGAGACGAATCCGGGCGTAAAATTTTCGTTTTCAAAGAAGATTATGCTGATATCGAGCAGCAATCCGAGTTTGGGCGAAGGCAAGGATAGTGTGGCGGTGGGCTATGACGGCGAGGAATTTGAAATTGGTTTCAACGCCAGATATTTCCTTGACGCTTTAACGGTGGTGCAAGACGAGGACGCAATATTGGCCTTTGATGAAAACGAAGCGCCGGTGTTGATTAAAGCCCCTTCAGATCCGGGATTCAAAGCGGTTCTGATGCCGATGAGGATTTAGGGTTTTTAAGTCAGAAGACGAAAACTTTCATCCGACGGAGTCATTGGGGTCTGCCTGAAAAGCTTGTGTGATCCGATCCAGGGCCCAGTCTATTTCATCTTCCGTAATAACGAGCGGCGGAGCAAAACGAACAGTCGTCTCGTGCGTTTCTTTGGCAAGAATGCCGTTTTTCATCAGTCGGTGACAATATTGGCGAGCGTTTGTTTTTCCTGTATGAAATTCCACCGCCGTTAATAGGCCTTTGCCGCGAACTTCTTTTATCTGCGGATTGTTAATTTTGCGAAGTCCATTTTGCAGACGCTCGCCAAGTTCCTGCGCTCGCTGAGGCAATTTTTCCCGAACAATAATTTTTATGGCTTCTCTGGCGCACGCGCAGGCCAGAGGATTGCCGCCGAAAGTCGATCCGTGTTCACCAGGCGTAAACAGTCCCAAAATATCCTCACTTGCAAGCACGGCGCTGACCGGGTAAATGCCGCCGCCAAGCGCTTTGCCGAGTATGAGAACATCGGGAACAATGTCTTCGTGTTCGTAAGCGAATAACTTTCCACAGCGTCCTAATCCTGTTTGAATTTCGTCGAGCATTAATAACACATTGTTTTCGTCGCAGATTCGCCTGAGTTCTTTCAGATAACCGTTTGGGGGAATAAGAACCCCAGCCTCTCCCTGGATGGGTTCAACAAGCACTGCGCAGGTTTGCGGCGTGATAGCCTTAGCGATGGCTTCCGCATCGCCGTAATCAACAAGAACAAATCCGGGTGTGAAAGGGCCGAAATATTTTCGACACAAATCGTCGGAGGAAAAACTGACAATCGTTGTTGTGCGCCCGTGGAAGTTGTTGCGGCAGCAAATAATTTCCGCCTGGTCGAGGTCAATGCCCTTTTTTATGTAGGCCCATTTTCTGGCGGATTTTATTGCCGTCTCAACAGCCTCAGCCCCCGTGTTCATGGGCAGCATCATGGTCATGCCCGTCAACTCACACAGCTCTTTGGCGAATTGTCCCAACTGGTCGGAATGGAATGCCCGGCTAGTGATGCACAGTTTTGAGGCCTGATCGCTAAGAACACTGACGAGATCAGGGTGACAGTGACCCAGAGACACTGCGCTGTAAGCCGAAAGCATGTCCAGATACTTTTCACCTTCAACGCTCCACATCCATACGCCAAGAGCCCGAGAGATCACGATAGGAAGGGGTTTGTAGTTATGAGCTCCGAATAAATCCGCCATATTTATCAGTTGATTGGAATCCATTGTTTTCTCCATTGTTTTCTCCATTGTTTTCAATTCTGCATTGTGCGGCGAAAAATGACGGCCAAAGATAATTTTCAATTTCAACTTTGTTGAAAGCGAGCTCTTAAGATTAGGGAAAAATGGTGGAGAATGTCAATTCAAGTGGTGCTTTGCTTCCTTGACATTTTTTAGCTAAGCCGTTAAAAATCGGACGTTTGTAGAGAAAATATGAAGAAATATAAAGGAAATTTCAGTGCCGGACGATAAGGCCGAAAGCTTCAAATCCGACATTCCATCTTCTGTTTTTGAAGAGGCTCTAAGAGCCGTTGAAAATATCCAGAAGACGGCCAAGGATAAAAAGAGCGAAAAAAAGAAAGCAGAGAATGGGCATCCCTCTGAAGACGCAGATGAATTTCTTCAGTGGCTTCGTGAGGACGAGAAATCCCCGGCCAAGCCCAAACAGCATATCGACCTAAGCATAGAAGACGAGGAAATCGACGACGAACTGGGAATTCTTTCCAAACTGCTGGAAGAAGAAAAAAATCTTGAGAAAGAGGCCTTGCTTTTAAAAAGCTTCCTCTTCGATAAAAAAGACGAATCCGTCATCGACGAAACGGCCCTCAAAGAAAAAGAGGGGCGGATACAGGAATTGAGTGAGCGTCTCGTTCACATGAAGGCCGAATTTGAAAATTTCAAAAAAAGGATTGAGCGCGACAAAGAGAAAATGGTGCAGTTTTCCAATGAGAATCTGATCAGCTCCGTTTTGCCTGTCATCGATAACTTTGAACGCGCTCTTTCACACGCCAACGCCACGACGGACCCGAAGGCGCTGATTGAAGGCGTGCGCTTGATTCTGCTGCAACTACGACAAACACTGGACGAAAATGGTGTTCAGGGTATTAACGCCGAAGGTCATACCTTCGATCCCACCTATCATGAGGCCATGGCCAGCGTGGTCACTGACGAAGTCGAACCGAATCGGGTGATAGCTCAATACCGGAAGGGATATCTGCTTCACGGAAGATTACTAAGGCCAGCGAAAGTTGTGGTTTCAGCGACTTCGAAAAAACATGAAAGTCACGAAGGCTAATGGCAAATTTTCCGTCTAATTTATTTTGGTTGCAAAGTTGGCTCGAAAGCGTTATTAGGATAAGGATTTTGTAGGTTTACGCCAAAATTTGATCGCTGGGAGCGAAAAAATTGGATGGCGTTATGTTCGATTGGGTAGCATGCTGACACGGTTGTGGAAGCGACAAATTGGACGTGTGGGACTGCAAAAGTTTGAGCTTCCAAAGTGGATAGATTGCTTGACCGAAAAGTCAAGTTCAATTATTTTATTGGCTGTTTTCCCTGATGCAGGTGGGGAAGCTGACCGGAGGTGGAGAATTCCATGAGCAAGAGCATTGGAATCGACTTGGGAACGACAAACTCATGCGTCGCTTTGATGGAAGCTGGCGAGCCGGTTGTCATTGCGAATTCTGAAGGATCCCGAACGACGCCGTCCATGGTGGCATTTGCGGAGAATGGGGAAAGGCCGGTCGGCCAAGTCGCAAAGCGTCAAGCCATTACAAATCCTGAGAATACCGTCCATGCCATCAAGCGACTTATTGGTCGGAAGTTCAACAGTCCGGAAATACAGCGCTCCATGAAAATGGTGCCTTATAAAATCGTTCCCGCTGACAATGGAGACGCGTGGATTGAAGTTTCGGGCAAAGGCTACAATCCGGCGCAGATGCAGGCGATGATCCTCGAAAAGATGAAACAGACGGCGGAAGATTACCTCGGTGAGGAAGTCACCGATGCGGTCATCACTGTTCCCGCATATTTCGATGATGCCCAAAGGCAAGCCACAAAAGACGGCGGCACGATTGCCGGTTTGAATGTGCTGCGCATCATCAACGAGCCGACGGCGGCTTCGCTGGCCTACGGGCTGGAATCAAAAGCCGAGGAAACCGTGGCCGTTTTCGATCTCGGCGGCGGAACTTTCGACATTTCCGTCCTGGAGATAAACGACGGAGTTTTTGAAGTCAAAAGCACCAACGGCGACACATTCCTGGGCGGCGAAGACTTCGATCAGAGAATTATCCAACATCTCGTTGCCGAGTTCAAGGATCAAACGGGAATCGACCTGACTCAGGATAAAATGGCCCTTCAGCGTTTGAAGGAAGCCTCGGAAAAAGCCAAGCATGAGCTGTCTTCCGTAACCGAAACCGACGTCAATCTCCCCTTTATCACCGCAGATGAAGGCGGACCGAAGCATCTGAACATCAAGATGACGCGCGAAACTCTCGAAAAACTGGTTCAGGATCTGGTCGATAGACTGACGGCCCCGTGCGAAATCGCCATCAAAGACGCGGAGATGCCCGCAGATCAACTGGATCGTATTATTCTCGTTGGTGGCATGACAAGAATGCCCTTGGTGCAGCAGAAAGTCAGGGAAATATTCGGAAAAGAACCCTACGTCGGCATCAATCCCGACGAAGTCGTGGCCGTGGGCGCCGCTGTTCAGGGCGCGGTTCTTCGCGGCGAAGTTAAGGATGTTTTGCTTCTCGATGTGACCCCGTTGTCTCTCGGAATCGAGACCAAAGGCGGCGTTTTCACGAGAATCATTGAAAAAAATACAACGATACCGACCAAAAAGAGCCAGGTTTTTTCCACCGCGGCCGATAATCAGCCTGCGGTTACCGTGCACGTTCTGCAAGGCGAGCGGGAAATGGCCGACTCCAATAGCAGTCTTGGTCGCTTTGAACTGGTTGGAATACCGCCCGCGCCTCGGGGGATTCCGCAGGTCGAGGTGACCTTTGACATCGACGCCAACGGCATCGTTCACGTGGGCGCAAAAGATCTCGGGACCGGCAAAAAGCAGTTCATTCAGATTATCGGCGGATCCGGACTCAAGGAAGGCGATATCGACGGCATGATTCGCGACGCCGAGGAGGCGCGCGAGGACGATATGCGTCGCCGCGAACTGGCCGAGTTGAAAAACAACGCCGACGGATTGATTTACACGGCAGAAAAGTCCATGAGAGAATACGCCGACCGTCTGTCCGACAGAGAAATGGACCAGATCGAAGCCGCAATTTCAGAGTTAAAGGAAACCCTGGAAGGCAGCGATATCCGGGCCATCAGGTCTGCCATCGAAGAACTCAACAAGGCATCCCATAAACTGGCTGAGACAATGTACGCGGGCGGTTACTCCGGTGCGGAGATATCCGGAGGTGGAGAAGAGGGAGCCGGTGAAGAGGATGATTTCGACGACGACTTTGATGATTTCGACGACGACTTTTAAACATTCGCTGTGCAAGACAGAGTGCCTTAGTTAACACCAAAAAACTCGTGTGGAGTCATTTCAATATATCGTCCTTTCAAAGCGACGGACTGTATTGTGGGCTAGTGCCAGATATATGGTATTAATATTAATTATACATACCATATATAGTGGTTATTTGTTTGTGGTCATTATGGGAACAACTTCCGAGTCGTTGCCAAACACGCCAGGGAACAAACGATTGCCGGGCGCTTTGTTCTTCGGCAAGGCTCCCTCGCGGATCGGGCGGGCCGGGGCGCACCAGGGATTTGATCGAATGGAAACGAGGCTCATTTGGATTTGAATATCGCCAAAGGCGCAGGCAACGAAACGCCGCACCTGGTCCATGAAGACAACCACGTCATCGTCGTTGTGAAACTTCCGGGAATACCTACGCAATCCGACAGGAGCGGCGATCCCTGCCTGATCGATATCGTCAAGAATTTCATCGCAAAAAGGGACGCCAAGCCGGGAAATGTGTACTTGAGCGCGGTCCACAGGATCGACCGCCCTTCCTCGGGGCTTGTGCTGATGGCCAGGACGAGCAAAGGGGCTTCAAGACTATCAGAACAGATGCGCGAAGGGTTGATTCACAAGGAGTATCTTGCGGTTGTCGAAGGCCGGCCTGATGTTGAAAAGAGGCGGCTTGAAGGATGGATCGCGAAAAACGCCGCCAGGAATACGAGTCGCATGGTCGACAAGGGATTCAAGGGAGCCAGGTACATCGCCTGCGAATACGAACTACTAACCAGTGTGAAAGAACTGTCGCTTCTGGCCGTCAGGCTGGAAACGGGCAGGAGTCATCAGGTGCGCGTGCAGATGGCTCACGCCGGATACCCGGTGGCGGGAGACAGACGCTATGGCGCAAAAAGCGGTTTCGGAAATATGATCGCCCTGCATTCATGTCGACTGCGCTTTTCGCACCCGACGCGAAAAGAAAGCATCGTCGTCGTCGCACCACCGCCGGACATCTGGGCAAACGTCATGACCAAACAGATACTTGAAGACGCGAAGAAATACTTGATCAGAGGTCAGTGATTCGTGGTTAGGGTTCAGGGTTGGGGTTCAGCCTATTGTGGCGGACTCCAGCCGCGACATTTATTTTATTCAGATCGCCTGATTTTATTCGTCTGCGTCTGACTGGTTCTCCGGTTCTTCACGATAGAATGTCAGAAAGGCCATGGATGGGCGCTTTGAATTGTCGCGCATGGCAAAGTACAATCCGTCGAATTCATAGCCGCTCGAGATCATTTCGTTGATGATGACCGTCAGATCTTCTTCGGTGACGACTGAGCATTCTCGCACCTGGCAGCGCAACATTTTATTCGCTGTCCTCTTTTCCGAAACGAATCAGAGCTTTTTGGATGATATCCTTGCCCACCTCGAAATCTGTTTCTTCGTTTCTGGTGACGCCGACAAAGAAGCCGTCCAGGTCGCGGCTCAATATCTCGACGTTGATTCTTCCCTGCGAGTTTCGAACTGTTTTGTTGACAATCTCGACAATCTTTTTGACATCATCACTTCGGTCCAACGCCGTTAAGCTGTCGGTCAGAAACGAATCCTCGCGATAAGGAAATTTCTCATCGAAGCTTTTCTCGTTTCCGGCGCCTTTCAAGGAAGCTAATTCTTCGATGTAGGCGGTCAGATGATATTTGATGGCGCTTCTGTGATTTCGCTTTCGCTGTTCCAGTGCGGCCTGATAGGAGTGGATTCGCGACATTTGTATGGATTTTTCGGCATAAGGAATGTCCTGCCCGTAGCCGCCAATGAAACTCAGCGTGTCTTCAAAAAGACGCCCGGCCTTTGTGTTCTTTCCCTGCGTCAGGTAGATATCGCCCAATAGCAAAAACAAAGGGAGCATCCATGGAAAATTTTTTTCCGGCGTCAGGCGCAACATCCTTGTTAGGATGACGATCTTCGGGACTGCTTGTCCGATCATAAAAGCCTTGTTGGCTTTTTGATGAAAAAGATAACCATGGTAGTCCCATCCGTTGAGCCGAAGCGATTGATTGATAACCCGCTCGGCGCGGTAAGGATCGGCGTCGATCAGACTTTCCGCTTTTTCCGCAGTCGCCTGGACGCGCTGCTCGCCCATATGCCGAAACTGGAGCTGGAAGTATGACAGGGCTACGCAGAGAATCGCTGCAATGACAAGTGACGTGATCAACAGCATAGTTGGAACTCATTCATCGATTTGCCCCCATGAACAATCCTGCTAGATACTAGCACACGCCTGTCTATAATAAAAATCCATTGAAGCCAGGCCGTCGATCTTTTTCGGAAGAAAATTATTTTTTGACTGGCTGGACACAACGCCTTCTCGACGAAATTTCGATGAGTCGTTACAATCCTGAGGGGCCTGAAAGCCAAAGGACCGATTTTATGGTTCTTTGAATCACACAGGCTCACACAAGGCGTCGCGTAATGCAAAAAGATCACTTTTGGATATTGGCAATCCCGGTTTTGATCATTGTTCTCGCCGCCGTTTTTTCAGCGCCGTCGGTTTTGGCGCAAAGCGAGGACGGCTATCTGTGGCCCGTGAAAGGTCGCATTGAAGTGACGGGTGTTTTTTGCGATCCGCGCAGCGGGCATCCGCACGGAGGCATCGACATTTCCCACTTCGGCAAGGTTGGGAGCGTTCCGATCGTGTCGGTGGAAAAAGGTCTTTTGATGCGAATTCGTTCGTCGGAATACGGATACGGCAACGCCGTTTACATTCTGATGCCCGGAGGAAAGGTAGCGGTTTATGCGCACCTGAACCGATTCAGCAAGCGAATGCAAAATGTCGCCACGGAGATTCGGAGAAAAACCGGCCTGTTGCGGCTCGATTATTATTATGAGCCTGATGAAATGATCGTTGCCGTCGCCAAAGGGGAAATCATCGGATACGGCGGCAAGTCCGGGACCTCGACGGCGCATCTGCATTTTGAAATTAGGCAGGACGATCTCGTCAATCTCAATCCGCTTACAAACGGCTTTGCGATAATTGACACCGTTGCGCCGAATATTCGCGGCATCATGTTAAGTCCTGTCGATTTGAAATCGCGTATTAACGGGCGTGGACGCGCCAAGGCCTACTCGAAGGCCTCCGTAGCGAAGGCAGGGCCGCTGCGCGTGAAGGGACGCGTCGGACTCAGCGCGAATGTTACGGACCAAAATCGAAAAGGAGGACGACGTTATCATCCCTACGCGATGAAGATTTTCGTTGACCACCAGCCGTATTTTGAAACCCGCTACGAAAAGTGGGGCTACATCGATCAGAATGTGTGGCTCACGCAGTACGACGAGGCGGCCGCCGGGAAAAAGTACATGCGCGTTTATAATCCGTATCCGGTTGAGATTCCCTTCTTCTCATCGGCTGACAAGGGAACTTTTCACGACCTTTCCCCCGGGGCGCACCACGTTGAACTCGTTGCAGCCGATGCTGCGGGGTTGGTTGATCGCCTCGAGTTTTCGATCTTCGTTGAAGAAGACTCCGATTCCGCGAAACGTCCCTGGCCGCTCGGGCAGGGGGCGCACGAGCTTTTCAATGATCGCGTGGTCGACGTGAATGAAGGAGCTTTTGCGCTGGTGGGAAATAAGTACAGCTTTTTCGAACCGGTGCTGGTGGATATTCAATCAGGCAGCGCATCATCGGACGCCTGCTATTATGTTTCAGATCCCGGCGTACGCCTGCGAAGAAAAATCGGCGTTCGCTTCAGATACGACGCAAAGGATGCCAATCCAAAAAGACTGGGCGTCTTTTTCATGGATGGAGCGGATGCCAAATTCCTCGGCGCCGCTCACGATCCGGCGCATCGTTTTATATCCGCCGATGGGGACGCCTTCGGACGCTTCTGCCTACTGCGTGATGATACCTCGCCGAGCATTGAAAATGTTCGCGTTGCTAAAGGAGGCGGTCCCTCGATCTCGTTTCACGCGCGCGATGATCTCAGCGGATTTTCCCGCGATTCCGTCCGGGTATTCGTTGACGGACGACTGGCGCTTGTCGATTTTAGGCCACGCCTCGGCGCTGCCAAAGCGAAGGTTTACTGGAAACTTGATCCTGGCGCACACGTGGCGCTTATCGAAACGACTGACCGCCTGGGAAATAAAGCCCGGTATTCTCAACCATTCATAATGCCTTGAAATTCTAACGAAGCCGTAAATCATCAAGGGTCAGCGTCGATCTTGTCTTTTGATTATATAAATAGATGACGATTCGCTCTATTGTCCGAAGATTGAGGTGGCGTTTCGCCGGTTGCGTCCGAATGGTTTCCAGAGGGATACTGACTTTTTGTACGCCCTTGCCAATCAATATTTGCCCCTGGTAACGGGCGTGATAATCGTCGGCGATATCCGAATCATCAATCCGAATGTGCAGTTTTTGCCCAACGGACGAAGGCGCGGAAAAATAAAACTCAAAGGTCGAAAAACCCTCCCAATTGCGTGGAACATCGAATATTTGAACGCCCGGATATTTTGCCGGTTCCAGGTCGGCGAGAAGAGCATGATGGCCTTCGCCGGATATGCCCTTTGTCAGTTCGAAAGCGTCGTGGCATTTCCACACCAGTCGATCCATCTCCGTTTCATTTTCGAAGTCGATAATCACTGCGCCTGACGGTCGTCCACCGAAATGATGGATGAGCTTTGCGCCCGCCACGCAAATCAAAATAGCGGCGAGGATGATGAGAAGTAGATTTTTCAACGGCCTTTTTGTGCTTAACATACCGGAATAACTATAAATCGGCTAATGCCGCCGTACAAGCATGTCAGTGATCAGGGTTTGGGGTTTGGGGGCTCAGCCTGTAGCGGCAGGGCATTCGTGCCTGTCGGTATTGGGCCGGTGACTGCGTTGCGACTAAGCCCCGATGGATGAAAGGCACACTTGAAGTGGGCAACGCCGGTCACAATGTCCATTGTCGCCATTTCCCGCAGCGCCCTCGCTTGTGTTTCCTGACATTTGTTTAAGCTCATCGCGGGATTTTTCCCAGTCCTCCTTCTTGACCAAAAATCCGTTTAGGTGCTAGCGTTTGTCTAGGAACGCCATTAAGAGGACGACATGCCCAGATTAATCATTTTGGCGCTTATTGCGATACTCGCTCTGACGGCCTTAGCAACGGCCTGCGGGGACGACGATGACGATGTAGATGACGATGTGGATGACGATGCAGACGACGATGTGAATGACGACACGGCCTGATTCATCAATGGAGTTTGATCAACTTTCATAGATCATCGGGCGTTTTTTCATGGGGGTGCGGATTTGCCGGAAGGCAAAAAAGAAGAATATATAGCCAAATCGAAGGTTGTTCTCGTTGGTTTTGAGTCTGAGCAGGAGCGGTACGAAGCCATCAAGAAGATGGCTGAGCTTCTCGGGATGTCTTTCGAAGAAGCCGACGAGATGGCCAACATGGCCCCGGTGGATATTCTGGTATCCATTCCTGAAGAGGCGGCCGGCAATTTGGCCGAGAAGCTCAGCGTCGCCGGCGCGGTCGTGGAAGTTCTTCCCTGGACAAAATCTTCTCGTTTCTGCGCTTTCCACCCTCACCGCAGCGCCCGCGCCCGATGCCGAACCTGCGGCGAATACATATGTGATCTTTGCCTCATCAATTCCAAGGGCAAATTGTTTTGCCCCGAGCATTTCGAGATTTTCAAACAGAAGCAGGTCTTAAAAGTGATCGGCGGTATTTTTATCGCCGTTCTGGCAATTTTTTTAACCATGATTCTGTGGAATCCGGTCAAGCGTCTCGTGAATTTGTACGGACCGGTGGGCGAATTGAAAGTCGCGGCGGTTTTTGTTTCCGAACACCCCAATAAGCAGAAAAGTGCACTTTTTAGCCAGCAACGCCAAGGCCCCAAGGCCGAAGGCCTCGTTTCCGGAGAGGATCATACGGTGAGCGATGTAGCCGTGTGGTTCAACCGGGAATATACAACGCACACTGGAAGAGACGAGAGCATCCTGCGGATTGACCCCTTCGGCTTTTATGAGATACAAATATCACCTCCCACTCCCCCCCAGCCGGGTGATTTGTCCTATGCGGCCCTGAAAAAGAAGCTTCAATACAGAAGCTGGTTTAAAAAATTTAAATCGGAAAATAATCTGGACGAGCAATTAAAAAAATACGACATCATCGTTGTGGTTGATCTGGTGGAAACCACGGGCGTTAGCATGGATTATATGGAAGAAATCGGGTCTTCATCCGGCAGTTACGCTTATCTCAAATTCCCGGTGATCACTAGAGCCTGGGCGAATGATTATTATCTGGCGGCTTTGGCACACTATATCAGCCGCTCCATGGGCGCGAAGGTCAAACAAACGGAAAAGGGATATCCGAAAAAGCCGGAAGGCCTTGCCGACCCCAGGCAGGTTCCCACGTACCCGCAACGCGCGGCGGAGATCATGGCCTGCTATCTTCCAGTGCATGCCTTCACCATCGAGCGCCCCGGCAATCTCATCGAATACGCCATTGGACCTTTTACCGCCTACGAGTTCGGGTGGATTTCCAAAACCGGCATCGCCGGATTGAGATAAGGTGAACGCGCGAACCTTAGCGTGTGCTCTTGGCTGCCTTCTCGCCCTTCTCACATGTTCCTGCAAAGCGGAAAGCACGCACAAAACACTTCTTGGCGCAAACATTGTCAGAAAAGAAAACGGGCGCATTGTCGTCACGGGGCGGGCGGCGGTCCCTGACGGCGTATGGGTCTACGTTGAGACGGTCGCCGATCCCGGGGGATTAAACGGCGTGGCTGCCGAAGCCTATCCCGTGGAATCGGGAATTTTCACGGTCGTCACTCCTTTTTCAGCGCCCCTTATCTATCGAGCTGAAATCGTCTTGTCTCCTGCGCTGAATCCCGATCTCGGTGACTTTCTGTCCGCGCAGCCGCAAGATCCAGGTTCGATAATGCGCCGCACAAACCAGGGCGCAGAGCTGATTTTCAGAATTGAAGCGACATTCGGCAGTGATGTCGACCAAAAAGGCTTTGCCGATAAGATCATCACCGAGGCTGAAAATTATTTGAAGGTTCTTTCAAAGGATTTTCGCGAAATCCAAAGCGAGGACTGGCAACGCCAGATGCCCGACCTGCTGGCGCGATACAATGCCGATGCGCCGCAAAGGCTGTACCTATACGCCCCGGTGCTGATCAATCGCCTCGTAAAAGCACGTAAAGGACTGGACTCGATTTTTCGGCTTCGCCTCAAATCCCTGCAAGGATCAGCAGGACACGCGGAAACTTTGAAAAAATCGATGGATAAAATACAGCGTCAATTGGAGCAGGCCGCCGAGGATATTCAAGCCCAAAAGGACAAAACTCACAAACGATAAACAAAAAGAATTTGGCTTGGGAGGCTGCCGGTTTTGTCTTATCCGACTCTGGCTTGGCTCAATCACAACTCTTTGATAGCATTGGCGCAAGAGACGCTGCCATCATGGAGCCGGTGATTTTATGGAAGCAGATAAAAACAGCATTATTAAAGCCCTGTCCGAAAGAACGATACGCGAGCTTCCTTTGGATGATTTTAAGCCCGCGGCGGTTCTTATTCCGATCATTGCCGGAGCCGGTCCCAGGCGGCTGATACTGACGGTTCGCACCGGCGAAGTTGAGCACCATAAAAACCAGATCAGCTTTCCGGGTGGACGCATGGACGAAGGGGAGACTCTTCAGGAAACCGCCGTTCGTGAAAATTTCGAGGAGGTGGGCATCGATCCATCCGTTGTTCGCGTATTGGGCAGGCTCGATGACATGTACACTATCAGCAACTACAGAGTCACTCCGTACGTGGCGTGGATTGACAAGAAGTTTGAACTGCGCGCCAGCCCAAGGGAAACAGCGGAAATTCTGGAGGTTCCCATTTCCGACCTTTTGGACCCGAAAATCCACAAGTCCTCGGAAGCCGTGTGGATGGACCAAAAGTTCAACGTCCATTTCTACTATTGGGGGTCGCATACGATTTGGGGGGCAACGGGATTCATTCTGGAGCAGTTTCTGAGACTGTATGAAGAGGTAAAAAATTGAAAAGGAGAGGTATAGCGTGCGTGTTCATTGCTGCTTGCCTGTTTTGTTCATGCATGACTCAAAAAGGCTGCATAGCTTCCAAAACGCCTGAACCTCCTTTCGTGGACCAGATTCCCGTGGCCGAATTCGTCGAAGCTGCGGGGCGTGATTCCATTGATGTCCTGCTGTATGTTTACACAGCCGATAATCTGTACCTGTTTTCAGATACGCCGATCGAGGTCTATGCGCCGGGCGACAGCGCATTCATTTTCGATGAGAGCATTTACAAGCTCAATCCTGTTTCTCTAATATTTCCCCTGGTCGTCAGGATCAAAGTGCCCGAAAGCATGAACGCAGGAGAAACTCATGAGATTTTTTTGCCGATGAGGCTTTTTTATAAACACAAAGGCAACAATACGATGCAAACCCGAACGGGACTTGTTAAGATTCCGGTTCGGATTGTCGAAAACAAAACCGACAGGCGGCGTACGCGCCGCTTTATGGTGGAATATGAATTGGAGTAAAGCCCATAGGCCGGACCATTGCCTAATGGCTGTTTTATGCGAATGGTTGTTCCCAACGCATGGGGTATTTCCATTCGCGAAATCCATAAGCATCCCGATGGCCACGCTATTTGGGCGCCGTGTCGCGGGGACGTATTTTGGGCGAAAATCAAGGATATGACGTGGTTTTATCCTTATATATCAGGCGAGAAATGAAAAATTTTGCTATTGGCACGGCAGTTGCTTTGAAACTTATCAAACTTCTCCCTCCTTCGAGGGCGGGTCGCGTTTTGGCGTAAAACGCGACCGGCCCTTTTGTGTGTCGGGAGATGACAAGGGCATTTGATGCATCGAATACTGGGACTGGACATTGGGGCGCAATCCATCAAGGCGACGCTGATCGACGCCCGAATGCGTTCTTATGAGATTCTGCAAAGCTACGTTGAGCCGATTCCGGAGCCGGAGCAGATCACACCGAAGATCGAAACTGCGGTAGGCCGGAAATCGGAGGCGGACAAAAATCCCGCGCCCGGCGAAGATTTCCCATCCCGAGATGAGGATCAGCCAGGCGAAAAAGAAGATTTGGAATCAGCCAAGGCCGAGATCGAAGTTCTTCCGACCTGGGCTATCGCCCTGAAAAATCTTATTGAGCGTACGGGGCTTGTGTTTGAGGAAGCCGTTTGCGGTATGGCTGGGCACTGGGCTTCGACGCGCATCATCAGTCTTCCCTTTTCGAGCCGCTCAAAAATCAATCAGGTTCTGGCTTTTGAAATTGAAGATCTTGTGCCTTTTGACATGGCCGACATGGTTTGCGCGGATCAGATATTGTCGATGAAAAAAAGCGGTTCAACCGTGCTGGCTTCGATGGCCCGAAAAGAAGACATTGCGCGTCTGCTCCGCTTTTTTAATGCTGCTGGCGTTGATCCGAAAGTCCTCACCTTGAACTGCTCGGCCCTTTCCGTCGCGGCGCTTAACCTTCCGGAGACCGGCGAGGGGACATATGCCGTCATTGATATTGGCGCGTCTTCCACCGACGTGGTGATTGTCGATAACGGTCAAATCGCCTTAATGAGGAGCATCACCGAGGGTGGGCGGGCCGTGACCAGCGAACTGGCGCGGGATTTGGAAGTGGATTTCGACGATGCCGAAAAGCTCAAAACGCAGGTAGGCAAAGTTTTCGCTTCGGACGCTGCGTCGCCTGAAGACGAGCGCGTCGCGCGTCTATCGCAATCCCTTGTGCAAGCGCACCAGTCCCTTTTTGGCCGCTTGCGCCAGACAATCCATGCGGCAATCCAGGAAGGGCAATATCGGATCGAAAAGATATATCTTCTCGGCGGCGGAACTCAATTGCCGGGATTTGATAATTTCATCACCGACGCGCTGGGAATTTCCACCAAGCCTTTCCCGATGATCGATGCGAAGTATCTCAATTTTTCCGGCGCTCCCGACAGATCCGACAATGAGTTCGTCGCTAGTTTGGGTCTGGCGTTATCAGCGGCGCCGACGAGCAAATTGAAGAGCGTCAATTTTCGCATCGGCGAGTTTGCGTATCGTAAAATCGCCGAAGAAGTGCAAGGTGGACTAAAGGTCGTCGCGGCGATGGGCGGTATTTTGCTGGCTTTGCTGATCGTGCTTCTCGCGCAGGGGCACAAGGTCCGAAGCGACCGCATCACCGGCCTTGAGCAGCAGGCCCAAAAGATCTATCTGGAGAGCTTCAACCAGCCCGCGCCCCCGGGCAGCATCGTGGGATCATTCAGGAGCAAGATTTCCGAAGTCTCCGACAAATACAAAGTGATTGGATATTTCGGCGAGGGGGATGTGCGAGCTTTGGATGTTCTTCGCGCCATGGCCAAATCCATTCCCGCCGAAATTCCCATTGACGTCAAACAACTTGATATCAAATCCGAATTCGCCAAATTCGAAGCGGTGACCGACAACTTCCAGTCCGTCAACAAAATTGAATCGGAACTGGCCAAGCACGAAATCTTCAAATCCGTTGATCGCGAGGATGCCAAAAAGACGGCTGGAGACAAAATTAAGTTCAAGCTCACAATGCATATGGTCTCGAAAACGCAAGGCGCTTCCGGGGTGGCCACCATGATGAAGAAGCACGGCACAACGGCCCTGCCCGGCTCGGGAAACGCCTCGTCTATGCCCGGTGCGGCGAATGGAGGCACGCCATGACCCTTTCTGATCGGGATCGACGCGTACTGATTATTTTAGGGGTTTTCCTGGGCGTGATAGGAATTTATCTCGTCATCGACTTCGGCAGCGGCGGTGGCAGCGGCGGCGGCGGTGTGCAGGCCAAGGAAAAGGAACTTCGCGACATCATTTCGCTCTATCGCACTTTCCAGCAGACCAAGGCGGATTTCAGCGTCGCCGAAAAAAGCATGCAACAATCCGGAGATTTCGAGCTGTTGTCCGAGCTGGAATCTTTGTCCGCAAGAGCCAATGTTAAGGGCCTGATCACGTCGATGGACGAAAAGAAGCAGCCAAAAAATCCATTTTACGACCAAGAGGCCGTAGAAGTGAAACTGGATCGGGTTACCATTGTCCAGTTGATGGATTACCTGTACGAATTGGAATATTCCCCGAAAGTGCTTCGCGTCAAAGAGCTTCACGTCGAGGTGCGTTTCGACAATAAAGACCAGATGAACGTGCGTATTCTCGTCAGCAAGTTTTCAAAAATGGGCGGGGCGCCGCAGGAAAACGGAAACACTCCCTAAACGGCTCGTTTGCGTTGTGAGGATCGTTTTTTCAAAATCCGCAAGCGGGCGGCATCTTTCAACTTTTGATTTCGCCTTCATAACTTCATGTCTCATGTCTCATGCCTCATGCCTCATGCCTCATACTTCATACTTCATACCTCATACTTTCCCCACTAACCCCTTCGTTTCGCCATTGTTGAGAACTCCATTCACGAAACGAAGGGGCTTTGCTATGGCAAAATGCAAAACCGGCAAACACAAATTTGTCACGCGATTCCACACGCGGGAATGCGTGCGTTGCGGTTATATCGAACGCGCCGAGACATGCACCGATTCCTTTCGCGTCCAAGAGCCGGCGGGAGTGCGCAACCTTCAATGCGGACATTTTTCATTCGATCCCCATGCGTCGCTGCGCGCCCTTTGGGATCAGTATCGCCTGGCCCTGGCCTTTCATGCCGCAAGCGATGAATACATCATCGAATTTCACCCGCCCGCATGGTTCAAGCGGCAGGCCTGCTGATGAAAAAGGAAAACCCCGAAGGCGGTGAATCCTATCTTTCCATCTGGCGGCGTCTGCGCAAACGAGTCGAACAATTGGCCATTGAGGATGAGGACCAGCAGGAACTCGAAAAGATATCGAAGCTCCTCGAACGTGTGCAAAAAGGCGAAATGGGCCTTTGCGAGGGCGGAGAATCAGACTAGGGGGTAAGACGACTTGTCATAGGTGAAAAGCGCCTCACTTTTGCTTAT
>CAZQAE010000008.1:0-95853 GCA_964591275.1 uncultured bacterium | reverse complement strand
ACAGTGTACTCTAAACTATGAAAAACGGTGTCTCATTATCGTTGACACGTTCCGGAGACGGCTGCGGAATAATAGGTCAAGCTCTTAGCTTGCGGCCTTGCCGTGCCTTGTGTCGCCCCGCCTTCGGCGGGGCTTCGCATAAATATTGATTGATTCGTTTTCCCGGGGCTAGCGCCCCGGGCTAATATTGTGTCGCCCCTGCGGGGCTTCGCATGACAACGGGGAAGCCGTCCTATCCCCCGCGCTGGCCCTTCGACTTTGCTCAGGGCAGGCGCACGGGGCTACAATCTTTCGCCCCTGCGGGGCTCCGGCCGCGGCATTCACAGCCGAGGGCGTTCGCTCGACCTAGAGGCTCTCGACAGGCTGTGCCACATTCGCGGCAGCCCTTCGGCCCCTTTGACTTCGATCTCTTCGAGCCTGAACCTCAGAGCCGAAGGCAGGACAGGCATGCTCAGGGCAGGGAAAGCCGCTCCTACTAGCCTTCGCCAAGGCAGCGGCGCAGTGAACAACGCCTTCGGCTAGCAAGCGGCGATCTAAGCTTTTGATTGACGACAACTGTTGCG
This sequence comes from uncultured bacterium, assembly GCA_964591275.1. Taxonomy (GTDB): domain Bacteria; phylum Lernaellota; class Lernaellaia; order JACKCT01; family JACKCT01. The sequence goes on along the minus strand of CAZQAE010000008.1, from coordinate 95,290 downwards.
CTGTTTTAGCATCCCCATGAAGTGATGTGGCCCTAAACGGCAGTGCAACGCCACGCGCAAACTGATTTGGCTTTTAATCGGAGTCAATTATCTATATCTGGCCGACGACGAAAACGGGCTTTTCATCATTGAAAAGTACCTGATAACTAGTAAGGCAGCGCCGCAAAAAAGCAATGACCATTCAATATATTTTCACGGATTTCAAAGGGCCTTATCGAGAGGGCATGACGGCGGTGCGCCTTAAAGCCTTTGTTGAGGAGCAGGGAGTATCTTTCGCCGAGGAAATGGACGGTCGCGACGACGAGGCGCGGCACCTGGCCGCAGTGCGCGACGGGCTTGTCGTCGGCACGCTTCGCTGGTTCACGGGAGATGATTACCTCAACGTCGGGCGTGTGGCGGTTGATGCCTCACTGCGTGGACAGGGCATCGGAATGGCGATGATGCAAAAAGTCATCAAATACGCGCGCGAAAGCGGCGTTGCAAAAATCAAGCTCGATTCACAGACGCAAGTGGCGGATTTCTACGCAAAACTTGGATTCATTGAAGAAGGCGACATCTTCCTGGATGCGGGCATCGACCATATCAGAATGACGCTGATTTTATCCGCATAGGGTTCAGGGTCTGGTGCGGATGAAGTATGAAGTATGAGGTATGAGGTATGAGGCATGAGGTATGAGGTATGAGGTATGAAGTATGAAGTATGAGGTATGAAGTATGAGGTATGAAGTACGGATGAAGAGTTGTCGACATCGTGCTTTCGCTTACTCATCGCTTCGCATTCCGCATTCCATTGGTCGCTCCTACACTGACCACTATCCACTGACCACTGGTTCACGACTCATCCGCCGCAGATGATGCCGCATTCATCGTCGTCGTCATCGTCGCCCGAGCTTCCTCCCCCGTTGTCATCATCCAAATCGTCGTCGTTATCGTCATCGTCATCGTCGTCGCCGAGATCGACTTCGCTGCCGTCTGATTCACCGCTGATGTAGCCGAAGGAGATGCGCATATAAGTGCCGGCGGGATGATGCAACACAGAGATATCGTCGTTCAATTCCAGGTTGTCGTTGGCGTCCCAGCCAAGAAAAACAGCGCCATTGGGCGGATCCTGGTCGAGGCGCAACAGGAGGGCGTCGGTTGTGCTGGAATGCATCAGGACCTGCGAGCCTTCGGTGTAGGTTTGAACATTCTGCCAGTCATCAGCGCTGCCGTTACAGGCGTCGGTGTACCAGAAGAATGTGACGGTCAGGCTGTCGGCCGCGGCATCGGAATGAAAGCAATGATTAGCTGAGAAAAAAAATGGCTCATAACTTCCGGCGACATCCGTGATGAGGGTGCCGGTGCAGACTGCCTGGCCCCCATCATATTCGAATATCATCTGGCCAATAGCATTTTTCACTATGTTCCAATCCGGATAGCAGTTCGGATCCAGGTAGCAATCTCCGACCTTGAGAAAGTCATCGGCGGAGAACATATCCTTCACGGCATAGCTGATTTTATCCACAACGATCATGGGGGGGGTGGCCGATTTCGTAATGACTTCCAAAAAGACCAGATCGCCCATGGTGACCGGACCCCAGAAATCGCTCGTTGTCGCGGTGCGCGTGGGCCTGACGCGACGGGCCGTCTCGGGCAAAAATTCGCTGTAAACTATGACCTGATCGTCGGCGCCCGGTTGGAATTTTGCAAAGTGCAGCCGTAGCGATTTCGCTTTCGGCGCTTTTATGGCTGTGCGCCATGATTGATTGCCCAAGTCGTCCGTGAGCCGCTCCCAGGTCACGGCCGAAAATTGCGGCGTGTCGATGTGCACGCCGATGACCTTGCGTTTGCCCGCAGCCGCGGACTGGATTTCAAACTCCTGATGGGCTTTTGTGATTTGGGAATCCGGCAGCGTTATCGAGGCTTCGGGCTTGAAAGGCGCTTTGAGGGAAATGCCCGGAGAAGAAATCAGCTCGGCAATCTTTTGAGTGCGCATTGGGGATTTCCTCATGGGCGCCGACTTGATCTCGCCGGATTTTTTTGCGTCGGCCAGATGATCGGATATCCCCAACTCCCAGGATGCGCCGAATTTGCCGAAAACATCGTAGTAATTGGGATCGTCGACGGAGCCACAGTAGGCGTTTCCGCCGGTGAGCTGCCCCGTAATTTGCCCCATATCGTTTAATAATGACGAACCGGAAGAGCCCCCTTCGGTGGAACTCGCCGAATAGACAACCTTCCAGTAATTCTTTTCAGCGCCATGCGCTGATCCGATCATCGTCATAATGGCGATAAGGACAAAGCTGATCTGATATATGGACATTCGTCGTTTCATCGATTTCTCCTCGTTAATGTTCCTGGACCAAGCCTTCTAGTCTCCAATTTTTGCCTTCGGTACGTGGCCAGGACGCTTATAGTTTCCTCGCTCCGGTATGACATGTCTAACTCCGCCGCGTGGATCGTCTACATCTTCAGAGTAACGGGGTATGAGGTGAATATGCAAGTGCATGATTGTCTGTCCGGCGGCCAGGCCGTCATTGATGCCGATATTCCAGGCGTCAGGGCAGTGCTCGGTGTCCAGCCTGGATTTCAGCTCATCGATCAGGTGCAGGATCCCTAGCCGCTCCGCCTCATCGGTATCGAACCACGACTCGACATGGCGCCGGGGAATCACCAGCGCATGGCCGGGATTGACGGGAGATTCGTCGGCGATAGCCACCGCGTAATCGTTTTGCGCGATGAGGCGGTCTTTCGGCAAATGGCAAAAGGGGCAAGTCATGGTTTCAGCGATTTCAGCGTAATTTTAGGCTGTGAAAAATTTATTGAAAAAGGCGCAATTTGAGTCAAGTTGGTTCTCCTTATCATCCGTGGTTTAGAGGAATGAACAGATTTTTCCGCCAGAATCGTCATTGTCGTCATCATCATCGTCGTCGGCGAAGCTGACATCGGTGTCATCGTCGGAAGCATCGTCATCCGAATCATCATCCGTCGGCGTGATGCATTCCCCGTTTTCCTCGTCGCATATCTGCCCATCCAGACAGGGATTTCCGCCGCTCAGGCATTCTTTCGATTCTTCGTCGCAGGACTCCTCGCCGTTGCAGAACACGTCATCTCCGGGGCAATCCAGCCCGTCGCGGTGGCCACACTCATTGTTGTCTTCGTCGCAGAACTCCTCGCCGTTGCACCATAGGCCATCGTCAACGCAATCCGGGGCATTTTGGCGATCGCACCCGTCGGCGAGCTCGTCGCAATACTCTTCGCCGTTGCAAAACAGTCCATCGTCTGAGCAGGGATCGCCGTCATGATCCGAGCATGTTCCCCCCTGGCACTGGTCGTTTCCGTTGCAAAAGGCGCCGTCGTCGCAGCTAACGCCGTCGTTGTGGCTCCAGATTTCCTGGGACTGATCGACATCGCATATCAGACAGGGATCATAGGGCTTCTTCGCGTCGTCCGAAAAACATATGCCGTCGATCCAGCATCCCAGGCAGTACGCTTGGCCCGGATACTTGAAGCGCACCGCCATGCCGTTTGCCGGCATAAATTCGCCGCAATGGGAACTTAAGTAATGTCCCGTCTCGGAGCCGCGAATGAGAATGTTGTTCGATTTTCCGACGTACCCGTCCTGGATATAGATAATGATGTCGTTGCTTCCCTCTTCCAAAACCACTTGGAATGTTCCCGTATTGCCGCTGTCGCCGAACACGGGAACGGCATCCCATTGCGTGGTGAAATGTCTCGTCGGTGCCTCGCCCGTGGTCTTGTAGTAAATCGCTCCAACCGACGTGGTGTCCAAATCCAGCCACAATCCGGCGAAATTGGCCATAAAAATTTGAGATTCTTCGCATTCCATCCCGGGCCTCGTTTCGCCGCTGAAGCTGACGTGGCCGTTTGTGGTGACATGCGTGGCGTCGAAGAAATCCGTGTAAAATGCAAAATTGAAACCCAGGCTAACCGGAGAGGACGCCACGTCGTCCGCCTGCGGGCCGAGCGCGCCATCGGAAACGTCATTCCAAACATAGGGTTCCGAATAATCCCAGGTATAACCGAATGCGTCCGGTCCGCCCATGAGGCAGGCGGGGTCCTCATAATCCACTAGGTTGTTGCAATTGTTGTCTGCGCCATCGCCGCAGACTTCCGGGTCTGTGACTACGACGCCAGGGTCATCCGCGTCGATCAGGTCGTTGCAGTCGTTGTCCTTATTATCGCCGCAAATTTCCGCATGTCCGGGATGAATATCAGGATCGTAATCGTTGCAGTCGTTGCCGCCGCAGTCGCCTTCGCTATCGAAAGTGTCGCCGTCCCGGTCGCAGTCGGTATTGCTCAAAAGATAGGCGTAGGCTTCCATCACGTCGATTCGCCCTCGGCCGAAGGTGTTGTCTTCGCCGGGAACGCCGAGATCCACTGCAGTAATGTAAAGCGCCCATTTGACATCTTCGGGCGGGGTGTCGGGAAAGGCGTCGCGAAGCAGAAGGACGGCGCCCGCCACGTGCGGGCAGGCCATGGAGGTGCCGCTCATAATTTGATATTCGTCGCCGGGCATGGCGCTGCGGACATCAACGCCCACGGCGGAAACTTCCGGCTTGATCGTAGCATGATCGCAGTCCGAGGGACCGCGACTGGAAAAGTCGGCGATGGTCTCGCCGTCTTGTTCCAGCGCTCCTACGGCGAAGGAACTCACGGCTGTTGCGATCCGATTGCCCGGCGAGCGCAGGCTCTCAGTTTCCGGACCTTCGTTGCCCGCAGCGAACACTACTACTACGCCCGCCGCTTCAGCCGCGTCGATGGCGTCGTTGAAATCGGGCCGGCAATCACCGTAATAATTACGCGACAAACCCCATGAGTTATTGATCACGTCCGGGACGTCGTCCATGGTGGCCGGGTTGCCGTCGGGGTCCGCAGACCACTGAAATGCTGCGACCGCGTCGGACAAAATCTCGCCGCCCGTGTCGATGGTTTTGGTTCCGATCCACTTCGCGGCGGGCGCCATGCCAATCTGATTGCCCATGCCGTCGTTTCCGACCATGGTCCCCAGCGTGTGCGTGCCGTGATCATTGCCCCAGGATTCCGTCGGAAAGGTTTCGTTTCCCAGCGGATCAAACCAGGCTTGCGCCGGCGGAACTTCCAGGCCGAGCCAGCGGTTGGCAAAGGCGACGTGAGTCCCATCGGCGCCGGTGTCCTGATCGCAGGCTAGGGCCGTGCTTCCGTCGTATCCCAAAGCCCACATTTCCGGCGCACGGGCCGAGAGCACGCCGTTTTCAACAAGCGCGATCGTGCGGGGAGGAGCGGGACTTTTGGAAACGGGTTCGATGAGTTCGATGGGGGGATCGAGCAGTACGGATTTGACATCCGCCCTCGCGGCGATCCTCTCCACGAACGCGGGACGAACCTGCACGGCGATCATATTGCTGATCCAAAAGGATTTGACATTCTTCACCTGGCTTGCGGCCTGCGCGCCGGCCAGGGACGACAGGATGGCCGTTTGCGCCAGGGCGGCTTTTTCCTGCAGGGCTGTGATGACATCGTAGTGACGACTGGCCAAAGAGGCATGTTTCCGACTCAGCGTCGCCACCATGTCGTCAAGATCGACCTTGTCTTTCATGATGATCAAAACCGAAACGTAGTCATCGCCCGCTTGATCCATTTCCACGATGAGATTGGGGTCGATATAAGCGGCGGATGTTATGACCGGAAATAGAATCGCCGCAATCACTGCGGCCAAAATCAAATGACGCATGAAAAAACCTCCTTCGCCTTATTTTTCTGATTCTTCATTGGAAAAAAACGGGGCTTTGAAAAAGAGCCTTTTCCCTCCGGGTTTGTTCCAACGAAAAAATTGGGCCTAAAAAACAAAAGCCCAATTTTACGAAAACCATTTTACACCATCGCAGTATTGAAACACAAGGCGACATCACGGATCGCCACACCGAGGACCTGCGTGGAATCCAGCGGCATCGTCAAAAAGGAAATCCAACAACTTTTCTCGTTTTTATGGGTGCAAAAGTTAAGTAAAACGAGCTTATTTATCTTGAAATGCGCTTTTAACTAAAGTACACTTTGCACAAAGTCGACTTTTAGCAAAAGGAGCCACGCCATGTCGATTATCGATGATCCTCAGCTTTTTCAGGTTATGCAGGGAATGAATCCTTGGTGGAAAGGTGAAACATTCCGGAAATACTCTTTTCATCGCGCCTCCTTCCACGAGACACTTCATTGGGTGACCAAGCCGGACTGGAATCGGGCAACTGTCATTTCCGGACCTCGTCGTGTCGGCAAAACCGTCATACTAATGCAACTCATTGAGTATTTTATATCCAACGGTTGGGAACCCAAGGAAATATTTTATTTATCCCTGGACCATCCACTGGTCAAACTGACGGCCCAGGAGCGCATGCTGGACCATATCCTTGATGTTTATCGCGAAAATACTCTCGGTGGAAAAGGGCGTACGCTGCTGCTGCTTGACGAAGTGCAGTACTATAAGGATTGGCCGACTTGGATAAAGCATGCTGTCGATTTCCAACCGGACCTGAAAATCGTTGCCACAGGCTCCGCCGCCGTGGAACTGGCTACCGGTTCTCAGGAATCTGGAGTCGGGCGCTGGACTACCATCAAAGTGCCCACTCTGTCTTTCTACGAACATCTGTGCCTGTCGGAATTCTCCACGCCAGAGTTACACCCAGGCCTTCGGGTGATGGGACTGCCGAAATTACAAAAAGATGAGCTTGCCGATCTGGTTTTAAAGACGGCGGATATTAAGGATCATTTTCATGACTACCTGATGAAGGGTGGTTTTCCTGAGTTGGTGCTCGAGAAAGACCTTGCGGAAGTCCAGCGAATCCTGCGTGAAGATGTCGTGGAGAAAGTTCTCAAACGAGACATGACGGCAGCTTTCGGCATCAGAAACGTGACGGAAATGGAACGGTTGTTCATATATTTTTGTCTTCACAGCGGCGGCATTGTTGACAAGAAAATGTTGTCTAAGGAAATTGGCGTCAGCGCCTCCACGGTTTCCAATTACATTGAATATTTGAGCTCAGCCGGCTTGCTGTATCATTTGGCCCCGATGCGCCAAAGCGGAAAAATGGGACTGAAAGGTAGGCGGAAAGCCTATATTTCCGATACCTCCGTGCGAAACGCTGTTCTGATGAAAGGGCAGGAAATTCTGGCAAACTCGGATGAAATGGGTCTTATCATTGAAACCGCAGTGTATAAGCATTTCTATTCATATCATTACCAGCAAATTCCGAGGTTTGGCTACTGGCGAAACAAAAAAGATCAGGAAGTGGATCTTGTGCAGATATTCCCCAATGGGCTTATCATCCCAATCGAGGTTAAGTACAAGTCGCAAACGACAAATAAGGATGAGAAAAATCTGCGAGAATTGATAAAAATTTCACAAGCCAAAACGGGAATCATGGTTGTGAAACAGGCTGAGGAATTTGACATACTATCCGCCGGTAAGGCGACGATAATAAAAATTCCAGCTTACTTGCTGCTTTATTTGCTGGGGCACTCTGAGTATATGCAAGTTCAACAATCCGCTGATATGTGATCCACATGCCTCAGGTTTGGAGCCTACTGCATGCGGATGGCTTCGACGGGTTGCACGCGGCCTGCCTTCCACGCGGGGTAGATGGACACGCAGATTGCCGTGACGATTGTGGCCAGCAGCGAGGCTGCGACATCTTTGGCGGTCAGATACGGATACATGACGGAGCTTGCGCCGAAATATTCCTGGCCGGCGGCGGCAAAGCTCAGGTCCAGCCCGAACTTGCCGAAATAGAAGCTCATAGCGATGCCCAAACCCGCGCCCACGGCCCCGGCGAACACGGCTAGCAGCATCGATTCCGCGATCATCATGATCATGATCATTTTTCGCGATACACCTAGGGCCAGCATGACGCCGAACTCGCGCGTACGTTCATGGACAACCATCAGGAAGGTATTGGCGATGCCGAAGGCCATGGCGATGAAATAGATCGAGTAAAAGATCGCCAAGCCCGCATCCCAGAACTTGAAAAGCTGCGCGAGCATCGGCAGCATTTCGAGCCAGTCCTTAATTTCCAGATTCGGGTCGCCTTTCCAATGCGCTTTTATTTCGGCGACAAGTTCCTGAGCCCTCTCCGCCGATTCTCCCATGATAACCAGTTCCGTCACGCGCCCCGGAATCACGAAAAACTCCTGCGCTTGTTCCAGAGGTACATAAATGTGCGTTTTGTCGAAGGCGTCGGTCGGTGTCTTGAATACGCCGACGATACGAAACACTTGGCTGGATAGCTCCCCTTCGGCGTCATAGGCCATCAGGACGATCCGGCGGCCAAGCTTCGTTTTGAAGCGCTCCAAAAGGCTTTTCCCGACGACGATTTTACGTTTGTCGCCGCCTTTGAGCCAGCGGCCCTCGATGATGGATTTGGGCAGGATGGAGACCTTGGCTTCGCGTCCCGGTTCAATGCCCAACAGCGTCACCTGGTCCGAACGTTCGGAGTTTGAGGCCATCACCATCCCGACCACGCGGCTGGCGGCGCCTACGACTTCCGGGGCGTTGTTGATCGCCTGCACGGCACCCGGCGGCAAGGGAAAATTTAAGGTGGGAACCGGATTGTCATGGTAGCCGAGCGCGGTGATTTTGACGTGCCCCGTGAGCGTGTTCACGGCGTTGTCGCGCATGTTTTCCTTGTAGGCATTCATCAGGCCGATGAATCCGACGACGCCGAAAAGCCCGACGGTAATCGCCGAAATCATAATGAGGGTCCGGCGTTTGTTTCGCCACAAATTCCGCCACGCCGTTTTTATCATAATCAGCATTCGGAAATCCTCATCGCTTCTCGGGCTTTGAATGTCGGTTCTGAGGCTTTAAACATGCCGTAACGCCTCCACGGGCCGAAATCGTGTAACGCGCCAGGCGGGATACAACGCGACAATAAAAACAATTATCCAAACCATGAGAAAGGTATCGCCCAAAACCGCCGGCGCCAAATTCGGATAGATGGTTCCGCTCATTCCATATTGCTCCATCATCTGTTCCGCGCCGGAAATTTTGATGCCGACCGTCTGGAAATAATAGGCGATGGCGCTGCCCAGGACCGCGCCCACGACGTAGCTGACGACAAAAAGAACCTGACTTTCCAGCAATATCAGCAAGCCGCAGACTTTCGGTTTGACGCCGATGGCCAGCATGACGCCGAACTCGCGTGTTCTTTCGATGGCCGACATCAGGAAGGTATTGAGGATGCCGAAAGCCACGACGAGCAAAAGGATGCCGTAAGTGATTTTGCCGAAGGCTTTGTCGAGCTTGATGCCCTGGTCGATGCCGGGCATGACTTCGGCCCAGGTCATGGCTTTGAGCTCCATTATATCAGTCTTCATGCCGTCGAGACCGGCTTGGATTTGCGCTTTGGCAGGCTCGATCAGCTTATAATTTTCCAAGAGAATCGCCACGGCGTTGACCCGCCCCTCCATGACCGTCCATTCCTGCACGCTGCTGATATTGGCAAAAATGAATTGTCGGTCGAAATCGGTCTGGCCCATTTTAAAGATGCCCCGAACTTGGACCTTGGCCGCTGCGGTGCTGCCGTCGGAGGCGGCGCCCATCAGGATAAGCTCGTTGCCGAGCGCGGCCTTGAGGTTTTTGGCCAGCTTGTGTCCTATGATGATTCCGTTGGGGTCAGCGGGATCAAGGTATTTGCCTTCCTTCATGACTTTGGCGATTCGCGTGACCTGCGCCTCTTTTATTGCGTCTGTACCGATAATTAGAGCGCCAAAGGAGTGGTCACGATGGCTCACGAGCATGCCGGTCATGACGCGGGGAACGGCGGCGAGGACGCCGGGCGTATTTTCCAGCAGTTTCATCACCTCATCCGGGTTGTCCACGGAAAGGTTGATGTCGCCCTCTTCCTGAAAATCCTGCGCCTGGACCTGCAAATGGCCGGAATTGGTTTTGACGATGTTGTCGATCATCTCGGCGTATTGTCCGGTCTGCATGGCTTTGAAGAAGATCAGGATGATGACGGCGAAAGCGATGGCCGCCACGGTGATGGCCGTGCGCCACTTGTTGCGGCCCAGATTTCTCCAGGACATGATGATGAGATCACGCATGGTTTCTATCGTCCGCCTCGGGAGAGGTTTTTCATCGTGAATGTTGCGTCGGGGATTTTCATATCAAATTCAATCTTGTCGAAGATCAGCTCGGTCTTGTTGGCCGGCTTTCTATTGTTGATCATGGTGTAGCGCGTCGGAAGGCGGCGACCGCCGGTTTTAACAATATTATCGAGGCTCAAAACTTTAACGACGCGCATGTCTTCGTCGTAATACTCCGTCCGCCGATAAATGAATCCGTCTTTCTGAACGACCGTGACGACCTTGCCCCAGAAAACCGGCGCGTCCTCGTGGGGAATGCACTCAATCTTCCAGCAGGGTTTCCCGTCGATCATTTCTTCGCCGACGATCTTGTGCGTGTAGTCAACGATCATCGAATCGGCTCGGGATACGTCGTCGTTGGTGAAATCCGATCCCATCCAGCTTTGCAGCATCATAGAAGGCGGTATTTTCACCTTGCGCTCAACTTTGGGCAGGTAATTCCACATCTCGCGCCCCAGCTTCAGGAAGGTGGTTCCCTTATCCTTTGCGGGTTGCGAAATGACGATGAATGACTTTTCGTTTCCTTTCGTCCACGCTTTCATCTTTGTCGTGCGTTTCCAGCGCTTTGTCTCAACCTTCATCGTCATCTCGGCGTAGCTGGTTTCACCGCGAGCCAGATCGTCGGCCTTTTTGACAATCTGCGCGGCGCTCAGATCCTGCGCCGAAGTGCTGGTCGCGGCGACTGTCAACGCCATCACGGCGGCAAGGATTAATGGGAGATAATTTCGCACGGTCTTCTCCTTAAAAATGGTTGCGCCCATTTTTGAAATTCAACAAAAACACGATCTTTAGGGCTTTTCCTCGACTTTTTTCACCTTGAGCAAAATTGTTTGAAGCGGGCGTCTCTTTTTTCATTTCTGTTGCCAATAACTTTTAGCACACGCAAATCGTTTGTAAACCCCGTCTCAATGAATACGGGTGCGCGACATAAATGCTAATCCATTTTGCAGCCTAAAAGGGCTTTGAGGCGACTTGGGTGAACTATCGCCTTTTATGTCGCACACTCTTGGATATAGTTCGCTCCTCGATTTCACATACCTATCGAGGTTGCTAAAACAAGTGCACGGTCAGTTCCATTCCGGGCGGCACGAGGTCAAGCTCCGCGGGGAGTTCCGCAAGGCCGTCGCCTAGAGCCATTGAGCGCAAAGCGCCACTATGGCGCGGGGCCGAAGGATGGAGCCGGCAGGAGACGTCACTGCGCTCCACAATGACTCGCGACCAGTAGGTCATCCCCGGTTTCTTTCTCATAGGCTCCGTGAACGACCCGACGCATGTTTTAGGGAACCATTGCTCGCGTCCGAGAATTTTCCGGATCACCGGACGAACATAGACCTCGAAACAGACCATCACGGAGGCAGGACTTCCTGACAGGCCAAAAAAGAGCGCTTCGTCGGCGACGCCGCCCACGAAGGCTTTGCCGGGGTGCTGGGAAACTTGCGTGAAGTGAATCGTTACCCCCAGGTCGGCGACAGCCTGTTCGACAAAGTCATAGTCGCCCATGGAAACGCCGCCCGTTGTCAAAACGATATCGCATTCGTTCATCGCGCTGTGGATCATGTTTTCAAGCGACGAAAGATCGTCCGGCGCCACGCCGTAGTCCACGGGAATGCCCCCCGCTTCCAGCACCTGATTGAAAAGCATGTATCCGTTGGAATTAAAAATTTTGCCCGGCGCAAGGGCGGTTCCCGGTTCGACGATCTCCTCTCCGGTGACAATGATCCCAACCTTCGGACGCGGATAGACCAGCAATTCCGGCAGCCCCGACGCGGCGGCGAGACCGATACGAGCCGGGGTGAGCTGCCGCCCGGAGGCCAGCACGGCAACGCCGCGCGAGAGGCCCTCTCCCATTTTCCGGATATCTTGCCCGGGTTTGGCCTCTTGAAATATCAACACACGATCATTGTCTGCCCTGGTGTCTTCAACGCGAACCACGGCGTCAGCGCTAACGGGCATGGGCGCGCCGGTCATAATTTTACTGGCGCATCCCGAAAAAACCTCGACGCTTGGCAGGCTGCCGGCGGGGATGGTTTCCAAAACCCGAAGTGTTTTTGGCGTTTCTATTGTCGCCCCGACAAGGTCCGCGGCAATGAGCGCGTAGCCGTCCATCCCTGAGTTGTCAAAAGGCGGATGGTTGATTGTAGGAATTACTTCCTGGGCCAGGACCAGACCGAGGCACTCGCGCAGTTTCACCTTCCGTGCGCCGAGCGGCTTGGCGAACTCAAGCATTCGCTTCTTTGCTTTATCGGGGTTGAGTACGCGAAGCAGTTTATTTTCCATGAGGCTCACCCAATTTCCGCCGGGAGGGGCGTCAAAGTATTGGCGTTTGAAAAATCATCGCCATCTATGGATGGCTTGGGCTTTTTGAAATTCACTCGGAACAGGTTAACATATCGGTCGATACACATCCATTTTATCAATAATGGATTTCCTCGACAAAATCGCCTTGTCCCTGATGTGATCAATTCATGTATTTTAGCCTTTGGATTGCAGAGTGATATTTCAAAATTCGCCAAGGGCAATTCTGTTCTTGACCGCTCAACGCAAATGGGCAAGAGTGATAATTAAGAACCAAGTGTTTAAAAGAAATATTGCGTTTGCGATTGCGTTCAACAATCCAGTATTTCGGAGGGGAGTGAAATTTGGCCTTTATCTGGGTTCTTGCCGCCATTTTAACGCTGACGGCTTTGTGGGCTCTGGTGCGCCTGATTCGCGGTCTGGAAAAGGCCGACGAACAGCTCCAGATCATCTCTGTGCGCGACTCCCTTTCCAACCTTCGCAGCAGGGGGTGGTTCGTCGAGCAGCTCGACATGGCTATCGAAAAAGCGCATCGGCACAAAGACTATATGTTTGCCGTCCTTTTCGTGGACCTGGACCGTTTCAAAATCATCAATGATAGCCTGGGGCACAATGCCGGCGACGAAGTAATCAAAGCTGTGTCCAGAATACTGATGCGCACCGTCCGCCCCCATGACACCGTTGCGCGCTTGGGCGGCGATGAGTTCGCAATTTTACTCGACAGCATCAGCCATGTTCAAGATGCCACCATCGTCGCGGGACGCATCAACGAGGAATTGAATGTACCTATCAAGCTGGCTCGACAGGAAGTTTTTACATCGGCCAGCATCGGCATCACGCTGAGCACCGCGAGTTATAATTACCCCAACGAAGTCCTTCGCGATGCCGACACGGCCATGTATCGGGCGAAAAACCGGGGCCGCGCGCGCTACGTTCTTTTCGATGACGAAATGCACAAGCAGGCCATGGAGCGGCTTGAACTCGATACCGACATCCGCAAAGCCCTGAAAAACAAATGCTTTAAGGTTCTTTTTCAGCCGATCATTCAACTGTCCAGTGGTCGCATTACCGCTTTGGAAGCTCTGGTGCGCTGGGAGCACGAAAGCAAAGGTCTTTTGAGTCCGAAAACCTTCATTCCACTGGCCGAGGAAACAGGCTTGATCGTGCCTCTTGGGCAGTGGATTTTGCAGGAGTCCTGCGAACGACTTCGCGAGTGGAAAGAGCTTTATCAAAGCGATGTTCCGTTGCGCGTCAATGTGAATTTATCGATTCAGCAATTTGTCAGGCCGGGGCTGGCGGAATTAGTGCAGCATGTTCTCGATGAGACCGGAATCGAAGCAGGCAGCCTGCAACTCGGCATTGAAGTCAGCGAGAAAGTTCTTTTGAGCGAATCCGGGGGCATCGCAGCAGCGCTGAAAAACCTGCATGATGCGGGCGTTCGATTGTGTATCGACGATTTCGGAACAGGCTATTCCTCGCTAAATGTTCTGCACAGATTCCACGTGGACACCTTAAAGATTGATCGGACTTTCATTTCCAACATGGCCGAAGATCCGCGAAATAAGATTTTCGTGAAAACGATTGTATCCCTTGCGCATAATCTAGGAATGGACGTCACAGCAGAAGGCGTGGAAACAAAAGACGAGATGGATTATTTGAGATCACTCGGCTGTGAATACGCGCAAGGCTTTTACTTTTCCAAACCGATCGCTCCCGCGGCCATGAACGATCTGCTGGCGAAAAATCCGCAGTGGTGAATTGCGCCGCCCCTCACTCCCCGTGCTTGCCGACAATGGCGATGCTGCACACGTTCATGAAGGGGAATCCGCCCAGGTTGTGCGTGAGGCCGTAGCGCGGATCATTGATCTGCCTTTCCCCCGCGCGCTCGTTGAGTTGCAGGTACATCTCATAAAGCATGCGCAGGCCCGAAGCGCCGATAGGATGGCCGAAGCATTTCAGGCCGCCGTCCACCTGGCAGGGCACTTTGCCATCCCGGTGATAGAGTCCGTCCATGACGTCTTTGACGGCCTCGCCTCTTTTGGAGATGTGCAGGTCCTCATAGGTGACCAGTTCGGTGATGGAAAAGCAGTCGTGCACTTCCATCATACTGATTTCTTCGCGCGGATTCGTGATGCCAGCTTCCTTATAGGCCATGGTGCTGCATTTGTCGGTGGTCATAAAGTGATCGCCGTCCCATTCGTTGAAACCCATTTCTTCGCCGCTCGATAGCGCGAGTTGCAGAGCTTTGACCGAAACGATGTCCTTAAAGCCCATTTCCTTCGCCTTTTCGACGGTCGTGACGATGGCGCAGGCCGAACCGTCGCTGACGCCGCAACAATCGTACAGGCCCAGGGGATGCGCGATGATGGGGGAGGCCATGATCTGGTCCACCGTCACCTTTTTCCGAAGATGCGCCTTGGGGTTCAAAACGCCGTTCTCATGGCTTTTGGCTGACACCGTGGCGATGGCTCGTTTCAAATCCTGGTCGGGGATTTTGTATTTGGCCGCGTAGGCGCTGGCCAGTTGGGCGAAAACGCCGGGAGCCGTCAGGTTGGGATACCATAGCCAGGTCAGGGATCCGGCGCCCGAACCGGGATTCGGCAGGCCGCCGTAACCGGTGTCTTTGAGCTTTTCCACACCCAGGGCCAGCGCAACATCAACTGCCCCGGAAGCCACGGCATACACGGCGCCTCTGAAGGCCTCGGTGCCGCTCGCGCAGTAGTTTTCCACACGCGTGACGGGGATGCGCGGGAGCCTCAGCGTCGTGGACATGGGAAGGGCGCTTTTGCCAACGTTGACCTCTTCCATGCACGTGGAAAACCAGGCCGCCTCAATTTCGCTTCGGTCGATGCCAGCATCCTCCAGGCATTCCGTAAACGCCTCCACCATGAGTTCCTCAGCGCCGACATCCCAGCGCTCGCCGAATTTGCTGCAGCCCATGCCGATGATCGCGACTTTGTCTTTAATCCCTGTTGCCATATTCAAACTCCAATGAGCGGAAGGATAAAGGAGGAAGGAGGAAGGAGGAAACGGGAGAGCGAGTCACTCGATTTAATTTCACGCTTCATTTCCTTTTCCCTTTTCACCTATTGTATCGCCCTTGCAGGGCTTATCAGCCTTAAAATTTAAACAGTTTTCCGAGAAGCTGGGACTTCATCATGTCCCCTTCCACTTTGAGGCGACCGCTGGAAAAGGCTTCCATGGCGTTCAGTTTGCCAAGGCTGATGGCCACGAAGTCTTTATCCGCGGACAAAAGCGTCGTTGTCGGGCTTGCGTGTTCGCCTTCAACAAACTCACACTTTTGATCCTTGATAACCAGATGCCACTCGCCTCCCTGCGGGCCGGAAATTTTATACTGGAATACGATATCCATGCCTTCGGCCTTGTCGGCGCGAAAGGCGCCTTTCATGCGCTCGAATACATCCAGCACGCTCGGCTCTTCTTCCACTTTTTCGTTTTCGTCTTTCTTTTTTTCGACCACGATCGGAACGGCTTTCCAGAAATAACCGGTGAAACCGCGATCGTTATCCGTGTATCGGCGGCGAAAAGACATCTTCACGGGTTGCCCGACGTGGACCTGATCCAATTCGCAATCGCTGAAATCGGACATAAAACGCCCCCCGCCCTCGAACTGGACCATGCCGTAAATGGCGGGAGGATCGACGGAAACGGCGAGCATGTCCGCAGTGAAGGTTTTGACTGTCGCCGGAACATCGGAGAACTCGTAATCGTCTTGCGTATTGACCGCCAGACATTTCGGATTCACACAGATGTCCATTTTTGGAAACTGCGGCGTGCCGCACTCGGTGCATTTGCCGCCCACGAGGCCGAGGATCATCTTGCGCTTGCGCCATAGCGTGGTCATGGCGGTCTGCGTGGGCGCCTCGGCGCGAATGCCGGCTTCGGTTTGTATCAATCCTCTGAACTTGAGGAATTTGGTATAGTTGTCCACGACTTTTTTCGAGGCCAGCGATCCCATGACGCCCGCGCGTTTGGGGAGTTTTTTGATGTTGTCGGTCACGCGGAAAAGCAGGGCGTCGCAGCCCTGTCCAAATCCGGCCAGAAGGATCGTGTCGCCGGGTTTCGATTCTTCCAGAGTCTTGACGAACATGACCAGGGGATGCGCGGCGCCGGTTTCCCCGCAGACTTCGTGCATGTTGTCGACAACCTTTTCCGGCGAGGCCCCGAGTTTTTTGGCGATTTTCTTGTGCTCGGCCTTGAAAAAACACGGGAACACGAGCTTGTCCACGTCATCCATGGAGACGGACAATTTCGCCAATAAGCCTTCGACGGCCTCGGGAATGATCTTGGAGTATCCTTCGTTGCGCACCCAGCGCTCTTCCCACATATAGTCGTAGGTATTTTGCGCCCCGCGATAGTGATCCACGAAGTCGTGGGAGGTGCTATAGGAGCCAAGGAACTCGGCGATGACATTGTCTTTTCCAACGAGCACGGAAGCGGCGCCGTCGCCGAACCACAATTCGTAAAAGTATGCGGCTTTGGTTTGGCGCTTGTCGGTGGCCGTGACCAAAACCTGATTGCGATCTTCGCTTTTCACTGCGGACAGGGCCGAAAGCAGCGCGCCGGTTCCCGCCCGCAACGTGGATGTAAAATCGTTGGTCACACTGTCGTCGCGCAGATTGAGCACCGTTTTCACAATCCCTGCGTTGGAGCGATCGGAAAAGGGCAACGTGGTCGATCCCAGATAGACGCCGTCCACGGTCGATTTATCCATGCCCGACAGGCAGTCTCGGGACGCGGCCGCAGCCATTGTCAAAGCGTCTTCATCCCAGTTGCAAAAGGACCGCTCTCCCTGGGCCACCATGATGACGGCCGGAGTCAGCCAGCCCATGGACTGGAAAACGCTCATGCGGTTCAGGCGTAAACGGGGAATATATCCGCCGTACGAAACGACTCCGATCATTATGAACTCCCAAGTTGTCGAAAGAATCACTAAGGTCATTTTTATAGCGGATTCCTTCGGCGCTGTAAACTCGAACGCAAGCAGTTTTCGGATTCGCTCAGTTCATGTATAGTGCGCTCGTAAGGGATACATTGCATTTTAAGAAGCGGCTTTATATTCCGGTTTCCATTGCGTCGGGTTTATCCCCCCTCCCCAAAAAAACACAGTTGGCACAATGAAGGAGACGCTTCGATGAAAAACACAGTCATCATCACGGTCTTTTTCCTGATGGTTTTTTGCGCGGCGTCAGCGCAGGCCCAATACACGTATTGGATCGCCTATACCAATACCACCGGCGCGCCAAATATGACCAACTCCGTTGCGATCACGTCCCTTTCCGACGGCAACAACATTTGGATTGACTACGATCACGACGGCGTGGCGGAAGACGAATTTTTGGATGTGGCCGACGGCGCAGGCGTCAGCCGATCCCAGGCGCCTGTCACGGGCACGAAAATCATTTCCGATTTGCCCTTGCAGGCGACCTATCATTTCGGTCGTCACGACGACGGGGGAGCTTATGAGGACAGTTCGCTGCAATACGGAGTGCTCGCCGAACGCTCCGTCGGCGACGAATATTACCTGCCCATCGCATTCAACAACTATTCCGTGATGGCCGTTTCCGATGGAACGGCGATCAATTACGATACAAATAATGACGGGACTCCCGATGATACTTTCAATCTGAACGAGGGCGAGGCCCATCGATTCTCAGGAGTGGCCGGAGCGCATCTTTGGGCGAACGGCGATTTCTACATCGTGGCTGCTAATCATCCTCCGGATTGCTGGGACACGACGAGCGCCTTTCCGGTCCTGCCCGTGCGCGTGCTGGGAAATCACTACACGGCGCCGCCGCAACATCCTTTCAACCATTATTCATCGGATGACCAAAGCGGCGTTTACATTGTGGCCGCGCAGGACGGACTGACCGTCAACATCGATACAAGTTCCCAGCTCATGGACGCTGGTGATGTGTGGTATTACCAGACCGCCCTGGAAGCGGAAATCATTTCCGATGGCCCAATTTTCGTCGCCTACCTCTCCCGCATTTATGGCGAGGATCACTGGGATCACATTTATAGAAACTGGGATTTCGCCTTTGCGCTGGCGCCCGCCTCATTGATGGTGCAGAAGCTTTATACTCGCGGGGGATCCACCGTGCAGGGATCGCCGCAACGCCGCTTTTTCATCGCATCGCACGCAGACAACAATCAGGTGGATTTTGAATGCGTGGACGGAAGCGGATCTCACACGATGACGCTGAATGAAGGGGAATCGTACACTCTTGATGAGAGCGATCCCACGATCACCTGCTGGGTGGCCGCCACAATGAGAGTGACCGCATCGGCGCCGATTCACGCCTCCAACTCTTATCGCGGATGGTGGGCGAGTATTTCGGAAAGAACATACGGCAGCGCCTATCTCGGTCTCTTTTGCAACTGCTCCCTGGATGACCAGTGCGATGACGGCTTGTGGTGCAGCGGGGTGGAAACCTGCGTGGACTGCCAGTGCGTCGACGGTCAGCAGCCTTGCCCGGTCGATGACGGCCTGTGGTGCAACGGGGGAGAAAGCTGCAACGAAGATAACCAGGAGTGCTTCGTGACCGATCCGCCGTGCCCCGATGACGGAATGTTTTGCACTGGCGTGGAAAATTGCGACGAAGAAAGCGACGAATGTCTGCCTTTCACTGATCCTTGCGCGGACGACGGCGACTTTTGTAACGGAAGCGAGAGCTGTGACGAGGAAGGCGACCAATGCGTTTCATCGGGAACGCCGTGTGCGGACAACGAGGTTTTCTGCGACGGCGTCGAAACTTGCGACGAGGAAAATCTGCGCTGCCTGTCATCGGGCAATCCGTGCGCGGATGACGGCGACTTTTGCAACGGTGCTGAGAGCTGCGACGAGGAGCTAGGCGAATGCCTGCACTCGGGCGATCCCTGCGCCGACGACGGCCTGTTTTGCAACGGCGAGGAGTACTGCGACGCTGATACGCAAGCCTGCGTGACTCCCGGTGATCCCTGCCCGGAAGATGAAACCTGCGACGAAGATTCGGACCGCTGTATTTCCGGCAACTCCCCCGTCGATCCCGGCGATGAGGACGAAGGATGGCCCGAGGGAAAAGTCACTGGCGGCTGTTGCGGATGTGAATGAAATTTTGGGTGATTCGTTTTCCGATATTAGCGAAAAGCGAAAGAGAGCTTGGATATTTGGTGACAAATAATTGGTGACAGTGGGGCTGTTGAAAAAGTCAAAAATGGCGCAATTCCTGTCATTCCGACTGGAGCGAAGCGAAATGGAGGAATCCCTTAACCGTCCTGTTTTGAAGGGATTTCTCAGGCAAGTCCTTCGGACTCGCTCGAAATGACAACGCTGCGTTTTCTTTTCAAAGAGACTTTTTCAAAAACCCCACGGTCACCTATTTTCATTCGGACACATCACCAAGGCTGGGTCGCCGGAGCTTCGAGCCATGCTCTGTGAGGTGGCTCACTAGGCGGCCAAGGCGCGACACCCGCTCAATCCGTACTGGCGAAGAATCATGGTCAAGCAGGGGTATAAAAAGGCGATCGTAGCGGTCGCGCACCGACTGGCCAGAATCCTTTTTCAGATGTGGCGACACAACCAGGAGTTTGACCTAACCCAGCTGAACGTGGTTTGCGAAACGATGACCAAACAGCGGACCTATTATTACAGGCTCAAAAACGAATCAACCGCGCCGACGATTCATTAGCGAACAACGAGGCTCCATGACTTCCCCCGCTTCCAACTCTGTACGTCGACTCCGAGGGACACCCTGGCCGGACAGGCCTGCCGAATGTGTGGGGCGGCGCGCGTTGTACGAAAACATGAGGCAAGAAGACCTCGAATAGATGGGTGAAGGAACGTGGAAAATACGGGGCGCAAAAAACACGAACGAGGAATTGATTTATGACTTGACGGCCCGCTTTCATAGATGGGGGTCCCCAATTTTCATCAATTGCCGGTCGAGTGTGTCGCCCTTCAGGCTTTTGAATTCGTGGGGGAAAGAAATTATACGACCCGCGCAAAGCCCCGTCCCTATTGGATTCGCCAACAGCGCAAATAGCTCTCATGACAGCCATGCAATATTTATTAGAATAGTGATATTTATGGCAATATATTTTCAGCCAATTTCTGCCTCTCAATTCCGTCTTGTTTCTAACTCCTCTTGGGCTGATTTCTTGTTGGATTGGGTCGAATCCAGCAGGAGGATGGAGATGTCCAGTGCAAAAAAATGCGCATGAATGTGCGTGTGATGAGGTGGTCATTGATATGCATCCGTATATTAATTACACTAAGATCGTGTTGTGCGTTTGAAAAAAAGATGAATTTTCATTGAGGTTCCATTGATGACAAGAAAAACCAAAATTACCTCGCTCCTTTTAGCACTGATTATTTTCTCGCCGGCGGCGCTTTGGGCTGATTCCTTAAGCGGTCATGTTTATCACGACGCCGATAAAAGCTCACGCTCTCACTATGAGCAGGAGATCGGCGAGGGCGACGCAGCTCTGGCCGACATCGATGTTTATCTTTTCGATGGCGCGGACGAAACATCGGCCATGACGGGCGATGACGGGTCTTTTGAGTTTGCCGACCTTGAGCCGGGGAGCTACTTCATTGATTACGGGCTTGGCGCCGAGTACTTGTGCACGTCGCGCAACAGGCCATTGCACGTCCAGAATGCCATCAGAGAAGGCGCGATCACTATCGTTTCCATCGGCGACAGCATCGGCGTTGAAGGCTCCGACCACCCTTATCCCGAACGCCTGGCCTGGCATTTTGAGGAATTGGCCGAAGTGACGCTCCACAACCAGGCCCGCGGCGGAAGCCGCTCCTGGGAATGGCTCCCGGGTTCCGACAAGGCTTATTTCGAGGAAAGGCTGCTGCCGGTATTGGCCGATGCGGATCTGGTGACGATCACGCTCGGCGGAAATGATCTGGATGCCTACGTGGAGGACGGGCCACCCTATGATCCGGCTGTGATCATCCAGAGATTCCTGGACCACCCCGAATATCTTTTCGGGATGATTCCCAACGTCATTGATCTCATGGAGGCGATTCAGGCTGAGAATCCCGACTGCGATGTGGCCTACATTCTTTATCCAAACTTCTCCAACAGCACCGCATGGTCGAGCTTGCTGCCTCCGGCCATACTTCCGCTGACCACGTGGGTATTGGACCAAATCCTGGCAAGTGTGCGCCAGACAATGGGCGGCGTTGAAGACACGGTTCTTGTGGACAGCTTCGGCGGCCTGTACGGCCTTTGGCTCGATGATTATCTCATTGACGAAGTTCATCCCAACGATCTGGGACATCAGACATATGCCGATATGATTTTCGAGACATTGGGTGGGGCGGTTATCGACGAGGAGCCGAGTCGTTTGGGCAATGAGCGCATGATCGGCTACTTCGCGCCGGACCTTGCGCCGCCGACAGACGACGACGTGGACGATGATGCGGATGATGACGTGGACGACGACGTGGACGATGACACAGCCGATGATGACGTTAATGACGACGCTGACGATGATGTTGACGACGACGTCAACGATGACGATGACCTGGATGATGATACGATGAACGACGACGCGGATGATGACACTGTTCAACCTGACCAGGGCGGTGGCGGCGACGATGACGACGACGAAGGCGCGTGCTGTGGCTAAATACTGTCGCGATTGTTTTCAGAGTATTTAGGGGAAATCCACGATGCGAATGATCGTTGCGGGATTTAATTTCGCAAATACTTTTCAATATTGGATCACATTTTGATTGAGAACCATCGTTTTCGCGCATACTTCCTGAGTTTCCTATTGTTCTTTGTGCTTGCCGCTCCGGGGAATAGCGATGAGCTGCTGGATAAAGCGCTGGAGTATGAGCAGGTGCATCAGCAGTGGTCGAGTCCGGGCTTCGGCGGTGTGATTCAGCACCAATTCACCTCTCCCGATTCCTGGGAAACAGAGTTTTTGGGCAACCAGGGCGATAGCTGTGAGCACACCGGCCTGCATCTCGGCGCTGCGGCGCTGCGTTATGCTGTCACGCAAGATCCGCAAGATCTTGAATTGCTTCGGCGGGACGTAGAGACGCTGCATACTTTTTTTCGAATCACGCAGACACCCGGCTTTATCGCCCGCTATGCCGCGGAGGATGAATGGCCTTATAATATCGGACACCCGACGGACCGCACAATCTACGGTACTGGTGAGTGGGAAGGGTCATTTTACATCAACAACACGAGCCGCGACATGTATTGCGGCTGGTTTTTCGGCATGTCGCTGGCGCATGAACTGGTCGATGACGAGGAGATTAGGGCGACTATCGAAGAAGATATGGTCGACGTCATCACTGCCCTCGACGCGCAGAACTGGTGGATCCTCGGCGAAGACGGTAACCCCACGAACGCCGCGCCCAACCCGCTGAAATACATGGCGGCCAATTGGACCCTGGCGACGGCTGTGGCTACGGGCGACCCGGAAATTTGGGCCATCTATGAGGACCTTTCCGCCGTCGCCGTGAATTTGTTGCCAGTGGAGACTTTCAGTTTTTTTAATATCTATCAGAGCTACTACGCCTTTAGTCTTTCCCACCAAAGCTTTTTCGGCCTCCTGCGTAGCGAAGGTGATCCCGACAGGCTCGATCAATATCGCCAATGGTTTTTGAGAGGCATTCACGATCCCGTGGCCAATACACACAATGCCTTTTTCGATTTGATTTATCTCAGCGCTTTCGATCACGCGGAGGATGCGCCCGATTACCAGGAAATCTCCGCAGATGTGATCAAATCCGTGAGCGACTTTCCCGAGCCGCCGCTTTTCAAGATCCCCATTGAGCTTTCCGAACTACCCCTTGATTCTCTTTCCGAACTTATGGTTTCGCTGCAGGATCTTCTGAATATTGACCTAGGATTCGAACTCCAAAGTCTGGACCCGCAGGAAATCGCCGACCGGTGCCACAAGAACTTTCTCTGGCACAGTTCGCCCTACGTTTTGACCTGCACGGGGACCAACGAAGCCCTTCTGCTGCCCGGGCACGACTACCTGCTTGCCTACTGGCTGGGGCGGTACATGAACATCATCCCGCCGGGCAATCCTTATCTCGATGATGACGATGATGACGCCGATGATGACTTGGATGACGATGTGGTTGATGATGACGACATCAATGACGACCCGACCGATGACGATCTGGATGACGATACCGTGCAAGCCGATCAGGGCGATGATGACGACGACGACGAGGCTTCCTGCTGCGGATAACCAACAGCCTAAAAACCTTCACAGGCGATAAGTTCCATCACGGGATGCATGATCTGGATTCTAGCTTCTGGATTCTAGCTTCTTCATTCAGTACACGCACTCGGCGTATACGATGGCGGCTCAAATGACCGTCCCGATCATTTTGCCAATCATTGAATCCTCCCTTGTACGTGACATGCTTATTCAGAATGCGTACTATAACAAATAGGTGCCCGGAAGCTAAAATAGGAGGAATCGAAAATGCCCGGAAAACTTATTACCCTTTTTGCCTGCCTTGCTGTCGTGCTTTGTTTCCTGGTGACCGGCTGCGGGGATGATGACGATGACAACGACGATGGCGAAGATGCAAACGACGACGTCAACGATGATGTCAACGACGACGTCAACGATGATGTGAACGACGACGTGGACGACGACGTGGATGACGATGCCGACGACGACACGGGTCCTGTCGATCCGGACACTGAATATGACTCTTTGGCCTGCGTTTTGCCCGATCCCGAGGGTTTGGGGGACGGGATCATGATGGGCGGTGGTCCGGCGGCGGATACGATTCGCGTGTACGTGTACGACGACAAGGACTGTTCGCCGGTCGCCGACGCGCAAATCATCGCCGGAGATGTTGTCTTGACCGACGCCGACGGCTACGCGGAAATCACCGTGGCCAGGGCATCGACCCGCGTGACCGCATACAAGCAATCCTATCAAGCCTGGACCTACGAAGCGGATGCGACGGTGATGTATTTCAGGCTCAAACCGGTTTCCTATGGCATCGATTACGGACTTTCCGACGCCGCCTACCTGACCGAAGGGGGCGTGAACCTCGATTTCGACAATCCGGTCATCAACAACGTGGCGCAGATTCTCCAACTGATTACGAATCCCATCTACGCGGGATTGGCCATGAACGGCGTCTCGCGGCAAACGCTTATGTCCTACGATCCTGCGGCGCTTTTCACCGAGGATTCCGTGGAGATTCGCATCTATACGCCAGCGAGCAGTTACTTTATGACCATTTTCATGAACATCATCGTGCCTTCGTTTGTCGTCAACGATGTTCTGGGTATCACGGTGCAGATGCCTAACCGGGATTTTTATCAACTTCCGGTTGCGTCGGGAGACGACCCTAAGCCCGTGGCCGGCCTCATGCTCGAAGCCAGCCTTGGAAATGTCCTGACCCTGGAAACCCTCACCGAGATTATTGAGGTTTTCATCGAAAGCGGCGACCAGATCGCCATGATCTCCGCGCTGATCGGACCGCTGTTGCGCGACGGACTGACGATCCCCTACGCGGGACTCGACCCGGGGACATGGACGGGAAGCGGCGCGCCGAGCCTGGAGGCGATGAATATGGCTGATTCCAGGGCCACTTTCGACGTGACTGTCGATTCGCCCGACGCCGATGCGGATTATTTGAGTCTTGTAATCGCGGAGATACCGAATCGTGCGCTGGCGCCAATTTCCCTGAATATGGCAGACGAAAGCGGCGTGATGAATCTGGCCATTGCCGACGTGCCCGACGCCGATTACATCCTGGCGGCGGCGAAGACCGACATCTTCAAAATGGATATGGACAGTAATGTTCTGTCTCTCGCATTTCAGTACAGCCCCTTCCACGATGCCTGGTCGTCAGGGATTGGGCTGGCCGATTCTGAGTTCCTGCCTTATTTCGATGAGCAGACCGCTTACGATCATGGAGCGAAAGAGGCGACATGGACTCTGAATGCGACGGTTGATGCCTACGTGCTGCTGATCTTGCCGGCAGACGAGCAGTCGCCGAGCATCATTGCCACGCTGCCCGGCACGGCCACCGGATATACGATTCCTGAGGAAGTCGGTGTGGTCCTGGCTGCGGAGGATATTGTCTTACTGCTTGGCGTCGATCTACCCGACGGCGTCGATACGAACAGTTGGAACCCACACGGTTTCATGGCATATGACAGCGCAAATATCAGCGTTTGGATGAACCAGACGGTCCTGGATCTGCTCAACAATCTGCTGATAATGTGAAACTAGGCGACTATTTCTTTTTGGCTTTTTCTTGCAGTTGCTTGAGCGTGACGCCGGGCATCTGAAAGTGTTGCGGCTCCGGCGGCGTGAAATCGCCGCCCCAGACGAGGCCGGCTTTTTTGCCGATTGCGGCTAGCTCGCTTTCGAGCCTGGGATGGCCTTTCCTTGTCCTTCCCCCGACTACGGGATGGACATCAATGGCCATGCCGTAATTGTGGAAAGATTCGCCGGGGCGGTTGCGCGTGAACCCCGCAGCTGCCTCTTGAATACGCCCCATGCTAAACAGGCGGGCCTGCTCGATCTTCGTTCGAAATCCCCATTCAACGTGGTACTTGAAGTCCTGTGTTTTCAATTCATCCAGCATCGTTTTTGCGTAAACCACGAACTCGGGATCCAGCAATTTTAATTTATCCGGCATAAGAAATCCATTTCAACGGCCCATGAAATTTTCACGACCGTTTGAGTAATTTTTCAGTTTCTAAGAGGTGTTTTCTCGCGTGTCATCTGATCGGCGTTTTATCAGAATCGCCTGGATGCGAAAAGGCGCATGGGTTGTATTGGCGAAAAAAATTGGGTTGCCTGAGGGAATATCGAAAAAGATGAAATTTCTGTCATAAACAAAGACGAAAAATACTCCCGAAAGTATTTTACTCGCTTGCGCGGACGAAAAGGCTGAAAATTTTTAAGATGTGTGCCTTTCCTCAAATATTGCTTGGATCGACGCCCTGCTGGCCGACATTGTCGAATCCCACCTTCCGGCGGCTCCAGACGACAGGCAACTGCTGATCGTCCGGCGTCAGCTTTGCGAAAAGCATATACTTGGCGGCATCCGGCATTTGTAGATCCAGCAGATAGTCTCCCGCTCCCAGGGGATCGAGTGTAATGGGGAGTTCGCTTGATTCAACAAGGATATTGCCCAAAGGATCGATGGCCAGAACGCTGAGCATCGCCGACTGCGGCGTGTTGTGGTCGTTGATCACCTGCACCGGAATTTGCTCAATAACATCCGGAATATAGTTTTCGCGCCAGGTGTCCAGGTAGACCATGAAGGGGGCAAAGGCGTTTCGGGCATACTCAAACCAGCGCGGCTCCAGCACCAGGTTTTCGACGTCGATGAAGTTGTCGCTCGTATTGCCCCATGGCCTGGAGTAACCCAGATAGGTGAAGTGCTGGATGGCTTCATAGCCGCGTTTGGCCCGCCAGAACTCGGTCATTCCGCCCACGAGATAAGCGTAGGCCTCGCGATGAATCTCCGCGCTAAAGGGGCCAAACCCGCCGAGCAGATCGTAGTAAACCTTCAGGGTCACAAATGTCGGCGATCCGTCGCGGTTGATCCAGAGCCAGCCATATTCGTTGTTGATATAGGGTTGTTCGGAAGCGTCCCAGGTGAAACGTACCACGGTAGGGAGACCGCCCTGCGGAGGCAGTCCGTCGTTGTCATCAATGTTGTCCACGTCATTGTGCACAAAGAGCGTAAAGAAAATGTATGGGTGATCCTCTATGGGATCGGCGGAATCGTGGGGCGGCTTGAAACCGCCGTTCTCCCATTGCCGGGTTGGATCGAGATGGCGGACGCGATCGACAACGCGCGTGGCTATTCGAGCGAAGGATTCATTGGAAGAATCCCACCAGGCAATCGAAGGATGGTTCCAGCTCTCCTGGATCCACTCCGTGAATTCCACGACCATCTCATCTTCGGACCATGGTTTATTGGCGTCGTCGATGAAGTCCCACATCTGAAATTCGTCCGCCAAAATCAGCCCCTCTTCGTCAGCGATGTCGTACCAGAAGTTGGGCGCCCTGCCGAGCGAAAAGCGAAAGCTGTTCCAGTGGAGCTGCTGGGGATATTCGGTCAATAACTTGCGGACCCAGTCCTCGTCCCAGGGCAGCGCCCCCGCCAGGGGGTCTTCAAAAAATCGATGAAGCGTTATATTCGATCCACGCAGGTACATCCTCTCATCATTAAGATAAAATCCTTTATCCTCACCGGAACGCCATTCGATTTTTCTCATGCCGAACCGGGTGTCGAGGTTGTCCAGAACGCCCCCGTCGCTTTTTACGGACGTTTCCACCTGGTACAAAAAGGGATCATCGCAAGACCACAGGCGGGCGTTTTCGATGGGGATGATCTGCTGGACCGAGCGCTCTTCCATGGGCGCAAGGCTGATGTCGTCTGAAAACTCGTCGCTGACGCTTGTTGTCTCTTCCCACTCGCTGACGGCGCTGGCCAGCGTGATATTTTTTGTTTCGTCGTGGTCGTTTTTTAAGGTGACAATGACCACCGCGGTTTCACCGGCGATATCAGGCTCCACCTTGACGCGGACAATGCGCGGGGAATCGCTGACAATCACTTCGACATCATCGTAAATGCCCGGAATCCAGAACTGCTTCTCGGCGTCTTGCCCGGCCGGAACCCAGGCCGGCACGCTTTCCCTCGTGGCTCCCACGCGCACCAGCAAGGTGTTTGTCATTCCCGGTTGAATGGCGCCGGAGACATCGAAAGAGGCTAGGGTGTATGAACCCAGGTGCTCGCCGACATAGCGACCGTTGAGCCAGACGGCGATGCCGTATTTGGCCTTGTGGATGTTTAAGGTGGCGATGTCGCGCGAATCAGGTCCGTCGAAAGTGGTTTTGTACCAGAAGACTTCGCGAAGGGAGCTGGGTTTACCCATGTCCTCAAAGGGTGGTTCGGCTGAATTTAATAATGCGGGAACCGGCGCGGTGTGCCCGAATTGCTCCGGCGGCCCGTCGCTCAGATTTGCCTGCTCGACCCCCCATGCTCCGTTAAGGCTGATGACGCTTCGATGCTCGAAAGTCTGTGAGTCATCGTCGGCGTCATCATCGCCGGTGTCGTCATCCGTATCATCGTTTGCGTCATCGTCATCGTCGGCGCAGTCGCAGGAAACACCAAGGCCCAGGCAGATGAACATTAAAGCCACGAGCGCTAAGGAAATGAGATCTTTCACCTTCGACTCCTGTTTTTTTAGAAGCGATGTAGCGATGGATATTATCATATAAGTTCAATGAATCAAGGAGCTTTGGGCTGGCGATCTGGAAGTGCGTTTAAAATTGGCTTTCATGTCGCAGATTTTGGGCTAAAAAATATTTCCATTCGCTCATCGTAATGAGTATAATCAAAGCGGTTCACTTAACCCAAATGAAACGGAGCATACAGCATGAAAATCTTCAAAAGCGTTCTATTTATCACCCTGATTTCGGTCCTGGTCTGGGGTTTTGCTCTGGTCATAGCCTGCGGAGATGACGACGACGATGACGACGATGATGCTGCTGGCGACGACAACGACGGGGACAATTGCGACGAGCAATGCCTGAACGATCTGGCCGACCAAATGTTGCAATGCGACATCACGGACAATCATTGTGCGGCGTCCGAAGATGAATGCGATGAGCAATGGTCTGCCTGCTATCAACCTCTCCGCGACTGCCATACGGACTGCGATTCGTGCAGGGCGCAGGAATTTGACTGTTACGATGAATGCGGCGGCGATGTCGATTGCGAGGACGAGTGCTGGGAAACAAGCATGGAATGCAATGGATGGGATGTCGATTGCATGAACGACTGCTGGAACACCTACGACGCATGTTGGGATGCCTGCGACGGCGATGCCGATTGCTATGACGACTGCGACGAGGCCTATTGGGACTGCGAAATAGACTGCTTATAGCGGCGTCTTTAGCCCGTAGGGCGTTACAAAATTAGCCGGCGGCGTCAGTTGGCAGTCCCGCTTCCGTACATTGCCCGTCAGGGCAAAGCAGCAATAGCCCATAGCAAAAGCTATGGGGAAACAGTGTGTTTTAAGATTAAAAAAAGCCCATGAAATGGGCGAAGGAATTTTGAAGAATTCGCTTTTGGGTGCCGCCCATTTCACGGGCTTTGCAAAATTGTAATCGAACCTCAGTTCCACAGCTTACGAGACTGTCGATTTTCTCAACGTAAGGAAATCCACCATTGCTAAATCTCTTGTGCGTGCAACAGTTCCGTACTTCCGCAAGGAAGCAATCGTGTGTCGAATCCATGAGCCACTTCCTGGGAAAGAAAAAACTCCGCGTTCCATTTATAGACAGTCTCTTACGCTGTGGGCTATTGCTGTTTTGCCTGTTTCACAGGCTGATAATGAGATTATTGTTTTGGTTTCACAGCCTAAGGATAATGAAAACCCCACTCCTATTACGCACGCCCGAGGCCCGCAAGGTGTTTCCATTCGCTCATCAAAATGGGTATAACTATTATAGTTTATTTGGCTTAAGCAACGGAGTGTAAAACATGAAGTTTTTCAAAAGCACCCTCCTAATCGCCCTAATTTCAAGTCTGGCCTTGTGTTTTGCGCTGGCGATAGCCTGCGGCGAACGCGCCAGCACGGACGACGGAGACGACGACGCGGCGGATGATGATTCCGACGACGATGCAAACGACGATGATGACGATGACGACGACACGGAATTGAGCGACGATGAGATACTGGCGTTGTGCGAGGAATATAAGGAGTTTTTAGGGGAATGCAGCAGTGTTATTAACATTGATTGCGAAAATGAGCTTATCGCCGAATGCGTTGTCGAGTATGTCGCCTATATTTTTGAAATCCTTGGGGCTGAAGATTTGTCTCTCGTCGATTGCGGTGATCTTCGCCACGAAGTATCTGAGGAGTGCTTGTAGAAACAAATGAAACCTTTCCCACGCCATAACGCGACTCACGAGCTGGGAACAAGCTTCGACAAGCCTTCCTGGCTGCTGATGTGGGAGGTGGACTGGAAGACCTCGACCAAGGCTAACGTCTGGGAAAGCGGCGCGCTGGAACTGGAAGAAATCTTAACTTAGGAGGCGGGGCGATGAAGTGGCATTTATTGATGACGGCGATTCTTGCGGCGATCATGCTTGTGACCTTTGCCTGCGGAGAACGCGCCAGCACGGACGATGGAGATGACGACGCGGAAGATGCGAGCGACTATGACGATGACGATACGGGTGACGACGACGATGATACGGGCGACGATGATCTTGATGACGACGACGACGATGATGCGGACGACGATGATCTTGATGACGACGTTGCTGACGATGACGAGGAGGTTTGGGCCGATCCGGTTTCTGAATTAATGTGGCAGAATAGCGGCAGGAACAACGGTTTTGGATCAGTAAATGCAATCGAATATTGTGAGGACCTTTCGTGGAGTGGTTATAGCGATTGGCGACTGCCGACTATCTCAGAGCTGCGAAGTTTAATCCGTGGTTGTTTCAAAACAGTAACTGGCGGATTTTGCGGTGTTGTGGACAACTGCCTGTCGCCTGATATTTGTTTTAATGATCCTTGTAACGGATGTGCATTTCAAGAAGGTCCTGGGCTGGACGGGTATTACTGGCCAGTCGGGCTGGTAGGTGATGGATGGTGGTATTATTCATCTTCGCTGGCTGAGGGCGACGGATGGGGAGGTATAGACGACATACCATGGGGTGTAGAATTTACTTCTGGATCTGTACTTAGCTTTGGACAAGGAAGCCTTGATGGCAGCATGCGCTGTGTCCGCCAGTAGGCTGATGGACTGCAATATGAAGGACTGGATAATCTATTGAAACCTTTTCCACGCCATAACGCGGTCCACGAGCCGGGATCGACTTTCGACAAGGCTTCGTGGCTTTTGATGTGGGAGGTGGACGGGGAAACCTCAACCAAGGCTAACATCTGGGAAAGCGGCGCACTGGCGCTGGAAGAAATCTTAACTTAGGAGGCGGGGCGATGAAGTGGCATTTACTGATAACGGTTTTACTGGCGGCGATCATGCTTGTGACCTTTGCCTGCGGAGAACGCGCCGGCACGGACGACTCCGACTCCGACGCAGAGGACATCAATGACGACGCGGCGGATGATGATTCCGACGACGATGCAAACGATGATCTTGGCGACGACGACACGGAAATGAGCGACGACGAGATACAGGCTTTGTGTGAGGAATTTTTTCAATCATCCACGCGCTGCGACTTTTGGGATGATATGTTCAACCCATGTATATACCGATTTGATGCCGAGTGCGTCGCCAACGTATATACAGAGTACGGTGAATCAATTCAAAATAATTGCAGCGCAATCCATGAGATTCTTTATGCCAATGAGTGCTTTCTCGACACATGAAACCTTTCCCACGCCATAACGCGACCCTCGAGCCGGGAACGACCTTCGACAAGGCCTCGTGGCTTCTCATGTGGGAAGTGGACGGGAAGACCTCAACCAAGGCTAACGTCTGGGAAAGCGGCGCACTGGCGCTGGAAGAAATTCTAACTTAGGAGGCGGGGCGATGAAGTGGCATTTACCGATAACGGCGATTCTTGCGGCGATTCTTTTGATGACATTCGCCTGCGGGGAACGCGCCGCGACGGACGACGGAGACGACGACGCGGAAGATGTCATCGACGACGATGATGACGACGACGACATAGACGACGATCTTGGCGACGACGACACGGAAATGAGCGACGACGAGATACAGGCCTTGTGTGAGGAGTACAGGGAGATTTTTGACGCTTGCGGCGGCTCTGATGTTGTCAATTATTGCGAAGATAAACATATTGCCATATGTATCGTCAACTATGTCGCTGATTATCTAGAAATGCTTGGGGTTGAAGACGTATCTCTCGTCGATTGCAGCACGCTTCGCCACGAAGTATTTGAGGAGTGTCTTTAAGGCAAATGAAACCTTTCCCACGCCATAACGCGATCCACGAGCCGGGAACAAGCTTCAATAAGTCTTCCTGGCTTCTCATGTGGGAGGTGGACGGGGAAATGCAGTGCTACACGGATCGCGGCGACATCGAACTGACTTGCGCCGAGTGGGACCGCGACCCGCGCATCATCCCGGTCCTGGAATCCGCGACGGCGCCGCGTGAAGAGATACTTATCCTGAAACTCGCTTTTACACCCTTGCTTCCAGGAGTACAGACAAAAAAAGGCCCCTGTTTAAGGGGCCTTTGCCGTTTTTGCCTTTGTTTTTATAGCTTTGCGAAAGGGGGGACTCGAACCCCCACAGCCTTGCGGCCACAGGAACCTGAATCCTGCGCGTCTACCAATTCCACCACTCTCGCCCATTTTAAAAGACCAAACGGAGATGCTTATTAACCCGTGGAGCGAAACCTTGTCAACCGTTTTTGCGTCTTGTTCGCCTCGGATAAGTCCATTATAGTCTGGTCGATCTGTTTGTCTCCTTTGCCTCGGAGGTTCGTTTCTGATGTTTATAAGTCGAGTGGCAGCGCTTTTTCTGACCCTGATGATCGTCGCTTGTTTCTTTGTCGCCCCGGTTTCCGTTTTGGCCCAGGACGAAAACGAGGAGGAACCGGAAGACAAACTGACGGAAGTGGTTGTGTCCGCAGAGCGCAGTCCCGAGGACTTGTCGAAAACGGCTCGCGCCGTATCCGTTGTGACGGGCGATGAAATTCTAGGCCGAATGTCCCGGACCGTGCCGGAGGCCCTGCGCTATGAAGAAGGCGTTATGATACAGCGCACAAACCTTGGCGGCGGGGCTCCCTTCATTCGCGGCCTCGCGGGCAATCAGGTGCTTTATCTCGTCGACGGAATCCGGCTGAACAACTCCACATTCCGGGGCGGCCCGAATCAATATCTCAACACCGCCGATCCTTTTTTCATCGACCGCGTCGAAGTGGTTCGGGGACCGAGTTCGGTGCTGTACGGATCGGACGCGCTGGGCGGCACCATCAACGTCGTGACCAAGCGACGCAAAAACTTTGAGCAATCCATCGGCGCCGAAGGCCGCTTCATGGGGCGATTCTCCACGGCTGACGGCGAGCAGACCGCGCATTTCGACACCAATTTCAACGCGGGAAAACGCGTTGGCGCCGCCATGTCGGTGAATTACCGGCAATTTGGCGATATCGATCCGGGCGGATCATTGGGCGTGCAGGAGCCTTATGGATATCGGGAACAAAATTTCGCCGGGAACCTGGACTTTCACGTCAGCGACAAGCTCACCTGGCAGCTTTCGGCGCATCACGTGAACCTGGACGATGTGCCGAACTATGATCCGGGCAATCCGAAGAATGTTTATAACGCGCAGACAAGAGACCTGTATTACACACGTTTTCTTTACGAAGACCTGTCCCAATACCTTGATCGGATTATACTGACCGGCTCCGTCCAACAGCAGATTGAGGGACGCGAAAGGATTACTGCAAACAATCCTCAGTTTGAAACCGTGGACGAAGACGAGGTGCAGACCTACAGCCTGGGTTTGCAGTTCGAATCGCCATTGGGGCGGTGGGTTCGATTCATCTACGGCGGCGAGTTTTATAAAGACGAGCTTTCGACCAGGCGCGACATTGAATCCGTCAGCACCGATTTTAGCATTGAGGCCGACCCGCAACTGCCGGATGGTTCGACATACCAGAGCGCGGCGGGATATATGGAGGCGCGCTTCACGCCTGCTGCGTGGCTGAAACTCGTTCCAGGAGTGCGTTTCAGCAGTTTCACGCCCGATATCGAGATGGAGGACCCGGAGCTTGGCGTGGTGACGGTGGATGACCCCATCGACGATGTAACATGGGCCGTGCATTCCCTTTTGTCTTTCGGAAAAAATCAGGCTTTGATTATGGGTGTTTCCCGTGGATTCAGAGCCCCCAACCTCAGCGATCTGGCCAAACTGGGCAGCGAGGACGGTCGCTTCGACGTTCCCAACAGCGAACTGGACCCGGAAACGTTGATTCAATATGAGGCAGGGTATCGCGTCACGCATCCCCGCGCATACTTGTCGATGTTCGGCTATTACTCCCAGGTTGAGGATCTCGTTGTCAGAAAGCCCGCGACCTATAAGGGCGAGCAGTTAATCAACGGCGATGTCGTGCACAGCAATGAGAACGCGGGCGAGGCGATCATTTACGGCTATGAGTTCGCCACGAAACTGGAAGCGGTGCGGGATTTCTTTTTCCTGGGTGGAACCGCGTCCTATACTTTCGGACACAACGAAAGCGATGACGAACCGATGCGACGCATTCCGCCGATTCTGGGAACGGCCTGGGCGCGATTGAATATTGAACCGGCCTGGATTGAGGCTTCTTCCGAACACGCCGCCAAACAGGATCGGCTCTCAGAAGCCGACAAAGGAGATTCGCGGATTGGCCCAAATGGAACTTCGGAATTTTCCGCTTATCATTTCAAGCTTGGCGTCACCGTGCAGGACTGGCTGGAAATCACCACCGGCATCGAAAACGCCTTTGACCGCATGTACAAATACCACGGCTCCGGTCCATACGAAGCGGGCCGGAACTTCAAAACGCAGGTTTCGGTGCTGTTCTAAAAGGGTCTGAGTACAGGGTCCAGGGTCTAGGGTTCAGGGTGTTCGCCATGCCGACTTGTCCACCATAGCTTTAGCAAAGGAGGAAGCCTTGGCGAAGGCGGGTAGGAGCGGTTTCCAACCGCGATTGTGATCCCCGGTCTAATTGGAATGTAGGAGCGACATTCCTGTCGCGACCGAAGCCCGCTTTAGCGGGCGAAAGATTGTAGCCCGGGGCGTCAGCCCCGGGGATTGAGATCATCACCAATTCATACGAGCCCATGAAATGGGCGACACTGTAAGGCCGAGAGCCAAAAAAAGGCGACCCTTTCGGGCCGCCTTTCTGACGCCATGCTCCCCCTTGCCGACTCGCGGCAATCGTGGAAGACCACCCTTTATCCCGCCGACAAAGGGGAGCGTCGTTAGCCGTTTTAGGTTTAAGCCGGAATCTCCTTCGCCATCGGAATGCGCTCGGATTTTTGGCCGTTCGATTTATCCTGCTTTGACCATTTGACGCGACCGGTCAGTTGCATGATAGCGAAAAGCGTGACGATGCTGATGATGGTGACCGCCAGGCCCGTGAATCCCTTCCAGAAGTGCGCGTAAGAAAAGAAGACCAGATAGACAAGCTGGCTCAATCCCGCCTCCACTGCCGCGATGGCGCAGGAGTACAGCGACTATGGGATTGAGCGCGCCCTGGCGGAGTCCAATGATGTCGACTGGTCGAAGGTGGGCAATCCAGCGCCATCGGAGGTCCTGACTCGGCTAAAGGACGGCGAGCCTTTTCATCCCATCATGCCCGACCTGGATTTGGCCGAAGATGAAATTTTTGAACCGGCGCCCCGCGCTACGCCGCCGGACATGCCGATGGACGAAAGAGCCAAAGCCGTTGGCGCAAAGATTTTGCCGATCATCCTGGCCACAAAAGACATCACGCTGGCGGGGATACGCATCGTGGATCATCAGGGCGTCGTTGTGGCGTCATCTGGCGCCATCGATGAGAGTGGAATCCCATTTGAGTATGGGATGTCTCTGGCCAATTGGCCGGAGGTGCGTAGCGCTCTGGCGGGCACGCCTCATGCGCTGATCCGACGGAGAGAATCTGATAATTCCCGGACTAAAGTGGATTCGATCAGCCGCGGCAAGCGAGTGCGCGTGTTCGTGGCGCTGCCCGTTATTTTCCAGGATCGTATTCTGGGCGCGGTTGTCTTGTCGCGTACGCCCATGGACGTCATGAAAACCCTCTATAAAAATCGCTTTCACATTCTCAACGCCGGCATTCTCCTAATTCTCATCGTCATTCTTGTTTCCGTTTTCATTGCGCTGACCATCAGTCGCCCGGTCCGGCAGCTCATTGATCAGGCCCGGCGGGTTTCACGCGGCGAGCGCGGGGCGGTAACGCCGCTGCTTCATCCCGGAACGCATGAAGTGGCGATGCTCTCAGGCGAGCTTTCGAAAATGGCGACGGAACTCGAAGAGCGAGCCGACTACATCAAAGATTTCGCGGCCCGCGTGTCTCACGAATTCAAAACGCCTCTGACGGCCATTCGAGGCGCGGTGGAATTATTGAGCGACCATAAAGGAGATATGACGGCGGAGGAAAACGAGCGCTTCCTCGGCATTATTCAAAAGGGCTGTCGCTTCGTAGTTGTGCTTCCCGTGTGAGCCTGAAGGGTGTTACAGCAGTAGTTGGTTGCGTTGGCTGCCGGTAAACGATGTGTGAATCATTTACATTTGAGCCCGCAGGGCGGTACATTCATCAGCGGGGGAATCAACCGATGTCAAAAAATTATTATAACGTGGATGAAACGCTGGCCATCGCCGAAAAAATCGAAACTAACGGCGCTAGTTTTTATCGCAAGGCGGCGGAAAACTCCAAGGATGAAGACGTTAAAGATTTGCTGGCCTCCCTGGCCGATATGGAAGACGAGCACCGTAGCGCTTTCGCGGTCATGCGCGCGCAGTTCGTCCAAAGCGGGGCCTTCGATCCGCAGGGCCAAATGGCGACATTTCTCAACGCTGTTGCGGACAATTACGTCTTCGACGTGAAAACCGATCCTTCAACAAAACTGACCGGCGATGAGAAACTGGAGGATATCCTGCGTTTCGCCATTGGGCTTGAAAAGGACTCGGTCGTTTTCTATTCGGGAATTCGGGAAGCCGCGAGCGACCCGGCGGATCAGGAAAAGATCGCGAAAATCATCAAGCAGGAACTGGGCCATATTGTCGCTCTCGGCGGGGCTTTGGAAAAGCTGGGCGTTTGAAATCAGGCGCGAGGGACTTTTGGCCGTTGCGCCCTCTCGCTTTCTTGCAATCATTATCTTGATGCTTTCGTCTGAAAAATGTAAGTTGCAGCGGTTTCGAGAGGGACCGATGGTCCGTCATTTGAAAGAAAGGTTTTGAAAAAATGTCCACGAATAAATCCGCAAGCGGTGGCGAAAAGGCCAACTCGGGCAACAAAATCCTGTCGGTGGAAGCGCTTCTGCCGGGTCTTGTCTATCGCATGAAATTTTTAGCGCCACACATCGCGCGCAAAAGAAACCCCGGTCAGTTTATTTTGCTTCGCATTGATGAGGTCGGCGAGCGCATTCCGCTGACCATAGCCGACGCAAACGCCGAGGAAGGAAGCCTGACAATCATCTGGCAGGTTGTGGGTTTTACCACAACGCAGTTATCGGAAATGGAACCCGGACAATTTATCCTGGACGTCGCCGGGCCCTTGGGCGAAGCCACCGAGATCAAGAACTTCGGTCGCGTGGCGTGCGTGGGCGGCGGAATCGGCGTGGCGCCTCTGTTCCCCATAGTCGAAGCCCTCAAAGCGGCGGGCAACGAAGTCAGCACCATCATCGGCTCGCGAAACAAAGATCTCCTGATCCTGGAAAATGAAATGCGCGCGAATAGCGATCGCGTGGGCGTGTGTACCGATGATGGCAGCGCCGGATTCAAGGGTTTCGTCAGCCAGCTTCTGGACAACTGGATGATCGAAGACGGCGTTTTCGACCACGTCTTCGCCGTCGGTCCCGTGCCCATGATGAAAGCCACCGTCGCCATCGCGAAAAAATACGAAGCTCCGATCACCGTTAGCCTCAACCCCATCATGGTGGACGGCACCGGCATGTGCGGCGGTTGCCGCGTTACCGTGCGCGGCGAAACGAAGTTTTGCTGCGTGGACGGGCCGGAGTTCGACGGCCACGGCGTGGATTTCGACGAACTGACAAGGCGGATTGGGGCCTACAAGGAATACGAAAAAAAGGCTATGGAAGAACACGCTTGCAAAATCGGTCGCGGCTGATCAAAAAAAATATGATAGAAGGATAAAAAAATGCCAAAAGTGAAAATCGACCGTCATTATATGAAGGAGCAGCCACCCACAGAGCGCGTCCGTAACTTCAACGAGGTTCCATATGGCTTCACGCCCGAGCAGGCCATGGCCGAAGCGAGCCGCTGTCTCCAGTGCAAAAAACCTCTTTGCATGAATGGCTGCCCCGTCGAAGTGAACATCCCGGCCTTTTTGGCAAAGGTTGAGGAAGGCGATTTCAAGGCCGCCATCGGCATCATCAAAAACACCAACGGCCTTCCCGCCATCTGTGGCCGGGTCTGTCCGCAGGAATCGCAATGCGAAGCCAAATGCGTCTTGGGCAAAAAGGGCAAACCCGTGGCCATCGGCAACCTGGAACGTTTTCTGGCCGACTGGGAAAGAGAAAACATTGGCTACACGCTTCCGGAAATGGGGCCGAAAAACGGGTACAGGATCGCCATCGTGGGAGCGGGACCGGCCGGACTGACCTGCGCTGCGGATTTGAGCATGTTGGGTTATGAGGTCACTGTCTTCGAGGCTTTTCACAAGGCCGGCGGCGTGCTGGTGTACGGCATCCCGGAGTTTCGCCTGCCCAAGGGCATCGTGCAAAAGGAAGTGGATTACGTTTCCAGCCTCGGCGTCGACATTCAATACAACTACGTGGTCGGCAAACTCGACACAGTCGATGAACTGTTGGAACAGGGCTTTTCCGCCGTCTTCGTGGGAACCGGCGCGGGATTGCCGAATTTCATGGGCTTGCCGGGCGAAAACTCCATCGGCGTCTATTCGGCCAATGAATATCTGACGCGCTCCAATCTGATGAAGGCCTACGAGTTTCCCAAGTCGCGCACCCCGGTCATCTTGGGCAAAAACGTCGCGGTCTTGGGCGGCGGGAACGTGGCGATGGACTCGGCGCGCACGGCGATTCGCCTCGGCGCCGATCAGGTGAACCTGGTTTACCGGCGCTCACGGGTGGAAATGCCGGCCAGGGCCGAAGAAGTTCATCATGCCGAGGAAGAGGGCCTTAATTTCAACCTGCTGTGCAATCCCCTTTCCTTCACTGCCGACGAGCGCGGCTGGGTGACGGGTATGAACTGCATTCGAATGGAACTGGGCGAACCGGACGCCTCGGGACGCCGTCGCCCCGTTCCCATCGAAGGATCGGAATTTTTCATTGAGGCTGACGTGGTGGTCGTGGCCATCGGCAACGGCCCCAATCCCCTCATCCCGAAAACCACGAAGGACATTGACACCTCCAAGTGGGGGACCATCGTGGCCGACGAGTTCGCGCGCACCTCGAAAAAGGGCGTTTACGCCGGCGGCGACATCGTTTCAGGCGCCGCGACCGTCATCCTGGCCATGGGCGCCGGCAAGATGGCCGCCCGGACCATCGACCGCGACATCCGCGGAATCCCTGATCCTGTCCCGGAAGAAAAAGAAGAGAAGAAGGCCAAGAAAAAGGAATAGAATTCAGGGCTTGGAGTCATGAATTTAGGGTTCAGGGTTTAGGAGAGACATTCCTGTCGAGATTATAGGAGTGAAATGGATATTCTTTTCCGAATTTAGCCCGAAGGGCGTTACAGTATTAGCCCCGGGCGTCAGCCCGAGGGAATAGGCAAATAACATCTCTCAAAGCCCCGTCAGGGGCGGCACATCCATTTTTCTCATGTCCTCAATTTCACGACGTGTCGATGATATTGGAGGACATGATCTTGTTATCTTTCCAATGTTTGTATCGCCCTTACGGGCTCACAGAAAAAATGGAATACCTATGCCCGGCAGCTTACGCTGCCGGCTAATATTGTGTTGCCCTTCGGGCAAAAAGGCCAAAATCCAGCTCCCTGCGGGCCTTGAGTCGACCTGGGTGAATTTGCGGCTTTTTGTTGCCTGTCCGACGCAGCCGTGCGGCGTGACACGGCTTATGAAAAAACGTAATGTGGAAATATCATTGGGAAGGGAGGCGGAAATGAAAGCACTGAGGTTTTTGATCTTATTGTCTTTTGTATGCCTGGCTTTCGGGTCGGGTTTTTCCGGTTGCGCCGACAACGACGATGAAGCGGACGCAGATGAATCGGTTTTCGGTTGCGAGGATTTCTGCGCAAAGGTTTTGGAGTGCGAAGGATTGGAATGCGTTGCGGAGGATTGCGCGCAGTGGTGTTTTGATTACGTGCCGCCGGCGATGTTGGAATGCGCCACAATTGATAGCTGCGAGTATTTTGAAAACTGTGTTTGCGCGGACGGCGGCAACGATGATGATGCCAATGACGATGCTGACGATGATATCAACGATGATGTAGATGATGATACAGACGATGACGTTGACGACGATGTCGATGATGATATCGACGATGATGCCGACGATGACGGGCCTTTCTCGGTGGAAATAACCGCACCCGGCCAGAGCGAGGCTTTCGGACCTTCAGAATCTGTAGCACTGCGGGGCCTGGTGACCGGCTATGAGGGTGACCCGGCGACCTGGAGCCTGCAATGGAGCAGCGATGTCGATGGGGTGCTGGACACGACACCCCCAAATGTTGTCGGATTCATTTCCGCGACGGCGCCCAGCCTGACGCCGGGCGCTCATCTGATAACGCTCAGCGTCACGGACACGGAGCAAAACACCGAGTTCGACAACGTTTCCATCAATGTTTTTGATTATGAGTTTTCCATTGAGCCGGTGTGCGCGATTTTGGAAGCGGGCGAATCGCTTGCGCTATCGGCTCCGGACGCCGTTGCGCCGGTGGTCTATTCCTTCGAGGAAAATGCTTCAGGCGGCACGCTTGATTCGGTGACCGGCGAATACACTGCCGGTTCCACGGCCTGGAAAATAGACAGGGTCAAGTGCGAGGACGCCAACGGCCAGAGTGACGAGCTGGATATCAGCGTCGTCGGTCAGTGGGTTGGAAGCCAGTTATCCATGATATCGGGAGACGCCAATTCCGGTTCCAGAAGCTACAGAGTCAGCAGCGCTGATTATGATTTCGACAGCGACTTCGACTTCATGGTGGCTAACATCGGCACAGGCCACGACCGTATTTTTGTCAACAACGGGACCGGCGGTTTAACGGCGGTGGAGCCTTTTCCGCTCTATGCGTCGCGTGAAGTCAAGTTCATCGATTATGACAGCGACAAACTCTTCGATGTGGCTTTCGGAGGTTCCGACAGTTCCGGCAGCCATCTTTATCAGAATTTGGGCGGCAATGTGTTCCTGGAGATCTATGCCTGGGGAAGTTCTCAGGAGGACTGTCTGGGAATGGCGGTGGGCGACCTGAACGGCGACGGATATCCGGAAATCATCTGCGCGCATAACCAGGAGACCCACCCGGTTGACATGACAATTCTCAAAAACATCGATGATGGCGCCGGGGGAAGGACTTTCACGCAGTTATATTTCGGCCCGCCTGATATGACTACGCAGGCGCTTTCGCTCAGCGATGTTGACTCAGACGGCGACCTTGATCTCGCGGTGGGAGGAAGCTACCTGACATCCGGCGACACCTCGATCCAGAATCTGCTGTGCATCAACGACGGGCAGGCCGGTATGACATGCCGAAGCGAGTTCGGGAGCGGCGCCACGGCGGAAGTCGTCTTTGCTGATTTCGACGGGGATTCCGATGAAGATTTGCTGGTCAGCAACCGAAGCGAGCCGCTGGCCGTCTGGTGGAACAGCGGAGGTTCCAATCCGACTTTTACG
This sequence comes from uncultured bacterium, assembly GCA_964591275.1. GTDB lineage: Bacteria > Lernaellota > Lernaellaia > JACKCT01 > JACKCT01. The sequence goes on along the minus strand of CAZQAE010000008.1, from coordinate 53,351 downwards.
GAGGATCAGGACGTTTTTGATTCGGAAGTGAATATGGGCGCTGTCAGACAGTTTGGAGTCGCGGACATCGACGGGGACTCAGACACCGATGTGCTGGTCGCGCAGGGCGGGGCGTCGGCGACGGCCACCGTTTATTTGAACAAAGGCAACGGCTCCTTCTGCGGCCATCTCGCATTCGATTCTCCCCAAACGCTTTCAACCGCCAGCATTCAGGCTTCGCACTTGATTGAGCTTAACAACGGCGAATGGATGGATTTCGTCATCACGCGCTACCGTGACTACAATGAGGCATGGATAACGCAATAAAGCAGTCGGCAAGTGCCTGAAGAGCCAGGGAGAACTTTAGCGCCGCTGTATGCTTGCGTTAGAGGCGTGTTCAAAGTCCATTATTTCTTGACAATCGCCCGGCAAAGTTCAATCCTAAAAAAAGTTGCTCCACCACCCTTTTTTGAGGAAACCGTGAATTTTTGGCGAGCAATCTCCGTTCTCATCGGAACCTGCCTATTGGGCGCATTGGCGTTTCTCCCGACTTTTGCCGCTGCCGCCTTTCATCAGAAAGGCGAGCCTACAGCGTATAGGAGCAGGGATCATCACGCCGGTGAATACAAGAATCCGGGCGTGGAAAATTCCGAATACAACGCAAGCGAACAGCGTGACTCCGGACCCGAGGGCTGCGAATTTCAGATCAACACTTACACGACGGGCGACCAGACTTACCCTTCGCTGGCTATGACCGATGAAGGGGATTTCGTCGTGATTTGGCAGTCTTATGATCAGGATGGAAGCGGCATAGGCATTTTCGCGCGCCTGTACGATGCGCAGGGCGCTCCAATAACGGGCGAATTTCTCATCAACGAGGACACGGATCTCGACCAATGGTCCGGCGACATTCGTATGGATCGGGACGGGAATTTCCTCGTGGTATGGGAATCGGAAAATCCCATCGGTTATACATGGGAAATCATGGGGCGTCTTTTCAGCAGCGACGGAACGCCTTTGGGAGAAGAAGTCCGAATCAATTCCCATTACGCGGACGAGCAGCGGCGACCGGTTGTGGACATGAAGAGAAACGGCGACTTTATAGTGGCCTGGGAATCCTTCCTGCAGGACGGAAGCGAGATCGGCTCTTTCGTCCGCCTATTTGACTCCGACAGCGAGCCGATGACCGGCGACATCCAGGCGAATGTCTATACTCATCAGCGGCAGTGGTGCCCGGCGCCGGCGCTGAACGCTTCCGGGTCGTTCACGGTCGTCTGGGAATCGGAAAACCAGGACGGCAGCGAGTGGAGCATTTTCGGGCGACAATTCGATGCCGTGGGCGCTCCAGTCGCCGGTGAAATCAATATCAACTCCCAAATCAGCGGCGATCAGGCGAATCCTGCCATCGCGTCGGACGACGAAGGCAATTTCATCGTTGTATGGCAATCGAATGGCCCCGGCAGCGACGACTGGGATATTTTTTGCAGGCGTTTTGACTCCACCGGCGCTTCTCTCGAAGAGGAATTTCGGGCCAATTCCTATACGGCGAACCAGCAGGTAGTCCCCAGTGTATTCCTGCTTGATGACGGCGGATTCCTGCTGACATGGGACTCATACGGGCAGGATGCCGCTGGAGATTACGGTGTCTTTTCCCGGGGATTCGATGTGGACGCTCAGCCTTGGGGAGAGGAAGTGCAGGCCAACACGCACACCGAATCCGACCAAAGCTTTTCATCGGTAGGTTTCGACGCCGAAGGCAATTTCGTCGTTGTGTGGAGGTCCAACAACCAGGATGGAAGCGGCTACGGCGCCTTTGGCCAGATGTTCTGGGCCAACCAAACGCCGCGCTGCCCATTGGGAACCACAACTACCACAACGCCGACAAGCACTACGACAACATCGACCGCCGGCGACGATTACATCGAGCCCGATCCCGGAAGGCAGCCGTCAACAGAAGATAGCGACGACGATGGCTGGCCACAAGGAGATATCTCCGGGGGATGTTGTGGGCAGTAGGAAACGGTGAGCGAAGTAAGGCTACGGATTCGATGATCCGGGAAGCTTGTTTTTTTTGAGCTCGTCGGCGATGACATCTCTAAAATATTTTATTTGAAAACCGAGCACTCTTCTGTATCGGGGCACGAAAATCGACATCAGCGAACTCCAGATAAGTAGATAGGTGTGCACGCCGGCCAAGATAAAAAGTCACAGTGCTTGTCTCATAGGACCGAGTTCATGTGCGTCGTCTTGCTGCAGGCCTACGATGGAGCCAAGAAATGATTGCTCGCAGCATTTCTTTTTCGCTTGAGCTTCTTCGCTGAACTGATACTTCATCGCTGCCTTTCATCCGGTCGAGTTTTGTCCGCCCAAATTCTTATTCAAATAATCCCTGGCCCAGTCAATTTTTTCGTCGATGTAAGATCCGATCATCTTTTCCTGATGGTTCGGCGGCGTTCCGCGCAAAAGCAGCGGCATATAATAAAGCTCGCCGGGTTTACATTTGGGCTGCACGCCGAGGAACCGGTCTCCGATCCGCAAGCCCATCTTGAATCCCATCGTTTTGAGCGCTTTAATGGAGTCCTGCCTTTTCTGCTTATAGACCGGGTTATCGAATGTTATGCCGTACTCGCAATAAAATCCTTTGATTTTGGCAACGCTCAGGGGCATCTGCTCCACCATTTCGCTGGTGTCAAAAGACGAGCCGTCGGCGGCCAGGTGGATGTCGTTTTCTGTATTATAAATGATGGTGTGCATGTGCATGGCCAGTTTGCATCCCATGCACCAGATGAAACCCGATCCACTTTTTGCGTAATCTTCGTCCAGCGTATCGATCACTAGCGACTCAAAAAGTTCGCGAATCGAGATGATGCTGTGCTCAAACTTGCCCGGATAATGACGAGATAGCTCCTTGGCCCTCTTCGCCGTCCTGGAAATAAGGTAATGGCCGTATCCGTTGGAGTATGAGACAAGATGCACTTTCTCAAATAGTTCGGCCAATTGGCAGGCCGCCATGGTCGAATCCACACCGCCTGAAAATAGCAGCGTTATCTGTTTTTTGGCTTTATCTTCTTTATCGCTCATATGTGCGTGTCCCGCAGCGCGCCGCAAACAAAATCCTATCAGTCTGGTAGGCTATCAATGGCGACGCATCCACGGTAACACGTTGCCCGCCTAACTTGATCCACCGTGGACTTCAGAATATCCCGGCTTTTTCGATTGTCAACTTGCGCCGGAGCTTATGGTGATCAAATGAACAAATTAATGGTTAGAGGGTTTTTCCCAGTAATATTATGATTGCAGCCAGCCCGCAGGGCGCGGGAGTTTGGCCTTTAGCCCGAAGGGCGTTACAATATTAGCCGTCGGCGTGAGCCGACGGAACACGGATGATTGATATTTTCATTTGAGCCCGGTAGGGCGGCACATTCATCAGCCGGAGAGTCCGATCATGTCTTCCTACACGCACCTCTATGTTCACATCGTGTTTTCAACCAAGGACCGTACTTCCATCATCCCGCGCGAAATTCAGGATCGCCTGTTTCGTTATATCCACGGAATCGTCACCGCCAAAAAGGGCGTCCTTGCGGCGTGCGGCGGAATGAGCGACCACATCCATCTGCTCATATCCCTGCCACCCGCCAAATCCGTTGCGGACATAGTGCGTGATATCAAGGCCAATTCATCCCGGTGGATTCATGAGTTTGATGAGAGGTATCGGAGCTTTTCCTGGCAGGATGGATATTCAGCGTTTGGAGTGAGCGCGTCTATGATCGAAAGAGTGATGAAATATATTGCCGGACAGGAGGCGCATCATCGCAAGGTCTCGTTTCAGGAGGAATGGACGGCGTTGATGAAAAAACATGGAATCGATGTGTCGCCCCAAGGGGCTTCCAAATAAAGCGAGAAAATCGATAGGAACCGGCAGCTTACGCAGCCGGCTAATTTTGTATCGCCCTTCGGGCTGCGTCCTGAGCGACCCCCAAGGTGCTAATCGAGCAAATCGGATTCCGGCAGGATATGCCCCGCGATGAAATTTCCCAGCCACTGGTGGCCGGCGGAAGCAAAATGGTAACCGTCCAGATAGAGGGGAGCTTTTAGGGCTATATCCTTTGGAGTCCGCGCGTCAAGGACTTCGCCGCCGATGTTCGCGGCCGTTTCGCGCATGAGCGTGGCGTAAGTTGGATCGGCGTAGTCGAGATCGCCGTGAACACCCGGAATGAGGATGAGCCGCACGCCCAGGCTTCGGCTGGATTCGGCGAACCATTGAAGCACAGTCTCTCTTTTCGGCTCGGGCGGCTCGGTTCCGGCGACCAGAATATCGGCATCGGAGGCGGGAATCTGGGATGCAGCCTTTCGAAACTCATCCAGGATCATGCCAATTCGATTGGAATGAACAACCCGCCTGAACCCAATGACCGCGCTACTAGCTGACCCCCATAGGAAAGCTTTGCGTCGCGTTGCGATGTCGCTTGTCGCAAGAGCCTTGTCGATTTTTTCCGCGCGATTAAAGGCGACGCGGTCCTGAAAGGGCTTAACCATTGAGCCGGATTCGTAGATGACGAGGATGTCCGGGTTGGCTTTCGACAACATATCCCGCCAATAAACCCATTGAATAATATCGGTTCCATAAACCCCGGCGTTGTAAACGCGCCAGACGCCTTGCGTGTCTATTTCGTTAAGACGCGTTTCAATTATGGCTGTAAACAGCTTCGATTCATCCTCCATGCCCGGAGATACGACCTGACTCGAACCCAGGACGATTATTCGCTTTTCGCCTGGAGGTTTGGCGATGGGCAATTTCCCGTGCAGGAGATTTACCTCATGAAAATTATTAAAGTTGCGTAAATAATTTGTGGTGCGATCGATGTCCCAGCGAATATCAACTTCCGGCGACCATACTTGACCCATGGAAAAACCGGAGCGCTCCGGAAGCAGGCGATAGGAGAAAGCAAAAACCAGAAATGGGAAAATCAGGGCGATAATTCGCGCCTTCCAACCCTGCCGGAAAATACTGATCGATCCGATGAGTGCGGTGCAAAGGATGGCAATAGGTGCTAGGGCAGCGGCCAGCGCGAGCATTCGGCCTCCCGACGCAGCGATCAAAAATATGGGGATTGACGGAAGGATGACGGAAACGACGTGGAGTTGCGAGCGCTTGCGCGCGATAAAAATGATTAGAAGCCACGAGACAACTGGCGTTATGGCGCAAACTCGCAAAAGCTGCGACATGGTGGAGTCGAACTTTGCTTCCCACAAGCCTATGAGAACGACTAGGCCAAAAATTATCCAGGGAGCAATATAGCGCAGGCGAGCGTAATTGATGAAGGTCGCTCTGGGGTGTTGTTTCATTCTTGCCTTTTTAAAAAACGAATGATATGCCTTAATGCTCACTCATATACCGACCGCCGCACGGGCGCAAGGGAGGAAGCGATGAAAAAACTCCATTTCAATTTCGTCAATAAACGAGAGCTCGGGTGCGTGCTGTTGGGAATGGTCCTGGCCTTCGGAATGCTCAGCTACCAGGGTTGCGAGGACATCAGCAGCGACGGCGAATCCATCTCCGGCTCATTCAATGCCGAATCAGTGCCGCTATTGCCCAAGGGTTTTCCGCTATACCCGCAGGCCTTCACCACCAGCGGAGTCTACGACCCCGACGAATACGGCGACGATCCCTTGGAAGAAATTTTGGACAATTTGCTTGATGAGTTGGACATAGACGTTCCCCTCGTTGGCGACATAAATGTCGGTGATTATCTGCCGAATGATGCCCAAGATACAATCAAGGATGTTCTTGAGTGGATTGTCGGTGGACGCGTGCCCTTTTTCGATCCCGGCCCCATGTCGGCCTCGATCAACTCCCAGATCACGAGTTTATTTAAGGATGCGGTGACTTTCAGCGAGGCTTCGCTGAATCTCGGAATCCGAAACAACTCCGACGACTGGTGGGGCGTGCCGATCCGTTTTTCCATGTACGTGGGTGAACCCAAGGATGTGTTCAGCAAGGACTCAGACGCGCGGGCCGGAGCGCTGGTCAGAACCGACGAAAGCGACGAATGCGACTGCACATTTGTTCTGGAGCCGGGGGAATTGAAGGAAGTCACAACGGAAAACCTGGTGGGCCTGGTGACCGCGCTCAACGAACTTAACGGCATCGCCATGGACTACGATACGGACATTCCCGTGGACCGGGCAGATTGGGGGGAACTGTATAATATGCTGAAAAGCAGCAGCCCTTCCGACCTGGGAAGCTGGCGCCTTTCCGTCGAGACCTTCGAGGTCAACATCAGCGGCGAAGGCAAAATCGAAATTCCCTTCGACGTTCCCGATTGGGTTAAGGATTTCGCTGAAAACCTCTAATGACCAAAAGGCTGAAGGATGAGTAGGGGCAAGCCCCTGTGCTTGCCCGTGCGGAAGCGACATTCAGAACCGCGAGACCCTATAGGGATAAAGGTTCGCATGCGAAGGGCGAAGTCTTAGAAAAAGGGTTGAATTATTGTACGCCTAAACCCCTGGCAAGGGGCGCAGGGTGTTGCTAAAACCGTGTGCTTGCTTGCGCTGCAGAAATTTATCCTTGGCAAAAGCATGCAAGTTGTTGTAAACAGGCCGGAATGTCTTTGACATTGCCTGTTTTTTTGCCTGCGGAGCGGTCGAGTACAGATGAAAAAAATAACAATAATAGCCTTGGCGGCAACCTGCCTGGCGATGATTTTTCAAGCCGGATGCGCCAGTCTGTTTTATAAGGCCGAGGCGAAAAAAGAGGTGGAGAAGCTCAACCTCGACCTGTCGTATCTCCTGCGTGCCAAGGCGGAAAGCGATCCTGCGCCCAGAAGCGAGATTCAAGCCGGCTTTGAAAAACGATTCGCCGAAGTTGTAAAACTGGAAAAACTCCTGGGGGAGATTTACGACTCCGCGGGAAAAGCGCAGTTTCGTTTTGTGACCGAACACGGTGTCAATTCCGACCATCATAAACTGATTGAGACTCTGAAATCTTCTTTTGACGAGGGATTGGACGCTAGGTTTTTCCACCCCGATGAACTTTTCGCGCAGGGCGAATCCATCACGCAGATCGCCGCAAAGCTCGATAAGGTGCAGAATGTCTTTCTTGGCGAGCAGCAGAAGGCGAAGCTAATTGAGGATCTCGTCAAGGCTGAGAAAGCCGAGAAGGCGCCCGGCCTGAGCGGAGGAGAGATCATCGAATGGATGCTGGCGCCCAATCGAGCCGAAGACTATTCCGAGATTCACGAAGCTTACGCACAGTTGACCGATCTTGTCGTGAAACGCGGCAAGGTTTTGTACAACACGGAAATCGACGATTCCATTGCTTTTTTCAAGTATTTGCGTGCCATGGGTGTACCCGAAGAGATGCTGATATCCATCCGCCAGGCCTCCATCGGTGATTTTGAAGGGGCGATGAAACAAGCCCTGCCGAACAATCCTCATTATTTAAGGCTCAGGTCCGAACTGGCGCGCTACAGAAAACTTGCCGGCAAAAACCTCGAACTTCCCAAGATGAAAGTCGGCAAAAAGGCCAAGATCAAAAAGAGCAAAAACATTAAAAAGGCCAAAAAACGCCAGATCGTTGAGGATGTGCAGATACGCCTGGAGATCGAGGGATATTATAGCGGTGAAGTCAACGGCATATTTGACGACCTGAGCGAGGAGGCGCTGATGGAATACCAGCGCACGCATCAGGTTGTTTCCGACGGAGTGATCGGTCGCGGCACCATCAATGCGATGAATATCTCCTTTAGCGAAAGAGTGGACCGGATCATTCTCTCAATGGCCAGGCAGCGCCGTTCGGCGACTCGCTATGAAGAATATTATTTGCGCGTCAATATTCCAGAGTTCGTTGTCGAGGTCATCGAAGACGGCAAGATTTTGCGTCGGCACAAGATCGTCGTCGGCAGGCCCAGCGCAAAAAATCAGACGCCGGAGTTGCAGGCGAAAATCGAAAAGATTGTTTACAATCCCTCCTGGTATATTCCAAAGCGCATTTTCGAGGAAGAGCAATTGCCGAAATGGGAAGAAGACGAGGAATATTTCAAGAACAAAGGCTACGTCACCGTGAACGACGAGGAAGGCGTTCCAGAACGAGCCTATCAACCTCCGGGATACGGCAACGCCCTGGGCCGCGTAAAAATTCTCTTTCCGAATCGCCAAGAAGTGTATTTGCACGATACTCCCTCGAAATATCTTTTCAGTCGCACCTCCCGGCCCTTTTCCCACGGCTGCATGAGATTACAGAACCCTCTGGAGATGGCGGAGTTTTTGCTGCAAAAAGACAACAATCCGGAAGTGGAAAACATTGAAAAAATCCTCGAAAAAACCTGGACAAAGGAGATCGTGCTCCAAAAGACAATTCCTGTTTTCGTCGAGTACAACACTGTTTCGACCACCGACGATGGCCGCGCCGTTTTTTTAGCCGACGTTTATAAACGCGACGCAGGCGCTTTGAGCCAATTCGATGGCCTTGGGGTTTCCATAAATGAAAATGAGGATCCTAAAGCCCAATAGACATAAACCAATTTCTGGAGTTGTTTGCCTACGAGGTTGTATTTGTTTGACATTTAGGCAATTATTGAATAGAGTTTACAATAGAAATGAAGTCCATGATCATGCCATTTTCCCATACCGCCGGGCATCGCTTGGCGAGTAGCGCCGACAGTCCCGGTCGCCACGCCTCCTTGAGCGTCTTTTTCTTTTTTCTTTTCCTTGTCGCCTTTGCCTTTATGGGCGCAGCCGATAATTCCTTTGCCGCTGAATCGGTAAAAGAAGATGGAACGGACAAAACAACAATCGACATTGACGACGGAGACGGAAGCGACAAAGAAAGTGGCGACGTATCGGATTCATCAAATCCCAACCGCGACGAGGCGGACGGACTGATCGTCATCAACGAGACTTCCGCGATCCAACTCGTGGAGGAAATTGAAAAAAATCTCGTCCAGGACGATTATGACCCCGATCTGGCCGATGATTCGGGCATCGACCCAGACTCCATCGACCTGACCGGTAAAGACCTCTCCAAGTTGCCGTGCCTTTCGGTCGGCGCCGCGGCGAGAGGACGCCTTATCAATGGCGTCGAGTTGGAATCATTTCCCGGCCTTCGCGCCAGGAACCATAACTATAATTGGGGAACGCCGGAACTCATTGCTGGCCTGCACTATGGCGTGGCCAGGGTTCGTCAGAAGTATCCGAACTCCGCAGACCTTGTGTCCGGCGACGTGTCCAGGAAGACCGGCGGCAGGCTCAAACGGCACAAATCGCATCAATCGGGCCGTGATATCGATATCGGTTATTATTTCAAAGGCAACGTGCAACAGCAATATCTGGTCGATGCGACGACAAAAAACATCGACGCCGAAAAGACCTGGGCTTTCATTGAAGCGCTATTGGACGGCAATAAAATTCAATACATCTTTGTGGAATATGGCCTTCAGCGCCCGCTGTACAACTACGTGAAGTACAAGAAGAAAGCGCCAAAGGGATACCTGGACAGAGTATTTCAATATCCCCGTGGCCGGCAAACGCGGCTGGGAATCATTCGGCACGCCCGCGGTCACAGAAACCACATGCACATTCGCTTCTGGGCGCCGATCGCCGTGACCGCCGCGCGAAAAAATCATTTCCGAAACGCGCAGCTTGATCGCTTGAAATACATTGGCCCGACCCTGCCCGAAGACCTCCGTTTCGCTTCGCTCAAGGAAGTGGAAAAATACGATTGGGGTCCGGCCCCGAAATACCAGACCATCCAGCAATGGAAAAAGGTTCGGCTGAGCTATCGCGTGCGCAAGGGCGACACTCTGGGCGGCATCGCGAGGAAGGTGGGCGTCAAAACGCGGAACCTGATGCGCCAGAATAAAATGTCTGGTCGTTCGATTATTCGACCGGGCCAGCGCTTGAGGTATTACAAGAAAAAACTGGTGAATGTTGAAGTCGAGGTCTTTTCGGCCGCCGACTCAAAGATAGAAATCGCCAAAGAGGATGAGAACGAGCCAAAAAAGATCGTGACCGCGCCGACTACCGCGTCGGCTTCGGCGACCGAGACTGGCGCCGGCTCAGAACCGCAGCCTCAGTACAAAATTATCTGGAAACCCAAATGGACCAGGGTGAAGCCCGGCGATAACCTTTGGAATATCGCCAAGCGAAACAAAACTACTGTCGCCAGGCTGTGCAAACTCAACGGCATTTCCAGAAAAACGGTCCTTAAACCAGGGCAAAAACTCAAGGTGAAAGTATTAAAAAAGAAGATACCCATTGCTCCGCCCCCGCCGCCGGAGCCTGTCATCGCTGCTTCCTCCCTGGTTGCGCCGCCAAAAAATAGTGATGAAGAAAGCACAGAAATCGCCCGAGTCGAAAAGGACGGCAGCCCGGCGCCGCAAGCCCCCAATCCGACATTCGTATATCGGGTGACCCAGGGTGATTGCGTGTATAATATCTCACGTCGTTTCAACTTGAAGGTTTCGGATATCTGCTCGCTAAACAATATCTCCGCGGGCATCAAGTTGAAGGCCGGGCAGACTCTCGTTCTTGGCATGTCCGAATTTCCGACGGAGGCTTCCGAAGCCAAAAAGACCGAGATGGAAAAACCTGAGGAATCCGCGAAGCTCGGAAGCGGAGTCAGCGAGCTTTAATACCCTATGAAACGAAAAGCGAAAGTCATCGCGTCCCTCATAGTGGTCGCGTTTCTTTTTTGCGCGTCCGCTTTTGCCGGTGAGCTTCTTTTTCCCATGGACGCACCGAAAATCCTCACCGCCGTGTTCGGCGAATACCGCATCAACCATCCGCATGGGGGGCTTGATTTCGGCACGCAGGGCGAAATCGGAACCCCTGTCATCGCAGCCGCGTCGGGGCGAATTATCAGGCTGAGGGCCTCGCCTTTTGGCTATGGGAGATCCGTTTATGTCGCGCATCCCGACGGGACTGTGACCGTCTATGCGCACCTGTGCGAATTTGCGCCGAAGATCGACGCCCTGGCCCGCAAGATTCAAAAGGGACGTGGACTGTACGGTTTTGACAAGCATTATTCGGGCGACGGACCGGCGCTCAAAGCCGGCGAGATCCTCGGTTACGCCGGCATGACGGGAACCGATGTGCCGCACCTGCATTTTGAAGTGCGGCGCGGCGGTTTGCCGGTCAACCCGTTAAAAAACGGCATAAAACTCATCGATTCCATCTCGCCGAAAATTGAAAAACTCTATGTGAAACCGATGGCCGCCGACGCACGCGCCGAGGGTTTTTTCGACGCCTCGTTTTTCAATTTCCATGAAAACGACCGCATCGACAAACCCATAAGAATCAGCGGTCAGGTGGAACTCGCCGCGCAGATTGTCGACCATATCGACGGATCGCCCAGGTCGCTGGCGCCTTACGAAGTGATCTTCATGGTTGACGGAAAACGCGTTCATTCCCTTCGCCTGGACAGCTTCAACTACGCGGACAAGACCATTTCCGAACTTGTTTATAACTATGGATATAAAGAACGCGGTCTGGGAACCTTCATTCGCCTGAACCGCCGCTCGATCCGGACGGTCTTTCATCCAGACAATTTGAGCGGGGACCTGCGCGGCCTGAGCGAAGGGGATCACCCGGCGCAGATCATTGCTTATGACGCCGCCGGAAACGCCGGGCATGGATATTTCACCCTACGCGTCGAGCCGCCGGCCACGCGATGGCCGCCGCTGCGCAGTGTGAAAAACGAACACATCGAAATCCCGACCCCGTCGTTTTCCCTGCGCGGGCACGTTTTGCGTTTGAAGGCGACCAAGCAAATTTTCAGCAAAGGTATTAGGGCCGCCGATTTTCAGACCAAGCCCGCCATGGCAAAAACCAGTGTTGTGACAGCGGCGGAAACCAGGGATGGAATCGGTGAATTTCTTGTCGATCTGCCGCCCGGTTTTCGCGGCGATGCGATTTTGACGATCAAAACAAGTGGGAATGTTTATCGCGCCAAAACGAAGATTCTATTGGCCGACGGCGGGAAAATTATCGCCAGCGCCGACGGAAAGGCAAAAGTTAAGTTTCCCGCTGGATCGGTCTTCGAATCCTTTCCGGTCATGGCCTCCGTGAGCGATGCTCCGCCGGATCCGGTTCTTCTGCCTGTTTCGCGGCTGTACACCTTTAATCGGCCCTGGGAGCCGATCCGGCGCAAACTGTCGGTGTCCATCGATATGCCGAAAGGAACCAAGGATCGCGATCGGGTCGGCCTTTATCTTTACGACCGCGGAAAGTATTGGCGCCTGGGCCGACAGGCCGCAAAGGCGACACACCTGGGTTCATTTGCACTGATGAAAGATATGTCCGCCCCGGTCATCGGCGAAGCTTATGTCGAGAAACTGCGGGGCAGGCAAATTCTCATAATTTCCTGGGAGGAAGCAGGTTCGGGAGTGCCCGGCGAGGGCGCGCAATTGTGGATCGATGGCCGGCGCGTCATCGCGGAGCTGATGCCGGTCGTCGGAAAGCTTCGATACATTCCGGCCAATCCATTTTCCCCCGGCGCGCACGTCGGGAGGCTGCGCATTGTGGACAGGGCGGGAAATTCCAGCGACGGGGAATTTTCTTTTGTCATCAACTAAAAACCCCCGCGACCTGTCACGGGGATTTTAGACAAAAAAAAGCGACCCGCAAGGAATTGTCCTTTGCGGGCCGTCATCGCTTGAGTTTAAATTAACCTGCCATCGCCTGTTTGTGCTCTTCCAAAATTCCTTCGAAGTACGGTTTGACCGTGCAGGGCAGAACCGTTGTTCGCTGATAGCGAATGGGTTCATTGATGATCCGTACTTCAAATTCCGCCGGGTCCTTGGACTCCCTGAGGATCACCTTGTGCTTTCGTCGTTCATCGGTGATTTCCTTTTTTAGCGACATGCAGGTTCGATAATACGCGAAGAGCTTCCGACCGAAAGGCGTGTCGAAACGGTCGAAACACCGGTTTCTGCTGACACGCTCGGTTTCGTTCAGCTCAAGGAGCTTCTTCAATTCCTTATGCAGCTTTTCCATTGGCACCCCTTCAAATTCATATTAAATGCAAAGCACGCCAGCATTTTATCACATTATTTTCGATTTTCAATCGAAAAATTCACCTACGCAATGCTTCAAATACCGCCCGTCTCCTGAGGTTTTCCTTTTTGGAAAATCAGCGGGTACTTCACGCGAACCTCGCCGCGTGAACCGGGCGCAAACACTAGTCGTTTAAAAATGAAAGTCAAGTCAGAATTTAATTTTTTGTCACCAACTTCATCTAATGAGAAAAGCAGATCCTTCACCTCGCCATCGGGCGTTATCGTAAATTCGGCCAGGACTTTCCCGCCTTTGTCGCCATGAGTCAGATAATTCTTATAGGCTGCCTGCACCTGTGGATAGGCTTCTTTGATGATCTGCGCCACGTCATCGTCTTTTCGCGGGCTCTTTGTTTCCATGCCAGCCGCGCCCGAAATCTCTTCTTTGTTATCCGTGTCCGGCTTCGCTTCCCTTGGTTTCGGGGCCTTTTCCTCTCCCAAATCACGGACATGGATCTTTCCCGTGGACCTGCGCGGAGGAGGCGCTTCAGATTTAACTTCGGTCGGCTCTTCGATCCTCTCCATTTCAGGAATTGGATTTGGCTCAAGTTCGTCCGGTCTGTGCGTTTTTTTCCAATTCCTGATTCGGTCGGCGCCTTCTGAGCTTACGAGCGTGATCGGCATTTCAAAAATATAAAAGGAGCTAGGCGGAGGCGATACACCACGACCTCGTCTTATTCGCGCCTCGACAAAGCTATTATCGATTCCTTCATAATATTCGCCAAGGGTCGGAATTGGATCGAATCCTTTGGGCAATTGTAAAATACCGCCTTGCGGAGGATGCCAAATCCGATCTCCCTTGCTAGTGAACCAGGCTGCCGTGTCTCCCGTTGCATCGCGCCAGACACTGGAAAAAAGATCCGCCAAATCATTGACGGCCACATGATAGCAAGCCCCCGCGGCTTCAGCCGCGCCATATCGCTCCTGCCGTCTTTCCAGATATGCGTCGAATCGTTCCCGAAATGGTCCAAGGGCATTTTGCGCGTTTTCAAGGCGCCCCGCGATATCATGAATATAATCCTGTCCGTCCCACTCCGCCTGAAAGCTTGACGTGGATTTGTCCAACTGCTGGGCGGATTCGGGCGCTGACGAGGGTGAAGTGGCATCCAGGACGTGGACGGAAAGTTCCAGGAGAACTTTCACCTTTTTTTCATTACTGATTTTATAAACGGCCAAGGTTCTGACCGCTTCATCGTAGAGCAATTTGAGGTCGCGTCTCTTTTGTTCATTGGCCAGTTCAACAAGCAGCGGCAGCTCGGCGGACTGCGTCTCGACAAGGCTTTTCAATCGGGTAGGGGAAAACTTGAGGGCGTCTTCCAAAATCATGATGCGGGCCCGCGCCGTCCACGCCCAGGCGCTTTGTGCTCCGAGCAGGATCAACAGAAATATCAGGAAAGGAGTGAGCTTTCTCATTACGTGGTGATTATACAACATTTTGTGTGGATATTAAACCCACAATCAACCTGTTGATGTTTTTTGGCCTGTCGGAATGTCGGAATGCCGAAATGACAGAAATTACGCCTTGTTCGAGATTTATACGAGCAAAAAGACGGCTACGGCAGCGATGAAGGCTCCTGCTTTGAGCATCAGCAGGGCGTAATTGGTTTCGTCGTCATTGATGCTGCCGATGAATTTATAGGGACTGGGCAAAAGCGCCTCTTCGTCATACTCGCCGCTTTTGAACAGGCCGAATTTTTCCTGAATCTTGACGATCAAAGCCAGGATATCCTGAAGGCGCGTGCGGTTCAGTTCGATCATCGCGGCTGCGGAGAACCCCGTTACGCCGATCATCACGGCAAAGAAGCTGCGGAAAATCAAAGAGTAGAACCAGCCGTTTCCGGAATATCCGGCGCACATGGCTCGGATTAGAAAGGCGCCGATGGCAATCAGCACGATCAGGCTAAGGCCCGTCGCCAGGAGGCGATCTTCTTTTCTCTTTCGATAAAGAGCCTCGGCTTCATGATTTTTCAGAAGCGTGTTTAAAACATTGAACTTGTCGATGTTGAATCCGCCGCCGTTTCCGGCCCCATTGTCCGCGGTCTTGACCTTCGCCTTTTGGCTGGTCTCTTTCTTTGCGGTTTTTTTGGCTTTTGTCGGCTCAAAAATGGAATCGAGTTTTTTGTCTTTTTTTACTGCCATCCGTCATTCTCCTGTTATTCTTGCCAGCACTTCTTTGGTGAAGGCGGTGAAATCCTCAGTCCCTTTTCCTCGTGAGGATCGTTCATATTCAAAAATTGTCGCACGTTGGGAAGGCGCGGATCGGTGTTTGGTATTGATGCGAATTCTCGTGTTGAATATCTTGTCGCCGAAGCGGTCCATAAGGACTTTTTCCACTTCAAAGGTGATTTTCTCCCGCCGGTCGTACATGGTCAGCAAAAAGCCGAGGATCGACAAGTCGGGATGAAGCTTGGATTGCACTTTTTCCACGGTCTGAAGAAGAAACTTGAGCCCGAGCAGGGGGAGATAATCGCAACTGACCGGCACGACAACATAGTCGGAGGCCACGAAAGCGTTGATCGTTAGCAATCCCAGATAAGGAGCCGTGTCGAGCAGGACGTAGTCGTACTTCGCCATGTCAGGCGATGCCAGCGCTTCACGCAAAAAGCCTTCTCGTCCCATCCGACCGGCGAGATTGAGGTCCGCATTGGCCAGGCTTTCACCCGCCGGCGCGAGAAACATGTTTTCGACAGAAGTAGGAACGACGATGTCGGCCAAGGGGCTTTCTTCCACAAGTGTCTCGAAAACGCCCGCTTCTTCTTCCTCTAAAAGGCGGTGTATGACCTGCGTTGCGTTGCACTGCGCGTCGAGATCGACCAGCAAAACCTTTTTCCCGGCGCGGGCCAGTCCGGCGCCCAGATTGACCGAAGTGGTCGTTTTTCCGACGCCGCCTTTCTGATTGGCGACAGAGATGACTTTCATGGATTCCTTAATGAATTAAGGTGCAGTTTACACAGGCGAGAATCTATCATGCGTCTTTGGGGAGTGTCAACGAGCCGGCGGGAAGGCCAAGCCGTCGGCTATTTCAAAATCCGACGCCCTTGATGTAAAAATCGACGCCTTTTTCGAGGAAAAATAATCTATTTGCCTGGTGGTCGCGTTCAATTTTTTGCATTACGGCAACACGTTGCCTGATACTTTCCCAAATTGTTTTATCTGCGATAAACGTCTCGACGGTGAGCAATATCGAGGACAGTAACGATTTTCGATTCCTCATCGATTTCATAAATCACTCGATATTTTCCAACTCGAAGACGACGGCCATCACGCCCGATTAATTTCCTCGTTCCTTCGGCGTATGGGTTTTGAGAAAGCGTCAGGACTTTTTCGCAAATCTTTTCAAAATAGCTTTTTGGCAATCTGGCGAGGTTTTTCAAAAGCGCGTCTCAGAATCCGCAGGGAATAGCTCATCGCCTGCCGTTTTCAATTTCCTTTACGGCTTGCTCGAAAGGAATTGCTTCATCATTGGATGCCTTCGCCTCATCGTAGGCGCGAATTTCTTCCAGGTCCTCAAGGGCCTCCATCAATTTCCGGTAATCCCCGATGTCGAGATAAACACCGATTCGGTTGCCGTCCTTGTCCACGACAAAGCGTTCGTTCATTGCAACCATGTCTTCCTCCATTTCCAACACAATGCAATTATATCCACTTGCGACGTGAATACAAAGGCTAAAAACACGGCATAGAAAAACTTATCCGATAATTCGCAACAGTTAGACAAGGGACTTGCAATATCGCTCTTTCGGGATTTGGAGCGACAAAGGGTGAATAATCACCTTTTATTTCGCACACCCGCGCAAAGCCCAATACATTCAAATGCCCATGCCGACCTTGATGTTGTAGATGACGAAACCCTTGCTATAATGCCGCCGATATCCAAGGGGGATAGCGTGGAAACTTTCAGCGATTTGTATTTCATGGACCACTTCTTCTGGATCAGGTTCGGCGCGGCGGTTTTCTGCGGTGCCGTCATTGGGTGGGAGCGGGAGCGGATTCAAAAACCGGCGGGGCTGCGAACCACGATTCTGATTTGCCTGGGGTCGTGCCTGTTTGTCATGGCCCAGCAGATGATCACAAAATCGGGACTGGGTGTGCTGGACCACTCGCGCATAGCCGCGCAAGTCGTGACGGGGGTCGGTTTCCTCGGTGCCGGAGCCATCATTCGTCAGGGCGTCACCGTGACAGGATTGACGACTGCGGCAACGATATGGCTGATTGCGGCGGTTGGCGTTATCATCGGTTCGGGTTATCCCTATACAGCCATTGTCGTCACGGTTTGCACGCTCCTTATCCTTTTGCCGATGCGTTGGTTTGAGAGAATTATTTTTCGTTCCAACCAAAAATCCGTGGAGGCCTCGCGGTCTTAAGAAAATGGAAAACCAACGAAAAATTGCGAGGTTGCATTGTCCGATTTGAAAACCCGCATCGGCGATATGCGTCGAAAGCTGCGCTCGGTTCATCGGCACGGCGCCGGAGGTTTTACGCTGTCGCGGCGACTGTCCAACTTTTGGGACCGCAATCTTAAGTCCTTGTACGATGCCGCCGGAAAAACGACCGGCGACCTTTGCCTGCTGGTCACCGGATCCCTGGGACGAAGGCAGCTTTCCCCCTGGTCGGACATCGATTTCATCCTTCTTGGCCCGGAAGGAATAGAGGATGAAAGCCTGGAGCCTGTTGCCGAGAGCCTGTGTTATCCGCTGTGGGACGCCGGCGTGAAAACCGGACAGAGGGTTCACACCCTGCGCTCATGCCGGGCTGAGGCGCAAAAAGATCCCGAGTTGTTTACGGCGATTCTTGACGCGCGTTGTATCGCCGGCGACGCGGCTCTGGGCGATTCGTTATTGGAAATTGTCGATGAGTTGTTGGAAAACGACAGGCTTCAATTTAACATAAAAAGGTCTGCTGAGTTTCCTGTTAGCGCGCAGTATCCGCCGACGGTGCACACGCTGGAGCCGAATACAAAAGAATCGCCCGGAGGTCTCAGGGACTACCAGGTGGCCATATGGAACGCGCAGCGTTTTTTCGGTCGCCAGGGTTATGAGAAAAAGCTTGTCGAATTGGGAATTATTACAAAGATCGGCTGGATGGAACTTCAAACCGCCGTTGATCTTCTTTTGCGCCTGCGCCATGAATTGCATTTCAGGGCCAGAGGAGTCGAAGACAAGCTGCTGACGGCCATTTTGCCCGAGGCGGCCATTTTGCTCGGATATCAGGGCGCCGGCGAGGCTGCGGCGGCCAAGGCGCTGCTCAATGACTACTTCGACGCCGCGAATCGGGTCTTTCGTTTCAGCGGGCGCATCCGGGATTTCGCCACGAGCAGTGAAAGCGCGCCGCGCGAAGATATTGCACTCGGCGCCACAGCCGGCGGCGGGATGTTGCGCTTGCCGGACTCAGTGGATTTCGGAGTCAGGGGAGAAAAGATTTTCGAAGTGTTCTCGCGGCTGGCCGGGACCAGTCTGACTTTAGCCGAGCGTACGCGGTCCCGCCTTTCTTCATTGGCGGCGCTGGTGGATGATGAATTCCGGGAAAATGAAGGCAACGCACGCGCCTTCATGGAATTGCTCAAAAAAGACCACGTGGTTGACAGCCTTCGGGCGCTTAACTCCATCGGCGTTCTGGGAGCCTATATCCCGCCCTTCGGCGCATTGCGCGGCTTGGTGCCCTATGACGTATTTCACAGTTATCCCGCCGATGAGCATACGCTGCTCGCCCTGGATTTCCTTGACCGTCTCGTGGCCGGGGCGGGCCCCGAGCGCCTCGTCGAAACGGCGTCTCAATTCGGCCCGATCGAACTGCTCAGGATGGCAATACTTCTCCACGATACGGGCAAGGTCGGCGGGCCGGGACATAAGGAACGCAGCGCGCGCATGGCGCCGGTGGTCTGCATGAGGCTTGGACTCGACAAGAGGCGCACCCATTTTATCACGCAGCTCGTCGGCGAACACGAAGCTCTGTCGCATATCGCGCACACCAGGGACGTTGACGACCCGGGCGTCATCAGGGAACTGGCCGAAAAGATCGATGATCTTGAATCGCTCAAAGCCCTTTTCCTGCTGACTTATTGCGACATGAAGGCCGTCGGTCCGGGAGTCTGGACCAGTTGGCGGGCCAAATTGATCGAAGTCCTTTATGAACGAACCCTATCCTTTTTAACGATAGGCGAAATGAACCTGAACCAGGATCAAATGATTAGTGATGTCCAAAAAGCTGTGTCCGGCCTGGCGCCGGAAGCCCAGGTGTCTTCCTATCTGGAGCAGATGAAAAGC
Organism: uncultured bacterium; assembly: GCA_964591275.1. Classification (GTDB taxonomy): domain Bacteria; phylum Lernaellota; class Lernaellaia; order JACKCT01; family JACKCT01. The sequence continues at coordinate 34,057 of CAZQAE010000008.1, read as the reverse complement.
TTGCGCCCCTCCTGGCTGTCGCCGAGCCTCGCGAAAAAACACATTACGGCGCTCAATAAATTCAAAAAAAACAAAAAGCCTCTGATAGAAATCGACTGGGAAGAGGGCGAAGAAACCGGCGAAGCGGTCTTGTGCGCCCTGGATACGCGGGGTCTTTTTGCGAAGGCCGCAGGCGTGTTTTCCCTGGAAAGGCTCAATATCCTCGGCACGCAGACCCTGAGCACCGGCGAGGGCATCGTCATCGACACCTTCCAATTCGCGCCGCGCGACGACCGCGTTCCCAAAAACAAAATGGCGTCGAAGTTGACGAGAAGGCTCAGGCAGGTCATCAGCAAAGAGTCGGATATCGCCGGGTTGATGGAATCCGCCAAAAAAATCAGTCTGCGCGGCGCAGCGCCATTCCATGTGGCGACCGAAATTCGGATCGACAATCATTGCAGCGAGACGCAGACCGTCGTGGAAGTGTGGACGGCTGATCGAACGGGACTACTTTACACTATCACGCAAGCCCTATACGATTTCGACTTGGCCATCACTTCGGCAAAGATCAATACGATCGCCGGACGCGCCATCGATAGTTTTTACGTTGTTGACGAAAGCGGCGGAAAAATTGCGGGGTTGCGTGCACGAAAGCTGCGTGCTTTTGTGCATGAAGCCCTACAGGCTGATGGCCGCGCGAAATCCCCGAAGGGAGACTAAACTTGCGCAGCATCGGCATCATCGTCATACGTAATGACGCGGGAGCAGGCTCCGCGGCGCAGCGACTTATCCAATGGTTGCGCATGCGTGGATTGGATTGTCTGTATCTCGAAGAGTTAAACGAGCACTATGGAATCAGCGGCGGCGTCGCCAAAGCCACCCTCGTGGAAAAGGCGGAGTTGATGGTGGTCCTGGGCGGCGACGGCACCTTCCTGACCACGGTGCGAATGTTGAAAAACAGGCCGACGCCCATATTGGGCATCAACTTCGGCACGCTGGGTTTTTTGTCCGAGATCAACCTGGACGAAATTTATGAAGCCGTCGAGTTAACCTTAGGCGGCAAGACGCGCATTCGCTCACGAACAATGCTCGACGGCGAGTGCAAATCATCCTCAGGCAAGACGAGACAATTTACTGTCCTCAATGATTTCATCATTGCCAAATCCCAGGAAGCCCACTTGGTCGAACTGCGTATTTCGACAAGGGACGTGATGATCACCAGGGTTCGCGGCGACGGCGTCATCATTTCCACGCCCACCGGTTCGACGGCTTACAACCTGTCGGCCGGGGGACCGATTCTTCATCCTGAACTGGACTGTTTCGTGATAACGCCGATCTGCCCGCACAGCCTGACATTTAGACCCGTCGTCATTCCCGCCGATCGTGAAATCCATATTGAAACGAGTCGGACCGACAGGGACGTCATGATCACAGCCGATGGCCGAGGTGTTTGCCCGCTGTCGCCGGGCGACGTCTTCACGGTCCGGCGAAGCGAATCAAAAGTGCTCAAGGTGATCAGTCCACGCAGAGGTTATTTCGGAGTTCTGCGCGACAAGCTTCGTTGGGGCGAAGAGTAGGAAACAACTTCAAAATTTCTGGTCGAGGGCGAATTTGCTCATCGAGCTGACAGCAAGAAAACTGGCGATCATCGACGATCTGAAGCTGTGCCTCGGCGAAGGCCTGAACGTGCTGACGGGGGAAACCGGCGCGGGCAAGTCCATCATCGTGGGTGCCCTGGGCCTGGCCATCGGGCAAAGAGCCAGCGCCGAGTGGATTCGCCGTGGCGAAAAGAGTGCGGAGGTCGAAGCCGTTTTCGATTTGTCCGACCTGCCGGATCTGCACGCGAAATTTGAAGAAGAGCGCCTGCTCGAAGATGGCCGGCTCTATGTCCGGCGCGTCATTTCCGCCGGTGGACGCAACCGCGTCTATCTCGGCGGTCGGTCCATGCCCCTGACCCGTTTGGCGCAAATTGGCGAGCAAATTGTCAGCATCTTCGGTCAACACGAAACACGCGGCCTGCTCGGTGTGGACAACCACCTGTCGATCCTCGATGAATTTGCCGGACTCGAAAACGATAAAAAATCCTATCGGGAGATTTTCACAGCCATCGTCGACAGCCGCCGTAAATTGAACGCGCTGCGCGAACGCGAAGCCCAAAGCGCGGCACGCTCCGATTACCTGCGCTTCGTCATTATGGAAATCGAAAGCGCGCAGGTCCAAATCGGTGAGGAGGACCAATTGAAGAGCCGCCGTCGCGTGCTGGTGGCGGCGGAGAAACTGGCGCAGACGGCAAACCGCATCCTCATGTCCTGTGAGGAAGAGGAAGATTCCATCGCCGATCAGGCCGGGGCTTTGGCACGGCAGGCCGCCGAAGCTTTTGAAATTGATCCCGACTTTAAAAACATCGCTGAATCCCTGGACACCGCCGCCATCGCCGCGCAGGAAGCGGCGCGTTCGGCCTCCGAGTATCTGAAAAAGCTGGAAAACGACTCAACAGAGCTGGAGCGCATCGACGACAGGCTCAGCCAGATTCAAACCCTGACGAGAAAATACGGCGGCACGGAAGAATCGATCCTTCAATTTGTCGATGACGGCGCCCGGGAACTTAGTGAGATTTCCAGCCTGGCCGAAGATATTGAAAATAGTCAGGAGACTTTAAAGGGTGCGCATAAGAAACTGCTCGGCGCCGCGAAGGACCTGAGTAAAAAACGCATCGCGGCTGCCGGCGGGCTCTCAAAGAGCATCCAGTCCGAACTGTCGGATCTGGACATGAAAAAGGCCGTGTTCAAGGCGCGTTTCGATCCCGTTCCCGCGGACGCGGGGATCGATGCGGGAGATATGCGCCTGGACGCTGACGGTGCCGAAAGGGCCGAGTTTATGCTGAGCGCCAACCCCGGCGAAGATCCGAAACCACTGGCGAAAATCGCCTCCGGAGGCGAGTTGTCGCGCATCATGCTGGCCATCCAAAACTCGTTGGCCAAAACCTTTTTTGTGCCGAGCCTCGTGTTTGATGAAGTGGATTCAGGAATCGGCGGAGCGCAGGCGCAGATTGTGGGGCGCAAACTGCAATCCGTCGCGCAGCATCACCAGGTTTTGTGCATCACGCATCTGCCGCAAATCGCCGGTCTCGCCGACACGCATATCGCCGTGAGAAAACTTGTCGCCAAAGGCCGCACCCTTACGACTGTCGAAAGGCTTGACGACGCGGGGCGCGAAAAAGAACTCGCCCGAATGCTCGGTGGCGTAAAAGTCACCGATGCGGCGCGCAAAGCGGCCAGAGAGATGATGGAAGGCGCGTAGTTTTAGGGTCCAGGGTTTGGTTCAATTAACAATGAACAATTAGCAATAAACATCGGTCAATGTGAGGAAGGGTTCAGGGTTTAGGTTTTGGCTTGAGACGAATCTCCAGGCTGGCTCATCCTTCAACCTTCGCCCTTCAGCCTTTGTATGTAGGAGCGGTTTGTAACCGCGAATGTAGGAGCGACATTTCCTGTCCCGAGCGAAGTCGAGGGGTTGCCGCGACCGGGCAAGTTTAGCGCAATATTGTCATTCCTCCCTAAAAGCTTCGCTCCAGTCGGAATGACAATACCGCTTGATACTCTCACCACGGAAAATGAGCCAATAGTTTTTCTTTATCAATAACTATCATCGTGTATAATCCAGCCAGGTTGATCCATCTATAGAGTTATCTTTTCGGAGGGCGGTTATGGACCTGGGGCTTGAAGGAAAAAATGCGTTGGTGTGCGCCGCGAGTAAAGGCCTGGGTCGCGCCTGCGCCCTGGAACTGGCGGCGGAAGGGGTTAACATCGCGCTGTGCGCCCGGGGCAAGGAAAGTCTCAAACAAACAGCGGACGAGATTCGAGAGTTTGGCGTGCGCGCCGTGCCCGTCATCGCCGACATGAGCCTGGAAGAAGACCGCGCACGCTTTTTTGAAAGGGCGGTCGAAGAGTTGAGCAAAATCGATATCCTCGTCAACAACGCCGGAGGTCCTCCGCCGGGTGGTTACGCCGCATTCGATCTTGAGGACTATCGCCGGGCACTGGAACTCAACATGCTCTCCGCCGTCGATCTCACGGGAAGGGCCATGCCCGGTATGATAGAACGTCAGTGGGGGCGCGTGATCAACATTGTCTCCATTGCCGTCAAGCAACCCGTGGACGGCCTGATTTTGTCGAACGCCGCCCGCGCGGGGCTTGTCGGCTACGCCAAGACAGTCGCTACGGAGGTCGCCGCGAAAGGCGTGACCGTTAACAATGCCTGCCCCGGCGTCATGCTCACCGACCGCGTCCGGCAATTGCTCGGCGAAGACGCCGACCTGTACACGAAGCCCGAATCCGGCCCCGTAGCCGACGTAATCCGCGGCCTGCCCGCGCAGCGTATGGGTTCGCCGGAGGAATTTGGCGCGCTGGTCGCATTTCTCGCCTCCGAACGCGCCTCCTATATCACCGGCGTCACGCTGTGCGTGGATGGCGGCGCGCACAGGGGCTTGATGTAGCAGTATTGACCGCGATGCCAACCTTTTGTTAGTTACAAGATCCGTTGGAACGACGGAATTTGCACCGGTCCATAAAACTAGAGGATTCATGGCCATAAAAATACTGTTGATAGCTCTTGCCGGAAGCACCGGAACCCTGGCAAGGTACGGACTGGACGGACTGGTTGAACGCACATGGGGCGCATCTTTCCCGTGGGGCACGCTCGTGGTGAATGTCGTCGGGTGCTTCGCGGCAGGTTTCGCCTGGGCGATGTTTGAAAGCCGATGGTCCGAATCAGGCGATATCAAGACGATTGTGCTAATCGGTTTTTTCGGTGCCTTCACAACCTTTTCCGCATTCATTCTGGCGACCGGCGAACTGACCCAATCTTCCGCATGGCTGCATGCTTTTGGCAACGTCATGATGCAAAACGGCATCGGACTGGTGGCCCTGTTTGCGGGAATCATCATCGCGCGCGCCACATGAATGTTTATGAGTAATTGTCTTGATTACGCTTTGCTTTTCTGTGTACTCTTTCCTGGGTTGATTTCAAACCCACTTTCAACGGGAGGGATCGATGAGTAAGTTTTATTTCTTGATGCTCACGGCAGTGCTTTTCCTGGGCTTCGGTCTGCTGGTTTCGTGTGGCGACGATGATGACGACTCCAGCGGGGGCGACGATGATGATGCAGACGACGATGATGACGACTCCATCGGGGACGACGACGATGCCGACGATGACGACGACGATGATGCCGACGATGATGCCGACGACGATGCCGACGACGATGCCGACGATGATGCCGACGACGATGCCGACGATGACGATGACGCCTCCGACGACACGTGGACCGATTCTTCTTCGGACCTGACATGGCAGGTGACTTCGTCGAGCAGTATCTTGTTGTGGGACGACGCCAAATCATATTGCGACAACTTGGCCTTGGATGGAGGCGGCTGGCATTTGCCGACCATTTCGGAGCTTCGCACGTTGATTCGCGGCTGCGACGGCACGGTAACCGGCGGCTCGTGCGGCATCACGGATTCCTGCCTGGATTCCTCATGTCAAGACGACGGATCCTGCTCGTGTATTAATGGCGACGGACCCAACAACGGCTGCTATGGGCCTTCGGAGTTGCCGGGTGAGTGCAATTGGTTTTGGTCGTCTTCACCGGTCGCGGACAGTGACATCCACGCGTGGTACGTCTATTTCAGCTACGGCTACATCCACAGCGCCGCCATCGACTTCGACTACTACAGCGCGCGCTGTGTCCGTTAGTCAGTCGGCCATTATTAATTGGTAATTTGGTAATTTGGTCATTCGAGGGAGTACGCCTGTCGAGGGCCTCCAGATCGAACGAGAGGGACATCCCCTCTGGTGGTGGAAAGAGCGAAGCCTTGGGCGAAAACTTTTTGCTCGGTTTTGGCGATCTTGCGTTGGAAGAACAAGGCTTCGTTAAAAGCGTCGAGCGTTTTGCATAAGCTGTTTTCATTGAGGATCGTCATGGCTGCGCTTCTCCTTGCGTAGCGGATTGTTCATCGCCATCGGCTGCGCTGCCTTTCTTTTCCATCCATACTTTCCCATTTTCGACAACAATCAGATGCTTATCGTCGTATTCCATCTCGCGCCTTTCCAAAGCCTGGAAATCCTCCGAAGACGCAAACCAGCCGAGGACTGTTTTCATCGCTTTTACGCGCTGTTCATGTAGGTTTGTGCTATTGAAAATTCTGTCAATCTTCATCCAAGCGATGCTCGGTCCGATAGAATATTTAAATTCTGTTTTTGGATCCAGAAAGACAGGATCGCCATTTCTGCCAGATTCGTCCCAGGTCCTGATGTAGTTGATCTGCTTCTTTTTCGCGATAAGATAAACAGCCCTTTGCCTTTCAAACCAGCGAATCCAATTCAGGAAAATAATTAATTTATCAACCTTGTCATAGTCATCAGATTCCGCGCTGTTTCGAACAAAATTTGGCAAACCTCGTACAATTGTCGTAGCCGAGAAGTGAACATCATCCTGAATCGCCTTTACAAAAACATCCATCGGGTCAGGGTAGGATTCTCGCTGCTTTTCTATCCGCGCCAGGTCCGCAGAGTCCAGGTGCGGGATTATCGACAGAATTGTTTTGTCCGTTTTCCTGATGACGTAATTGCCTGTTGCCAAAGGCAGAATTGAAGGAGTACCCAATAATCCATGGACAATAGTCATCATCGCTTCGAGCCTGAAAATCGCCTTATCCTTTTGACCATTTTCCATCTCGTAACGAATCGCCGCCATCTGCCAAGAAAAAAGCTTCCTCAAAGGAATTAATATTGGAGATTCAAAAGTATCCTCAACATCGAAATCATAGGCGTCCTTTTGAAAAACAAATCCGTCTTCTGTGATTTTCTTTAGCGCTTCGTCGTGTTTCACTATCGAGGCGTAATGTTCATCCCATTTGTCGTCTTTTCTATAATCAAAGGGGGGCCACTGGTCTGAATCGAACATATCTTTTTGACTGATAACTTCAGTTAAATCGTCCGTAATGGTCTGAAGTCGCAGTACATCATCTTTGGGACGATCATTAAGCTCTTTGGTGACCTCGTAGCAATCCTTGGCAAATGCTTCCAATTCCTCTTCGTCAACATCGGGCCATTTGCAATAGGGATAATATTTAAAGGTGTAATAGACAACCATGATAATGCAAGCGATTAGAGCGATTTGGCTAATGCGTTTCAACATTCTATTGCTCCAGACAATTTCGATACGATTGCTCAGTTGATATCGGTGTTTGTTTTATTATTAGCATTTTCCATCCATACCTTTCCGTTTTCAAGCACAATAAGATGCCTATCGTCGTATTCCATCTCGCGCCTTTCCAAAGCCTGGAAATCCTCCGAAGACGAAAGGAAATCGAGAACCGCGTTCATTGCCTTTGTACGCTTTTGGTACTGCTTCACTTTAGCAAAATATTTGCCGGTATCCGACCACGCAATACGCGCCATGATGGAGTTTTGCAAATCCACCTTCGGATTGATGTAAACGGGATCGCCCTTTTGGTCTGATTTATCCCAGGCTCTGATGTGGTCAATCTGCTGTTTTGCTGCGTTAAGATAAACAGCACTCTCTCGCTGTGTCCAGCGAATCCATTTAAGAATCGCGTAGTTGATCTTGTTGCCTTTGTCCTTTCCGTCGGCGCCTATCAATCGCGGCGGTCCCAGGTTGAAAAGCGAGGTCGTATAATAAGCCTCGTATTGAAATGCTCCGATGAATGCTTCGACCGGATCAGGATAAGTCCCATACCATTCATTCAGCTTCTTAAGCTGCGCAATATCCAGTTGCGGCGTCATCCATAATATCGCTTTATCAATCGTCGATGCGCTTTTAATTCCAAACAGCATGGGAAAAAATGAGGGCGAATCCATCAAGCCGCGAACTATGGCCATCATCGCTTTAAATCTGACGAGGGTCGCGTCCTTTTGCCCCTGATCTATTTCAAAGCACGCCGCCGCGATTTGCCAGGTCAACAGTTTCTTCGCGGGACGCAGCTCGGGAATATCGCCGCCGCCCGGCTTGGTCGCATCAAAGGCATCCTGCTGAAATACGAATCCATCTTCGGTGATTTTCACCAGTGCTTCATCGTGCTTGGCGATCAGCGCGTAATGTCCATCCCATTTTTCATCTTTCCGGTAACCAAAGGGGGCCCATTGTTCTTCGCCGAGTATCTCGTATTGATCGAGAACCTCCCGCAGGTCGTCGGTGATGATTTTCAAGTTTCGCAAATCATCCTTGGAGCGACCGTCAAGCTCCATGGCGATATCGTCGCATTCTTTCTCGAATCTTTGGAGGACTTCCTTGTCCACCTCGGGCCATTTCAGATACGGATATACATAAACGGCCAAGGCGATCGCCGAGATAATTGAAAGGAGAAGCGAAATTTTTCCGAGGAGTCTCAGCATCCATCGCCTCCTTTGTTGAATTTCACAAAAAGATTTTCGAATCAGTGTTTGCCGCCGGATTATTTATACATGAAGGCATTCCGGATGAAAATGCGTTTACAATAGAGTTTAGCGCCTGCCTCATATCTTCCACCCTTGCCCGTCGGCGGCGCAATAGCTCCGTTATGTGAATTTCTATTGCCAAGGGTCTGATAGGGTGGCCTGATAGCTCTTCCCATGCACATGTATCAAATGGCCGATCTGCTTTGGGGCGTGAATCAAGCTTAAAAAATAAGTTAAATCGTAAATATATTTGTTGACAATAAAATACGAATTGCGGGAAAAATGAAACCATGGTTTTGCGTTACAACATCAGCCCCGACGACATCGTTGCCTTCAACCTGTTTCTGCTAAAGAACGTTCCCGCCATGCGCCGATCTGCTTTCTGGGTAAAGTGGCGCCTGACCTTTCCGCTGTGCGTCATTATTATGGGTATGGGCGTTTATTACAGCGATCCGAGGATTGCCGTCGCCGGAGTCCTCTTTTTCGCCCTGACTCACGTTCGATTCAACAGGCGCATCCGGCGACACTTAATGAAGCAGGCGATAGAAGGGTCAAGCAAGGAAATCCTCGGCATGGCTGAGGTGGAGATAAAGCCCGATGGTTTGATTAGCCGCAGCCTCCACATTGAAACAAAGATAGACTGGGAGAAAATCGACAGGATCGAAGTTGATGGAGAGCGCACGTACATTTTCCTTGGCGAGCGCAGGGCCATTGTCCTGCCTCGAAAATCGGTCACCGAGGGCGACTGCGATGCCTTCATCCAAATGGTCAACGGAAAGATTCTGAGTGACTCGCCAAACTTGATACCTAAATGATTTCTTAACGCCGGGGACGCCATGAGCCCGTTAGAGCGTTATAATAGTAGCCGCTCAACGTATGCTGCCAGTTATGAATGATCTCTATCTTCCACTCGGGAGCCCCGCATGGGGCGACACGACAGCAGATATTGGAAACACGCACACAGATCATTTTGCCTACAGACTTGTGTAAAAGAAAAGCGTTTGAATCAGTTGTTTTTGGGATTTAGTAAAGCGCCGAAAATTCGTTGCTGACACCTGAATGACATTCGGGTAAACATTTCCCGAATTGAGTTTAATTGAATTTGGCAGCCATTTGTATTTTGCTCCAATGGAATTTCGGGGGAGCGTTTCCAATACTAGTAATGGCGCGCCTGGAAAAAGGAGAGAAGGAATGAGGCCACGGTAAAGGGCTTTTCCTGTTGCCATAAGTATGCTTGAGTGAAAGCAATGCGGGGCAAAAACTTCCATCTGCTTTTCTTGCCCTTTCCGAAACGGTTACATATTCTGCTTGTATGAGGAAGCTAATCGCCTATTTGGAAAAGCTGATTGCAGACCGATTTCGAGGGACGCGAGGAGGAAGTGAACTGAACTGCGTCCAGGACATGCTGGAAATGGTACATAAAGGGTCACCGATTACCGATTTATCGATCGAACAAACCCGCAATGCGCATCATGCGGCTTACTGAGCGATATATGTTTTCGAACTCCGGGAGCTTTGCCATTTGTGCGGCTAATCTCGCGGTCCATAGTTTTTTAAGGCGATTTTCCTTGGATTTAAAGTCATCGGCGAAGCCTTCCGTGGATCGACCTCTGAAAGCGAGTTTTTGCTCGATATCGCCGACCAATTCCAATATATCCACATGACCGTTATTCATTAAAAACCATGCGTCGTATAGATCTCGCGGCTCGTTGCGAACGCGGTCGGCAAGCGCCACAATTTTTTCAACTACGATTTCCTCCAGAGAATATACACGGACTTTGGCGGCTTCAGGCAAATCCGAATACTCATCGTATCCACGCAGAATCGCGCGGTCCCGAAGCGGCCGAACCAATTGCTCACTGATGGTAATATCGACCTTGAGTTCTTTTACAGATACGCCGGTATGGGTCCCTCGTAAGCAAGGTAGAACGTATGGCAATTTTGGTGCTGTTTTCGATCTTCACGCGAAAAACGGAAAGCGACGCCGGATGCGTGATGTGTTTCCTGGTACGCTTCTTCCAGTTCTTTAGTGATCGTTTCAAAGGGAATCTCATTGAGCAACGTGAAATCAAGATCTTCTGAAAACCGATAATCACCGAACCAACACCGTTTGAGTGCAGTCCCGCCCTTGAAAGCCAGTTTATCCCTGATACTTGAGCGCGACAGGCCGACTAGAAGCCATGCTATGCAGTAATCCCGTTCAAGGACCGATTCGAGAATTCTGCGGCCACCCTCCCTTGCCAGACGATTGGAAAGAAGCGATAGATTGCGTTGGGGAATCATGGATCAGGTACTCCTGACTGCCTCGATTTCTTCCGGCGCCACGTTCAATCGCAATTTCCAGCGAGTGATATGTTTGCCTTCATTTGGAAGGAGTGGATCGAGCAGTTCATAAGAACTAGTCAGTCTCTTTTGAAGCTTTTTTATTTCATGCGGTTTGTCCATCTCGAACAATTCTAATAAAAAGCCGAGTCTTCGAATCACTGCTCCGATCTTCAAGCGAATAGCGTAGTCGACGAGTTTGAGGGCATCCATATCGTCGCGACGCATCGAAAGCCCCTTAGCCACTTCGGTAATTCCGCCGCAGTATTCCGGGCGCGTGAGTCCATCAATCACGGTGCGTTCGAGATTGCTTACCTTGACTTTGTCGGTTTTAATAATCCAGTGCTCAACGATTCCGAAAATCGCGGATTTCCTGCAACGCACAAAACGAAATTCCGTACCTAGAACCGTTCGGGGTCGGACTCTTTTTGGCGCGCTCGCATATACGACCAGTTGCGGTTGGGTCGTCATTTGGTGGATATCCATTGCTGAAGCGTGTGAGATGTAGTAGTTCGGATCGTTGGCAAGTTCGCGGGCAACGATGTAAGGATTGCCGAAGTATTCTCGCTCGCGCCCAAGTTCGAATGGGACGAGAATGAAAAGCCCCGGTTTCAGTCGGGTCGCTACGCCCCTGGATACTAAAGCAGCGGCAAAATTCCGGGCCGATTTGGGTGCGAGCCTGATCAGTGCTTCGACGTCGCCAAGTGAAAAAAGCGTTTGTCCGCGTTCATGCAACTCCACAACAAGCCTAGCGGCTTGCGGTCCGAGCGTTTTATAGTTGTTAGCCTTCATGGGCATTTCGCCCACCTCCAATGGGCAATTTGCACTCTCAGACTAATTTGTCAAGTAGTAAAATAGTTGGGCTTCCCCCGTAAAAATGGATAAAGTCTGCCAAACCTCCCCCTTGCCCGTCGGCGGCGCAATTGCTAATCTCCCTCGACTTGTCTGCTTTGAAAGGAATTGCCATGCGTCGCTCGACCTTATATCTCATTATTTTTTCTCTTCTGATGGCCGCTCCGGTTTCCGCTTTGGACATCGTCGGGCAGGACCCCGTCTTCGACACCTTCGTTATCGGCGTGGAAGAGCCGGTCACCTTAATCTTCGACGCCTCCCTCAATCCGGCGACGGTTACGGCGGGCAACGTGATCCTGACTCGCGTGGACACGGATGTCGTTGTCGCCGCGACGTTGAGTGTGGAAACAACAACGCTGCCTGACGACACCATCGTGATAACGCCAAACGATGAACTGCGTTTTGGAAAGCACTACCGGATCAGCCTGGAGGCCGCATTGACCGACGCCGGCGGCGCGCCTTTTTCCGGCGTCTATCCCTTTGGAACCGACTTCGCCGCCAACGTGCCCATGGACATGCAATTTCCCGACTGCGCTCCTGATGACATCGATTGCCTGACGAACCTTGCCAATCCATACATGGGTTTTAATCCCATTGATCCGGAAAGCACGGACCCCGATGAAATTTGGACTATCCCCGGCGTGAGCACTTCAGAGGCCTGGAAGTGGGCGACGGGGCGGGCCGACGTTATCGTCGCCGTGATCGACGACGGCATGAGCGGTTACGACGAGATGGACCTTCGCGACAGGCTTTTTCTCAACCAGGGAGAACTCGGCGGCGCTTTCATGCCCCAAACAGGCGATGCTCCCTGCGGCGTCTTCGACTGCAACGGCGACGGGCGCTTCAGCGCATCGGATTATGACGGCGACAATCGTCTCTTGGCACTGAGCGGCGGCGACCCTGTTACCGTTGAGCACTTGTTGCAGGCTTTTTCCGACGGAACCGACGGCGACGCCAACGGCCTGCCTGACGATATTTCCGGGTGGGACTTTTTTCGCGGAGTCAACGAGGTTCTGGGCGTCAAAGAGTTTCCCGAAGGCACGCATGGCGACGGCGCGGACAACGTGGCCAGCCAGGCCCAGAACGGATACGGCTCGCGCATCGGCATGTGCCCCGATTGCACGGTGCTGGAAATCCGTGTCTCTGACGCCGTCGTGGCAGATTTTAATCTCATGGCCACGGGCGCCCGATACGCCCGCGAGATGGGCGCAAAAGTCATGGCTCTGGCCATGGGCAGTTTCAATTACAGCCCCGCAGCGCACCAGGAATTTGTTGACGCCTATGAAGACGGCATCCTGGCTTTCGCCGCCGGCGGCGACGAGTTGGGCTTCCATCATCTATGGCCCGCGGCGGGCGAGGACGTCATGAACGTCACAGCCCTGTTTCCTTTTCCGCCGGTGGAACTTTTCGGATTCATCCCCATGGAATGGATCGCCTTCACCGAATCCTACTGCACCAACTACGGTGCGCACACCGACTTTTCCATGCCCGCCGGGCACATTTGCACCTCCGAGGCGGTGCATAACAGCGCCGGCGCGGCGGGCCTGATTGTCTCGCGCGCCAGGGACATCGGGATCGAACTTAGCGCCGGAGAGCTTAAGCAGATCATCAACATGTCCGCCGACGACATCAAGGAGCGGTGCGCTTCTCTTGTGGAAGGCCCCTCCATGGGCGGCACCTGCCATGAAGGCTTCGACGAGCACTTCGGCTACGGGCGTATGAACATCAAAAAAGCATTCGACATGCTGGGTTATCCTGAAAGAGGCATCGATTCCGCCATTCCGCCGCATGCTCGCATTACCTCGCCGGTCTGGTGGCGCATCTTCGATCCCGACGAGGCGGCGACGCTCGTGGTCGAGGGTGAAATGAGCAGCCGAAACGGCGACTACGATTGGCAAATAGAGGCCGCTATGGGTGTGCAGCCCTACGATCGCGATTTCGTCGTGCTGGCCTCAGGCTCCGAGACGCAGCCCGTCAGCGGCGTGATCGCCACGGTGGATGTATCGAGTGTCATGCCTGAAAACCAATGGGACAAGCCGCCAAAAAGCGCCAACGACAAGACGGTTACGCTGCGACTTCGCGTTGAATATCAGCAAGGCGGAAACCGAATCGTCGGCGATGCCAGAAAGGCCATGCAGATTCACCGGGACAACGAACCGGATACCGGTCTGGTCAAGAGCTTCCCCATCCAACTTCCCGGCTCCGCAGAATCCAGCCCGCGCCTCTACGACATGGACGGCGACGCCGACGGACGCCTGGAGATCGTTTTCTCGACGAGCAACGGCGCCGTCAATGTTTATAAGTTCAACACGCAAACCGATGCGTGGACAATAGCGCCGGGATTCCCCGTGGACATTTCCGGCGATGACCCGCGAGTCGAAGACGCTGTCATTGCTACGAACGCCGTGGGCGATTTGCTCGGAGACGGCGTTCCCAAAATTGTTGCGGCCACGATGCGCGGCAAAATTTACGCCATTCACAATGACGGAAACCTGCACGATGGTGGGGCGATTCTGGAGGGATTCCCTGTGGCCGTGGATGTGCCGTCCAACGATTCCTCCTTCGATTTCGGGCACGGCAATTCCATCATGGCCGCGCCAGTCATCGCAGACCTGGACCTGGACGGCATGTTGGAAATCGTCGTTGGTTGTTACGATCAGCAGGCATACGCCTGGAAACCCGTTGACGTCGACAGCGACGGCGAGGCCGACATGATGCCGGGATGGCCGGTTTTGCTCTCGAGCGCGCCGGGTCTGGTCGACGATTTCAAAATGTGCCTGGGCGTTGGCGGAACTCCTTCCTTGCCCGCGCAGGTCCTCGGCTCTCCGGCGGCGGGCATTCTCGACCCGGACAACAACAACCCGGACATTTCCGAACACCCGGCGGTCATCATCCCGACCTCGGAAGTGTGCAACAACGACCCGATACCCACGAGCCGCGTTTACGCCATCTATTGGAACGGTTACGAAAATTCCAATGGACCCTTCCTGCCCGGCTGGCCCGCGAGAATCGCCGTGCCGCTGGGCGACGCCATCCCGATCCCGCCGCTGACCACTGGCGCAACCAACTCCCCCGCAGTCTGGATCGATGACGACGGCAACGCGCGTATTTCAGCCGGAAGCTTTTTGTGGCTGCCGCAGTTGATCCACTATGATGGAAGAAAAACGAAAGTCGCCTCATACGTGGGATCACTGAACGTCACCACAACGTCCAACGGAACCTTCGCACGCTTTCGCGGCGACGATTCCATGCAGTTTCTCATCCCCACAATGGGACCGCTCAATAGTATCGATGGAAAGATCAAACTGGAGAGCTGGAATATCGTCGGCTATGACGTGGACAAGCCGGGGCAACTGGCATTCCGCAAGCGGTGGGAAGACATCCAGTTCTTTGTCAATCCCACCGTGGCCGACATCAGCGGCGACACGCTGCCCGAGGTCATTGCGGGAAGCGGCGGATACAACGTGCACGCCTATGACATCAACGAAAACGAGGCCGAGGGCTGGCCCAAGGCCACGCACAACTGGGGCATCGCCGCCGTCGCCCTGGGCGACATAGATCGCGACGGGCGACTGGAAGCGGTTATGCCCACGCACGAAGGATTCCTGTTTGCGTGGGAAACGAAAGGCCGCGAGTGCCATCTGGACCGCGCCAATTCCGACTGGCGCACCTACAGCCACGACGAACACAGCACCGGTTTCTACGGCGCGGATACATTGCCGCCGCGCATGATAACCGACCTGGATGTCACGCAATATGCAGGTGGAATCTTCGAGCTTTCCTTCACGGCTCCGGGCGACGACCTGGGTTGCGGATACGTGACAAAATACGATGTGCGCTATTCGACGGACGCGGGCGAGGACCTGCGTTCCCTGACCGACTTTCTTAACGCGGATGAAGCGACCGTGCTGCCTGACAGGCTCACTTTCGGTGGTCAAAAGCAAAGCATCCTCGTGCAGGCGACCGAAAATGCTGCGGCCTTTTCCATCCGCGCCCTGGACGAACTTGACCAGGCCGGCTGGCCCTCGGTGACCATGTTGGCCCATGACCCCGTGCCCACTGATGACGATGACGATTCCGCCGATGACGACGATGATCAAATCATGCCTTCAGACGATGATAAGGTTTACGAAACCGAGGGCGACGACCAGGAATGCGGCTGCGGTGGGTGAGGGAAGAAGTAGGAAGTATGAAGTATGAAGTACGAAGCCTAGGGCATGAGGGCAAGATAAATTCGATGTAGGAGCGGTTTTCCTGCCCTGAGCATGCCTGTCCTGAGCAAAGTCGAAGGGGTCGAGGGGCGTCGTGACTGACCGATTATTGGGGCGGTTTGGAAGGCGTAGTAACGGCGTTGATAGTTTCGTAGCTTTTGCGAAGTTTGCCCGCATAGAAAGACGCGAGGTCATATCATGGCTACAGCGGAACAGATAAAATCACTTGTCCGTTCACATCTCAGCGACGACGCGGAGCGCTTTTTCACCATTGCGCTTCAGGTTGCCGCGCACGAGGCACAGCAGGGTCACGGAGCACTGGCACACGATATTCGAGAAATAATCGACAAGGCGCGCAAGGAAAGAGGACCTGCTGTCCTGAAGTTTCCTCAAGATTTACGGGGGTTAGTATATTCGGAGAAGCCAGATATCCCCAGGTCGGCTCTCGTCATCCCCACTATCCTGGAGGACAGAATCGAACGGATCATACACGAACATAGACAACAAAAAAAACTGAAAGCACACGGCTTATCGCATCGTAGAAAAATCATGTTCGTAGGACCACCGGGAACTGGCAAGACAATGTCCGCCCGAGTTTTAGCACATGAGCTTTGCATGCAACTTTACACGATCCAGGTGGATCGTCTCGTCACGAAGTTTATGGGGGAGACCAGTGCTAAGCTTCGACAGATATTCGATCTGATGCAAAGAGAACCCGGCGTCTACTTATTTGATGAATTTGACGCAATCGGTGGCGAACGCACGTTGGAGAACGACGTTGGCGAAATGCGCCGCGTTTTGAATGCATTCTTGCAGTTTATTGAGCAGGATGCTTCTGACAGTCTGATCGTCGCTGCCACGAATAGTCCGAAACTGCTCGACAAGGCGCTTTTCCGACGTTTCGATGACGTGTTGTACTACGAAATGCCTAGCCAAGAAGATCGTAAAAGATTGACAAGAAATGTCCTTGGCTCGTTTATAGCGCCCAAATTTTTATGGAAGACTGTTCTAGCGCAAAGTGATGGATTAAGCTTGGCAGAAATCGATTTAGCATGCCGAGATGCCATTAAACAGGCGATCCTTTTTGACAAAGAAAAAGTGAACGCTTCCTTATTATTGGTGATGATAAAGGAAAGGCAAAGTAGTCGCAGAGGACAGAAGGGTTAATAAAAAAATGGCAGGTGAACATTATAGACACATTTTTCTTGCAGGGCCAACGCGTACCCAGGGATTTACTAGTCCCAGGCAGGGTGGAGCAGCCCCTCGAATACCAGTAAGAGATAGAGATAGCCATAGTAGGCGCTTGCAGCAACAGCTTCAGCAAGCGTGGAACGAAGTGGATCAACGTCAGGCAGTTGTTCATGTTGAACGGCAAGGCGCCTATATTGAATTTGAAAGTTCACCAGGATTCGATCTTGAAATAAAAAGTCTTGAGCATATCAAATCCGGTATTCAGCTTCTCAATGTTCGAAAAGAGGGAGAAGGAACCGAGAAGCGAACATTTGCGACAGTGTATATTCCTCATAACCGACGCAGTTATTTTATCAGAAAGATACAAGCCTATGCGACCGAGGTCCACAAGATAAGTAATAAACCGAAGAATGCGAAATTAGTCGAAAGCATTTCAGACATTCGCCATGCGGTCCTTAAATCCTTCTGGCGATCCGATGAGCAGGGTATGATTCCGGGCGATGCGGTCGTATGGGTGGAAGTCTGGTTAAGCACCGACAGCGATAAAACAATTACTCGCTTTGAAACATTATCAAGGACACTTCAGGTTGAATTGGCGGAAGGCACTATCAAATTCCCTGTAAAGATCGGTAAAACTCATTCAGGCAAACCGGGATCAGTTGGAGCAACTCTTTGAATTGTCAGACGATATCGCTGAGTACCGCGTAGCTAAAGAGGTCGCGTCATTTTTCATTGAGCTTGAAAACAAAGATCAGGTGCAGCTTGTTCGCGATTTGTTGAGTCGGACTCGTTTCAGTGAAGACACAGACGTGGCTGTATGCATCCTCGATACAGGTGTAAATAATGGCCATATGCTGATCCAACCGGTTTTGGCCGAGACAGACCTACATGTAGTCAATCCACATTGGGGCGTTGAAGACCATAATGGTCACGGAACATTGATGGCTGGAACTACTGCATATGGCGATTTGCTTTCTGTTCTAAATTCAACGGGGCCTGTTATTGTTGATCATCACTTAGAGTCATCAAAAATCTTACCGCCGGCACCTGTTGAAAATCCAAAACGACTTTGGGGCTATATGACTGCGCAAGGTATTAGTCTCGCGGAGATACAGGCCCCTCAACGTAAACGGATTATATGTATGGCGGTTACATCGACGGATGACCGTGATCGTGGACGACCTTCCTCTTGGTCTGCTTTAGTGGACGAATTGGCATCTGGATATGAAGACGACACGCATCGTTTCATCATCATTAGCGCCGGGAACGTTGAAGATCCAGGCAATTGGCGTAACTACCCGGATGATAACCTTACAAACGAGGTTCACGATCCCGGACAAGCCTGGAATGCTTTGACAGTCGGTTCATTCACTGAAAAAGTTCAGATTACAGATCGGACGATGAACGGCTATACGCCAGTCGCTCCAAATGGAGGTCTTTCTCCCTACAGCACGACATCAACTACATGGCCGGCTAGAAAGTGGCCGATTAAGCCGGAGGTCGTTTTTGAGGGCGGAAATGTGGCAAAGGGACCAAATGACTCAATAATCGATCACGACGATCTGCAATTACTTTCCACCTATTATGATCCACAAGTAGCCCAATTCGCCAGGTTCAATGCGACCAGTGCTTCTTCCGCACAAGCGGCTTGGATGGGAGCAAAAATACAAGTCAATTATCCGGAAGCTTGGCCTGAGACAATCAGAGCATTGATCGTACATACCGCTGAATGGACCGCAACGATGAAGAGGCAATTTCTTAATGCCCACAACAATAACCGACAAGATTATGCCAATTTGCTCAGAATATGTGGATATGGCGTACCAAGCCTCGATCGCGCCCTATACTGTGCGTCCAACTCATTAACATTAATTTCGCAGGCAGTGTTGCAGCCATTCGATAAACGGGACAGCAGATATGTGACCCGTGATATGCATCTTTACAATCTTCCATGGCCATATGATATCCTTTCCGATCTCGGCGAAACCCCCGTGCAAATGCGTATTACTCTTTCCTACTTTATTGAACCTGGACCAGGCGAAGTCGGTTGGAATAATAGATACAGATATCCATCTCACGCACTCCGGTTTGTTGTCAATGGACCTGGAGAGTCGGAAGAAGAGTTTGTTCAACGTGTTAACAGTCAGGCTCGGAATGAAGGTGAACATCCGGGATCAGCGGGGCCGAGAGATAAATGGCTCATTGGCGATGCAAGAAATGTTGGGTCGATTCATTCTGATACTTGGCAAGGCTCAGCCATCGAACTTGCTGCGTCGAATAAAATCGCAGTTTATCCGGCTGTCGGATGGTGGAAAGAGCGACACCACTTGAATCGCTGGAAAAAGAAGTGCCGTTACTCATTGATCACATCTATCCTTACTCCCGAGCAGACTGCGGATATTTATATTGCGGTTGAACAACAAATTAAGGTTGCAGTTCCTATCGAGATACCAATGGCTCGGTCGAATCAGGATTCAGAAATAGAATAAGGCGATTCACGTTGCCAATGTGTCAAAAAAACAGGAAACAATCCACGTCGCCCTTGAAAAAATGGCGCGGGCAGCATCACCGACATTCATTCGTGCTGCCCTTTTAAAACTTGGATTTGAAAATAAGTTCCAATTTTGCTGCTCCGGAACAGGGCGCTTAGTCAGAAAACGCAGGGCGAAGGGTTGCGAATAGGATGTCGCTTCTGGTCCTCGTCATTCCCCTTTCATCCTTGTTTTTTGGGATTTGTTCTTCTATCATCCAAAGCCGCAAGATATCATTACTTGCCGTGGAGACTTGTGTGCCTGGATCAGCCCATAAAATCAGGCGAAACGGCGCGTCATGCGGCTTATGCGCTGCTCTGGCGGTGCTCATGCTGGTCGCCTTTGCCTGCGCGCCCGCGCCGCCGGATGCCGGGCTTGACGTTGCGCCCGCGTACGAAGCGCTTCCGCCGGGCGAGCTGGACCCGGAGCTTTCCGCCGCGCTGCAGAGCATGGTCGCCACCGCGCGGCGCCAGCGCCACACATACAAAATCGGCGCCGACGATGTATTGCGCTTAAACATCTGGATGCGCCCGGACCTTTCCAAAGACGGTGTGGTGCGCGACGACGGAACATTCTTCGTGTCTTTGGCGGGCAACGTGCCGGTGGTGGATTTGTCGCTGGCCGAGGCGCAGGAGACCATCCGGCTGGCGCTTTCGAAGTATCTGCGCGAGCCGCAGGTCGATCTGGAAGTCAAGGAATATCGCAGCCAGCTCTTTTTCGCCAACGGCCTTTTTACGCATCCCGGCAGCTATCCAATCCGTGGCACCACCACCGTGCTCGAAGGCATCAGCAACGCCGGGGGAGTGGCCGAAAACGGGAACCTGCAGGGCGCGTATCTCGTACGCAAAGGCAAAGTCGTGCCCATCGATTTCGTTTCTTTGTTCACACGGGGTGCGATGTCCCAGAACATTCCGCTGGCTGACGGCGACCTGATTTACGTGCCCAGCATCGAGACCGCGCGGGTGTACGTGCTGGGCGAAGTGCTGCGCCCGACAGGCGTGCCGGTGCGCACGGGAAAGATCACGCTGGGCCAGGCGATTGCCGATGCCGGCGGCTTCAATGAGACGACGGCCTATAAACGCGGCGTGAAAATCATACGCGGCGGCCTGGGAAGCGGCGAGGTAACCGAAGTGAATTTTCAGGACGTCATCAAAGGCAAGCGCCCGGACCTGATGTTGCTGGAACCTGGCGACATCGTTTACGTGCCGGCCTCCGGGCTGGCCAAATGGGATCGGGTCATGGGCCAGATTCTACCGAACCTTTCACGCATCGTCGTGGACGCCGCGGCGATCGACGCCATGAACCGATAACGAGGACGCGCATGGAAGCGGAACCCCGCGAAGAAATCCGAATAGCCGATTATATCCAGGTGCTGTTTCGACGGCGTCTGGCCGCGGCCCTGGCTTTTTTGGTCGCCTGCATCTCCGTGGCAATTCACACCTTCATGGCCATGCCGCTCTATGAAGCTTCGTCCACTATCCAGATCAAGGAACGCGGCAAGAAAAGCCTGCTGGCTGAACTGGTCGGCGCGGACCAGACCAACACCGTCGCTGCGGAAATTGAGATCATCAAGAGCCGCTCATTGGCCGAAGAGGTTGTCAAAGACCTTTCTTTGGATACGATTCTGATCGGATTTCCTTACGGAGTGGGGCTTTATTTTGAGGACCTGCGCGTGGGCAAAGCCTACAAGGGTAAAACTTTCACGGCGACCTTCGACACAGCTGAAGGTGATTTCACCATCTCTCAGGGCGGCGATGTCACAGGGACGGGGAAGCTGGGCGAACCCTTCATTTCGCCGGAAACCAATCCGAAAAAGATGGTGCGTTTAAATTACTACGGTTCCGGGGCGGCCAAAGGGGCGTGGTTCCGCTTTCGCCAGATTCCTTTCCGCTCGGCGGCGCGGCAGGTGATGGACCGCACCGACGTGCGCACGGTGGGCGACAAGAACACGCAGATCCTGCGCGTGTACCATCGCGATCCTATTCCTTATATGGCGCGTAAAATTGTGGACTCCATCGTGGATGTTTATATCCGGCGCAACATCTCTGAAAATGCACGGGAGGCCAGAGAGACGCTGTCGTTCATCGAAAAACAGCGCGGCCTGGTGCAAAAACAGCTTAACCAATCCGAAGAGGCCTTGCGCAATTACAAGGCGGAAGAAGGTGTGATGTCGCTGCCCGATGAGACGGCGACGATCATCCAGGGTTACGCGCAATTCGCCGTGGAAAAAAACAGGATCAGCATCGAGACGCGCTATTATAAATCGATGCTCTCGATGCTCAGTGATCCGGCGGCCACAAGTTTTACGCTCCCGGCGATGAGCAAGGAAAACACGGTGCTGTCCAGCATGAGCCTGGAACTGACCTCGCTGGGGACCAAAAAGCAGGAAATGCTGGCCATATTCACCGAGTCCCATCCTGAAATCATCGCCCTGCAGATGCAGATCGACGAATTGAAGCAGAAGATCAAGCAGGTCATCATCAGCACGCTCAACAGCTTCGACGCGCGGCGTGAAGAGATCCAGAATGTCATGGGAGATTACAACGCGCGCCTGCGTCTGTTGCCGGACAAGGAACGCGATCTGGCGGAATTGATGCGTGCGCAGCAGGTGGCCGGCGAGATATATGCCTTCCTTTCGCAGAAGCGTGAGGAGGCGCGGATCACCGAGGCTTCGACCATTGGCAACGTGAGCATCATCGACAGCGCCGAGGTTCCGCTGGCGCCGGTGTCGCCGAACGTGAAGCTGAATTTGATGATGGGGATTTTGGTGGGGCTGGTTCTGGCGATTGGCGTGGCCTTTTTCCTGGAGTTTATTGACGATTCGCTTAAGAGCACCGAGGAGGTGGAGCGCAACATCAAAAAGCCGATCTACGGCATCATCCCGCGCATTGCGGCGCCCCGCGTCTCGGATGAAGAGGGAGGGCCGGCGGCGGCTTCATTGAACCTGGTGACCAGGCACAGCCCGAAATCGCCGATCTCCGAATCCTTTCGCACTTTGCGCACCAATATCCACTACGCGCAGCCCGACAAGGCGGCGAGCCAAATCCTGATCACGTCCGCGGGCCCTTCGGAGGGCAAGAGCACGGTGGTCTCGAATCTGGCGCTGACCATCGCCAACACCGGGGAAAAGACGATCCTTATCGACTGCGATCTGCGCAAACCCAACATCCACAACTTCTTCGAGTTATCCCGTGATCCCGGCGTGACGACCATCTTGTCCCAGGAACAAAGCTGGTCGGAGGTGATGCGCGAGACGGGTGTGGAAAATCTCTGGGTTATACCCTCCGGCCCGATTCCGCCGAATCCGACGGAGATGCTGGGCTCGCAGGCGATGAAAGATCTGGTGGCCGAGTTGGATGATGAATTTGACATGGTTCTTTTGGACTCGCCGCCGGTCGTCGCCGTTACGGATGCGGCGATTCTGTCGTCTTTCATTCAGACAACGCTGCTGGTGGTGGAACTGGGTCGGGCGAGGAGCTCGGGAGTGAACCGGGCCGTCGATCTGCTGGAAAAGGTGAATGCGAACCTGATGGGACTTGTGACCAACAACATCTCCTCCGGATACCGCTACGACTACGGCTATTACTCGACCCACTACTACACCGATGGCGGTGAGAAGAAAAAACGCAAAAAACGCCGAGGACGCTACGGATATTAGTTCGGTGTAGGAGCGGCTTTTAACCGCGATCTGTAGGAGCGACATTCTTGTCGCGATAGGCGGAGCCTGTAGGGGCGGTTTTTAACCGCGATGCCCGGGAACGGCAATCTGCGCGGCGAATGATTGATGAGACGAGGTGTTGATGAACCGGCAGGAAAAGGCGCTGCTTGTTTTTATCGTCGCATTGGGGCTGGCGGCGCGCGTCTATTTCCTCGCGGCTTTTGAAAACGTCTTTTCCACCGAGGCCGAGGCCTATTCCAAAATCAATCTCGTCAATGCCTGGATCGCGCACGGTAAGCCCTATCCCGATCCCAACTTCGGACCTTTGCACACCTGGCTGATTTATCTGCTGACGCTGCCCTTCAAAGACCCGGTCTTGCCCGCCCGTATCTTCTCGCTGATCTGCGGCATTGCGGCGATTCCGGTTTTCTTTTTCGTCACAAAAATGATCGTCGGCAAGCGGGCGGCTTTCATTGCCGCTGTCCTGTTCGCCTTTTTCCCCGTGCACCTTCGCGCCAGCGCGACGAGCCTGGCCGAAGCGCCCTACGCCTTGTGCTTTTTTGGCGGCCTGGCGGCGTTCATCGCTTGCACGCATAGCAAAAAATCCTCCTATTGGCTTCTGGTCCTGTCGGCCCTGTGTTTCAACCTGGCGGGAATGCTGCGCTTCGAGGCTTGGCTTTTCTTTCCGGTCCTATGCCTTTTCGCCCTCAGGCGCGGTTTTCTAAAAGCCGTTGGCTACGGCCTGATGCTGCTCATTTTCCCTGCCGTGCATATGTACATTTGCTGGAAAACGACCGGACACCCGATGTCATTCGGTCAGACCTCCGCCGCCAGCTTTTTGCTGTATTTGCCGCAAATGCCCCTGTCCTATCGCGCCACGGCCTGGCTCGTATGCTTCTGGCTGGGTCTTTCGCCGGTTTTGGCAATTCTTTGCATGCTGGGAATGGTTTGGGGCGCGGCGGCAAAGCGCGGGGGACTTATCTATGCGCTCTTCTTTTTCCCATACGCCCTCCTGAGCTACCGGACGATCATGGGGATGATCGATCCTTCGCTGGTGCGCTATGGAATTGTGCTCGCCGCAATTCCCCTGCCTCTGGCGGCCGGATTTATCGACGCCGCAACGACAAAACTTGTTAAGCGCGAGGGGCTGCGCCTTGCGGCGACCGTAATTGTCTGCGCGTGCGTAATGGGACTGACTTCGTGGTGGAGTTATCGGCAGGCCAATGAAAGTCAGCTCCCGGACGACATCCGCTCCGTGGCGGGTTTTTTGCGTGATCAGGCTGGGGAAAACGAGCGCATCATCCTCGACAAGCGTTTTCATCCCTACCTCGTTGTAGAAAGTCGGCATGATCCAAACTTGTTGGCGACGCTGCGTTATGACGGCGGTCCCGTCACGGACCCGGAAGAGTACAAGGCGGTTGTCACGAAATTATTTCCACTGTCCCACGGGCACGGCGAAGACATTAGCTGGGGCCGGGACATCAAGTACTATGAACACGAAGCCTTTGTCGAAATGATGCAAAACTTCGATCCGACGATGCTCGTTCTGGATTACGAATCCGGCGGCAACATGCAGGCTTTCACGATTGCGCCGGAGGCCGGGGAGGCGCTGATGCATGGGCGGCGACTCACAAGGATTTTGCAAGTCGGCGAATTTTCCGTGTTTCGCATTGAGCACGTCGAAGGAGACGAATCTTGAAGCCAAGGCGACAGGCAATCATTTTCGCCGCGCTCGTGACCGTCGGCGCCATTGCTCGGATCGTCGCTCTTTTTACCTTGCCCAATCTTCTTTCGATGGAAGGCGAAAGCTACAGCAAGCTTCATCTTTTCTTGCAATGGATCGCCTCGCCCCTGCCGTACCCGGATACGAATTTCGGCCCTTTGCATATGGTCCTGCTCTGGCTTCCATGGAAACTGACGGGCAGCCTGACGACGGGCAACCGAATTTTCTCTCTGCTATTTTCCATAGGCCTTTTCTGGCCTTTATATCATCTGGTCAAACGAAGCTTTGGGGAGGTCGCGGCTCTTTCCAGCACGGCGCTTCTTGCCCTGGCCGCCATGCCCATCGGCCTGGGCGTCGTGACTTTGGCGGAAGGGCCTTATCTGTTTTTCTTCACTGCGGGGCTGGCCTTTTTTACTCAGGTCATCGATCAGAAAGAAAAACCGGATTATCGCACCCTTGGCCTGTTTGCCCTCATGATGTCCGGGGCGCTGGCCTTACGTTTCGAGTCATGGATGTTTCTTCCCATCTGGCCGATGCTGATATGGCGAGCACGCGGATTTCGCATGGCCCTCGTTGCGACGGCGCTGTTGGCCATATTTCCGTTGATCCATATGTATATGTGCCAGAAGATCGTCGGGCATCCTCTGAAATTTCTCATTCAAAGCGCCCATATCACGGCCATGAATGAGCAGGCCGTTCCCTTGGCGCTTCGGGGCGCGGAATGGATTAAAACGCTATTGGCGGTCGACGGAGCGGTCATGCTGATCTTCGGAGCCGCTGGCGTGATCCTGGTTCTGGCGCGCGGTCCGAGCCGCCTGATCGCGGGACTTTTCTTGTGGCACTTCGCCGTGGCTGAAGCGCAGGCCCTGCGGGCGGCCCTGGCGCCGGAGCTTTTTCGATATGCCGCCTTGCTGGTCCTTTTACTGATTCCGCCGACGGCGAAATTGATCGCTGAATTTTCGGAGAAAGTCTCCGGTTGGCGATCCGAATTATTAATCGCCATACCGCTGTCGCTGATCATCTCGGCCACTTCACTGCCGTATCTGGGAAGAATCAAACAGGAAACCGATCTGGCGATGGTGCCGTATCTGGTGGCGGAGGGCCTGGTCGAAAATCTGACGCCGGCGGATCGCGTATTCATGGGAAACGAAAGCCACCCCTTGCTCGTCGTGGAAAGCGGCCTGTCCTGGAGCAATTTTGCGCTTCCCTTTTATCCCGATGGAGTGCGCGCCGATCCGAAACACTGCGAGAAGATATTTGCCGAGTGGCAACCGACGAAAATTCTCGTTGACAGGCACGATCCGACTTTCAAGGAAATTCTCGGGATCGAGTCGTGCGCTGAAACGATGGTTTTCGGTAAACGCTATTGCCCCATTTTCGAGCACGATCCCTGGTGCTTGCTGTCAAGGGATGCGCCATGAAAAAGCGTATCATGCAATCCGTGATCGCCGTGGCTGTCGTCTTGGCGCTTTTTGAAACGGGATTGCGCTCCGCTGGTTTTCATGCCCCGGCGCCCGTGTTGGATTATCGCCTGCGGATTTCCGGAGAACTGCACGGCGAGCCGGACTCGAACCGTTTTTGGAAACTACCCAACCGCCGGCCAAATTTCTCCGGCGACGCACTAAAAATCATTTGTCTGGCCGATTCTGTTACAGTTATGGATAAGGGGCACGGCTATCCCGAACTGCTGCCCGCCGCCTTTGAAAAAGCCGGATACACGCGGCGTGTCGAAGTCTTCAACGCCGGCGTTCCCGAATATTCAGTTTTTCAGGGTCGTATTTATCTGCAAAATGAATTGATTCAATACAAGCCGGATATAGTTACAGCGCAGTTCGGCGTCAACGATCATTGGCGCGCGCCCGGCGGTGTTTCCGATCCATACGTTCAAATGCCGAGCGCAAAAGCCATGCGCATGCACCGATTTCTGATGAATTCCCGTACTTATCAGGCCTTGCGCTTTGCCGTGATGCGCGCGCCGCGTAGCGCTAAACCCAAGCCCCGGCGCGTGGATGCTCGGGATTATGTGGAAAATCTGGGGCAAATCATCAAGCTATGCGCGGATAACAATATCCAACTAATCCTCATTCTATCGCCCTATCTGGATATTGGGCAGGATTGGGCGCCGCTGCACCGTCGATATATTCGGTTAACGCAATCGATCGCCGGCAAAAACAAGACGCCAGTCGTGGACCTCATCGACAGATTCCGTTTTGACGCATCTCTTTTCATGGAGCCTGAAACAGATCACATTCATTTCAACAACGACGGTGCAAAAATTATTGCCGAAAAAATCGCGGAAGCAGCATTAAATTAGCTTGTGATTTCAAACTGCAAAATTCTGTCCTTAAAACTCTTTCTTTTCGTCTAAACTTTAGACCCGGCATGCGTGGTATGCTAAACTGTCGATAGACGGGGAACCAAAGCCGGGACGCGCGCATGAACGAAGAACTTTCGACATTTCGATTCGCGGTGTATCTGCTGATCGGCCTGACGGTCTTCACGGTCATCGTCGCCGTGCTTTCCAGGTTTCGCTACAATGATTATGAACCAAAGAATTTTGAGGCTGAGGCGCCGACTCCTGCGCCTGCGTCCGTCGAATCGCTTGAGGTTGATGACAATGTCGCCGAAACGAAATTCTTAGATATTCCGGGAATCGAACACATGCTGGCCGGACTGCCGAAAGTGGGCGAGATTGAAGGGAATCCGATCAAGTTCGGAGAAGAAAACAGGCCGATTCTGGTGCCCTTCGTTGATGAGGCCGACCCGGGAATCAAAAGTTGGAAATCCCAGTTGCACGACCTTGTTGACAGGGTATTCCACCTGCAGACTTCGCCGAAAAATTCCGCCAAGTGGCTGGCCAGGTCTGCGCACTCCTATTTGACAACACTCAAAAAAGCCGAGTCCCTGATGATGCGTTATCAGGACCGCGTGAAGGTTCGGTATATGGCTGGCATGGATCGGGCGCTGGTGAAATCAAAAAGCAATTATCTCGCGAACTTGAAGTTATTTCTTGACCTTTACAAGGACGGCGCTCCGGGGATGCCGGCCTGCGTCGAGAATATGCCGTCTATTGGGAACATGACGGATCTGCCGCCTCTGCCGCCCTTCGACCCCCTCATGCGCGGAGGTCACGACGCGCAAATGGTGGAATACTTCGTTGGTCGGATGATGGCGGATCCATTCGATACGATTGCCAGGATCAGGCAGCACATCAGCTTGGTTCTGGCCTGTTCAATAAATGTCAATCCATTTGTCGAGTTGCCGACGAAAGTTGTTGAGGTGGCTCCCCGAAATAAAGCGGTCCGCCATGAACAGATGGTTAAAAAGCTGCCTCCCGGAGTTTACGGACCTCTGCCGTCAGGAGAAATGCCCGGAGTCCAGGCCCTTACGCCGCCGCCCACTCCCATGACCGCTTCGCAGCCGCTGTGGCAATCGCCCGGCGTATTGTCCGCGACCGTCAGCAATACTCCCGCGCCGACTCCGACTCCGCCGAAACTCCAAGATTTGATTCAACCGACCTTTGTTATGCCGGAAAAAAAGGAACTGCCCGAAGGAGTTTTCGGTCCCTACAAGCCGGGGGAAATCCCACTTAATGAATTGAAATCGACCCCGACCCCGAAACCATAGGATCGGCGCACGCTGGTCAATTCACAATTAGCAATGACTGTCGGCCACTGACTTTGATCCCGCTTCCTTGACTTGCACACTGGAGCGCGACTATAACAAATCCTTGGTCGATATGGGGCTTTTTTGCCTTGGTCGACGCGTTTTGGGCAACACGAATAGCGGGCTTGACGACATGTTTGAGAATCTCAGCGACCGCTTGGGTCTCGTGATAAAAAATTTGAAAGGGCAGGGGCGCCTGTCGGAAAAGAATATACAGGATGCCCTGCGCGAAGTGCGCATGAGCCTGCTCGAAGCCGACGTCAACTTCAGTGTTGTCAAGGATTTCCTCGGCAAAGTACGGGTGCGGGCCACGGGCGAAGAGGTGATGAAGAGCCTTACGCCCGGGCAGATGTTCGTGAAAGTGGTCAACGAGGAACTGACGGAACTAATGGGCGGCGTCGGGCAGGAGCTTGTGCTGACCGGAAAATCGCCGGTCCCAATCATGTTTGTGGGTCTGCAGGGTTCGGGTAAGACGACGAGCGTGGGAAAAACCGCCGCCATGCTGCGCAAAAAAGGTCGGCGGCCCCTGCTGGTCCCCGCGGATGTTTATCGCCCCGCCGCTATTGAGCAGCTCAAAAAACTGGCTGCGGACATCGACATGCCTGCCTTCGACTCCAACATCGGGCAGGATCCGGTGAGCATCTGCGAACTGGCCAGAGACGAAGCCCTGAAAATGGGATACGACATTTTGCTCATCGATACCGCCGGGCGCCTGCAGATCGACGAGAAAATGATGCTCGAACTGCAACGCATCAAGTCCGTCATGAAACCCTCCGAGGTTCTTTTCGTGGCCGACGCCATGACCGGGCAGGAAGCAGTTAACGTCGCAAAATCCTTTAATGATCAGGTGGGCATCACCGGCGTGGTGCTCACGAAAATGGATTCGGACGCACGCGGCGGCGCGGCCCTGTCGATCAAGACGGTTACCGGCGCCCCGATCAAGCTGGTGGGCGTGGGCGAAAAGCTTGATGCGCTGGAAGTGTTTCACCCGGACCGCATGGCCGGGCGCATTCTGGGCATGGGCGACCTCCTGACGTTGATCGAAAAAGCCGAGGGCGCGCTGGACGAGGAAAAGGCCGCGGAGCTTGAACGCAAACTCAGAAAGAACGAGTTCACCCTCGATGATTTCCGCGACCAACTCAAGCAGGTTCGCGGCATGGGCAGCCTGGATCAGCTGATGTCCATGATACCCGGCATGAATAAAATGAAGGGTATGGCGGGCATGGAGCCGGACGAAAATGAGCTGGTGAAAATCGACGCCATGATTTCGTCCATGACAAAAGAGGAACGCAGGAACCACCAGATCATCAACGGCAGCCGTCGGCGACGCATCGCGCGGGGCAGCGGAACCACGGTGCCGGACATCAATAATCTTCTGAAACAATACACGCAGATGAATAAAATGGTCGTCGCCATGGCGCAGGGCGGCGGCATTGGAGTACCCGGAATGGGCGGATTGCGCATGCCAAAAATGAAGGGTATGGGCAAAATGGCGGGCTTGTCGGGGCTCAGCGACAAAAAGACCAGAAAAAAGCTGGCCAAAAAAATCAAGAAAAAAAAGAAAAAATGATTGCGCTATTTGTGGTTTTTCTCTAAATAGGGCGTTCGTGTTAACCGAGGCTGGTTTTACAACCTCAATCAACCGGCCAAATCTACAACCGGGAAGGCAACATGGGACTGAAAATACGACTGACGCGACTTGGAGCAAAAAAGACACCTTTTTATCGGATTATTGTGGCGGACTCCCGTTCCCCAAGAGACGGACGCTTCATCGAGCATGTTGGGACATATGATCCCAAAGCCGAATCAGACAAGGTCGTTCTGAAGCCTGAGAAGATCAAATACTGGCTCGGAAAAGGCGCAAAACCCAGCGAGACAGTGCGCAGCATTCTCAAACAGGCCGGAGTGCAATAGCACGCGAGCTGTTTGAAAAAAGCACACGACCACAGGGCCAGGACCATCACAATTACATTCGGAGGAATAAGGGTATGAAAGACCTTATCGATTTTATTGCGCGTGCGTTGGTGGACAACCCGGACGATGTTGAAGTATTGGAAGTGGCCGGCGAAAACACCTCCGTCATCGAGTTGAAAGTGAACAAGGACGACTTGGGCAAGGTTATTGGCAAAAGCGGTCGAACGGCTCGCGCCATTAGAACCATCCTCTCCGCCTCCGCCGCGAAAAACAACCGGCGAACCATGCTGGAGATCATCGAGTGAGCCTGCCGAAGTCCGATGAGCTTGTCGCCCTGGCTAAAATCACGAAGACGCAAGGGCTGAAAGGCGAGTTCAGAGCTTTCCCTTTTTCCGGAGAATCAGAAAACCTTTTGTCGCTGAAAAGCGTTCTTATCGAAAAGCCCGGCGGTGAAACGGCGTGCTACACGGTTGAGCGTTGCCGCGTCCAAAAGGGCGCAATCCATGTCATGAAAATTGAAGGAATCGATACTATTGATCAGGCGCAGGATTTCGTGGGCGGGCGCGTGTTGGCCCGGCGCGAGGACTTGGCTGAGCTTGACGATGGCGAGTACTACTGGTTTGAACTGCAGGGGATGCGCGTCATCGCCGCGGACGGGCGGGAACTCGGCGTCGTCGAATCGATCTACGCCACCGGCTCCAACGACGTGTTCGTGGTCGCTTCAGAAAATGAGCGCCGCGATATTCCC
This sequence comes from uncultured bacterium, assembly GCA_964591275.1. GTDB lineage: Bacteria > Lernaellota > Lernaellaia > JACKCT01 > JACKCT01. The sequence goes on along the minus strand of CAZQAE010000008.1, from coordinate 2,805 downwards.
TACACTGACGACGCCATTGAAAGCATCGACCCCGACGCCGGCGTCATTAAAATCACCTCGCTTGCGGTTTTGGACGACAAGTAAATTAGAACCGGAAATCCCTGTTATTTTAAAGAAGTTTGGTTCGGCGTCGGCGAAGAATTCCTCCGAGAAATGACTGGAAGAAGTCTACTCAATGGCCGCGATTAAACCTGAAAATGATCTTCGGCGCTCTTCTTGACTTGCCGGGATCAAGGTGATAACTGAATCAATATGGGGCTTGCAATACTACTGACGCTTCATCAAGCAATCATATTTTTGCGGATCTTTTACAGGAAAAAAACAAAGCAAAAGGAGAAGGTTAATGAAAAGATTGATTCTGGTCTCTTTTATTCTGGCAGCCTTTTTGGTCTCCAGCCTGGCTTTCGCGCAGGTTTATGAGGTCAAGGGCAAAAAGGGTGTGTACACGATGGGCGGCACCGTGCACGAGTACGATCCGTATGACAAAGCAAAAGACGACGGCAAAATTGGCAAACTCTATGTTCTTCTGCCTGGAAAAACCAAAGGCGATGACGCTAAAAAGCTGTATGTGACCGATAAATCCAAAATCACCCTCGCCACCGGCGCCGAGGCGACGGTCGGGCAGTTGAATCCCGGAACTTCCGTGAAGGTTACCTACAAGAAAACGACAAAGAAAGAACTCATCATCCGAATGATCGAGATTCAGTAACACACGCAAGACAATAAAAATAACGGGTGGGACGGCATGTCCCGCCCGTTTTTTTTACGTCCATCCAGTGCAAAGTTGAAGAAGTCCGCTTTCGTGCTCATCAGCACCCGCAGCCGTCTGATTCATCATCGTCCGAGTCATCCGACTGTATTTCCGCCTGGGCATCATCATCCGCCGTATCGTCATCCGCATCGTCGTTCAGGTCGATTCTTTCGATGATCCCTGATTTTTCGGCGATGTAGGCCGTCGTGATCCGCGCCACGTTCGCGCATTGTTCCAGGTCAAGTTTTTCATAGGTGTCTCGGGCCGTGTTCATTCACCCGGTCAGTTCATACAGGCTACCCACCATGAAGGTCGGGTAATCGAAGTCCCAAAAGGACGCCATATTGGCTGAGTCTATCACTGGTGCCGGGACGCCGATCATTTCCGTTCCGCATTCATAGCGGTCGGGAATCCGGTTGAGTTCATTCAGAAAGCGCCAGGAGGGATAATCGGAATTGGCGAAGGCCGCATTGACGCCCGGAAACCGCCAGCCCGGAACGTCCAGGTTGAACATGAGGATGATATTTTCGCTGCGCCCGGAGGCCTGTTCGGCATGATATCCGCTTCCAATAAGCCCAACCTCCTCAGCGTCGAAAAGAATGAAGCGTATTGTATCGGAAAAAGTATATTGAGATAGGGCGAACAAAGTTTGCATGACGATGACGACGCCCGAGGCGTTGTCCACGGCGCCGGGCGCCAGCTCAGATGAATCGACGCCGTTGGTGGAATCGAAATGTGCGTCGACAATCCAGATATTTTCGGGATGAACGCTTCCGGGTATTTCAACGATGAGGTTCGAGCAGTTCAGCGACAAACCACAATCAAAATTCTTCCGGCTGACCTCGAGTCCCTCGCTTCCTAGTCGCCCGACCAAAAATTCCACAGTGATCTGGTGATCAGGATGCTCGATATGGCGGCTTACAATTCGACCATATTCCATTTCGACCTGCCCCGTCAGCGCCTGCGCGTTTTGCGTGATGTTAACCAGTGAAATCCTCTGCATGGCCTCAATGATAATTGGGGTTGCTTCACCCTGCGCTTCGTCGACTTGGGCGCTTGCGAAAAATGCGATACCGACAAACAGGAAAAGGCGCGATGGGAATTTCATGAATCCTCTTTCCAAGGCAAGTGGTTTTTATACAGCGACAATATTACAAAAACATGGATCAAAACAGCTCAAAATTTTGTCGTAAACGAAGGACTTCGGACTTTGGAAATTTCCAAAATTATTGCCGAGTTTTGGATCAAATATCCGGGCAAGTCAGGGGAAGCCCTTCGATGTCGATTGGTCTCCCGGCCTGAAATGATGCACATGCAGTTGATATCATTGAGTTTTATTAGGATTTTCATAAATTGACGCCGCTAAAATTAACGGTTGATCCCAACAAATTTTTCGTATAGGATTGGACTCAGGTTGTGAGTCTGTAAACCATACGCGATGACTATGGACGTGGGCGCTGTGTCCACGCTGGTACAAGCGGGAGGATTATCATGAGGAAATTGGCGCTTTTTAGTTTGATTTTGACGCTGGTGTTGGCGATGTCTTCGCTGGCTTTTGCGCAGAACGATGATGTTGATGACGATGTTGATGACGATGTTGACGACGATGTTGACGACGATGTTGATGACGATGTTGACGACGATGCCGACGACGATGTTGATGACGATGCCGACGACGATGTTGATGACGATGCCGACGACGATGTTGACGACGATGCTGACGACGACGGCGACGGCTTTGCGGCGGCCGGTGAGTTCGACAGCCCGGATGCCCTTGCTGCCAACGAGGAATACGAATTCAACTTCCGCGTGGAGAATACCAGCAACACGATCAGCAATCCTGACAACTGGATCTGCGAAATTGATCTGTTCCTTCCCTCCGGCGATTATAGTCTTGCCGAAGATTCGATTGCTGATCCCGACGCGCTGCACAGCGGTGATTGGACGCATATGGTTGAGTTCGATGCGGAAAATAAAGCCGAGATCATGTGGCAGCATTCCGGCCTGCTCGCATCTTCCTCGATGGTGTGCGACATTCACGAAGGCGAAGCTCT
>CAZQAE010000007.1:104414-109694 GCA_964591275.1 uncultured bacterium | reverse complement strand
TGGCGATAGTGTTCTTTCGGACGACGGATCGCTGCGCTTCGATGCCTCTAATTATTTCGCTGTATTTTCCACGAATTCCTTCGAGCGAACGATCAAGATCACTTTTTGTCAGCCCCTTCAATGCGATTGTCTTAAGGTTAACCTGCCGCCTTAGAATGTTGATTTGATTGAGCAGGTCGGCTTTTTCTTCCTGCTGTGTTTCTTCGATGAGTTGATCCGTTTTTTCCTGAAGAGCCTCAATTTCCGCCTTTAAGGCCAGCACTTCTGATTTGAGAGCCTCAACGTCGGGATTTGCGGTCGGATCAGAATCTGTTTGCGCCAAAGCAACGGAAGATGCAAAAAATAGCGTACACGCAATCAGGCAGGTGCTTGTCACCAAGCAGCGCATCATTTTTTGACGCAAACCGCCGATCATTGATTCTCCTTTGGCGCAATCTCGTTTTCCGGCGCAATGTCATCCGCTTCCTTCGCGCCTTCCTCACCTTCCGTGTTCAGAATATCTTCCGCACTCATTTCGTCTTCCGGTGCATCCGTTTTCATAACCTTGTCCATGCGGTACTGCATGCGAAAATGGCGCAATTCCTCATTCATCTCTTTTTGAATACTCTTGATCTTTCGCGTTGACATTTCCGCAGCGCGATAATCCGCGTCGATAATTCCGATGCGGGCTTTCTGCTCATAACGAGACAACTTCAATTGTATTTCGGACAGTTCCAGACGAGCTGTCCTTACCGCGGCGTCGGTCGCCTGAGCGTACACCTGCGTGACTTCCGGCTGAAACGAAGGGATGGGGGCGATAATCTCCTGAAAGGTTTGTCGGTACTGCGCCAGAATTTTCCGTTTTTTTCCTTCCAGAGTGTTGAGAAGAGAATTCAGGCTCGCGGTTTGATTAGCACTTTTATTTTTCAACGCCGCCAAGGTTTCGGCATCGTCGGAATCCAGACCTTCCATTTCCTCCAATTCGCCGATCCGCGTCCACAACAATTCGGCCCGGTCCAGCAGTTCAAGTGAACGTTGATGAGCTCCTTTGAAAATCGGGAATGAATCATCCCTTTCGAGTTTTGCCAATTCAAATTCAATACTCGATATCAAGGATCTGATCTCGTCCAGATCACGTCTTTGGCTCAATGCGTTTTCATAGATGGCAAACACCTTTTGAACCCAGACATCGGCAGCCATCCAATACGCAATTTCCTCCGGGACGCCCGACGGGACCGACCCGAGAAAGTCCCCTTCATCCCCAAGACCTCTTTCAACAAACTCGATCAAGACCTGATCGTCATGAAGCCCACTGGTCCTACTTCGTAGTTTCGCATGGTAATCAGAGTATTTCCGCCGAGCGATTTCAAAAAGTCGCCGGGCTTTGTTGTAATCCTCAGCTTGCACGAAAGCTTTGCCGATCAGCAGTTCCGCTTCCGGAATGAATGGGCTATTCGGAGCGTTCTTCGCCAATTGAACAAAAGTGTTGACAGCGTCCTGCTGCATATTCGTCAAATAGTCATCCATTTGATCGAGCATCTTCCTGACGTTGCTCATGTCATCCTGCAGGGAATCCACATCGCCCACAAAGGGTAAGATGGCGCCATCTCCCTCCGTAATTTCCAAGATGTCAGTGAAATCCCCGTAGTCGCGGTTCAATTTGTCAAATTCACTCAGTTCTTTTCCCATTCGCCTGAGAAGATTGTCGTTTCTCGTCAATAGCACCCAAAGATTCTCGTACATGGCCTCGCCATAGCTCGGCGAGTCCACCGAAACATTCAAATACGAGGAAACAGCTTGTGGATAGTCATCCAGTTCATAATGAAGACGACCCAGGGCAAGGTTCATCTGGGAGTAAACCGCCTCTTTCGTCGGGCTTTGTGATTCGGGCTCCAGCGAGTTTTTCAAGAGCCGAAGCCTGTTGATCGCTTCCGCATATGAGCCCCGCCGCACATCCTGGACGGCCAGAAAATATTGCCCGACAGGATAATAATCGCTTTGCTCGGGTATGTCGTTGAGGATCTTCGCCCCACGTTCCGACTTGCCTGTTTCAGAAAGGCTCTTGCCGAGGATGTACATCCCCAGCGACCCGTCATAATCAGGAGGAAGATTGGCAAGAAGTTCGGAGTAGTATTGCTGCGCCGAAGAGTAATCATCCAGATAAACAGATATTTGCACGAGCCTGACGAGCGCGGGGCCATAATACTCGCTTTCGACGCCCAGATCCCGCAGAGTGGAAAAACGCTCAAAAGAGCGCTGGTAATAGTGCATATGGAAGTGGGATTCCGCCAGATAGTACTGCGCTTCGGAAAATTTCGGGAAGTTCTGCGCGGACGGGTGATTGACGATACCGTAGAAAATCTCGGCTGCGGTTCTATAGTCAGCAATCAGAAAATGAAAATCGCGGCCCAGGACGAAACGTTGCTGCAAAACGAGTTTGTCCCTGTCATCGGCTTCCCGTTCGTAATATTCGATCAGTTGGCGGACATCTTCTTGAAGTTCCTGCGCCTGATCCTCGAAGTATTCGATTCTGTCTTCGGTGGACATATCCTGCTGCGCATCTTCATTCGTTTCCTGGGCAAACGAACTCACGGATGCGACAAGCCAGAGCACGCAGGCTAAGAGAATAGACGATCGGGGCCGAATGATGATCACTTCCTTTCGAATTTCACCCTCGATATGATGATCACTTCCTTTCGAATCGGACCTTCAAGCGGTCTTTCAAGCTGGTCAGGAAACTACCGTCGTCGTAGCTGGTCACAAGAATTGTTGCGACATCCCCTTCCTGGACATGGAAAACGTACCGACTTTTGACCTTGAACAGATAGCGCTTCAAATAGCTGAAGATACCGAAACCTTTGCCCCGAAAAATAAAATCCACGACAAGCATATGCTCGCCGGGTAATAAACTCCCTTCATATACGGGAGTCGCTTCAAACTTTTCCAAATCGAGTTCGTCGCTGGAAACGCCGTGATAGACGACAAAGCCGTCAAGCGTGTATTTCATTGATTCCAGCTTGAATGTTGCGCCGACATCGTGCGTATGCAGCAGAGAAAGGGAGTTTAGGGAAACCGAACCCATCCGCAGTTGATCCAGCAGCAATTTCAATCGCGATTTGCTTTCAAAAACCTTTTCCCTGATTCCCGAAAGGCGCTCTTCGAGAGCATGCATCTGCTCATCGGTTAACTTCTCTATCTCCACTTCCGTGCCAGTGGAGTAATCAGCCTGCTCATCAAATTCGGCGAAAGACTCGTCCGGTTTTTCCTCGGCCAGCCCCTCTTCACCATTCTTTCCGGCTTCCTCCTCGGTCTTCTCGTCGGAGGACGCATCGCTTTTGTCCTCGTCATTTTCAGCCATGGCCGCCGGAGACAACAGAACCAACACGCACAGGACACCCAATAAAATAATCCAGTGAATCGAAGGTGAGTCTTTGCTCTCGAAACATCGTCTCATCAATCAAGACTCCTAAAAAAGCTTTTTCATTTTTCCGGATTCTCGCTTTTTATGCTCAGAGGCCACGTGCGGCAAGGCCGGTTGTACACAAATGAGAAGCGAACGCACCCTTCTGGAAAATCCCCTTGGGCCATGTCAAAACGCGCTGCTTCACTGGCGTGGCGAAAGGTGCGGAACCATTCACCACATCAATTGGTGCCATGATACCGACGCACCCTTCAATCGTCAAGTGAACAACTTGCCATCAACATGCTATTTTTAATGGTTTTTCCTATTGGTCCCAGGTAGGTTTTCGTAGTAATGTGCTTTTTAGAAGCCGCATCCGACCGCTTTCGATATGTGAACGACAGGACGCCATGAAAAACGTACATCTCGTAGAAATCAATTTTGATCCCCTTTGGCAAGACGCTGTCGCCAACCGATGCTTCGAAATCGGCATCCAGGGCATCGAGACTTTCGAGGAAGGGCCCATCTGCGGCATTCGGACTTATTGCGCCAACAAAACCGAAGCGAAAGAACTCGCTCGGGAAATCGAAGAATATCTGGAAAACTTATCACTGCTATGGCCTGAAGCAGCGCCTTTTCAAGTCAGCACCGGAAAAATCAAAGATACGGATTGGGCAAACGCCTGGAAAGCTAATTTCAAACCGACGGAAATCATTGAGAATCTGGTCGTGCGCCCCAGTTGGGAGCCGTATCACTCTAAAAAACCGGAAATCGTCATCACCATCGATCCTAAAATGGCTTTCGGCACAGGAAAACACGAAACGACCACGCTGGCCCTGGAGGCCATAAAACGATTTACGGATGCCTATGAATTGGAAGACTGCCTGATGCTGGACATTGGCTGTGGTACAGGCATCCTGGGATTGGCGGCTAATTTCATGGGGATTCCCAAAGCCATTGGGATAGACATCGATCCCGAGGCCATCAACTGCGCGGCGGAAAATGCTGTGATCAACGGACTGCCGGACAGATCGATTTTTATCAACGCTCCCTTGGAAAAAATCGCTGGATTATTCGATTTCATCGTAGCCAATATCGACGCGCCAACACTGATTCGCCTTGCTCCCGAAATAAAAAGGGTTTTTTCCAATGCCGGTCGCGTAGCGCTGACAGGATTATTGGAAACGCAAAACCAAAAGATCGAAGACGCCTTTCGGAAAGTCGGTTTCACCGTGACGGACTACCATCAACGCGGCGAATGGATTCTCCTGGAAATGGAAGTGGAGAACCCATGAGCCGCCATCTCGTTGAGGCACTCGGAAATCCGGGCAATATCGTCAGATTAAGCTCAAGGGAAAGCCGTCACCTGACGAAGATATTAAGGCTTGTCGACGGCGATCCCCTCACCGTTTTCAATGGAAGCGGTCGGGAAGCTGATGCCTTGCTGGTAAAACACCCGGCCGGCGGCATGGGCGTGAGAATACTGACGGTACGCAACCTTGCCGCCGCCTACCTGCGAATCCATGTGGCATGCGGCCTAATACGCGGCGACAGGCTTTTCAGAATGGTTGAAAAGCTAACCGAACTGAACACTTCCACTATCATATGCTTCCAATCCGAACGCTCGACGAGAAAAATTTCTTCGGCGCTTTACGACAGACTCGATAAAACAGCAATTTCCGCCGCCAAGCAATCAGGACGATGCTATTTGCCGAAAATCTACGTCGCCGGATCATTAGATGAAGCATTGGCGATGTGCCCTGACAACGCAATTCGTCTTCATTTCGATATCGACTCGGGCAACCATCTGAAAGATATTCATCGCGATAACTACGCAAGCCATGATATTTTTTCGGTATTCGGCCCGGAAGGCGGTTTTGACCCAAAGGAAATTATTGAGC
>CAZQAE010000007.1:42665-104404 GCA_964591275.1 uncultured bacterium | reverse complement strand
GCGGGTATGTGCTTGTGATGCTAATGACCATGATTGCCCCAAAGGAAATTATTGAGCTGAAAAAAAGCAAATCTACTGACCTTGGATTGGGGAAAAATATTCTACGGACGGAAACCGCAGCGGTTGCAGGGGTATCGTTGCTAAATTTCCTGTTTGAGTAAATAAAATTTTCTTTATCTTTTACAAGTACTTACAAATACCTCTCGCGGAAAACTCATTTTTTTTTCATTTTTTTTCATTTTTTCCTAAAGCTTTGAAAACAATTGCCGATAATACATATTGGACGCAATGAAAAGCGTTCTTAGGTTCGATTGCATATCTATTATCGATTCTCCAGTGTGACGAAAAATAAGTTTAGGGCTAGTGGTCTGAGACCATGGTCGACAGCCCGGTTTGACCCCTGCGTGTTCATTGATAAACCGCAAGGGATGGACCGGAGTTTGTCCAAATGCGTTCTCGATAACACAATTCAAAAAACACCACTGGCCAAGGAGGATCGATATGCCAATACGAATCACAAGCAATATAGCGTCCATAAATGCCCAGCGAAATATGGGTAAAAATCAGTCAGGCATGAATACTGCCCTTGAACGGCTTTCATCAGGATACAGAATCAACCGGGCCGGCGACGACGCCGCGGGCCTGGCCATTTCAGAAAAACTACGATCAAACATTCGCGCTCTCACAAGGGCTTCCACCAACGCTTCAGACGGCATCGGCATGGTTCAGGTCGCAGAAGGCGCCATGTCCGAAATCCACGAGATGCTTGTCCGCATGAAAGAGCTGGCCGCGCAGGCCGCCACCGGAACCGTCGGAACCACCGAACGTGGGTATCTAAATCTGGAGTACCAGCAACTCAGGACAGAAATCACTCGAATCGCCGACTCCACAAAGTTCAATGAAACTCTGCTTATCAACGGATCGCTGAATGTAAAAATCCAAATCGGGTTAAGCAGTGGCAGCGCAGATTCCATCACGATCTCAATTTCCGATGTTGACGCAACGTCGCTGTCTCTGACAAGCAGTATTTCCACGGTCACCAACGCTCTGCTCGCGATGAACACATCCACAACGGCAGTTGGAACCGTGGCTCAACGAAGAGCATATCTGGGCGCAACGCAGAATCGACTCGAATCGGTTATCTCCAACATCGACAATGTTGTGGAAAACCTCACCGCGGCCGAAAGCCGTATCCGTGACGTGGACATCGCCAAAGAGACGGCGGACCTTACCAAGTACAACATACTTGTTCAGGCGGGCGTTTCGGTACTAACGCAAGCAAACCAATCACCGCAAATTGCCATCGCCCTTCTCCAGGGATGATGGGTTCGGGGACAACTCTACCGACTCTCCAGATTACAACGACCGGACTTTTTAGTCCGGTCGTTTTTTATTATAAATACTCTGTTTAGATTCTTTGAAATGCGACGATCACAAGCGGCAAGGATTTCAGATCATTTGCCACGCGCCCGGCCGGACCAAAGCCCGGTATCCAAACGATCCCGCGTTCATCGCAGATGATGGGGATTGTCCATCTTTGGTCGGCAGGTATTTTGGCGTCAATGAACATGTCGGAAAGCTTTTGCACGCCGGGCGATCCAACTCTTTGATATGCGTCCGCCTCTTTTTTGGCGCGTATATGCAATCGGCCAACAATCATGGCCGGATCCAAAAGGGCCACATCGGGCCCCGGTTGCTCAAGATCACACCGATTGACGGCGACACGGGCGTGAATCGTTCCGATACCCTTAATCCTCGTTTCACCGGGAACAACCAGTACGCACTCCGTCAGCAAAGGCTCTTCATGATTTATTCTTTGAAAGATTAATGAGTTGTAACGGCGTCTGGCCAGCCATCCCACACCGATTTCCGTGATGGAGGATGGATTTGATGAACTGATCGATCCATCGATTCGTTTTATCATTTTCAAATCCGGCAGCGCGCCGGTGAGATGAAGCACCACTTCGCGAATCAGCAGAAAGCGCCGGCCTTGAGATAGCTTCCTCACGTCATCAAGGGCCAAGGCGCCGCCGCCATCCATTTCATGAAAGAAAGCTTCTCGGTCTTTAGCGGAAACCTCACTGAGCACTTCATCTTCAAGGCGGCGAAGTTCCGCAATCCTGGCAAGCGCCGCGGACGACCCCGGCAATATTTCTTCGCACACCGGCAAAAGCCTTAGCCTCAGAGCGTTTCGCACGAAAGACTCATCGAGATTACTGGAATCGTCAACGTAGGCGATATCATGCTTCGCGCAATAAGCATCGATCATCTTGCGAGAGGCATGCAGCAAAGGTCGAATAATTTGCCCGGCCACCGGACGGATGGCGGACAAACCTTTGGAACCTGAACCTCTCAAAGCCCTGTACAGAACAGTTTCCGCTTGATCGTTTAGATGATGCCCCGTGGCGATTTTATTTGCACCCGCTTCTTTCGCCATCTTCCGAAAACATTTATATCGTTCGCGCCTGGCGGCGTGTTCAATTCCGCCTGGGTCCTCACGCAAAACTTGCGTATCCAGGCAAATGCCGTGAAAGGGGATTTTTGATTTTTCACACTGCCCGCAGACGAATTCGGCCTCGGATTCCGACTCCGACCTCAGGCCGTGATCGACGTGCCCTACAACAAGTCTCATTGAGAAACGAGGCGAAATTTCGGTTAAGACTCTCACCAGCGCCATGGAATCCCGGCCACCCGAAACGGCCATAAGAATCACATCGCCGGGATGAATCATCCCATAGCGCCGAATTGTCCCAATAACGTTTTGCGTGAATTGATCGTCGCCCAAATTCCAGACACCTGCACTTTTAAGGACAAAATTGGCCGGAAGCGAGATTTCCCGGTTCCAAGGGTCTCAAGAAGTCATATTCTCGCCTGTCCAAGAAATCCTCGCAACGATTTTTCCGGGTAGAAGCTATTTCTCAGCCGCCCGTCTCGGCGATGATAAATCGGCATCCGATCCCTTCGTCGCGGGCAATGAAGTGAAGATTGAGAAGGCGGCGTTTCTTCTTATAATAAAACATGTGCCCTTTCGCCTGATCTTCGACGCCGGCAGTCAACTCCCAATGAAAAAGCACCATCTGTTGTTTGTAGAACTCCATCACCTGTTCCATCTCCGTCGTGGACGAATATGTCAGTTTATACCCGCCTGGACCATATTCCCGGGCAATCAGCCGTTTCGCCCCGAAGATTGGAACATCAGCCGGAGGAATCTTCGTCATTTCACTTTTGCAAGCGCAAAGCAGCCCGACCATTAAAATGATGGTGACAAATCCGGCTTGCATTGCGTGGCTTTCGCCGATGGTTTTCCTAGTGCGTCCCAACTGTGGCAAAGGCGCCTCCAATTTGAAACAGACTAACGAACAATGGCCGATCATGACAAGGCCTAATGGGAGAGAAGATAGAAGTTAGAAGATAGAAAGCCGCAAAACTTTTGAGCGAAGGACTGAATTGTTTTTTGACGCGCCGAGATTTTCGACTAATGTGTCGTTTGAAGATGAAAGACGCAACGCGCGAAATATGCGGGACATCATGGAACTGTCGTTCAAATCCAAAATCCAAACGCAACGCTAAGGGCATCACGCAAATGATGAAATTCTTTCAATCGATTTTCAATGAATTTCAAATCGGTTTCTGCGTGGTTTCAAAATGCGGCGAGCTTTTTCGAATCAGTGAATACAACGAAGTATTCCTGAAACTCGTTGCGAAAAACAAGCTTTCGGATCAGCCGTTGGTATTGAGCGCACTGTCGACGCATTTATTTGAAGGCGATTACTCGCCAGCCATTGCAAGCGCATTGAAAACAAGCACTGCATTTCCTGTCGAAATATTCCGCAGGCAAAGTGAATCGGAATCGAAACCGCCGAATGCGATCATCTCCATTTTGCCGAGCCGCCATCAGCATTCAGACGAAGTATTACGACATTTGGAACTTCGAGCGCTGCCCCTGCCCAATGACGGTTTCGGGCTATGCGCAAGGGATGTCGCCACCCTTACTCAAAAGCAGCAGCAAATCGTCTCACAAAAACTTGAAGGCATCGGACTTCAGGCTCAGGGTATCGCACACGACTTCAACAACCTACTGTCGGGAATTCTCGGCATAGCCTCCCTGGCGCGCATGAAAAGCGACCTGGATGAAACAATGGCGCAAACTTTGGACGACATCATACGTATTTCGGAAAACGCCAAGGGCCTATCGGAAAAACTATTATCCCACGGTCACGGGAAAATCGGCCACGAAACTCCTTTCGATATCGAGCCGATTGTTAGCGACATGCTCAAGGTCGTCAAAATGGGAATTGCGCACGGCGACCGAATCCAATGCTGCGTGGCCAAGGGAAATCACTTTATGAAAGGCGACCCTGGTGAAATCAGCCAGGTGATTCTTAATGTTTTCAAGAACGCCGTGGAAGCCATCGACTTAAAAAAGGGCAAGGTGTTTATCGAACTTCACACAGACAGGATCGGTTATTCTAACGGGGCCGGAGAAATCCAACTTCGGGTTAGAGACGATGGCGTCGGCATGGATTCCAAAACAATGGGTCAAATGTTCAAACCCTTTTTCTCCACAAAACGACCTGGTCGCGGTCTTGGCATGACAGTGGTTGACACTCTTGTTGAGAAACACGGAGGCAGCATCAAAATTGATTCGGCAGGCGGCCAGGGGACAACCGTCAGCATAACCTTTCCCGCAGCCTTGTCCCCGCAGCCCAGAGATGTGCCGACGGCCCTATCCTCTCTCGGCGGTCGAGAGATGATCATCATCATCGATAGCGATCCTGCTTTCACAAGCGCCACTGCTGACTATTTGCAACGTTACGGATACATTGTCCATGGCTTTGCCGATAGCGCCGCAGCTATGAAACACATCGGTCGGGAGGAGGCGGGCACAACAAATGTGATAATCTGCGAACTGCCGCAGCCGGAAAAAAGTTCCGGAGAACTGGCCATCCACCTAATCGAAACAGCCCCACTGGCGAAAATCCTATTGACCGGCGGCGCTGGCGACGTTTTAGATGTTGCGGACATACTAAACGAAGGTCTGGCGGATTTTATACAAAAGCCCTATACCCCGCGCGAACTAATTGCTAAAATGCGCCGGATGCTGGACGAAACCGATATGCACATAACCGATAACACAAATTTAAGCGACGGGTAGAGTCATGATTGATCTCATGAGTCAGGTGCCGAAAATCAAAGCCACGACGAACTTCGAGGACATCGCCACTCCACTCACCGAACTGGAGATAAATATTATCTCTCGAGTCAACGGCCTCATCTCATTTGGCGAGATGAGCGAGAGACTCGGGATACCGCCAGACGATCTCAGTCATGCCGCCGTGAAATTCCTGCAACATGACATCATTTTTTTCGACAACCCTCAGATCAAACAAGATCTGCTCCAGCAGATTGAAACCGAAGAGGTCGCCGAAACCCCCGAGAGCCAGACGCCCGAGGGCGAAATCGATAAGCCCGACCACGCCGTCCAAGGCGCAGTGGTCAAGTCCGTTAAATCGGGCGAGTGGCACGTCAACTCAATTTTCCCCATAATCATCAAGCACAACCAAGCCAAGGTTTCCGGCATTTTAAGGGTATTCAATAAGAAGGGAGAAAATATAAGCCTCTTTTTTGAAGAAGGCGAGTTGATCCAGGTCCAAGGCAACCCCTTCGATCCCGGCCATTGCCTTGGGCGAATACTTCAGCGAGCGGGGCGTTTAACCAAAGACAAAGTTATCGAATCTTTGAAGCGCACAAAGGTATCCGGTCGAATGCAGGGCGAAGAACTCATTCGCATGGGCGTCGTCAGAAGAACGGCGCTACCGGAGATTCTGCTCAAACAGATCGAGTTCAAACTTCGGAATATTCTCATTTGGAAACAAGGTCGATGGGAATTTTACGCCGTTCCCGAACTTGTTACCAAAGTCAACAAAATTGACATCGCTCTGCCGCGTCTTCTGTTCAACGTCATATGGAAATACTACGATTTCGAGAGGAACTACAACTTCGATCGCCAACTCAAAAGCAAGTTCATCGGCTTAAACAAAGACGCGCCGTTCCCGGCCGAAGCGCTAGCCCTGACCGAGAACGTTGAAACCCTTTGGGAAGTCATGGAAAACAAGGACAATCCTTTTCAACGTCTCGTCATTGTCAGCAAGATGAATCCCGATTCCCTGGCCAAAGTGGTATGGGCTCTCAATATGGTCAATATGGTCCTTGTTTTGGATTCTCCCAGGATTTCCGCCCGCGACATTCGCATCAAAAAGCTCTCCGAGCGCCTGCGTTTCATCAGTCGAGAAAACCACTTCGACGTTGTCGGAGTTCACTGGACATCCAACTCCAAGGATGTCAAGGAAGCCTACAAAAATTCCCACGATGAGCAGGTTCAGCTCATGGAAGACTCCACCGGAACCGAAGCGGCCCTTCGTGAGCAACTCATCAGGTCCATGGTAAAAGGTTATGAGGTCATCAAATCAAAAGACACTCGCGACCAATACAGAAAGGACGTGTATGACGACCTATACATCGAATACACATCCGACCTTTTTCGCATGAAGGGCGAAAGTTATCTGTTCACGAAAGAGGATAACATCGCCTCCATCCGGGAGATGGAGAATGCCCTGGAGATATGGGACAAAAACGAGGAGTATTACTGCGTTCTCGGCATGGCCATTTTCATGGAGAATTATCCGAGAAACACCAGGGAATACTCAGAAGGGCGCACCATCCTTCTCAAGGGTTATCGGGGCGCGCAAAAGACGGAAATCGCCAACATCTGCATGGGCATTATGTATCGCGAAGAAAAAAAGAACGTGAACGCCATAGACCATTTTGAAAGAGTCTTAAAGATCAACAAGAGAAACAGGTTCGCCAAAGTCCTCATCGAGGAAATTAAAACCGGCAAAGGCTCCGAAGATCGCGATCAGGCGATTAAGGAATTCCTCGAACGCGAAACCGACATCGATAAAAAATTCAATAAGAAATTCGATAAGAAAAAGAAAAAGAAGTCGCTCTTTTAGAGCCGTATCAAGTCACCAGGTATGAGGATCATCCTCTGCGTTCACTGGAATGAGATAGCCCGTATTAGGCAAAACGGCTATCGGCGCATCATAACCATGTCGCGACTGCGCCAAATCCAGGGCTACCGATAAATTTCCGGCATCATCAAAGAAAGTTTTTTTTACCTCGCCTGCCGCAAGCTCACTGACCAACACGCAGTGCGCCCCCTTCGGCAGATAGCGCGTGAGTGTATGCCGGTAAATGATCTCATTGACGGCGTGCAGGTCGCCGACGCCCTCCTCGCACGGGCCGCAGACGATAAGCGTTCCGCCGGACGCGACAACCTTCGCGGCAATCGCAACGGCTTTAGTGATCTGGTAGATGTTCAAGGAAGTCGGCGCCGCGACGCCCGCCACAACGATTTCGGCGCGCTGAACGGGCATCTGGCCGATTTCACGCACTGTCGGCACAAGCGCTCTGTGCGCGTCGATGAAATGGCCGTAGGCGGCATCCGCCAATTCGCCGTCGCCATTTGTCGCAACATTCAGGATGACGAAACGGGGAAGCGCCGCCGCCAGGTCTTCCTGGTTTTGCCGCGCAACATTTCCCGCCACGATGCCAAGCCGTGAACGCGGATGATCGCGCAGTGCATGGTTGGCGGCGATGGACTCGCTTGAGGCGAGACCGGGCACGATGGATTTCGCGCCGCCGGTGAAGCCCGCAAAATAGTGGGGGCTGACTGCGCCAAGCCCTAAAACTACATCCGCGCATGTTGCCGCGCTGTTGACCGCGCACGACAACCCCATCGCGCCTTTCAACGCCGCATGGCTGCTGTCGTCTTTGGCGTCGTGATGAATGACGCGAAAACGTTTTTCCCAATCGCCCGAAAGGTTCAAGCGCGAAAGCGGCCCGGCGGGATGTTTTCCGTAGGCGACGACAAGGCAAATGTTTTTATCCGGGACATGCGCGAGCTGCGCCGCCGCCATGCGCAACATGAGCTGCCGGGGCATGCCCCTGGTCATGTCGGAAATGACGATGGCGACGCGGTCCGTGGATTTCACCAGATCGCAAAGCCTCGGCGCATTGACCGGATCCGCAAAGGCCCGCGCGATTTCGGAGGCCGGATCGGGCGCCGCCGGAATATCTCGCGGCGCATAAACATCTCGAACGCTTAACCCTGAGGGCAGATCAATATACGTGTGACCGTAACGAATTGCCACGGCGAAAGGTTTAGACATGGCCAACCAACAGGACGACGCTTTGGCCTTTGACGATTATGGAGGGTTCGTCCGCCATTTGCCCGGTCAATTCCGAATCAAGAAAATCATCCGGCGCTACGCGAGAGGTGTCGATAACGCGCGCCCAATGACCGCCGGAAGGCATCTCGGGCAGCGTGAAATCCACGTCATTTTGCTCCATATTCAGGACCATCAGGACATCGTAATCAAACAGGTTTTCTCCGTTCCTTATGTCCCCCCCGTTTAGTACGAAAGCCAAAAAGCGGCCCTTCGGATTATGCCAGTCCGGCAGTTCGCCACCGGCGCCAAACCAGGCGATATCCAGCGCTTTCATATCATCCACCGCCGTGCCGTCCAAAAATCTCCGGCGTCTGAAAACCGGATGACCCAGGCGTAGCGCAATGAGCTTCTTCATAAAAGAATGAAAGTCAGCGTTTTTTTCCAAAAGCCCATAATCGAGCCAGGAAATTTCATTGTCCTGGCAATAGGCGTTGTTGTTGCCGGATTGCGTTTTGAGCATTTCGTCCCCGGCAGCGATCATGGGCACGCCCTGGGAAAACAGCAGAATGCACGCAAGGTTTTTCGCTGCCCGAAGTCTGCCTTCAATAATTTTGCCATCCGCCGTCGGTCCCTCAACCCCGCAATTAAAGGAGAAATTCTCATTCGTTCCATCTCGATTTTCCTCCCCATTCGCTCCGTTGTGTTTCCGTTTGTATGAGAGAACATCATTGAGGGGGAAACCGTCGTGGCAGGTCACGTGATTTATCGAACTTTCCGGCCCGCGTCCGCCGAGCTTAAACAGGTCGGAACTGCCGGTCAGGTGATATCCCATCAGCGCAAGCTGAGCTTCGTCGCCGCGAACGAAACGCCGGACCGAATCACGGAAGCGCCCGTTCCACTCGGCGAAACCCACGGGAAAGCCGCCTTGCCTGAAACCGCCTTCGCCAAGGTCCCAGGGCTCAACGATCATCTTCACGCCGCGCAGGACCGGGTCCTGCCTGAGAGCCATAAAAAATGGCGCCGCCGGATCGAAGGAATGTTTCGGCCTGCCCAGCGTCACACCAAGGTCGAAACGGAATCCGTCGACCCCGCATTGCGTCACCCAGTAGCGCAGGGAATCCGTCGCCATGCGCAAGACATCAGGATCGCCCAGGTTCAGCGTGTTGTCGCAGCCCGTATAATCAGTGTAATAACGCCGGTTGTCTTCGCGGAGCTTATAATAGACCGCGTTGTCGATTCCGCGAAACGCGATGTTCGGACCGAGATGCCCACCTTCGCCGGTGTGGTTGTAAACCACATCCATGATGACTTCGATACCTGCGCGATGACACTCGCGCACGAGCGTTTTGAACTCACGCACCTGCTCACCGCGAGTCGCGGCGAAGCGGGAATCAGGGGCGAAATATCCGATGGTGCTATAACCCCAGTAATTCGTCAGGCCCGTTTCAACGAAATGCAGTTCATCCACGCATTCCTGCGTGGGCAAAAGTTCCACCGCGTTTACGCCCAGGTCTTTTAAGTACGGAATCTTTTCGACAAAACCCAAATAGGCGCCCGGTTTGTCAACGCCGCTGGATGGATGCGCCGTCATGCCCTTGAGATGAACCTCGTAAATAACAAGATCATTCATGGAAATCCGCGGCTTGCCGACGCCCTGCCAATCGAAAGCATCGTCTGTCACAACGCATTTCGGCGCGAAGGCGTCGCTGGCGCGATCATCCATAACGGAGTCGTCGCCCTTCTCGCGCACGTAGCCGAAAAGCGCTTCATGACGCAGATCGGGCTTGTGCGTAATCGCCTTGGCATAGGGGTCGATCAGCAATTTGTTGGGATTAAAACGATGCCCCTTGCGCGGATTCCAAGGGCCGTGCACGCGATACCCGTATAATTGCCCTGCGCCGACGTCGGGAACGAACTCGCCCCATACGAAGTTGCCGCAATTTTTCATGGCGATCACGCGCGACGGCTCGGACGCATCATCGGCATCGTACAGGCAAAGGCTGACGCCGGTGGCGTTGCGGGAAAACAGGGCGAAGTTGACGCCCCCTTCAATAATCGTTGCTCCCAGAGGATCGGCGAAACTGTTTGCGGGCGATGGTGTGTTCATGATGTCAGTTTTGGCTTTCGTTCCGAGCGAAAAGCCAGTTGCGAAGCAAATTCCAGGATTTTTCTTCCTCTCGCCTCCCAAGTCCACTCGGCGGCCAATTTCAGAGCGGCCAAATGTTTGCGTTTGTAGAGGCTGTCGTCCGTGAAAAGCTGCGTAATGGCCTGCGCCATTGACTCTGCGTCGTCGGGCGTAAAAAAGGCCGCCGAGGAATCATCTTCAAATATTTCGCGAAAGACCGGCAGGTCCGGCACAACCGGCGCAACTCCTGAAGCCAGGTAATCGAAGACTTTCATGGGGCTGGAGACGTAGCGATTGAAAAACACATCCACCAGGGGGACGGCGCCCGCCCGGCATCGGGCCAGGTGCTTATGCAGTTGCGAGGGATAAACAAACCCGGCGAAATCCACGCGATCTATCACGCCCACGTTCCGCGCGATTTCGCGTATCGGTTCGGCCAGACGATCACGACCGAAGATCAGTAGCCTCACCCTTTCGGGCAATTTATCGAGAATTCGCACAAGTCCGCCCACACCCTTGTGTGGGTCCAGCGAACCGACGTATGCAATGTGACGGCGCTCAGCCGATCCCGGCGGGTCCGGCAGTGGATTGCTCGCGGTTCCCGCCGCGAGAATCCTTTGCGACAAGGGCCTTGTCCCATAAAGAATGTCCCGCAATCCCTCCGACAAGGTGATGACGCCGTCCACCAGAGCGAAGACTTCGTTCTCCAAACCCCGACGTGAGCGATGCATGGCGAGCTTTTGTTCCGGAAAATATGCGGCGTTGGCGTCGTCGTCGCCCAGGCCGTAGATATTGTGGGTCTCATATATGACAAGCCCCGGGAAACGGTCGTCGATCAGCGCCTTGGCCATTTTCAGATCCCGGCAAATCACGCAGTCGGCGCCGAAGCTCTTAACCATGGACAGGGCTTTTTTTCTGAACGGGCGCGACCAACTGGGGCGAATGGGACCCACGGCGACATTCAAGCCCTTTACAAGCCTGATTTCAAAATCCACGTGGGATTCCAGCCCAATCTTGCCGGCGACTTCTTCTTCCGGTTCATCTCCAGTTTGGGCGATGAAAATGCATTCGGCACCTGCTTCAGCCAAACCCCGGGCGGCGCGTGAAACGAAAACTGTCCCTGGATCGTAAATGCTGAAAGGTTGCGTGTGAATGCAGGCGACGCGGCGGATAAGGCGACTCATGAAAAGCTCCTGGGCGCCAAGGTCAGATATGCGAGGTCACACAAATACATCAGCATTTTATAAAACATTTTGCGGATCGATGTCGATACGCATTTCCACGCCGGTAGGCGTATGTTTTTCACCGAAAATCATGCACTGATAAGCCATTGTTCGCACTTCCTTCGCGGTCCGCCCCTTTAATAATATTTGAAAACGATAGCGGTTTTTAATCCTGGCCAGCGCCGAACGCGCCGGGCCGAGAACATTTTCCGCCGGCAAATCAAGTTTCTTGGCCGAAACCCGGGCCACATGGGCCGCGTCCCGAGCTGCTCGATACGCCTCATCCTTATTCATCCCCGAAATCCTGACCAGGGCTAACCTGGCGAAAGGCGGATAATTCAATTCCTTGCGCCGTTTGATCTCCCTGTGGAAAAAATCGACGAAATCGTGCTGCTTGGCGCACTCAATGGCGTAGTGGCCGGGATTGAAAGTCTGCACGATGATTCGCCCGGCCTTTTCATCTCGACCGGCGCGACCCGCCACCTGCGTAATGAGTTGAAAGGTCCTTTCCGCGCTGCGGAAATCAGGAATGCTCAGCGAAGTGTCCGCCCGTATGATCCCCACCAGCGTCACGTCTGGAAAGTCGTGGCCCTTCGCCACCATCTGCGTGCCAAGTAAAATGTCGTATTCGTGCTTTCTGAAAGCCGAAAGAATTTTTTCGTGACCATGTTTTTTACGCACCGTGTCCCGATCCATGCGGATGACGCGCGCGTTCGGTAAAAGCTCTCCAAGAGCACTTTCCACCTGTTCTGTTCCAAGACCGGAAAAAAACATCCTGTGTCCGCCGCATATTCGACAGGTCTTTGGCGGCTGGGATTCATAATCACAGTAGTGGCAGGCAACGATTCTCTGGTCGAGATGATAGGTCAAAGACACATCGCAATTCGGGCAGGTCGCATGCGCGCCGCATATCAGGCAAAAGATTTGCGTGGAATAGCCACGGCGGTTCAGAAAAAGAATCGACTGCTCTCCAGCCTGCACTGTTTCTTTGAGCGCCAAGGCAAGAGGTTCGGAAAAGATCATGCGGGCATGGGGAAGCTCGTCCTTTTTATCTGCTGCATTTGTTCCTGGTTTTTTTTCTTCCATCAAAGGGCGCAAGTCCACCAACTCCACCGGCGGCAAAGGTCTTTCCCGCACGCGTGAGGGCAAACTCACTTTGGCGTAGCGGCCTTCCTCGGCAGCGCGATAACTTTCCAGCGACGGGGTAGCCGAGCCGAGCACAACAGGACATGACACGTTTTTCCCCATAAACAAGGCGAGATCACGGGCATTGTAACTTAAACCCTCGCTTTGCTTATAGGACGAATCATGTTCTTCATCCACGACAATGAGGCCAAGGTTTTCCAGCGGGGAGAAAAGGGCGCTACGGGCGCCCACGACAACTTTGATTTCTCCTTTGCGCACGCGCCGCCACAAATCATATCGTTCGCCGGTGGACATCGCCGAGTGACAATCGTACACCATGTTGCCGAGCCGCCCCACGAAACGCCCCAAAAGCTGCGGCGTCAGCGCGATTTCCGGCACAAGAACAATGGCCGTTTTCCCTTCTTCCAGAGCTTTTTTTACTAAGCGGATATAAACTTCCGTCTTTCCGCTTCCCGTCACGCCGTGCAATAAGAAAGGCTGAAACGATGACTTATTCATTGCCTCGCTGATCTTGCACAAGGCATTTTCCTGATCGTCCGTCAGTTTATCAGGAATGCTGCTGTCGATTTGACAATGGCGAATCCGAAATACTTCGACCTCTTTTTTTGAAATAATCCCACTGGATCCCAGCGCTCTGAGATGGGAATCGACACCGAATCCCAGTGCTTCGGCGATCTCATTTTTGGAAGCCGGCACGCCAATTTTCACCAGGTGATCCAAAACTTTCCTGCGCACCGGCGCCCGGGACAAACGCGACAGTGCCTCGGCCAGATCCAAGCCGTCAACGGGTGCATACAAACTCATTTTCCTGGGCTTGGCCGTCTGCTTCGAAAGCTGCGTTGACAAGACGATATATCCGCGGCATTCCAAAGTTTCCATTGTTTTAGGTCCAGCGCCGCGAATGCGTTTTTGCAAGGCCTGAAGCTGCATTCCCGAAATCGGACCCCGCGACAATTCGCGC
This sequence comes from uncultured bacterium, assembly GCA_964591275.1. Taxonomy (GTDB): domain Bacteria; phylum Lernaellota; class Lernaellaia; order JACKCT01; family JACKCT01. The sequence goes on along the minus strand of CAZQAE010000007.1, from coordinate 90,718 downwards.
AGCACATCCCGAAAGCTCACCTTCAAATTCGCGGCGTCCGCAACCTCCCTGCCCTCGGGTGTAATCTGCACAATCTTGCGCGAGGCCTGCAGGATTCCGGGAGGCATCGCCGTGCGTAGCGCTTCGCCGATGGGCACGAGATAATAATCGGACATGAACTTATAAAGTTTGAGATGATCCGGGCCGAAAAAGGGATCGGGCGCTAGCAAATCCTCGATTTCCCGAATCTCATCGACATGGTCCGGCGGGCACGCATCCGTCTCGACAACAAAGGCAGACACGCGGCGTGAGCGAAAGGGAACAATCAATCCCGTTCCAATACGAACCCGCCCCCGCAAATGTTCGGGAACTTTGAAACAGTAGGTTCCGTGGATCGGCAGCGTCACGACCGCCTCGATATACTCGCCGCCGGTCGATTCGCTCATCTGTTATTCCGGCAGATATGTGCGAAAAAGCTCGCGGAGTTTGTCGGCAAACTCTGGGCGTTCCATGGCAAAGGCAATATTCGCTTTGATCCAGCCGAAAATATCACCCGCGTCATGCCGCTCACCCTGAAGATCAAGAGCGTAAACCCCTCCGCCTTCGCGCCGGTTGAGAATGCCCAGGGCATCGGTGATCTGAATCTCCCCGCCATTGCCCTTGGGCGTCTGATCAATGCAATCGAATATATCCGGCGTCAGCACGTAACGCCCAACTGCGGCGTAATTGGAGGGAGGATTATCAGTTGGCTTTTCCACCATGGATTTCAACTTGAAAAGATTCTCCATTTCGGTGGTTTCCGGATCGATGATGCCATACAGATGCGTTTTGTTGTCGGGCACTTCTTTGACGCCTACAATCGATTTTTGACAACGCTGATAGGCTTCAGTCATCTGCAGCATTGCGGGCTTTTCGCCCACAAATATATCGTCGCCCACAAGCACCGCAAAAGGTTCATCCCCTACCATGTCTCTCACGCAACTCACGGCGTTCGCCAAACCCAAAGGATCCTTTTGACGCACCGTGCAGACCTCAATCATTTCGCTAACTTTTCGAACCTTTTCGAGCTGCTCCGTCTTCCCTTTTTCTTCAAGCCATTTTTCAAGACCGTAGGATCTGTCAAAATAATCCTCGATGGAGCTTTTTCCCGCAGCATTAACAAAAATAACCTGCGTGATATTTGCGTCGCATATTTCCTGCACGATATACTGAATCGTCGGCATATCCACGATGGGCAACATTTCCTTGGCCACGGATTTCGTCGCCGGCAAAAAGCGCGTTCCCCATCCAGCCACCGGAATGACGGCTTTGCGTATTTCCATTCACAACCTCCAAGTATCCACCCAGGCCATACGCTATCCCAAGGTTGACGAAGGATCAAGACAAACGAATGCGTATGCTCATGACAAAAGGAAAGACATCCACTGTTTTTTTGTTTGCAAACTAATTTGTTTTTTTGAAAACCACTTTCGGTCAGTGGACGATTTGCCAGGTGTCAAAGAGGTTTCCATCAATATCGATGGCGTCCAACGTCATGGTCGGGCCATCAACGTTTACGCTTAGGTAGTGATGCACGGCGTAATAGACCGTAATATGTGGGACGTCCCTTGCCCAGGCATCCAAACCGCCGCCTGCGCCGCCAATGATGTAATTGCTCACGCCATTGCGCAAACCGCGCTCGTAATCGTGCGTGTGGCCGTTGAAATAAACATCTACGCCGTATTGCTCCATAACCGGCACGATATACGCCCGCACCATCCACTCACCGTCATATCCGACCCACCCTTCCGTCCAGGGCGGCGTGTGGAAAATAACAACCCGAAATTCCGCATTTTGCGCCTCGTCCGAGGAAAGCGCCTCAACCATGAAATTGTGTTGAGGCGTGCCTGGAAAGGTGAGGTGAATGGTGTCCTGCGCCAGCACGAGAAAAAAGACGTTGCCGTACAGGAACGAGTAATATTCTTTGTCGTTGTTCGGAAAGTGAAAAGAGTTGAAAAAATACGGCGCCAAATTCTCATGATTGCCGATCGCAACGTACAGGGGCGTTTCGCGCCAAAGATCCTGGGCCGGTCCGAAAAGCTGCTCATCCCAGTCGCCTTCTTCCCAACCGTCATCCACAGTGTCGCCGACGGATATGGCCAGATGCGGCTGCTCTTCTTTCATCATCGCGGCGATCTGAGTAAAGGTCGTGAAACCATCCTGGTTGTCGCCGAATGCGACGAAATTGAAAGGTTCGTCGTCGGTCGGAGCCGTTTGGAAAGTGGCGATGCCGGTCTCGTCATTGCAGGAGCGAACTCTGTAAAAATACTGCGTTCCGGGCATAAGCCCGTCGATCATGGCCTCATGTCGATTTTTCATCGTGTCATCGTTGACGTATTCGCCGAGCGCCGCCGTCTCACCCCATTCAACCAACGAATCAGCCTGCTCATCCGTGCGCCACAAAACATTGATGCTCGTCTGCGTAACGAGTTGAAGATAGGGTTGCCTGGTGATCAGGGCCGGGCAGTCGAGGATCGTCGTATCGTCATCGTCATCGTCATCGTCATCGTCATCGTCTAAAGAATCATCGTCGCCAGTGTCATCGTCGATAGTGTCATCGTCCAGGCTGTCATCATCGTCGCCCGAAGAGTCATCGTCGTTGCCCGACGAATCGTCGTCAGCCGAGTCATCGTCGTCGGTCGTGTTGGCATCATCGTCAGCCGAGTCGTCGTCGTCATCCCCGCATCCGATTATCGCGAACCCGGATAGCAACAGAATTCCAAGGATCAATAAATAGGATAAAAATTTCATCGTGCTCCTCCTTTGTCCGCTGGTTTTCTCAAGAAATCCTCATGGCCACGATTCATCGTCTTCCCGCAGGGGCCTAAAGATGGCTTGAAAATGCAACCATCCCGGGAGCCTGCCGGAGAAATGGCCTAACTCCTAGAAGAAGGTGATGGCGATGGCGAAGAAGGGGCCGTGCGCGCCTTCGCCCACGTCCTCGTCTTCCAATGCGCCCTCCACCTTTTCAAAGGACACCAGGTTGGCTTTGTACCCAACGCGGGCGCTGAAGGACAGAACCTGCGCGCGACCGAGTTCATATCCCAGAAATCCTCCGAAGTGCGGCGCCCAATAGGTGGCGTCCTTGTAAACGCGCACGTCGGAGTCATCTTTGAGAGTAATCATATGAATGCCGAAAGTGCCGCCAATGAAGGGGCTGCGGTCTCTTTTCGAAAAGTAGTAAAGCACGGACACATCAATCGGCACTTCAGAAATGTAGATTTCGTTGCCGACGGAGTTGCTGTAATAAATCCCGCTTTCCAGATCAATGGCAATGTCAGTCAGTTCATAACGCAAAAAGGCGGTGAACATATACAGGTAATCAGCGCCCAGGTAGGAATCGCCCAGGGGTTTCCAAACGCCCAGCCCGGCGCCGACGGAAAAGTCGCCATGCACCTTGCGCTTGTTTGGGTCCTGCTCACGCTTGGCGACCGAATCCATTCCCATTTCCTGATCAAAGGTTGTTTTCCCGACGATGGCGGTCGCCAACCGTTCGGCGAGGTATTCAAAATCCTCGGGATTTTCCAGCGGAACTTTGTAGCGATATGTTTTTGAATCCCAGACCGCCTTGACCATGATGATTTTGTTGGAGCCGAGAATCATCACGGTTCCAATGACGACGGCGTCCACGCCGCGGCTTTGCAACGTCTGCTTCGCGCACGACACGCTGTAACATGTCTTGTCCGGTGCTTCTTTTACATAAGTTTTGGCGATTTCTTCCATCTCCGAACGCAGAAGCTCGCTCATCACGCGAACATCGCGATCCGAAGTCTCTCCGGCGTCGAAGTCGTAAACGATAAAAGTTTTCGCCTGCGCCGCGGAAACGGTTGCGACACTAGTCGCCAGCACGATCAGAAAAAGGAGTGTCCTGTTCATGGAATCCCTCACGAATTTCGTTGCAATGGCCAAATCATCACACAACCAGCATTTGGATGTTGATGCAATCCATTTATTGCGCCTACGCGCAATCGTCGTTATCACATTGGCAGTTTACATGGAAACGACCGTTTTTTGAACTAAAAAAGAACCGAGGGCCTGCAATCGCGGTTAAAAACCGCTCCTATCATCATATTATCGCGACAAGAATGTCGCTCCTACAATCGCGGTTAGAAACCGCTCCTGTCATCACATTATCGCGACAAGAATGTCGCTCCTACAATCGCGGTTGAAAACCGCTCCTACATTCACAGGCGAGGGCGCCTGTGCTACATCGCTGAGCGCTATTCGTCATCCATATATGCCGCGTAATCGCTGATCGCGTCGATGAGGGCTTTCGGATGCAGTCCGCCCTCTTCCAGAACCTTTTCGGCTTTTCCGCTGCCGAGAAAACGTCCCGCCTTGAAAGGATGTATCGTGCGTTTGCGTCCTTCGGCGGATGTCACCCAGCGATACATCGTCGGGAGCGTGAAACCGGTAATGCCCATCGCTTCCCTGGCCCTGGCTTCCGGATAGATAGTTTCCTTTTCCTCATCGGGCAAAAGATCGAAAAGCTCGGCGCTCGCGACGTAATACACATTCAGATTGAGGCCCCTTTCGCGAAGAACCGGCAGAACCTCATAAACGAAACTGATGCCCACTTCGCTGCCCTGCAAAACGACAGTGCCGTGATAAGGTTTTTTATCGGGATCGACTTCGACCAATTTGTAGATGCCCTGCACCGCCTTTTCGGCGCCGGCCAGTCCCAGCGCCGCGCGGTCGGGAACCGTTTCGGCCGGCCTGGTCACGAAAGGGGCCAGAAGTGCGGGTCGCTTTCCCAGGGCCGCAATGACCAGCGGCCATATCTCGGTCGGTTCAAAGGGCGTGAGCGTAATGGCGACGCCGCGCGGAAAGTTTTCGCTCAAAAGTTGCAGGCACTGCGGGTCGGCGTGCGTCGGCCCGTCCTCGCCGGTTTTGATGCCGGCGTGCCCGTTGATCATAATAAATGTCCGCATGGGATCGCCGTAAGCCAGATGCCGCGCCTGCTGTCCAATGGCGTGCAGTCGAGCGGGAACATGCTCCAGCGCAGCGATGAAAGCGCCGTAGGAAGAGGTGACGCCGATGTGGCGTCCGAATGTTGAAAGCCCGGTCATGAAACCGCCCATCGCGTCTTCACAAATACCGCCGACGGGCATAAGGCGACTGCCGGGATTATCAACACAGTTCATGAAACCTGCCGGAAAGCCTTTGGCGATGGTCGAAAGGCTCGTGGAGCCGAACAGATCCGCGGAGGCGCCGACAAAAGCCCCCCCGGTTTTTTTATTGAGTATATTCAGAACCGTGCCCAGCGTGCCGCGCAGAGTCGTTTTCTCTCCGGGCGTCAGATTGATTTCAGGCTTCGCTGGGTCTGCGGGAGTGTCGAATATCTTTTGCAGAACCGGAACATCGCTGCGAAGTGTGCGTCCCTTGTCCTGAAGCCGCTTTTGAGAATCCTTCACCTGCGCCGCGCCGAAACTTGCCGCCTTGCCCTCCTCTTCCAGCGATTGGCGAATGCACTGCAGGGTTTCGAAAAACACCTCCTCAACTTCATCATTGGTGTTATTCTGATCGCAATGTGGAAATTTCGCGGCGCAATCGCAAAAGGCGCCTTCAAAGGGAGCGGCCACGAACTGCTCGTATTGCTCCGAAGCGTATTTATGCCCCGCGCCGTGGGACTTATTGCCTTCTATTCCGTATCGCCATCCCTTGATCGTGCGATAAACAATGGCCGTCGGCTGATCGTTTTGCATGACCAGAGCCAGGCGCTGCGCGGCGACAACCTGCCGTATGTCTTTTCCGTCGGGAACATAAATGACGTTCCAGTCATGCGTGTAGCATAACTCGGCAGGACTCCACTGGACGTAGTCGCCCACTTTTCCATCCGCCGCGCATACCTGGTTGGAGTCAATGGACGCCTGATTCCAGTCAATATGCATAATCACGTTTGCCTGGTTGGCCGAGGCCGCGGCGGCCAGCGCTTCGTGAACGCGCCCGGCGGTCATGCCGCCCTCTCCTTCCAGAAAATGAACGAGCGGCGCATTGTCGCCATAAGCGTCAAATGCGCCAAAAGCAAAGCCCAGAGCCGTGGGAACGCCGACGCCGGAGGCGCCCGTCGCAAAGGGCACAAACGGGACGAGGGGCGAAGGATGCCCGTCGAGAGGCTTTGCGTTGAATTTGGCGAAAAGCGGCGTTTCCTGCGTGGGATTGCGACGGAAACCGAGCAGATCTTCAAAACGCAACTGATGTTTTTCATCCGGCAAAAGTTCCGGCGCTGCGATTCTGACAAGTTCGTTGCGCAGCGCGAGCATGGCGTACAAACCCATCGCCTTGTGCCCGGCAGCGTAGATCAGACGATCCGCATCCTCTGCGCCGGGATTGCTGAAGTCGTAGTCCTGCGTGAAAAAGGTCAAAGCTAAGGCGATGCGCCCGGAAGAAATACTGCCGCCGGGATGTCCCGAAGTGGGTGCGAAGTTGTAAAGGACGCCGCACAAAGTGCGATAGACAAGATCGATGGTTTCCATGCACGCCAGGGCGTCTGCATTCCACATGGCTGGAAGCAGAACATCCATATTTTCGACGGTTCCCAGGTCATAATACTTCGCTCGTTTTTTCTGATAGGGAGTCGTGTCTTTTGCGACTTTCAATTTATCCAGCAGATTTTCAGCCATATCCTTTTCACCTCTTGCGCTTTGCCGGGATTCCAGCTTTTTCAAAACACTGATTTCCAATGCACGACAATATGACTCCTCGCATGAAATTTCAACAACTCCAGACGGGCATGAAAACCCTACGTCAATTACTTTACTCGGCAGTTGTCGACCGACATCCCTTGATTGATGCCCTGACAACGCGCATGATTGGCGGTGGATCGATTCTGTGGATTGGAAATACTTTTTGCGAGGCGTCTAATGTCAGCCCCAAAAGCCAAGTTAACGACAAGTGTATTGATTTATTTCGCGTTGCTACTGGTTGCCGTTCTGTTTTTGAGCGCCTGTGCAAGCGTGCAGGTGCATGAAGGCGAGCAGACCATTGATGATGTGCTGGCCGAAGGCGCCAGGGTCATGTGGATCGCGGCGCACCCGGACGACGAATGCTTTCCCGGACCGATCCTGGCCAGGGCGAGCCTGTATTATCACAACCCCGTGTACATGCTCGTTTTAAATCATGGCGATGGCGGCGAGTGCAACCTCCCGGAAGGCTGTGAGCCGGATCTGGCTACGGTGCGCAACAAGGAATTAAAAGAGGTCGCCAAGCTGTATCATGCCGAGTTGCAAAACGAGGATTACTACAACGCCGCTTTGCCGGTGAAAAGTTTTCCCAAGCGGCACGAGATTGCCGAAATATGGCGAAAGCATAAGGATCCGGTTCTGGTGTGCGCCGAGGCCATACGCCGGTTCAAACCCACCGTCATCCTGACCTTCGGACCAAATCACGGCGCCACCGGCCATCCCGAGCATCAATTGGCTTCGCGTTTTGCCACGGCAGGCGTTCGCATGGCCGCCGACGCAGGCGTGCAAATTGGCGATCTGCCGACGCATCGCACTTTGAATGTTTATTATCTGCTCAACAAACATTGGCTTCCGAGATTGTTCGGCTCTGCCGACCCGGAACCTTTTTCGCAAATCTTTGATTCGACGCAGCCCTGCGGCAATGATATGAGTTGCCTGGATACGATGGCCGAGTTTACAAAACCCCATCGCACGCAGTCCCGCGACATGGGCGCTGTGCGAAAATTCCGTGGCCTGCTCAAGAAAATTTATTTGTACAATGTGAATCCATTCAAGGAAATCACCGATCCCTACGAAGCCGTGGAATAAAGAAGAGCGGGATTTTCATCCCGCTCATCATGTTTGAAACTCTAAATTCTGACTTCTAGCTTCTTAAAGCTAATAAACCTGTGCCAGCCATACGGCGGCGTGCGCGACGTAGCTGACATACAGTCTGCCGCCTGCGCCAAGGGTCATGTCGGCGTAGTAGCCGGTTTTGCCGACGTCGTCGATGACGGCCTTGCTCCAATTCCCGGTGCCTTGCCTGGCGAAACTCAGGTTCCAGTTCAGACTTTGGTACGCGACGTTCATTTTCAGATCAGCCGACTCGGCGGTAGCCGTTTCCATTTCCAGAGCTTCAGGATCAATGGATTCAACGACCCAGGCGTCATCGCCGTAATAAGAATGCTGCAAACCCGCTCCGACGAAGGAGACATGCGCGGCGCCGTCGGAATCCAAGGCTAAAGACGGATAATTGCCGCCGTCGGGACCAATGATGGATTTGTTCCAGGCGCCAAAGGTGCTGGCCGCCAGCATGATGTCGTTATTACTGGTGTCAACGAAAGCAATATAAACTTTCCCGCTTTGATTGATTTTTATCTCTGACCATGAACCGACCAATCCCTCGTCTTCGATGATGAAAGTATTCCAGTCGCCGCCTTCGTTGTTGGCGTATTTCAAGTCGCCGTTGGCGTCGTCGGAATAACTAATATGCAGGATATCGTCTGAGTCGATAATCATGGAGTTATGCGTTCCGACAAAATTCGAATCGTCGATCAATGATAATGCCCAATCTCCGCTTTCATTGCTGGCGTAACCAAGCTTGAAATTCAGAGCGTTGTAGTAACAGATGTGCACGTTGCCCACGGAATCAACCGCGAGGTCGATGTTCAGAACGTCCGCTCCGATATTGGACACAACAGTATCAAATTCCCAATCGACGGCCTGATCGCTCGTGTACTTGATGCTTTGCGCGGTGGAGTCGAGAAAAGCCAAGTGGATCGAGTCGGTGGAATCCGTAGTGATGGCGGTTTCCTTCACTGTAAATGCCCGGTCGAAATTGGATTGCACCCAATCGGTGCCAGCCTTTCGGAACAGACCGATACCGGATAGGGAAATGGCGATGTTGTCAGCGTTTTTGGCCTTGATAAAAACAGGATAACCCGGTCCCAGGGTTTGCCTGTTCCAGGCGCTGCCGATGTTATTGCCGTAAACGACCGTCGTGGCCGCGTTATCGTAATATGTAAAATGAACAATGTCATTGTCGTCAACGTCCATCGAAACCGTATCGCCAACTGGCAACGCCCCTTCGATGATCTCCGTTTGAAGATTGTCAAAGGCGCCGTAAGCGTGTCGCAATTTTCCGGTCTCGTCGGTCGAGTGATAAATCACGTGAACGTTTCCAACGGAATCGAAATCCAGGCCGCTGGCTCGATTGGAAGCCAAAGCACTGGGAAGATCAATCGCTTCCCAGCCTCCGATGAAGCTGTGCGCCAGAGCAACGCCCGACGCCGTGTTATACGTGACATAGGGATTTCCAGCCAAGTCCAAAGCAATAGTCGGAAATGCTCCCACGTTTTCACCGGAATCAATGGTCTCGATGACCCATGCGTCGCCGACGATGGTCGCGTAGCGCAACCCCATCGAAACTCGCGATATTTCCTCATTGTAAACAATGTGCGGGACGCCGCTGGCGTCCAGGATAACGGCGCTGTAATGACCGACATCGCCGTCTTCATCTACAATCTCGTCTATCCAGACATCGCCGCTACCGGTAGAGTACCAAAGCTTGGCGTCGAACCAGTCGTAATAGGCCAGATGCAGCGTATCGTCGGCGGCGATGGCCGCGCTGGGATTGGAAAAGACGCCGGTATCGGCCACCAAATAGAGCCAGTCGCTTTCCTGCTTATAATACTGGCGCATCTGGCGAGACTTGTTGGTGATGATGTAGGCCCGATCCTGGCTGTCCATGACAAGGGCCGCTCCAGAGAAATTACCGCCGGCCACGTATTCGATGTCGGCTTTGATGTCTTCGGTGTCGTCGTCGATGTCGTCATCAGTGTCGTCGTCCGTATCGTCGTCCGTGTCGTCGTCCGTGTCATCATCGACATCGTCGTCAATGTCGTCATCAACATCATCGTTCACGTCGTCAGTGTCGTCGTCATTATGACATTCGCAATCCGGGCAGTCATAGTCGTCGTTATCGTTGCAGCCGCAGGAGCAAACAAAGGAAGTTAACAAAACGAAAGAAATTGTAAGAACGAGCAAGCTGTTTGATTTCATCATGGTTTGACGCCTCCCTGGAAACATTGGTTTTGCTTGCCCCAAAAACTCATTGTAACCTTCAATGAACGCGCAAGCAATGGGTGAAAACGGATCGCTTTACTTAGTGTGGCAACAGGCATCAATGAATTGATAACGCCTTCGACGCTCCATAGCGAATTGACTTTGGGAAACGATGGTGATACCCCTCAAATCTCACTCGAAAGAGCCCTTTGATTATAAGAATCAGGACCATGAAAGAGAGGATATCGTGGGCGAAAAAAAAATTATCGAGAAATGGCTTTTTGACGATGAACTGGAATCCAGCGATTCTTTCCTGTCTGATTTGATACGTTATGAAACCGAAAGGCAGGCACGGCAGATTATCATGATCCCCTCGGAGAACATCTGTAGCGCGCCGGTCAGAAAAGTCCTCGACACGCCCTTTTCCTGTCTCTACGCCGAAGACTACCCCTCCACCAGCCACCTGCTCCGAACAGAAGAACAGTTGGCTGATTTGCCCGCGCAACTGGTTGATCACAAACGCTACGCGGACCGCCGTTTTTACAAAGGCAACGCCTACGTCAACCTCGTGGAACTGGTTTGCCGCCGGCGCGCAGCGCAGTGCTTCGCCACGGAGGACATCCCCGCCGACCGCATCTTCGCCAACGTGCAATCTCTGTCCGGCGCCGCTGCCAACCTGGCTGTCTATGGAGCCTTTTTACAAAACGGCGACACGCTCATGGCCATGGACCTCATGCAGGGCGGACACCTGAGCCACGGCAACGAATTCCATTCGAGCGGAAAGCGATACAACATCGTCTCTTACGGGGTCAACCGGGCGACAGGGCTTTTGGATTACGAAGAAATCCGCAAGACGGCGCTTGAGCACAGGCCGCGCATCCTTATCGGCGGCTATACCTCCTATCCCTGGGCGCCGGACTGGGTCAGGCTCAAGGAGATCGCCCGTGAATGCGGTGCCTTGCTCATGGCGGATATCGCGCACCCGGCGGGCATGGTCATTGCCGGCGCCTACCCAAGTCCCATCGGCTATGCCGACGTTATTACCTTCACAACGCACAAAACGCTCATGGGTCCACGAGGCGCAGTGATATTGACGACGAACGAGAAACTGGCTCATGCCGTAGACATGGCCGTTTTCCCCGGTGAGCAGGGCGGGCCGCACATTAACGCCATCGCGGCGCTGGCCGTTGCCTTTAAGCTGGCGCAGACAGATGAATTTAAGGCTCTGCAACAAAAGATTGTTAAAAACGCTTCCGTGCTGGCCGATGAACTGCGTGACCTTGGGTTGACCTTGGCTCACGGCGGCACCGACACGCACCTGATGCTCATCGATCTCAAGCCGCTGGCGAAAAAAGGCGGGGCGATGCTTTACGGCAAACCGGCGGTCCGCATTCTGGAACTGTGCGGCATCGTGGCCAACAAAAGCAGGGTTCCCGGCGACGCCCTGACTGCCATGGCGACAGGGATACGCCTGGGGACGCCGTGGATCACGCAGTGCGGTGCCGGCGAAGAAGAGATCAAAGAACTCGCCGCGATCATCCACAAAGTTCTCACAGGGATTGAACCATTCATCTACCAGGGCGTTTCCACAAAATTGCCGCGCGGCAAGGTCGATTTGCGGCTGCTCGACGAGGCAACGCAGCAGGTTGAGGCGCTGGCCGCGAAGCTGCATTCCAAGTCCGAAAATACCTGGGCCTATCCCCACTATTCGCTGGCAACACCAACGGAATCCGGCGAAGTGTGTGTCCGCGTTTCCGGCGACCGCGCCCAGGCGTATCTGCAAAATCTTCTGACCCTTGATCTCACGAATATCAAAGCCGGAGAAAATGTGGCGGCCCTGATGCTCAACGGGCAAGGCTTCGTAATCGAGGAAGTTATTGTTGGCCGTTGCTCTCAAAAAGGCGATTCGCCATACAGCGATTTTGTATTGAAAATTAACGCCGCCCATTCAGCAAATGTTCTCAATTGGATGCGCGGTCACGCCGACGGGTATCTGCTTTTCGAGCCGACGGACATCACCGCGAAAATCGAAGGACCGGTCGTTATCACAGAGCTTTTGCCGGACGATTCCGACGCCAATGTTTTAAAAAGCACTCCGGCAACGGACCCGAATCTTGCCGGCCAAAGCGCCAAAGACATTTTCCAAAAGTCACCGGAGCGTTTCGCGCTGCATAAACCGTATTTCGTCGGACAAGCGCCGCTGGCCAAATTGTCAGCCCGCCTGGCGGACCCAAAAACTTTTGCATGGGAGGAAGCGGATGCGCCCTTGCGCCGGACGCCGCTCTATGATGAGCACAAAAAGCTCGGCGGCCGGATTGTTCCCTTCGCCGGTTGGGAAATGCCCGTTCGATATGGTTCAACCATTGAGGAACACAACATCGTCAGAAACGCCGCAGGCCTTTTCGACGTGGCTCATATGGGCGTTTTTGAAATCTGCGGCGAACACGCCGAGGACTTCATAGACCTGGTCGCGACAAATTATGTCCGCCGGTTCGGCAATGGAAAATCCTTCTATGCCTATCTTCTCGACACGGACGCAAAGGTTATCGATGACGTCATGGTGTATCGCCTGCATGCCCATCGTTTTTTGATGGTGGTCAACGCCGCCAACGAAAAGAAAAACTGGGCATGGTTAAACCATATCAATTCGGGGCAGGCCCTGATCGACCCGCAACTGCCGACGCGTCGTCCTTTGGGCCAGGCGATGCTCAAAAATTTGCATGACCCAAAATGGGGAAACGAGTGCAAGGTAGATTTGGCTTTGCAGGGACCGGCCTCCATCAAAACCCTTCTCAAACTTTCCAAAGGACCGGATGCCCGGCGTCTTCGTCACATGGAACGCACGGAGTGTCTGGAATTAGAGCTCGCCGGGATAGGTGTTTTTATTTGTCGAACGGGTTATACCGGCGAATTCTATGGCTACGAAATGCTGGTTCATCCCGATCACTTAGTCGAGTTGTGGAATATCTTGTTGGATGCCGGAGAGGAATTTGGCGTCAAACCCGCAGGCCTCGGCGCTCGCGACAGCCTGCGCATCGAAGCGGGCCTTCCCCTATACGGACACGAATTGGCGGGGCCGCTGGACATTTCTCCGATGGGTGCCGGATTCGGCGGTTACGTCAAACTGCACAAACCCTTTTTCATCGGCAAGCGCGCGTTCATGAAAAAGGAAACCGGACGGGACAAGATCGTCGTTCGCTTCCGCGTCCCGCAAAAGGGCAGCAAGCCTCTCAAGATCGGCGATCCCGCCTGCGACGCTCGCGGAGCATTCGCCGGGCACGTCAGTAGCTGCGCGGTGGATGGACAGGGCATGCAACTCGGTCTGGCTTACGTTTTGAAAAAATATGAAACGGTCGAAAGCCTGATGATTTTCCCACTTCCGCCAAAAAAAGATGTGAAGTTGCCGACGCCTCTCGATTTTAAGGCCGGTGACCGCATGACGCTCCCAGTCGAAGCTAAGATCATCAAGCGCTTCCCATTGCGTAAAAAGGTCATCACGGCGGAGTAAATTTCATTCCAGTTATCTACATCAATCAATGACTACCGGCTCTGCCAGTGTTCATTGATTTCTTATTGCAAAAATAGTAATAGCATCTTTGCCATATATACTTTGATACTGATACATACTATTGCGAATGATATTGTAATGTTTTTCAGTAATTTTGTAAACTTTTATCTGATCTTCCTCCATTGGCAATTCTACTCTATTTAACAATGACCTGTACGCTTCAAGCATGTTCCCCAAATTTTTTTTCCCCTGCTGTGTACGTAGACGATACAATTCGGGATTGAGTTACCTAGATCTTTTTCCCCGATCAACATGTAGTCCGGTTGGTGTGAATATTGAAAATACTGCAGCCAATCAATCGTTATGTTATTTGGCGACAGGAAAATCCCAACGTGGGCATCAAAATCTATAAAATAAACAATACTTTGATCAATCCCGCAAAAATATTCCACAGTACTTCCCATATTCTCCCTACTGTCTTTTAGGTTAGGTTGGATTATATTGTTACATGGTGAGTAGAGATATGGTCTAGGACGTAAATCAAAATAGCTATCAAAAATAGTCAACTTTTGCTCAGTTTTGCTCAATTCCCATAAAAATCCCCCAAAGGCTACCATCGCTGTCAACACGCCGGCAATAACCGCCTTCTTTCTATTTCTAAAAGCTTTTGAAATCACAATAGAAATATATACAGCGACGAGTGGCGTCATTGACACAATATAGAAATCATTTTTTTTGCTTATTAATGCCATGCCAAATGGTATGGCAATAATTCCAAGCAATAAATGCCAAATATCGTTTCGTATTCTTTTATTTACTATTGAAATGGCCATTGAACAAATAAGAAGGCTTCCGACAATTATTCCGACATGATATTTCACCAAAACATAATAATAAGACAATACGGCTGCAGGGTTTTTTAGAATTGATCCACTAAAGTACTTCACTGAGAACAATTCTCCTTTGAAGTATTCTGTTTGAATTGGGAGGGCACATATAATTGCGATGGCAGTGCAAGTAAGCAATAAAACAAAAACAACATATGTGTTTTTAGGATTATATTTTCGATGATGTGCTATGAATAAAATAGAAACAGTAATCGTAATAATAATAAACATGATTTCATTCGAATACCAAAATGGTATCTTGGAGGAAATTGGAAAAATGAAATAGAGAGGCATCAAATACAGAAAATTCCGCTTCAAGGCGATATGAATAAAGAATAATGAAGAAGTCAAAAATAGTTGGTAATATATCAAGTCGTTTGCATGAAAAGACAGACCAAAAGTTGCTGGAAGAAAAATTATTACTACGTTTGCAATAATGGCTGCTGTCAAACCAGCCATTGAGTATGCAAGAAAAACGGTGAAAACAATCATAATACAATAAATAATAAATTGAGGAAGTTGGAACGATATTTCGCTGAGTCCCACTGCCGTACAGAAATACGCATTATAAACTACGACAGCATTACTCAGATTTCCTGTGACAACTTGATTTCCATTCATTAATAGAAATTTATTAATTATATCCCATGCTAAAATGTGGGGACGTGATATAGGCCCGTAGCATGACAGTTTTGCTATCGAGTACCAGAAGATGAACATAAATGACAACGTGAGAAATATGGAAAGGGCAATTATGATATAATCATTCAGGCCAATAAAACGAGAAAATAAATTTCTAGTATTTCTCACTTGATATTTTCTCATCATTACTATTTTATCTATTAAATTTTGTTTAGCGTTCACAGGTATCCCTCAGTAGGAAACGAAAAGGGAACGCAATAAGCAAAGCCAAAAAACATCAGAAGTTTCAAAGCCTTCATTTCAGCTTTTCCAAGCTTGGGGCTTTCGGTAACAAAATTTATCCTCTTTCTACGTTTTTGTCGAAGAAAAACCATTAATATTTAGCAGATAGAGAGGTAGTGTCAAGAATCTTTCGCACTTTCGATTTGACGTCGATCTTCGGGTGACTGGGGCATTACCCGAAGGGTACGCCATTTCCGACTTATTTTCTCTTCACCTACGATAATTCTCGATGAACGCAAAAAAATTCATTACTTTGAGTGTTTCGTCGCTCTTTCCAGGGATCGATATTCGTGAAGCGCATGAGTCATCGCCAAAGTCTGAAATGGATATTTTCGCAATTAGCCTCAACGACGCGACCGTTGATCCGCAGTTGTTTTTCTTTGGCGTCGGCTGCGGAATCGCCCTAAAAACGAGCACTCGGCGAGGGAGATTGAACGGCTATCCGAAACGGATTTTCCCGAGGCCAGACTTCACGCACGAAAAGGACATGCCTGGTGCGCTTCACTTCCTTGCATGGACTGAACCGGCGACTAGAGAATGGCTTAAAGATCGGATATTGTTTCTCCTCCGTACAATTCATTGCACTCGTTCGCCAATTCTTTCCGCTTGCCAAAGCCCTTGACTTCAAAGTCGGAGAACGCATAAGGGCAATGAGCCAACGCCAACTCACGCGTTCATCAATACCAATGACAGCCGATTTGGATGTTGCCCCACGTATGGCCTCCGTAGTCCGTGCGGCCCTCGCGGGTTTCCTGCGTCCGGTGCGTGGCGCCGATTTGAATATCGATAAAGTTCAACGGCTGCAAGACAAGGCCAACCTCCCCTTCGTGGACGAGGGGTTGAATGCTCTCCGTGTTGGCCTCATCCCGGAACGGAAGTCCCTGAATGCTGGCGTTGCGCAGAATGAATGCCGACTGCAGGCGACTATATGCATAGATCTGAAAAAAATCCGTATTGAATGATCCGTAATGTTCCGGCAGCTTGCGATCATAAATATACTGCCCCGGCGCCGGATTTTTTCTCCACTGTTTCTTGATGTACCCGAATCGAAAAATCCCACCCATTGACTGTTCAACCAACCAAGTGCCTACAGATGTTCTGGCGTATATCTCCGAATCGACGAGTTGCATGGGCACGCCAAATTTTTTGGGAGACTCAATATTGAACAATAAATGAGCCATTGTCAGATACCAGTTAACGCCGACTCCAGTAGAAATCTGATGCTTCCAGCCCTCCGGGTGCGTCGACCCGGTTTGATCATGCACGTAAGTCTGCCCTTGCTCCGCCAGCGAGAGTTCGCCGGTGCCGCCGATGTCAATTTCGGAATGAAGCCGACTTTGCGTTCCGCGCAATTCGAAAATACCGCCCACGTACAACCATCCCACATAGGGACGGTCGCCTTTGATCGGTTCGGTCTCACGCAAATCCTCGGGCGTAAAGAGTTCCTGCCCTACCGCGAAACCGACACGGGGACGGCTTTCATCCATTTCCGTATCATAAAGCTGCAAAAACCACCCTTTAACGGGATTCATGGCGATGTTGCGCCATTTGCCGAAGGTCGAATCCGGCTCCATACTCACGCTCCATAAGGCCTCGAAGCGTAATCCGTTCGAAAAACCGCGATCACCCCCGCTGACGTTGAGTATGAACAAATCGTTATCGAGTTTGAAGCGTGTTTCCAAACGCTCAAGGGGAACACGATTTTTCTTAAAATTCCTTTCAGACGCCTCATTTTCCAAATCGTAACGATGCAACCTCCTGGTGAGTTCCTTGAGCGCCTTTATCTCGCTTTCACTCAGAATTGTCTCTGAATCTTCCAATTTTAGCGGCATCTCGCCGCCAGGCTCAGGCGACGGATCTTCGCCTTTTGAATCTCCTGCGTCGTCGCTCGAACTGTCCTCAGCAGAAGCGATTGCGGAGCAAAGCAACAAAATCGATGTGGTGATAAAAAATAATGTGAAGAAAGAAATTTTCATTATGACCTGCGCGAAGCGAAAAGACCTCAGCAATTACGCAAACCATATCTGTGTGCAAATTTTTTGTCCAATGTAGTCAAAACGGCAAAATATGCGTTAAATGGAATCATGTTCGCCTCTATTGAAATGAGGGCGCTGTGATTGCCATCAAAAAACATACGGCGCCGGCCATCCTGCTGATCGCCATATTGTGGGTTCTTATTTCCGCGTGGATAAGCGCCGAGGGTCCGGTGAGTTTCGGCGGTTTCGACGAGTCGAACCACCTGGGCCGCCTTGCGCTGTTTGGACGATGGTTCGACGGGCAGATTGAAAGCCCCCTCCCGACGCAGCCCGTCCACTGGCCTCCGGGCTGGCACATTGCGGCGCTCGGCGCATTTCGCCTGACGCACGCGCATCGCGGCGTGGTCATGCTTTCTGCATTTTTTGTTGTACTGACGATGATCGCCGCCTATCTCATCGGCAAATCAACAGCTGGCAATGGAGTCGGCGCAGCCGCCGCGATCATTACAGCAGGGACGCCGGTGTGCGCGGCCTATGGACGATTCGCCACACCCGACGCCATGCTCATGGCGGCGACGACGTGGAGCATCTATTTTCTCCTGCTCTCCGACGGCCTGCGCCGCCGAGCGTATTCCTTGGCATCCGGCGCTGCATGCGGCGCGGCGATGATGACCAAAGGCTACGCGTTCATTTATCTCATCGGCCCTGTCGCTGTTACACTCATATCCCACTGGCGCGTCAACAAATACCTGAGCGCGCGGTGGATGGGACCGGCGCTTTTCGTTTTGGGATTCTTCACGATCTGCGGAGGGTGGTTCATTCCCAGACTTGGCGACCTTGTCGACATTCTACTTTTTCACGCCACCGATTACTCCGAGGCTTACCGCATCGGATACACGGACGCCCGTATTTTCTTCCTCAGTGAATTTGCGGGACACTGGTCGATCCCGCTAACCGCCGCGATCATATGCGCCGTCGTTGCGCTGATAGCGGACCGAAATCGCCCGCCGCAAACCTGGCTGATTCTGTCATGGTTCGCGTTTCCCGCCCTCGTTTTCGCCTTTGCCCCGGCGACGTATTCGCGCTTTCTCTTCCCTTGCCTTCCGGCCTCCGCGCTCCTGGTTGCCATCTTTTTGGGAAGGCTGCAAAAACGCTGGGTTGCACTTGTCGCCCTGACCGCAATTTGCGTCTACATGATAGCGCTCGGATCGGTTTTGAGCTTCAATCCCGCCTCCTGGGGTCCGCATTTGAAGCTTTTCGCACATCCGCCCCTGCGTGCGGCTGCCGTGGAAAAGCAGATGGAGACACTCGCCACGCAGGGACCGCTGCTTATTACTGTTTGGCAGGAGCATCCCTACCTCACCAGCGGACTGGTTGATTATTTAGCCTTTATCCACGTACCGAAAACGCCCGTCATGGTCTGGTCCGCGCAAAGGGAATGCGGCGGCGACGAGCTATGCGAACCCAGCCAAAATCCTGCGGTAGTGGATTTTATAAATTCTGCGCGCCCGAGAATTCTCAGCCTGCACAAAGCGCCGGTTGTTTTGCCAAAAGGATATTCAACCGCGCGGAAATTGACGCCGCCACCACCGGAATTCCTCCTCCACGTTCGAGTCGATTTATTTTTGAGCGAAGTCGCCCAATAGAAAAACCGGCGGGTGGCATGGACAAGCTTTTCAGCCCGAAGCTCTGCGAGGGCGCTTGTCCATGCCACCCGCGCCCGTTTTTATTTCTGGCGTTTTTCGCCCAGTTCCAGCGCCAGCTTTATCTCAGCCACTTCCGTTTCCACATCGCCGTCGCCACCGAATTCAACGACATCGGCGTGCGCCGCCGCTCTGAGGTCGTCGTTCAAAGCCCTAAGCTTGTCGAGCAGATTTTCCGGCGCGCACATGCGAAGGAGTTTCAGCGGATGATTCTGGTTGACCTTTTGGTCGGTCTTCCAGCGTCGCGCGCCCGTGAGAACGGCGATCAAAAGCCGCCCGGATTCCACAGCCTGCTCGTCCACCGAATCCAGGTCCGCCTTCGGCCACTGCGTCACATGCACCGAAACCGGCGAATCCTTTTCACGAAAGACAATCTGGTACAGTTCCTCGGTGATGTAGGGGATGAAGGGCGCAAAAAGCTTCACAACATTTTCGCAAACCTCGCGCAAGGTCCAGCGTCCGGCCTCGACCACATCGGCCTCGAAATTATCCGGATTCCAAAAACGCTCCTTTACGATCTCGATGTAGTTGTCGCAAAACTCGGTGAAGAAAAAGCGCTCCGTAATTTCCACGGCGTGGCTGTATTCGTAGCGTTCCATATAGCTACCCGCCTCAGCGATAACCTGCTGCAACCGCGAACGAACCCAGCGGTCTATCGTGGTGGGCACGCCAGGCGTCAGGGTGCGCCGCTCATCGTTTTCGTCGAATAGTTGCATGGCGACAAACTTTCCCGCGTTCCACAGTTTGGTCATCAGGCGTTTGCCGTTGGCCACGTCTCTTTCATGATAACGCAGGTCGTTGCCCAGCGTCGCCTTCGCCGACCAATAGCGCAAAGCGTCAGCGCCGTATTTAACAATCACCGGTTCCGGCGGCACATGATTCCCGGAGCTTTTGCTCATCTTCCGACCACGGTCATCCAGTCCCCAGCCGGAAATCATCACGTCTGTCCAGGGCAGCGAGTCCGTATGGTGATGACTTTTTGCGACCGTATAAAAAAGCCAGGTTCGGATGATCTCAAAGGCCTGCACGCGAATCGACATCGGGTAGATGCGTTTCATCAGATTCTCATCAAAAGCCCATTTGGCGTTGATGAGCGGCGTCAGGCTGCTGGTCATCCAGGTGTCCATGACATCTTTTTCAGGGATGAAAACCGTGTGTCCGCACGTGCAGGTCGTTCCTTCCGGCGGAGATTTCATCATCGGATCGACGGGCAGTTCCGAATGCGCGGCAATGCGCGGCTCGCCGCATTTATCACAATACCAAACCGGAAAAGGCACGCCGTAGAAGCGCTGCCGACTGATGCACCAATCCCACTTCAAGCCCTCAACCCAATCGCTATAACGCGAGATGAAATGACCGGGATGCCAATCAATTTCCTCGCCGCGACGCAAATATTCATCCTTTTTGTCCAGGAGGCTTATGAACCACTGCGGCGAATGGTTAAACTCAATGGGCGTACCACAACGGTCGTGCACGCCGACCATGTGGGAAATATTTTCCTGTTTTTTCACGAGTCCCAATTTTTTCAGGTCATCGAGAATCGCCTTACGGGCATTGGCGGTCGTCATATTTTCGTAGGGCCCCGCCAGTTCATTGAGCTTTCCCCACTTATTGAAAATGGCCCGCGTGTCGAGTTTGTGCTCCTTCCACTTTTTGACGTCTTCCGTATCGCCCCAGGAGCACACCATCATCAGGCCCGTTCCGAAATCGACGGCCACGTCGGGGTGAGAGCGAATTTCCACCTCGTAATCGAAAAGCGGGATACGCGCCTTTTTTCCGATAAGGTTTCTGTATCGCTCGTCATCAGGATTTACGTAAACGGACACGCACGCCGGTATCAGTTCCGGTCGCGTTGTGGAGATGATCAATTCCTCGCCGTCAGGTCCGGTAAAGGCGATGTCGTTTAATTGCGAATCAAGCTGCGTTGTTTCGATTTCGGCCTGTGCGACGGAGGTTCCGCATTTGTAACACCAGGTAATCGGCTCGTCGCGCCGCTGAATGCGGTTGTGTTTGTGCAACTCGCAAAAGCTCATCTGCGAAGTACGCACAGACCTGGGATCAATCGTCGAGTAGGTCAGATCCCAATCAACGGAGATTCCCAAAGCCTCCCAAAGATTACGATAAACTTTCGCGCCGGATTTCGTTTCCTCAAGGCATAGCTTGACGAAATCCTCGCGGCTGATCTTCGACTTGTTGATCTTGTGCTTTTTTTCGACAAAGCGCTCGGTGGGCAAGCCGTTGTCGTCAAAACCCATAGGGTAGAAAATGCTGAAACCCATCATGCGCTTGTATCGGACAATAAACTCGGCCTGAGAGTAGCTCATGGCGTGCCCAACGTGTAGGTGATCGCTGGAAACGTAGGGCGGCGGGGTGTCCACGGAAAAAATCGGACGGGGATCGTCGGGATTGAATTTATAAATGCCGGTTTCGTCCCAGAGCCGCCTCATTCGCGGCTCTACTTCCGTCGGTGTGTATCGCTTCGGAAAATCCATGCCCACTCCTCTTGGTTTAGCGTCAACAATGCCCAGGCCTCAACGCCGTGGCAGCGTGTGCGTTCACTTACGATTTTTTTGCTTGAAATTCAAGGATTTATTGCGTCACGCGAACAGCGGGCCAATAATCCACCAAACGGGATTGGCTGCCTGATAATTCGTGAAAATGACAAATTTCAATAATTCTTCATCCAAGGCTCCATCGACTTGAAAAACACACTTGGCATGTGCTATCTATCATGGTGACTGTTAATTTGAGCTGTTGCGAGGTTTCCGCGAATTCAAGTATTTGTTTTGATCATTGTCGACGAGACCCGTGACAAACGTTAATAAAATACAAGGATTTTTTCAGTGAATACAAAATATATTTTAAAATGTCCCGAATGCACCGAAGTTGTTGATGAAGGCGAAGCTTCCTTCAAATGTCATCTTTGCGGCGCGCCATCTGTTGTTGACATAACTCTTTCAACCCCCGTGAACTTCCAAAACATAAAATCCAATTCATTATGGCGTTTCTTCGATCTGCTCCCAATAATTGATTCCACGAAGATCGTATCGCAAGGGGAAGGCCAAACGCCTTGCCTCAGCGCGGCAAGGTTGGCTCAGAGTATTGGGATTGAGGATCTATGGTTGAAAAATGAAACAATGAATCCCACCGGAGCCTTCAAAGACCGCCAGATTTCCGTGAGCATCACAAAGGCCGCGGAATCTGGAATCAAAGAGATTGCTGTTGTTTCGTCCGGAAATGTAGCTGCATCGGCCGCTTCCTACGCCGCGCGGGCGGGAATGAAGTGCAGAATATTCACACCGGCCAATGCTCCTGACGACCGCTTGGTGCAAGCACGTATTTACGGCGCCAGTCATTATAAGATGAACACGCTGTCGTCGAGTTTAATTTTTGAACTAGTCAGCAGGGCGTGCAAAAAACGCGGATGGCATCTTTTGTCAACGGCGGGAATTTATAATCCTTTTCAGGTAGAAGGCGCAAAGACTATCGCCTACGAGATTTATGAACAGGTCGATCCCCTTCCCCGCTGGATCATCGTCCCGGTGGGCGGCGGCGGACTCCTGGGAGCTTTATGGAGAGGTTTCAAGGAATTAAAACGGCTGGAAAAAATCGACCGTATCCCTTCCCTTGTCGGAGTGCAGGCCTCGGCGTGCGCGCCACTGGTCAGGGCGATGGAAAACAACCTTAGCCCCCGTGAGGTCATCGAAAATCCAGTATCCGTCGGACACACAATAGCCGGGGCGATAGCCGACGACATTCTCTTCGACGCCTACACAGCATTGCCAGCCATCAGAGAAACCGGCGGTTTTGCCTTGAGTGTTGACGATGATGAAATGCTAGCTGCGGAAAAATTGATCGCCGAAAAAGCCGGTATCTTTGCGGAGCCGGCGAGCGCGACAACAGTCGCCGGCCTTATTCGCATGAGGAATTCCGGTCAGGTCGCCGCGAAGGATCGGATTTGTTGCGTTATTACAGGATCTGGTTTTAAGGACATGGTCGTCGCGAAATCCATGGTCGATCCACCCATCGGCCTCGAAGCAAACGATGAAGCCTTTTTAAATTTGCCATAAATCGTTTTGGAGTGAATCGATGAAAAAAATCATTTCCACGAGCAAAGCTCCGACGCCGACCTTTCGACATCAAAGTGGAAATTTATATCATCGCCTGTCGCTCAAAGGGAAATCGCTGATTATGCATGGAGACTCCTCGACTTTGTTATATTTGACCTGATATACTATTTGCTTCTGAAAGGAATCGAAAACGTGGCGACTTTTCATCGAAAATTATCGAGCACTCGTTGGGAAAGAAACGGCATTACGATTGTTGAACTGTGTGGCTCGCCCGAAGAAATGGGTAGAGACCACGGTCGTCTGCTAAAAAAAATGATACAACACGGATATTACAACTTTGTCGAAAAAGGAGTTCTGCCGGGCATCGGACGTGAACTTTTCGGCGACGACGCCATGAAGATTGCAGGCTTCCACGATTGGTGCCAAAAGCAGGCGAAGAAGTATGTTGAGAAAATCAGTCCCGATTTAGAGATGGAAATCAGGGCTATGGCCCAAGAAGCCGAACTGAGTTGGGAACAAGCCCTCTTTCTTCAGGTTATACTGGACGTTATCGAGTTGGCGGGTCTGACTCACAGCGATCAGTTTTTCCACTCCTGCACGCAGGTAGCCTTTTTGCCTGAAACCACTGGCGGGTCCACCCTCGTGGCCAGGAACCTCGACTGGCCCCCTTTCGGTCTTGCCCAGGCAATCAGCGTTTTATTCCACTACATACCGGATAATGGAATTCCCTTTTGGAGCCAGGGATTCGCGGGCACATCCGGAGTCCTAACGGCGATGAACCACGAAGGATTGGTCATTACCGAAGAAAGCCTGACCGAAACAGCCGATGTGAGCGACAAGGGCGTCCCTCATTGCCTTCTCCACAGGGAGATGGCTCAATACGATTCCACGATAGAGGCCGCGAAGACTCGGTTGATCGAATCCCCGCGCAATAACGGTTACCACACGCTCATCGCCAGCGGCAAAGAGGAAGACGCCCTCGTCGTCTTAACCAGCGCGCATCATCACGCCGTCCGGCGTGCAAGAGACAGCGCTTGCTGGGGCATAGAACCAAACAGGACCCCCGAGATGTTCGACGAAGGAACTCTGCCGCACGAGCACGTGCCATTGACGAATGATTCCAGTGATATTCGCTATTCAAGATTGCGTGGACTGGCGGAAAATCATGGAGGACCAATCACCGTGGAAAACTGCAAGGCATGGCTGGCCGACGATATCGACACTGCCACGGGGCTTCCAGGCACAAGCCTTCACAGTATTTCCAACGATACCACCTTGCATAGTTTCGTTGCGGATGCGACAAACCGTAAGTTCCATGTCGCCATGGGCTTGGTTCCAGCGCCACGGGGCGGCTTCGTAAGTTTCGATCTTGACGAATCGATGACCTGATAGACAAGGGAACGAACATAATATTTACACTCTCGACTAGCGAATGAGAATAAGGAATCCGCAAATGAAAATGAATATCATCAAGTTCTTGTTGTGCCTGCTACTTACCTGCGGAGTCATGTTCTTGGGTTGCGCGGCTTCCGACGGCGACGATGATGATGACGAACCGGATATCAATGATGACGACGCCGACGATGATTCTGACGACGACGCCGATGACGATCAATCCGATTCTTCTATGCTCGTCGGCTTTGCCCAAATCGACATCACGCCGCAAATCCCCGTCAAGCTGGCGGGGTACGATATGTTCTTTCTTTCGGAGCAACTCTGCCGCTGGTCTACGGATGTCCATGATCCGCTCTACGCGCAGGCGATGGCCTTCGACGACCCAAAGACCGACTCCGCGGTCATCCTGATCGTGCTGGATGTCATCGGCCTGATGAGACCCGACATTGAGAAAATTCAAAACAAGATCGTGAGCGCATTGCCCGTAAATTTTGACGAGGTTATCGTGGCCGCCACGCACACGCATCACGGCCCGGACACTATCGGAATTTGGGGAGTCATGATTCCCCCAATTTCAGGGCGTCAGGAGGAGATCGTTGAGCAGATGATCGACGGTGCCGCAAATGCCGCTATCGAGGCCTGGAACCTCCGGGTTCCGGCCACACTGAAATACGCGCAGGGTACTTTTTCCGAGTGGCATGAAAATATCATCGACGAAGACCCGGATCGCCTGTTAGATGATGCGATTACGATTCTGGCGGCATACGATGACGAGGAAAATATTTTGGGAACCTGCCTGAACTGGTCTGCCCACCCCACGGTCATGGGCCAGGACAGCACTGTCGTATCCTCGGATTTCCCGGGCGTTTATTATCGGCTTTTGGGCGATGAACTCGGCGGAGTCAACCTCTTTGTCAACGGCGCCATCGGCGCCATGATCCAGCCAACGAACAAATGGTCCGCGCCGGACGAATGGAACGAGGTGGAGGATATGGGTCGGGCGCTGGCTGACAAAGCGCTTTTATTGACAGCGGAAGCTATGGCCATAGAAAATGCCTCGATTGCGTCGTTCATAAGCTTGGAGGCTCCCGTCAAATTAACCAATCCCATTTTTCCTCTGGCCGGAGCGTTGGGACTGATTGTGCGAAACATCCCTCCCTTAGGAGAACACACCAACTGCCGCGTGACATCTTTTGCCATCGGCCCCGTGACCTTTGGAACTATGCCGGGTGAGTTCGTCCCGGATTACGCCCTGCGCTTTCGCGAAATCATGGGCGGCGAGGCGCAATTCCTCATCGGCCTGGGAATGGATTGGATCGGTTATGTCCTGACTCCCCGGCAGGCAAGCCACCCGGCTTACTTGTACGAAAGAGCCCTATGTCCGAGCGCATACGCAGGCGATGGCATTTCGGCGATATATGAGGACATATGGGGATATGAAGATTAGAATTTTTCAGTAATCCAAAATATCCCCGGCAACCTTGCCCCCCGCAACATCCAGTAGAATAATTTTGCATCCGCTTTAACCCAAGGCACGCCGACCGTGTCGAAGCGACGGATTTGGCCTTGGGGATGTCTTGCTAATTTTCCCCCTAAATTTTTCTTGACAAAAACTCTCGTTTTATTTATAAGTGTTCAGTCACTTACCTATTCAGGGAGAATAAATGGGACGCCACAAAATCATTAGCGACGAAAAGCTGCTCAAAGGCGCCAGGGAGTGTTTTTTGGAATTCGGGCCGAACGTATCGACCGAAGTTATCGCGAATCGCCTCGGCGTATCCCAGGCGACCTTGTTCAAACGATTCCACGCCAAAGAGGATATGATGATTGCAGCTTTGGCCCCTTCTTCCCATCCCGACTGGATAGAAATGCTGGCGCAGGGACCGGATGATCGCGACTTACGCGAGCAGCTTTGCGAGATTGCAACGAACCTCAACGATTTCTTCGAAGAGATATTCCCCCGTATCGCTATACTTATGGTTTCAGGTTTTGATCATAAAAAGTTTTTTTCCGGAACACACGTCCCGCCCCTGGTGATAATCGTCAAACAACTGGCGATATGGTTTCGTAAGGCTCATAAAAAAGGGCTGATCCGAAAAATTCATGCCAACGCTACGGCCTATACCCTGGTTGGAGCACTGCATAGCAGAATACTTGTACAATCCATGTCTTCGTATTCACTGGTCCCCCTCAAATCTGAGGTTCACATCGACAATCTGGTTGGTACCCTTTTGAACGGGATCACGGAAGGAGGGAAGCGATGAAAGCGTTTGGATATTTCCTCGCCTCATCCGTGTTTTTTGTGTGGCTATTCGCCTCCGCCGCATCCGCGCAGGAGAACTATTCTCGCCCAATGGAAGGCAAAGTGCACGGCACGCCCTGGTGGACGGCCCTAGACGATCCGGTGCTCACTGAACTGATCGAACAGGGTCTGAACGGCAATCTCAATCTGGACATCGCTCGAAGCCGAATCGACCAGTCACGGGCCGTGGCCTGGAAAATACTCGCTCCGGCGCTCCCGCAAATCAGCATTGAGCTTAGCGGTCGGCAGACTGCCATCGAGTTTCTCGGCCAAAACACCATCGACCAGTTGGAAATGACGGGCGAAAAGGTGCCTGACTCCTATCAGAGCGGCACAGCCTATCTGGTTGGGCGACTCGACCTCGACATTTTCGGCAAGAAAATCCTCAGCCATATTGGCGCGCGAGCCGACTCGAAAGTCGCGCTGGCCAACCGGGATGCCCAAGCCGCTTCGCTGGCGGAGACGATAGCTCGAACCTACTACGAAATCCTGGCCGCTCGGGCGCGGGTTGATGTTGTCAACACGCAGATAAAAGCCAACAACGATTTGCTGGAGTTAGTGCAACTGCGCTATGAGCGTGGCGACGCGCAAGGCCTGGATGTTCTCCAGCAAAAGCAGCAACTGGCCACAACGAGAACTTTGCTTCCTCTGGCCGAAGCCCTACTCGAAACCTACGAACAGCAATTGGCCGTGCTCCTGGGTCGTCTGCCGCATGAAAAAGCCTTGATTCCCGACCGCGATCTTCCCGAAGCGACAGCAACAATTCCCACAGGGCAACCGGCAGACCTTGCCGTCAACAGCCCAAACATGAAATCCGCAGAAGCCGCGCTCAAGGCCGAGAAAAACCGGAAGCGAAGCGCGGTTGTGAACTTTCTTCCCACGATCGGTTTGTATGGTCAGACCGGAGAAAAGTTCACCGATATCACCGAATGGGAACAAGATTCGGTATGGGAAGTCGGCGCCACTGTTTCGATCCCACTTTTTCAAGGCGGAAGCAACCTGGCGGGATATCGCAGCGCGCGAGCGACTGAAGTCATCGCACGCAACCAGCATAGGAAAGCGACCCTCGATGCTATCCGAAATGTTGAGAACGCTCTAATTAAAATGGAACAATCACGCAAACAGCTTGAGGCTTTTCGGCAGCAGCAAGACGCGGCGGCGCTGGCGTTTTCGCAGTCCAGGAGCCGATACCTATCCGGCCTGACCACTTACCAGACAGTGCTCACTTCGCTGACCACGCAGCAGCAGGCGCAACTGAATGTCATTGAGGCAAAGGTTTCCTGGATCCTCGCTTCAATCGACATCGCTGATTCCGTGGGAGGACCTTGGACCACAAACCTTGGCGAATCACGCCGGGAGGATGACAAATGATCCGATCAAAAAATATTCTCATTCCCATTGCCATCCTTATAGCGGGAGTTCTAATTGCCGCGGCGATGATCTTCTTTAAGCCCAAGGCGTCCAGCACCGGCGCCACACGTCCGGCGCTCATGGTTCAGGCGACGATTGCGGCGAAGCAGACGCTCCCTGCTGTGATTCGCGCTACTGGCGTGGTTTCGGCGGCAAAGGAGATAACACTGTTGCCCGAAGTCTCAGGGCGAGTCGTGTTTCTGTCCGACAAACTCGTCCCGGGCGGTCGATTCAAAAAAGGAGAACTCTTGGCGCGGATCGACCCCAGGAACTACTCGCTGGCCGTACGCCAGGCCGAAAGCCAGGTGAAGCAGGTCGAGCTTGCGCTGCAGTTGGAGCAGAGCCGGCAGGGAACCGCCAAAAAGGAATGGGAACTCCTTGGCGATGATCGGCCCGAAAGCGAAGCGGCTCTCGCGCTGCGCAAGCCTCATTTGGCCGCCGCCAAAGAGCTTGTTTCCGCAGCGAAAAGTTTCCTGGAGCAGGCGAAAATAAATCTCAGTCGCACCACGCTTCGCGCTCCGTTTAACTGCGTGGTCTTGGAGGAGAGGATCGATGTCGGTCAGGTCATTGGCGCGAACTCCGTTGTGGCAACGCTAGCCGGTTCCGACCAGTTTCGTGTCACATCCTCGGTGAGGGTCGACCAACTTGGGCTGATTCAGATCCCCGGTTTCAATGCTGAGACAGGCTCTGCGGCAAAACTCATCCACGACCTTGGAGGCGGCGAGAAAGCGGTCCACGAGGCGGTTGTCATGAAACTGGCCGGGCAACTTGATCCAAAAACCCGCACCGCGCAGCTTCTGGTATCCATCGACGACCCGATGGATCCTCCCAGCGGGAATCTTCCGATCCTGATCGGCGCGTACGTTGACATAGAAATCACGGGACGCGATGTGCCCGATGTCTTTCTCATACAACGCTCCGCCGTGGTCGACGGATCCACCATCTGGGTTGTCGATGAAAATAACTCTTTAACCTCGACAAAAATCGAAATTGCTTGGGGCGACGAAAATACCGTTGCTGTTACCGATGGTCTTGCCGAAGGCGACCGGATTGTGTCCATGCCGCCGGCTTTGCCCATCGAGGGAATGCCCGTTCGCATCCAAGGGGAAGCTAACGAGACGGAAGTAACGACGCCTGTCGTGGGAGATGGCGATGATTCCTGATGCCTTCAAAGAATATCGAGGCCCCCTGGCCTGGATGGCCAAGAACCCGGTGGCCTCGAATCTATTGATGTTCGTCATCCTGGTCGCCGGACTGGTCGGAGTGTTCCAGATCAAACAAGAAGTCTTTCCCGAGTTTGATCTGGATTATGTCGTCGTGAGTGTCCCCTACCCTGGCGCAAGCCCTGCTGAGGTCGAGCAGGGAATTGTGCTAGCCGTTGAGGAAGCGGTTCGCGGAATTGACGGCGTAAAGCAGGTCAACTCGATTTCATCCGAAGGCGTAGGCGTTGTGACTATCGAAATGCTGGGAGGCGCCGACCTGGACAAGGCTCTCGCGGATGTTAAAAGCGAAGTGGACCGAATCCAGACTTTTCCCGAGGACGCGGAACGGCCCGTGGCATCGCTGATCGCACACAAGCGGGAAGTCGCTTCGCTCCTCATTGCCGGAGATCAGCCTTTATCGACCCTCCACGCTATTGCTGAGCAGGCCCGTGAAAAATTGCTGGCCCATGAGAACATCACGCAGGTGGAGGTCGAGGGCGTGCCTCCGCTGGAGGTCTCGATAGAGATATCGCGTGAAAACCTGGAAGCTTATGGAATCACGCTAAACGAAGCGGCAAGGCAGATCGCCGCTGCTTCGCTCGAACTGCCCGGGGGAAAAATCGACACCAAAGCGGGGCAGGTTTTGGTTCGGATGGCGGACAGGAAAAAACACGGATACGAATTCGCGGACATTATTATTCGCGGCACGCAAGATGGAGCCAAGGTAAGGCTCGGGGAAATCGCTGAGATTACTGACGGGTACGAAGACACGGACCAGGCTTCTTATTTTAACGGACAGCGCGCCGTTCGCCTAACCGTTTACAGAATCGGCGAAGAAACTCCGACGGAAGTGGCCAGGGCCGCCCGCGAGGTGATGGCCACGCTCACCGAAAGCCTTCCGGCCAATATTTCTTTGATGACATGGAACGACCGCTCCCAAGTACTTGAACAGCGAATCGATCTGTTGACAAGAAACGCGGCGATCGGACTGTTGCTCGTTATGATTTCGCTGGCGCTTTTTTTGAAGATTCGCTTTGCCTTCTGGGTGGCGGTTGGAATACCGGTCACATTTCTTGGGTCCTTCATCGTGCTCAACGCCATGGGCCAATCGATCAACATGATTTCGCTGTTCGCCCTGATCATCGCCCTCGGCATGGTCGTGGACGACGCCATCATTGTGGCGGAGAACACCTTTTCAAAAGTCCAGCAGGGGATGCCTCGGACGCAGGCAGCCATCGAGGGCGTCCATGAGATGGCGATGCCGGTCACCTTCTCAGTGCTCACAACCATCACCGCCTTTATTCCACTCATGTTTATTCCCGGAGTTATGGGGAAAATCTTTTTTATAATCCCCGTGGTCGTATCCTCAATCCTCCTTTTTTCCCTGGTGGAAGTGTTTTTCGTGCTCCCCTCGCACCTGGCTCACGGAAAGCGAACCCCACGCGGTAAAACGCTGCAGTGGGTCGAACGACGCCGGCTGGCGGTCGCCGGTTGGCTGCAAAAATTCATCGACAGGCTCTACAAGCCTTTTTTGATTAGAGTGATCGATCGTCGATACCTAACTCTTTCGCTGGCGCTTGCGGTGCTTTGTATTGTCGCCGGAGTCGCCATTAGCGGAATACTGCCCTTCAATTTCTTTCCGGATATCGAAGACAATGAAGTCGATGTGACGGCGCGCCTGGCCTACGGGGCGCCCATCGAGAAAAACAGGGAAGTACAAACACTTCTGGAAGAGGCCGCTTTCAAAGCCGCCGAAGAACTCGGCGGCGCAGACATTTTCAAGGGAATGTTCACCCGTATTGGAGAACAGCGCGGCGGGATGAGCGGTTCCGGGGAAACAGGCAGCCACTTAATTGACATTGAGATCGGACTGCTCGGCACCGAAGAAGGCCTTGTTCGAGCCAGAGATTTCGCCGATGCCTGGCGAAAGCATCTCCCACCCATAGTCGGACTTGAATCGCTCGTATTCAATGTCAACGCCGGTCCCTCCGCCGGATCCGCTGTGGATGTACAGCTCACGCATACGGATACGGAGGTTCTGGCCGCAGCTTCAGCGGAAGTCGCCGAGGCTCTGGCCGGCTACCAGGAGTTGGACAGCGTTGAAAACGCATACGCAGCCGGAAAGCCGCAGTTTGATTACCACCTGCTGCCTGCCGCCCGTACCCTCGGCCTGACGGCTCGTGATGTCGCGGGGCAGATTCGATCAGCCTTTTACGGGGCCGAATCAATCCGAGAACAACGAGGCCGCAACGAAGTCCGCGTGATGGTTCGGCTTTCGGAAAACCAGCGCCGTTCAGAATATGACCTGAATGAACTGCGCATCTTTACGCCCGCCGCCGGAATGGTTCCGCTGTCCCACGTGGCCACATTTGAGCGGAAACGCGCGCCTACGAACATCAGGCGCGAAAACGGAAAACGCGTCGTCAACGTGAAAGCCAAGATGGCCGTCGGCGTCCCGTCTCCTCGACCAATCATCGAGTCCATCAACAAAGAGCTGGTTCCCAAGCTTTTAGAAAAGTATAACGGGCTTGCCATAGAGTTCGCCGGCCGGCAGCGGGAGCAAAACGAATCTTTTGCCAGCCTGATCCAATATTTCCTGCTCGCCATGTTTGTCATATTCGCGCTTATGGCGATTCCATTGCGCTCCTACGTCCAACCTTTGGTCATCATGTCCGCGATCCCCTTTGGAATCATCGCCGCGATCTTCGGGCACATTCTCATGTTCACCAACTTGAGTCTATTGAGCGTCATGGGGATGGTGGCCCTGGCCGGAGTCGTCGTCAACGACACTCTTGTGCTGGTGGTGACAGCTAACCGAAACAGGGAAGAAAAAGGAATGGGCGTCCGGGAAGCTATTATCAGCGCGGGGACAAGGCGCTTTCGCCCTATCCTGCTAACTTCGCTAACCACTTTCCTGGGCCTGGCCCCGATGATCTTTGAAACCTCGGTCCAGGCCAAGTTCATGGTCCCGATGGCGATCAGCCTAGGCTTTGGAATACTCCTGTCGCTTCCCGTAGTCCTGTTAATCACACCCGCTATCTATCTCATTGTGGAAGACATTATTAACTTCGCTGGACGCGGGCAACCAATCGACAGCGCCTATGACGCGGAATCGGTCGGGAAACATTGAAAATCCAAAAGCGCCTTGTCAGACATTATCCAGGCGAGCAAGGGCGGCACGCAATTGCTCATCCCTCCGCATAGCAAAAACGAGTTTTTTTCGAATTTTCAGCCTTCCTTGCTCGGCGGCGTTCTTATCATTCTTTCAAGCAACAGGTCTTCCAGGTCACGGCGGGAATCAAACACCGCAAGCACCGCAACCGATTTGGAATCGACTCGATAAACAATGCGCCAGGGCTTGGACACGATTTCCCGCCAGGACCGCAATCCGAACCGGGCCAACTCCGGCACAACGCGGCCCCGCAGGGGAAAATCCTCCAAGGCCGCAGCCTTGCCTTTCAGTTTTTTAAGCACATTCCGCGCATTGCCGGGTGAGTCTCGTGCAATATTACAAACTATTTCCTCCAGGTCACGGGCGGCGATTTCAGTCCAGAGCACCCGGCATTTGCGATTACTCATCGCCGGTCGCCCGCTTGATCGCTTTTTCCGCTCTTGCAAACGCCGCATTCTGGGAAATCAACCGACCGGAATCCGCATCCGTCTCGCCCTGCGAAATCATCTTCATGAGCGCCAATGCATCCCGCCAACGGGAATAGGTTTCCACGTCCATCACCACGACTTTGGCCTCGCCGTTTTGCGTGATCAGCATGGTTCGACCGTTTTGCGAAACTTCCCGCACCAAATCCGCGGTGTTGTTCTTCAAATACGTAATCGGTTTGACATCGCTTTTCAGGTTCATGAGTTCAACTCCCTTTTTCAAGCGCCATATAGGTCAGAATATAGCACCTTATTCTGCCATACTCAAGAATTTTCCTGGCGACAATATGAAAGTGAAACAAAAAAGCAGGTGGAAGTTTTTATCCCAAGTTGCTTCCCGAAAGCAAACGGGGCCTCAATTCGTTTCCTGCGATCTGAGGTGAAAGTTTTGCGAAAATTAATTCCACCGGAATGCTTGCGAAACGGTCTCTCAAGATAGCATTTTCACGCCTTCGCTCAAACAGGGAGTCACACGACTTGAAAAACGCCTGGGAAAAGCCGCGCCAAGGCCTGCGGGAAGAGTGAAGCTTGCTCGTGGGAAAGGCATCGGGAATAAAATGTACAACGTCAAACATTGGGTTGCGGACTAAGCCCGCGTTGGTCGCATCTGATGCGCCTGCGAAGATCTAACAATGAGCGGGTGTGCTTAAGCACAGGCAACAATGTGTTTTTCCAAAAAAAAACCGTGACCACGGATATGGCGTGAGGCAAATAGTTATTAAACACACCCGCTCACTCATCGCCTGACGGCGATTTTGCCGCTTCCGGCTTTCGTTTCGTTTTCTGACTTAATACTGGTCTTAAGGGCTTTAGCCCGCGTTGGATTGTTTTTATTGTTTTGTACAGCTTCGAATCACTTTGCCGGCATCGCGGAATCCGCCAAGGCGTTTTCGCGGCTTTCTTTTCGGCCTCTGGACGTCAGTTTGTCGAAGAGAATGTACAGCACCGGCAGCAGCAGAAGCGTAAAGACCATGGAAATAATCACGCCGCCTATGGTAACAATGGCCATGGCCTGCCGGAACTCGGATCCCGGCCCGGGAATGATTTGCGGCGCCATGGAAATGGCGATGGCCAGATTCATCATCATAATGGGACGCAGGCGCGTAGTGGCCGCTTCGACGACGGCTTCGGCAATGGGCATTCCTTCGTCGCGAAGTTGGCGCGCATAATCGAATATGAGAATGGCGTTGTTGACGACGATTCCCACCAGCATGACAATGGCCATCATGCTGGTAATACTCAAAGAAGTTCCGGTGATAAACAGAGCGAAAGCAGCTCCCACGGCGCCCAGAGGAAGCGTCACCATAACTGTTATGGGATGAACGATGGATTCCTGTATGCCCGCCAAAACCAGGTAGGTCAAAATAATGGCTAGAATGAGCGCGCTGATGATTTCCGTAAACATCTCGGCCATTATCTCGCCGAATCCGCCAAACGACACCTTCGCCGACCCGAGCTTCATCTGGTCCACTTTCTTTTGGATTTCCTTTTGCTTGTCGCCCAAAACACCCTGCGTGATATTGGCGTAGATATTGATAACCTGCTGACGGTCCATCCGTCGGATTTTTGATTCCGCCGTGGAGGGCACGAAGTCTCCCAACTGGTCAAAGGGCACCGGGCCAACAGAAGTCCCCATATACAACGCCGCCAGGGAATCGGGATCATGGCGTTCAGATTCGGTCAAGAGAACTCTAATGTCGTATTCTTCTCCCAACTCGCGGAAAGTGCTGGGGACATTGCCTTCATAGGCGTTACGGATTTCCATGGCCACCTGCGCACTGGTCAGGCCGTACCGGCTGATCTGCTCCCGGTCGGGTATGAATGCGATTTCCGGCTTCCCAGTCCGGTAATCCATTGTAACGTCGGCCAGGCCTTTAACGCCATGCATAAATTCGATCAGTTCCTTGGCGACTCGCTTGACCTCATCAAGATCCCGCCCGACGACATTGACTTCCATATCAGCGGCCATTGTGCCGCGAGCAATCCCAAGGAACACCGTCAATTCGGCGGCAGGAATTTTTGCTAAGGCGGGACGAATCCCGTCGACGATTTCCCTGACTCCGCGGTCGCGCTCGTCCATGGGACCGATATCCAGAATAAGGCTCGCCTCCTCCACGCCCTTGGTTTCTCCGCCGATGGCTATTGTAATGTCCCGGGTTTCCGGAGTCAGACGGCGAACAATCTCGTCGATTTCCCGCATGACCTCCGTTGTCTGTTTCAGGCTGGCGCCGACGGGCATTTTCACCTGCACCGTCGCCAGACCCACGTCGCCGCTGGGGGCGAATTCTGAACCCACGAAAGCAAAAAGGGATATTCCCCCGACAAACAAAATTATCGAGACGAGTATGGCAATCGCGCGATGTCTCAATCCCCAATTCAGCAAAACCTTGTAATCTTGCTTGAAAACATTGAAGAGCTTTTCAAACGCGAGTCCGAATCCATGCAGATGAGGACCGCTCCCTTGTGCGCGCGGGCGCATCAGCATTGAAGCCATCATGGGCACGAGCGTAAAACTCATCCAAAGAGAAAAGAGCGTTGCAAAAATGACGGTGAGTCCGAACTGCCTCATGAATTGCCCGACGATGCCGCCCATGAATGCAATGGGCGTAAACACGACGATATTGGTCAGTGTGCTGGCAAACACGGCCACGGTCACTTCGGAAGTGCCGTCGATCGCGGCTTCGGCGGGCATTTTTCCCTTTTCGAGGTTATATGTAATACTTTCCAACACAACGATAGTGTTTGTCACAAGGGTTCCAACCGCCACGCCCAGAGCCATCAATGTGATGATATTGATGGAAAAACCGGCGAAGTCGATCAATAGGAATGTGGCGATCAGCGCCGCCGGCATAGAGATACTCACAATCAATGTTGACCGTGTGCTATGCAGAAAAATGAACATCAACATAGAGGTCAGAATGATGCCTATGATGATGTTGATGATGGTGCCCGAGGCCATGTCTTTTATGTAGAAAGATGTGTCGCTGGAGACGCTGACCTTGATATCCGGGGGCAACTCCTGTTTCAGTTTTTCGGCAAGTTCCATAACTCCCTGAGCTGTCGAAACGGTGTTGGCGCCGGTCTTTTTGATAATACCCATGTTGATGGCGGATCTGATCGGCGCCACATCGCCTCTTGATCCATCCTCATGAGTGCTTTGAGTGGCGAAAAAGGCGTCCGTTCTCGGATCCTTAAAACCGTCGGCCACGTCCGCCACGTCGCTGATGCGAATGACTTCGCCCGTGGACAATGGAATTTTTACTTCCTCGATTTCACTGACATCATTAAACTGTCCAACCATGCGAATGGCGTATTCCTGCGTGTCTTTGATAATGCGTCCACCGGGGATATTGAGGTTTTCCATGCCGATCAAAGAGGCGATCATGCCCAGGGACAAGCCGTAGCTCTGGGCCAGACTCTTATCGACGAGAACCTGAATTTCCCGCGCACGTCCACCGGTCAACTCAACGTTTCCCACACCGGGAACCTGCGCCAGGCGATCACGAATCATGGTATCGGCAATGAAATACATTTCCGTGGCAGGGCGGTTGCCGACCAGGTTTAATTGGATGATCGGTTCGGCGTTGATGCTTAATTTTTCAACGCTTGGCTTTTCCGCATCCTTGGGAAGCTCAAATAAAATGGCGTCGACTTTATCCTTGACTTCAATGGCTTTCAGGTCGCTGTCTACGCCGACCTCAAATTCAGCCATAATGTAGGATAGAGAATCCATGGATGTGGATGATAGACTTTTGAGTTCCGACAGGGTTGCGATCTGATCTTCCAGACGCTTGGTGATCTGGCTTTCCACTTCCTCAGGACCCGCACCAGGATATATCGTGCGCACAGAAATCAAAGGGAAATCAATATCGGGTGTCATTTCGAGGGCTAATCTTTGATAAGATTGCACACCCAAAACGAGGAAAACGACAATGATCACGCTTGTCAGGACAGGTCGTCGGACGGATAATCTCGCCAAGAACATAGCGTGTGCTCCTTATTGTCCGACGGGGGTGGCGGGCTGATTGTGGATTTTCACTTTGAGTGACTTTTCACGATCAAGCATGTTGGCGCCGTTGATAACGACTTCGTCGCCTGGTGAAATGCCGTCTGTGATTTGAACCCAATCCCTTGTTTTAAGACCGGTTCGGATCGGCGTAAAAACCGCTTTAGCATCCGTCACCCGAAACACATGGGGCCGATCCTCAACGTACTCCACGGCCACCGCTTGAATCGCCGGAACCTGAATAGCGGTCGCCAGGCTGATGACGGCCTCATACAAGACGCCGCTTTTCAGTTCGCCGCCACTGCTAGGAAAATTGATTTCCACGCGGAACAATCGGGAAGCCGGATCAGCGGAAAGTCCGATGTGACTAACCTGTCCTTTGTGGACTTTTTCCTGACCGTCAGGCGACGTGGTCATGATAACGGCCGCATCGCCGTCTTTGAGTTTTTTCACCTTTCGTTGTCCAACCCTGGTCACGAGTTTGAGATCATCAGTCGTGGCAACCGTCACAATGGAATCCTTCGGATCCACCTTATCGCCCGGCTTGAAATCCACGCGCGTGACGACGCCGCGAATCGGGCTGCGCAGTTTTAGCGCATGTCCAATATCCGTTAAACCGGCCTTCGCCATCTCCACGGAAGATTTGACCGCATCCCAATCTGATTCGCTGATGGCGCCGGCCTCAAACAGTGGTTTCATGCGTTCCATATTGCGTTTCGCATCTTTGTAACGAATCTTGGACGATTCATGACCGGCGTACATCGAAGTGGAGCTAAGAGGATCGAGACTGACCAGAACCTGGTTCTTTTTGACCTTTTTCCCCGGTTCCGCATAAACTTTTTTTATACGCATGGGCATATTTGTCTGGATGTTCGCTTCGCCGACTCCTTCCAGAACGCCGCTGAGCTTCATTGAAACCGTCAAATCACGCAGTTCGACTTTGGCCACATCCACCGGAACGCCATCTTGTTCGTGCAACTGCGTGATGGATGGCGGCGGTTCTTTCCCGCCCATGGTTATAAATCGATAACCCACTGCAACGACTATGACGATCAAAACAGTCACGCCGCTGAGAATTTTGAATCTATTGCTGACTCCGGACATATTCCCTCCGTCTCTTTGCGGATTTGTTTTATTGACCTTTTCCAAGGGCGCGGTTGAGCTTCACGCGCGCGATATTAAGATCGTAGAGTGTTTGTATCAATGTGCTTCTGGCCAAGGTCCATTGAGCCTTGGCGTCGACTTTTTCCAGCCTTGTTCCCAAGCCGGAATCGTATCGAATAGACGCCAGCTCGAAAGCTCTATTAACCAGCGCGACGCTTTCTTTCCTCGCGGCCAGTTCCTGCTTGAGCGTTTCGAGCCGCGTGGCAAGCTGCGTGACTTCCAGTTCGATGCCTTTGACGGCCTGCGTCCTGCGAAGCCTGGTGATGCGTTCAGTCGCCCGAGCCTGCCGCATCTTTCCCACGGATGTGAAACCGTCAAAAAATGGCCAGGTCATCGTCGCGCCCACAGACCAGAACGTCATCCAGTCATCATCTCCCTGGGGCCAGAAATCGTCTTCGTCGCTGATGCTTTGCCCTGCGTAGGTGTAATTCATTTCCGCGGCCAGAATCGGCAACATGCCGGAGCGATGAATATTTCCTTCAAGATGATTCATGTCCTTTTGCATGTTGAGAAGGTTCAATTCTTTGCGATCACTTTGTGCGGTCAGGACGTAGTCGTTGACAGATTGTTTGAGCGTTTCTTCGGAAAATCCTTCCCCAACATCCACTGCAAGATCGAGATTCATGCCCATCAAACGCAACAGGTTCAACTTGGTGATGACAACCATGGAATCCATTTTTATAAGGTAAGGTCGGCTTTGCTCCAGATCGGCCTTGGCCTGCAAAAGTTCAAACTCGGATTTCAGTCCTCTGTCGAACTTGGCCTGCACGTCGTCCAGGTGCATTTTTGAGATTTTAAAATTCTTACGAGCCACATCCGCCATCTCCTTGGCCAGAACAACCCCGTAATAGGCCTCGGCTGCCTCAAGCGCTGTATCCTGGTTTGTCAGCTCAGCGTTTTCTTCACTGATGCTTCTGTAGGTTTTCGCCATGCGAATCGCATTGCCGACGCGACCGAAGGTGAAAAGATTCTGCCTGGCGTTGAGGGTGAATTTCCAATCATGGCGGTAAACCAAAGGGATTTCGATTTCCCCGATCGGAGGACCACCGGCCTGCATGCTCAGCGGGTCCAGGAAACTGAAATCCATTTTATTCGTCGGCTCTTCCAGGTTATAGGTATAACCAGCAATGCCCGTTAGCTGCGGCCAGGCTGCTCCGCGATATTCGGTGACGGCGCCTTTGGCTTTTTTGATCTCTTCCTGAGCAATCTCAGCAGACTCGCCTTTGCTCAGAGCCAGATTCACAGCATCCTGCAGTGTCAAGGCTCCCAGATCGACGCCCAAATCGTCGTTCTCCTGCGCGCTGACAGCGGCGGGAACGATGACGAGAGCTGCAACCAAAAGAGTCAGAATGATACGGCGTTTCAAGGCTGCTCCCTATTTTTTCTTTAATCCATTAATGAAAAGGCCGACGAGAATATCCGCCTTTTTCTTAACATCCAGCGTGCGACCCTTTATTACCCAGGGCATATCCAGAGCCTTAAACGAAGCCTGCATGGCCAATACCACAACGGGAATGTCGTCAACGGTCATCTCGCCGCGTTCAACGCCTAATTGAAGGATAGAGGCAAGGACCTCCCCCTCCTCCTCAAAAACGTCGCTGACCAGGGCTTCGGCTTCTCTGCGCAATTCTTCGATCGCTTCGAATGACACATTGTATTGCTTGGCTGTCTCCTCAAAATTCCCTATTCGCATGTGCGTGAATTGCCTGAGCATTTCTTCCGCAGGGATGTCCTTTTCGAGGATTTTTCGAGCTTTATTGATAAATTCCTGAGTGCGAATCCGCACGATGGCTTCGAATATCTCTTCTTTGCTTTTAAAATACAGGTAGATGGTTCCCTTGCCCATGCCGGCGGCCTGGGCAATTTCGTCCACAGTCGTCTTTTTTATCCCGTAACGGGCGAACAAGGGTCCCGCCGTTTCGAGAATCAGGTCATATTTTTCGCTTTTTTCGCTCATTATATTCGCCCCAGTGACGGGATGACCAAAATGGTCAAGCAGTCATACCCCCATTCGATCAAGCTGTCAAGAAAAATACGCGCTATTCATATCTTCCGTTAGAAATCCGGCGGGCATTGACAAACGCCGCCAGAGCATCGACAAAAGCTGCGCTTTACCGCCACCGGATGGTTGATAATTTGGCGACGCAACGAAAAACCGCATCCCTTGTTCCGACGCGAGTCCATTTCGTGCTCCTCGCCGTGCAATTTGGCTTTGGCAGCATGCATGTCGCGGCCAAAGGTGTTCTGGAGCATCTGCACCCCCTGACTCTGGCCATGATTCGCGCCTGCTCGGCCGCGCCGATCCTGCTGGTCGCAGCGCTCGTGATCGATAGAAACCCGCCAAAAGGCAAGGATTATCTCCACCTGGCCATCCTGGGCTTCTTCGGTGTTTTCGCAAATCAGTTACTTTTTATTTTCGGTCTCCGCCTCACTACGGCGACCAACGCGGGAATCCTGATGCCTTCGGTTCCCGTCCTGGCGGCCCTCATCGGCGTCGCTTTCCGCGTGGAAAAAATCTCGACTGTTAAGATCGCCGGCATCGCCCTGGCCGTTGTCGGATCCCTGGTCATGCTGGACATCGGTCGATTCTCTTTGGCGGGAGGCCGGGCTTTGGGCAATGTTTTGATTCTTACGAACTGCGCCAGCTTCGCCTGCTATCTCGTCTTGCAGAAACCCTTACTGGACAGGCTTGGGCCTCTCACTGTCACCGCATGGGCATACGTTTTCGGCGCCATAGGAATCAGCGTCGCAGGAGCCATTGGCGCCCCGAAGCTTGATATCGCTGAAGTGCCTTCCTGGGTCTGGTTCGCCGTCGCCTACATCGTATTAATTCCCACAATAACATGCTACCTCGCCAACACATGGGCGATCGGGCAATCCACTCCTTCCCTGGCGGCGACGTACATCACGCTGCAACCACTCGCATCGGCGTCGCTCGCCGCGATTTTCCTGGGCGAAAGTGTTGGATATAAAGAAGCTGCGGGATTCCTGCTGATCGTCGGGGGCCTGGCGCTCGTCAGCCGCCATCGAGAGCCAATCAAAAGTGCGAAAGATTCTTGACACTACCTTTGTTGACGCCGTCCTGGAGATAGGAAGGATTTAACCCCGGCATTTTCGGCAGCATGTTTCACCGGAATTTTGGGGTCGACATGCCCATGTCCTGGTGATTTTTCTAGCACAAATACGACGATTTGTCATGTAATATCAAGGGCTTATGCAATTTTCACTGGGCGACGACATTGATTGGAAATATCATCTGATGAACGACGCAAATCAGTGGGGCGCTATTTCGCACACGCTAAATTTGTCCTGCTAAACCTTCTTTATTCCTAAAGTGCAATGACCTGTTTCAGAAACTCGATAGATTCACATTCGTCAATCTCTGAGTCTGATGTATCTATGAGTTCATTGATTGCCTTCCCCTCAAACTGCGCCACGCCACGTGAATTTCGACCAGACCAGTGCCGGAGTAAAATTGTCGAGCGAAGCAAGGTCCTCTGGAAAATCGAGACCAACACAGTTTTTACAGTCTTTCCCGGATCAATGCCGACAAAGTAGAACATGAAAATAGACTGCTCCGCAGCGAGAAACTCAAGCATTTTGTCGAGGTTGTACGCCTTCGGGTTTGAATTCAGGATCAGTACCTTCGTCTTTACATCTGTTTCGGTATCAAATGAATCGAATCGCCTGTGGTAATCACCAAGCGTGTTTTCCGTTTTAAACTGGGGGATACTTCTGTCACCATCCTTCAAGGCGGAGATGAGCTTTTGTCGAAGGGCTTCATCCTCTCCAGCAATGAGATACTCAATAATCCGACCTCGGACGTTGACATTCTCAATAAGTGCCGCCAACAGAATCTCAGTCCTGAACTTCTTAACTTGTGCATCCAACTCTATCTTTAGAATTGTGCATTCTTTCGCATCAATAAAACTCATTGCTCGTTTCGGAGCCTCAAAAATTGTAGGTAAGGCCGTGTCACTCACATGGTACTTCGATCCCGATGGGGAAATGCTATTCGTCGCCTCCACAAGACGAATTAAGTTTCCCTCAAATCCAATCTCTGCATGGATCGCAAATAATCTAGCAATATTGTAAGCAGTGTTGCTAATTTCCTCAAACTCTCGGACAATGTCAGAGCCATTGAAACTCCCTCTGATGTTATTTTCTCTGAGTTCCTGCGAACTATGGCTTATCTTCTTCAAGAATGTCGTATTTGCGATCAGACAGTAGTTCTGTGTTGGGGTCACGAGACACACGATGAAGGGGCGATCATCGTACTTACGAAGATTGGATAGGGACAATACTGTGTTCCCAAAATTACGACCGACCGACGAACTGAATCGCAAGGCATAGTTGGCACAGTAGTAGACTGAGCGATCTCTAACGAGATCAAATGTGTCTGCCAGAATGCACGCCAGTTTCGCTTTGTCATTAATCCCGTCGTTCTTTTCAATCAATTTTATCAGTCGGTTCAGGGCATCAGTCATTGAACAGCCCTAAGGTTGTTTCGCGAGGTGTCTTGTTCAGTTTCTTTTTCTTTTGGTCACACAAACTGTTCCGTTCCCAAAACACACCGTCCACATATCCTTGGATGCATGTGTCAGTTTCAGCCTGCATCAAGCGTTTGGCCGCCCAGCAACAGTACTCTCGGTTCAACTCTATTCCACAGAACCGTCGATTAAGCTTATGTGCAACAACTGCCGTTGTGCCACTGCCAAGAAAGGGGTCGAGCACCAA
The DNA here is from genome assembly GCA_964591275.1 of uncultured bacterium. GTDB lineage: Bacteria > Lernaellota > Lernaellaia > JACKCT01 > JACKCT01. Next base: position 47,752 of record CAZQAE010000007.1, on the reverse strand, counting down.
ATCTCCCTGATTAGAGCTTGCAAGAACGAGCTTTGCGATCAGCTTCTCAGGTTTCTGAGTAGGATGGTCCGTGTTCTCTGGCATTGACCAAAAAGGAATTGTGATGTCAGACCAGAGGTTTGATGGATACGTTAGCCTATAGTTTCCACTTCGTGATTCTTCCCAGTCCTTGGGGTTTCCATCATTTGATCGGTAAGGCGCGAGAACACGTCTCTTGAGCTTTACATCGTCAACATTAAAGCAGTAGTCGTCTCCAAGGGTGCAGAACCAGATATCCTCGGTATTGTTCTTCCAATTAGCCTTCGCGCCACGCCCCTTTTCTCTTTCCCAAGTGATTCTGTTGCGGACATGGAGATGCTCGTTCAACACTGGAAAGATAATACTGGAGGTCCTCCAGTCGCTGCAGACGTAAAGGGTTGCTTTGGGGCGCAGTAGTGGGAGGAGTGATGAGAGTATTCGGCTAAACCAAACGATGTAATCCTTCGCTTCACGGGAGCGAAAAATGTGACCGTTGTAGTTCTTTGTCAGGTTGTAAGGAGGATCGAGAATGAGGAGGTCGAAGATCCCGGTCGGCAGAAACGGCAGAGCCTGTTCGACATCTTGGTTGACAATGCGATCAGCTAGCGATTCTGGACTTGCTGGTTCTTTCAGGCGCAGCAATCCTTGCGAGAGCGAGTCCAACTCCGCCTCTGTGCAAGCCAGGGTTTTGTTTCGTGGAGCACATTGTTTCATGTTCTTCTCTTGGTTTAACGTTGCCTTCACTTTTCGCGCGGAACAGGAGTCAAAGTGCAAGGCGTTGTTTGCAGGACTGTTGTCAAGCTTGTTTGGCCGCCTTCAACGCGGCCTTCTTGGCGGCCTCTGATTTCATGATCTCCTGAAAGTCAGTCCACGAAATCTTTTGGCCATTCTTCTTGGCAATCTTTCCTTTGCACCAGATAAGCCCGCTCATCGTCAAGTAGCAGTCGCCAATATGCTTCGAATCACTTGGTTTTCGGACCTCGAATTCAATTCCATTAGATTTGACATCCATGTTAACATCAAACGATTTTATCTTGATTTCCAAAAGTTCCTCCCCCTTTGAATTAATTTTGTGATCGCCAGAAGAAAGGCGCAACACCTAAGTCGAGAGTATTGTTATTGTTCTTCTGTTGTCAATATTCCCTTATGAATGAGCAGCGATGAAGAACGATTAACGAATGCGGGGGCTTAGCGAACCAAAATTGGCAAAGCGAAAAATTGCGAGGCAGGAAAAACAATGAAAATTGGATATTTGGGGACACCCATCTCGAGCGATTATTTGCAGTGCTAAATATAATCGTTTTTGCCGATGCAGCTTCGTAGGCGTACAGTTATTGAGATTGGGTGTCCCCGACTTTCGCGATCCAGTGATGAGATCGATAGCGTTTTAAGTGCACCGAAAATACTCTTGAATGATTGAGCGCCAAAGGCTACGATTCGAAGCAAGGAGGCGTCACAATGCCTGTTGCCGATGTAGCGAAGTTGACAGACTTGAGCGAGCAAGTGTTTTCTCTGGACGAGGAATCACTTTGGGCGCTGATATGCATGCTATTTCCAGAGGCGGCTGAGGAAACCCAGGAGGATATCTTAGACGCACTTCTTTCCGCCTCAAGACGCGCCGGAACCAAGATTTCCGCCGACGATGCTTTCGCGCATGAGGATGGTCGTCGGAGGATCTCTCGGTGAACTATCAGGTCTTTCTTCATCCTGCCGCGCTCAAACAACTCTCCAAACTCCCGCCTGAAATTTACGAACGCTTAAGGCGAAAAGTGTTCGCCCTTGCGGACAATCCCCGGCCTGCCAACGCCCGGAAACTGGTCGGAAGCCAGGAGTGGCGAATTCGCGTTGGGCAATGGCGCGTAATTTATCTCATTGACGATCCCGAGCACGAAGTTTACGTCACTGTCATTGCCCACCGGCGCGAAGTCTATCGTTAAAATCCCGCATTGTTCCGATTTCCTGGTGAATGGCTGTTCGGATTGCGTGCCCCCGATTTTCTAAATGGCGATAAATCACCCGCTCACTTATCGCCTGACGGCGATTTTGCCGTTCGCGGCTCTGTTTCGTTGCCGCGAATGTCTAATTTCCGAGCCGCGAATGTCCAGTCGCATCTGAGGCTTTAGCTGAAGATGCGACAATGAGCGGGCATGATCTCGTTTTTCAAGCGCTGCTTCGGCCTTGACCGCTACGACTGGCGCGGCTTCGAGTCATTCAAAGACACTACGACATCAGAATATCGTACCGCTTGATCTCGGAAAAACTGCCATTCCGGGACAGGAACTAGCTAAGCATACCTGTTTAGATGAGGTTAAAGGCCGAGATACGTGAAGAGGATTCCGGCAGCGCCGAGGATGGCGATCCAGGCGCTGCGCCTGCCCACCCAGCCTTTCGCGATACGCGTGTAGAGATAGATCAGATAAACAATCAAGGTGAGTAGCGAGGCTGTTTCCTTCAGGTGCCAGTCCCAATAGCTGCCTTGAGTCTGCTTGGCCAAAATCGCGCCGGAGAGGATGGCGAAAAAGAGGACCGGAAAGCCCGCCATAATGGATTTGCAGGCCAGGCCGTCCATGATTTTTGGATCGGGCAGTCTCTCACGCATTGCCTCGCCGCCGCCGGCGAGCATTAAGGTCAGTGCGCCGATAGTCCAGGTGGAAGCCAAAAGCGCTAGCGCATAAATATTTGTTTGCAGATGAAAGCCGGGGAAGCGTCCCGATTTAATAATCAGGTGCACGCAGGCGAGGAAGTAGAGGATCATGGGGAAGATGAAAAAGAGGGTCGCTTTGCGCGTCGATGGCGCGGTGTTTGTTTTAGCCGCTTTCCAGGATGTGAGTACGGAAATGGCGAAGAGGATCAGGGTGATGAAAAGGAATGTACCCAGGCCGGGAAGTTCCACGCGGAAAAAAGTCGGCGGGCTTGTTTCTAAATTTATGGCCTTTTCAATTTTTCCATCCGTCACGGCGGATTCGATCAGCGGGCAGCGCATCATAAAAACCTGCCCCCGCGTCCCCAGGGCAATGGAAAGAATATTTAGGACACCGGCCGCGGCGAAAAAATTGGGCAGGGGCAGCTTGTCGCGATAGAAATAGAGAACAGTCAGTACGAAGGCAACGAGGAAGATGGCGCAAGCGATGGCCTCGGAATATTTAGATAGTTGCAGCCAGGCGCTTTGCATCGCGGGCATAAGGTTCGTGATCTCCATGTTGGGCGCCATTGCAATGGCCTCATTTTAATCAGGGCGCTTTTCTTTACAGGTCAGCGAGGGCAGTCGGAAAACCGCGAAACCATATCGATCCTGCGTTAAAAAAATAAACGCGAATCGAAATGCCTAGCACGTCGGACCTGAGCGATCAAGTAAATGGAGATACCGTGTCCGCAAACTTTCCTTGACCACAATAGTCGACTAAATTAATGTCGTTTTCGGCATCATTTGCCAACAACCTTAATCACCTTTGTGGAAGTCCCATTGCGCCGCCTAAGATTTTATCTGATTGTCCTTATTTGGGTTGCTTGCGCCGTCATGGCGTCTGAAATTTTGTGTCGGCTCTATATGCATTTTGTCGGCTTTGATTCCATGAAAATCTCAATACTCGAAAATGGCGAGATCTGGTGGGAATCACTGCCCAACCAGGATCATATCCGACGCATGAGCCTTCTTTCCCAATCGAATGAGGCTGACTTTTGGATCAAAACCAACTCCGATGGCTTCCGAGACGATGCCTTCCGCACCGAAAATAATAGTTCATTCAAGATATTCTCCCTGGGAGACTCCGAAACATGGGGTTTTGGGGTAGAGCGCGAAGAAACATACAGCGACCTTGTTGAATCGCGACTGGTCGCAAGCGGCTTTAATGTCGATGTCATGAATTTGGGCATTCAGGGTTTCGACACCCGCCGAATCCAATTGCTACTGGGAAAATACGCATCTGTTTATAAACCCGATGCCTTGGTTATGTTAATGAATAGCAATGACTGGGGCCCTCCGCATTGCCTTGGGCATCGGTTGCCCGGGGAATTTCGGTTCTACACTTTGGTTCTGGCCCAATTGCTGAAGGAATTGTTTTTCACGGCCATAGGCCAACCGGGGGACGATTGGACAAACTCCATAAACGCCCTGAACCGTATGAGCAAAGAGATCGATATCCCGGTATTCATCCTTCTTTATTATGAATTGCCGAGTGCAGTGATGAACGTTTTATTCGAGTGGGAGAAGAGCGCTAAAGACGTGGTAATCGTCGATTGCATAAAAGATCTTGAAAAACCAATCTTCCATTTGGAAAGGGGCGGTCATTTGAGCGCGGAAGGCCACCTGATGGTTTCTGACAGACTTTATCAGTCGATGATGAAAAGCGGCATATTCAATGGAGTTTCGCACATTGCCGAGTGAGATGCGCCGCGCCCTCTAAAACGATGCGTCAATCAGGCGCGTCGCGGGGAAGGAAATCGCTTTTGTTTTCTCCCAGGCGCTGACAGCCGCCCTTTCCATTCTTTGCAAATCCCGAAAAACTCAGCAACCGCAGCACCCGTCGTCGCTTTCATCAACACTTCTCACCCCCATCGGCTCAATATCATCATCAAGGTCATCCTCTTGGTTATTGTCGTGCCGAGGATCGCAATGGTCGGAGTCTTCACGGCAGGTTTCACTGGCCTCACAAGGGATTCCCAAATTAACGCATACACCAATTATCTCCTCGATGGATTCCTCGCAGGATTCCACGCCATTACAAAACTCGCCGTCGTCAGGGCAAGGATCAACTCCTGCCTGGCAGGCTGCGATTGCATCACAGGTTTCAAATCCGTTGCACCAAAATCCATCATCGCAGTTTTCGTCGTTAGCCGTGAACTGACAGTCGTTTATGGCGTCGCACGTATCATCGGTGCAGCCCACGCTGTCATCGCAGTGGTCGTCGTTGGGTGTGAACATGCAGTCGTTAAATGTGTCGCAGATATCGTCGGTGCAGTCCACGCTGTCATCGCAGTGGTCGTCGTTGGGCGTGTACTGACAGTCGTATAATGCGTCGCAGATATCGTCGGTGCAGTCCACGCTGTCATCGCAGTGGTCGTCGTTGGGC
>CAZQAE010000007.1:0-42565 GCA_964591275.1 uncultured bacterium | reverse complement strand
GTCGTCGTTGGGCGTGTACTGACAGTCGTATAATACGTCGCAGATATCGTCGGTGCAGTTGACGCCGTCATTGCAGTTTCCGGCGCTGGGTGCGTGCTGGCAATCATTTATGGCGTCGCAGGTATCGTTGGTGCAGTTGACGCCATCATCGCAATTTCCATCGCTGGGTGTGAACTGACAGTCGTTTATGGCATCACAGATATCGTCGGTGCAGTTGACGCCGTCATTGCAGTTTGCGTGGATGGGAGCGAACTGACAGTCATTTATGGCGTCACAGGTATCCTCAGTGCAGCCCACGCCGTCATCACAGTTTCCATCGCTGGGTGTGGACTGACAGCCGTTTATTGCGTCGCACGCATCATCGGTGCAGCCCACGCTGTCATCGCAGTTTGCGTTGTTGGGCAAGTTCTCGCACTCGTCTTCAAATTCTTTGCAAGTGTCATCGGTGCAATCCACGCCATCGGAACAACTCACCGCCGGCCCCACATTGACGCAAGCGCCGACCGAACATTCATCCGCTCCGTTGCACCAGAAGCCGTCATCGCAGTCCGCGCCATCGTTATTGGACCAGACAGCTTCCGGTCCGTCGGTGTTGCAAACCACGCATGGATTTGATGGATGGGCATCGCCGCTGGCATAACAGTTTCCGCCATAAAAACATTCCTCACATTCGATCACCGTTATGCTGAAATATTCACTTTCGTCATATACAGAAAAATCCGTCAGGAAACTCATGTGAATCCGGAAATTATCCACACCGGGATCAACATCGAGAGGAACCGTATAGCTATACGAACCTGTATCAGGCACGGGCGATATCTCATCAATGCTGTTGAATCCTTCCAGAAGGATGATGCGCAGGTTCCCAAGAGTATCCTGGGTTGTCCATCGAATTTCAAAAGTGTTTCCAGCATTCCAGACGGAAGTATCGTTTGGTTCGTTAATTGTGATGGATGGGTTCCAGCCATCGGGTGTGTAGGTTTTCCCGAAACCGAAATCGCCAAGTTCAGGGTAGCGATAGTAGCTATAGATATTTGTGGTGGGGGGCGAGTGTCCTGAATAGTGATTATTCCAGTATTCGGCAACGTAAGGGGAAGAATAATTTGCCCAGTAAATGCCGCCGTCCGCTAAATTATAGTTACTCGGCTGGCAAGCCGGATTTTCAAGATTCGTGATGGTGCGATAACCCACTTTAACAAGTGAGCCGGAGTTTCCGCTAACATCATAGAACTGCGCCACGCATGCGGTATCAAGCAATGCGCCCTGATCCGGCTCAATGCCAAACAAGGGGTTTTCGACATACTCATGGTATTCGGTGGGGGCGGCGCCTTCCACCCATTTGATGAACATGGTCGAGTGGGAACAGGAATTTTGTTGAGTAGTAGGATTTCCGGGGCAATAAACGCCATTGCCGCGAACTTGCGCGGCATAATATCCTTGCTTGACCACATCGGAAAGCTGTCCCCAAGTGTAGCCTTCGTAGGGATTGATAAAGAGTCCTTTCCAAGGCGAAAAAGGTTCTCAAATCCCCAACGGCCAGCCTGTCCATTCTTCCCGATAAGCGATTGCTCCACTCCGCAAGGCTGGGAAGAGATGTAGCTTTGGAGAACACGTAAGCTGAATATTCTGAACACCATGCTTTGTGCTTGGGAACATATTGGCCATCGTCAGAATCGTAAACCCATTGCGCTGCATAAGGGGTGTCCCAGGCTTGCAAAAGATCAGCAGCAGCCAAATTCAGCACAGGATTCGTGCAGCCTGGACTCACGGAGCAATCCGGCCCATCCGAAAAAGAGTTTTCCAATACCTGATGGTTTTCCAGGCCAAATTCACCTAATGGGAAACAGGCGTCACGATAATCGCGGTAATAAGAATCAGGGTACTTTGTGTATGGATTATTGCCGTTGCCCGGCGCCCAAAGGTTTTCAAATATCCAGTTCAAACGGCAGGTTTTTATGGCGGGGGTGAGGTCCAGAGTCGTGTTTTTTAAAAAGGTGTAGTGCCCCGAAGGATTGCCCAGGGTCCCTTCAAAATTCATCGCGTAGTATCCATTAAGAAGAAGTCGAATGACTTCAAAATCTACGGAGGGGTGATTGCCTGTGTCGTCCCTGACCAGGCGAATCCCATCGAATACTTCCGCGCTTTGCATATTGGGATGGGCATCGGTCATCGCAAACCATTCATCGGCTGGTTTGACTAAAAGAGCCGTTGATGTCCAGGAATCCGATGTATAGTCCATATATTTCCCGCATGGCCTGCTGTTGGCGTCATGCCAGTAATAATCCAGTGTCTCAGCCGCATCGAGATCGCGCGGCGTTCCACTGCCGGAGCATTCGGGACTCGTCTCATTCCAAAAACAATACATTTCTTCAAAAAGGTAATCACCGCCGGCACAGATTCTTTTTTGCTCGAAATGAGTGTCGCCTATGGTAATGCCACCGTATTCAAGATCGTCGTGAGATATTGCGATGGGAATATAATTCCAGCAGTCTTCGTTGTCAGGAATGCATCCTCCGGCTGGAACTGTGATCCGGAAACTTCCGTAAAAAACCCAATCGTCAGGATCAGAGGCGTCCCCGTCAGGTACAAGGAATTGGACTCCTAAATCAAAATCAATATTTTCCGATTCACCCGCGATTCGAATCTCGATCCATGAATTGGAGATTTGGTGAAAGTACCAACTTGGCGGGATTGTTGTGGTTGTATAATCGAGAGGAACATCTTCAGGAGATGAGTCCCACGGCGTAAATGCATGTGAAAGAGTTGCAGGTATGCAAACAAAAATAAAGCAGAGAAGAAATACAGCACGAAACAGTAATTTCGAATAACTCACTTATTCCTCCTGCGTTTTCAATCTCTATTATGAAAATAACAAAGTATCCAACAAACGGCAATATTCAAAACCAGTGGGGTTGCGGCGAAAATTTCAGGTCTGGTTTGTCTTTTTGGGAAAAGAACTCATGGTGTTTTGCTTTTTTTATTACCTACAGATAACTCGATTTTCAAGCAGCACTGCCGATATTGATGCCCCATCAATTGAGCACAAGTATTGCGAGTCCCTCGATAATGAAAAGAATCAAGATCAAAGCGGTTTCTCTTATTTATGGCACTGCGCGCACATGGGATGTGATTTGCTCAAGCCGCCGCCGAAATTTTTGGGATGCGGATTGATGCCGTTTGCCGCGGTGTGGCAGGTTCGGCAGTCGCCTTTGCCGCCGCGATTGTGGCATGAGGCGCAGGAGACGATTTCTTGCCTGGCTTTAACACCGTGATGATTCTTCGATCCAGGGACCACCCAGCCGTCCGGGTGTGTAAAAGCCGTTGTGGTGCTGCGTGCGGATAATCCGCGCCGGGCGTGGCAGGTCTGACAGGCGTTAACTCCGTGGCATTTTAAGCAGGTCGACGAATCGGTTCGCGCCTCCATCTTGTGGACGCTGATGTAGTCGCCGCGGTGAATCGTGTTGCCCCGAACCTTTTCGGGGAATTTCAGCCCCGGTTTAATACCGGCGTGTTTCGCATGGCAATCGAGGCAGTAGTTTTCCGTGTGGCACTGGGCGCAGGTCGCGGCGGATTTTCGGGCGAAGTCCGCATGGCGTTTCAAATAATCGTTTTCGTGCGTGAAGGAAGACAGGGTCTTCATATCGATGGCGCCCCAATTGATATGGCATTTCACGCAGCGCAATTCGCTCAAGTCTTTTTGGTGACACGCACGGCAGGAGTCGTGATCGGGTATTTCGACCTGGGTCTTTTCTTTGCCCCTGTGGCAGTCGGCGCACTTTTTGCCGATGCCGATGTGATCGGCGTGGGAAAAAAGGATGTCGCGCCGCTTGCTCTTTTGTTGCCTGTACCCGAGCTTGCCTGCGTCGTCGTGACAGTTTTTGCATGACGCTATCATCGGAAAAACCGAGAGGACGCCCTTGTCCTTCGGTTTCTCGACATGGCACATTGTGCACTCGGCCTCGACGCTATCACCCAGGTGCATGGCATGAATTTCCTTTTCGCCCTGCCCCTTCTTCGCATCCGACAGGGATACCGTAACAAGAAGGAAGGCGCATGCGACGCCGGTGGCAACAAGGAAAAAGCGCAAGGTGGACTGGTGGAGTATTTTTCTCATTTAAAGCCCGCGTTCTACGTTGTATGCGATTTTCAAAAGGCCCTGAACTTCGTCGTCCACCAGGAAAGGGGTCGAACGATAGCGGCCTGTAGCCTGGATAATAAAGCGTGGCGTTGGCTTGAATCCCAGGCTCATGTCTCCGTCGAAGGCGATATCCTCGTTTTGGATTTTTTCGTCGAGAAAGTAAGTCGTTGAATTTAAGGCAACGTGAAGCTTGGGGCCGAGGTTCTGAAACAGATAGCCGCGAGCGGCGTCATAGCCGTTGTCGTCTTTGTCCAGTCGCTTGTATCCCCCTCCCAGCACGTTATCACGCAATACGCCCCAGAGGATTTCCAGGCCGCCGCCCAGGCGCTCGGCGTCATCGGCTTCATCGTAAGAGTAGTGCGTATAATCGCCGAGCACGCGAACACGGCGATTAAAGGTATAGGACAGATCGCCTTCGATTTTGTCGATGGTTTCCGCGCTGAAAACCGAGAAATAATTCATCTTTCCCAGATAACTTTGGGGCATAACGCGGGAATATCCGCCGCGAATTCTCATATCGGTGACGACATAAAAGTTCATGTGAGCCGCCGCGTCATAAACCTCCCTGAAGAGCACGTCGTAAAAAACATGTCCGATGAGATCGAGGTATTGGCTTGGCGCGATGAAAAAATCGCCGCCGATGTTCTGGCGATCAAATTCCTCATCCTCCAGGAAATAGTGATAGGATGCGCCCAATTCAAGGTATTGGTAGTATCGATAAGACGCGCGACCACCGGCGCCGAGATCGCCGTCGCGCTGACCAATTTTTGAAAAGGTCGGCGCGCCGCCGAAAGCTTGCAGCGCGAATCCTCTGAAGGGTTTGAGGATCAAGTCGATGCAGTCCATATTCTCGACCGTGACTCCCGCCGAGATGAAATGGCGACCGAGATGCACATCCACAAGACCGTCGATTCCCCGCCAACGCAGATAGGCCGATGTCAGATCGGCATCGCCGGGCTGGTCTGGTTCCTGAGCTTCTTCGCCATTTACGCCCGGATCATCAAAAGACTCCTTGGCATCGTAGCGTCCCCATCCGGCAAAGTGCAGCGACAGGCCTTCGGCTCCGAAATTCTCCGCGTGAATGTCAGCGTATTCGTAAATGAAAAGATGTTGCACGGCATCATCTGCGCCGGTCTGCGTCTGAAAGGCGTAAGGCAAAGTAGTGATGCCGCCATAATAGTCGGCGGCTTCAGCGTTTGTCGAAGCGCATGCCAACAGGGAGACAGCTATCGCCAACAGAAATAAATTTCGTGCGATCAAGTATTTCATACGAATCCTTCATTGTTTTTCTGAATCTGCCGCTTCTTGCTCCCGGCGCCATTCAATTGGTGTGAAGCATACAATGACGTTTGCAAATGTTCAATTCAATCCTGAAAAACATCCAAAGTTCAACGGGAATGTTTTTTAAGGCAACTCGCTCCGATTTTGATTTTGCCAGCACAATAAATCATAAAGGAACCCGTTTTTTTCGCCACAGTCGGTCGCCTGAAATTGCAGGATTGAATTGACATTTAATTTCAGTGCTTTACAATCGCATGTTGGTGAGGCCGTGTGAATGTGCATTGTAACTTCGCCGGTTTTGGCGAAGAATTGAGGTGGCTGTATTATGAATAGGACCAAGGCTTTGGCGCTCGTTTTCTGCATTTCCATCATCAGTGGTTTTGCTCTTATGGGGGCGAACCTAAGCGAAACCGCTGAGGAACTTCCTGCCGATGTAATGACGCGTGTCAGTACGCAAGTGCAAATGGAAGATGCGACTCTGGATCAATTGCCAACTGATGCTCTGCGCTGGCATTTCTATCAGGGCGATACGGACGAAGGCGATCTGGCGGGCATCGCCAAGGACGCTGAAACCGGCAATCCCATCGAAGGCGCCGAGATTGAGGTTGTTCTTATCTCAAGCGGCCAGATCATTGACACGCAGACATCGGATGCCCTCGGCAAATTCACCATCACCAGCCTGACGGATGATGAATACAAGGTCAATCTTTCCTATCCCGGATACATCACCACGGAGATGTGGACGGGTGTAGTCATGGACCTGGAGTCGCAACTGCCGACCGGCACGATGGTAATGCAACCGGTGATTATCCATGGCGATATCAGCGGAAAAATCACAGATGCCCTGAACGGCAACCTCCTTGGAAACGTGGATCTGGAATTACGCTGGGGGATCAACCCGCCCGAGGAGAACGCCGTTCTCTACACAGGATCAACCGGGCCTGCGGGCCATTATACGATTGGGGATGTCAGAGCCGGAGTCTATACCATTTTCGCATCGAAAAACGGCTATCAGGATGGCAGTTTCATTATTAAAACCATTGGATCACAAACGGTTCCCAACCAGGATGGTTTCCTATCGCCGGGCATCTCGGGAGAGGAAATGCGCATCGTTCTGACCTGGGGCCAGATTCCCTTCGATCTGGACTCACATCTTTGGGCTCCGAACAACGGGTGTGAATCACAGAATCCTTTCCATCTGTATTACCCCGACTCAGGATCTTTCGGTCATGGTTGTACGTCGTTTTTCAGCCTGGATCTGGACGATACCTCCTCCTACGGTCCGGAAACGACCACCATTTGGCAGTGGAATCCTACGGGGAGCTACCGATTCCTGGTTCATGATTACTCTAATCATTCCAGCTGCATTCCGCCGTGCAAGGCCATGTCCAACTCCGGCGCCACGGTCACGGTGCTTACGGCGACCGATACATTCGTTTTCAACATCACACCGGACACTTCGGCGACAGCGTGGCGTGTCTTCGATGTCGATGCGGCGTCTCACACAGTCATTCCACTCAATGAGTACTTTTACGCCCCCAGCACCGCTGCGGTATATTGATGAGACATGCAATGAAATACAAATATGCGCTTCTTTTAATGCTCGTGTGCACCGTCGCATCGGCGCTGCCTGTTGTCGCTTTCGCCCAAACTATCGACTTTGAGGATGGAACGGACGGACAGGTCATCGTCAGTCCCGTTCCGCAGATCGTGTTTTCTCCGACAGGCGGCTCCAACTGGCTGTACGGCGATTGGCGAGCGTTGAATCCCGGCAACAACGAACCGAAATACAACGGCCCATTTCCCGACGGCGCCTTTTATTCCGAAGGGAATTTTTTCGCCAATTTGGGACCCAGTCAAAATACGGGCCGCATCACGCTCAACTTCGAGTTCGAGGCGACTTTCACGCTGGGGTACTCGTCAGCGGGTCCGATGATTCTTGAAGCTTATGATGACTTGGCGAATATAATTGATTCAGACAGCGGCGACGTCAATACCGATACGGGGGAACTCGATTTTTTGAGTGTTGAAGGTGCGATCGCCTGGGTTAAAGTCGGCTTTCTGGGCAATCACTGGTTTATTGACAACATCATCATGGATGAGGTCATCCCCTGCACCAGCGATGAGGATTGCGACGATGCGTTGTTTTGCAACGGAAACGAGAGTTGCAATGCCAACGGTCGTTGCGAGGACGGCGCACCGCCCCATTGCGACGACAACGAGTTTTGCAACGGGCGCGAAACCTGCGATGAACTGAGCAAAAGCTGTAAGGACGGCGATGCTCCGGAATGTTCGGACGATGGCGTCTATTGCAACGGTCCCGAAATTTGCTCCAGCAGCGCCGCGGCATGCGTTTCCGCGGGAAATCCCTGTCGAGAAGATGAATTTTGCGACGAGGATAAAAGTCGTTGCATGGCTCCCGATCTCCCGGAGCCGGAACCTGGATGGCCCCAGGGCCAGATTACCGGCGGTTGTTGCGGCTGCGAATGATTCGTGATTATCTACTAAATACTAATAATTACGCTTTATTATCCCGGAGTTTAATAGCGGACTATTTCGCATTGTCGAATGTCCAAATGGCCTTAGATGAAAGTATCGGAATCCATAGACAATAACCACGAGAGACCGGGCCGCAAAGTCAGGCATCCGAACGGCGTGCCCTTCATCGACTTTGAAGCCATCGAAGTCGCACGTCCTCTTTTCGGTGAAAACGAAGAACACCTTCGGGTTATCGAACGCATTTTGGGCGTCCGGCTTTCAACCAGAGGAACACGCCTTTTCATCGACGGCCAGGACTACGATGTTGAAATGGTCCGAAATCTTATGGACCAACTGAAGAACCTGCAGGCGGAAGGGTTCATCGTCAATGCGGGCGACATCGAACATGCCACGCATATCCTGGCTTCCGGGAAATTGGAAAACCTCAAAGAGGTGTTTCTGGACCGGGTTTTGATCACGGCAAAACGCCGCGCAATCACGCCCAAGAGTGTTAATCAAAAACGTTATGTGGACGCGATTCGCAACCATGACATCGTTTTTGGCATAGGACCGGCGGGGACGGGAAAGACCTACCTGGCTATGGCCATGGCCGTAGGAGCCTTGGTGCACGGAGAAGTGGAAAGAATCGTTTTAACGAGGCCTGCCGTGGAAGCCGGAGAAAAGCTTGGCTTTCTTCCGGGCGACCTTATGGAAAAAGTGAATCCCTACCTTCGGCCCCTCTACGACGCTTTGTACGATATGATGTCCTTTGAAAAGGCGAAGCGTCTTATCGAGAGCGGCGTCATCGAGGTGGCTCCTCTGGCATTCATGCGCGGTCGTACCCTCAACGATTCTTTTGTGATTTTGGACGAAGCGCAAAATTCCACGCCGGAGCAGATGAAGATGTTCTTGACCCGGCTAGGATTTCACAGCAAGGCGGTGATCACCGGCGATATCACACAGATCGACCTGAGCCCAGAAAGTCCTTCGGGACTCGTGATTATCCAGAAAATTCTCGGATCGCTGCCCGGCATCGAGTTTGTTTATTTTGACAAGGAAGATGTTGTCAGGCACCCTTTGGTGCAGGATATCATCCGAGCTTATGAAGAGTACGAACAAAGCGCGGAATCGTCGCCATTGCCCACGTCCCGGAGACGTGAATGACACGTCGACATCAGAAAAAAACAAGCGATACCTCCGATATCGGTCAGCTTTTTGCAGGCCATCTCAAGAAGCTGCTCGCCAATAAAAAAATCGAGCACTTTCTGGAGTTGAAGTGGCCGCTTGCCCTGGTGGTTTCGCTGCTCATGGGTCTGCTGGCCTCGCCGCAGATCAGTCTTTTCGCCAAGCAATATCGTGAAGGCGAATACGTTGAACGAGCGATAAAAGCACGGCGCGCAGTTGTCCTGGAGGACATTCGAAGCACAGAGGCCAGGCGCGCCAGTGCGCTGCGGGAGGCATTGCCGGTTTATGATATTGATTCCACTTTGTCGGGCAGGCAAAAAAAACTGACGGGCAATGCTTTTGACCGACTTCGATTGTACCTGGGATTGTCGGAGATGCAGGGATCGACCGAAGGCATCGGCCAGGTCAACCTTGTTTCGAAAAGTGATATTGCGCAGGCTCAGGCGGCATTCGTGGCGACCCTGGGTCTTTCCAGCCTTTCCAAGGCCGATTTTTCCTTCATCGCCCGCGTTGGATTTTCCGAAAAAGTGCAAGCCGAAGTTGAAGGCATTATCGATGAGGCTGCCGACGTCAGGATCGTCGCCGATGTCAACGCTCTCGAATCCCGCATGGAGGCCATGCCGGATGGTTTCAAGTCCTTTATCGTCAGGGACGTAGCCGATAAAAATGAAATCGTCCTAAGCGATTTAGAGATTGTCAAAGATATGGCCGCCTTCGCGAAATCACTGGCGGAACAGTACATCGACGCAGACAAAGGGGAAAAGCGCATCGGCGCTATCGCACGTGCAATTGCCGTAGAAATCATTGCTCCCAATACTTCTATCAATATCGCCGAGACGGATAAGCGCCGGAATCAGGCCGAAAGTGCTGTATTGCCATCGATGATCAAGTACGCCAAGAATCAGGTTATCGTTCCCGTCGATGAAATTATTACAAAAGAGAAGCTATCCATTCTCAACCAGATTACAGAGCAATCCAGCGGCACGGATAATGTTTTGTCCTTCCTGTCCATGGCGGCGCTTGGTTTTCTGATGATGGTCGCTGTTTTTCATTTCGCTGAGTTGAATATCAGGAAGTTTGTTCTCAACAACCGGGATTATTTCTTTCTGTGTTTCTTTATCATCTTCGTGACCATGATCATTCGGCTGGGCTTCTACCTGTCCACCGTATTTTCCGAAGCCTTTGGATTCATTCCCGAATCGGCTTGGCTATATCTCCTCCCGATGGCCGCCGGCGGCATGCTCGTCCGCATCCTTCTCAATTCCGAAATCGCCATGGTTTTCATTATTCTCATTTCTTTTTTCGCAGGATTGCTTGTCGGCTGGGAAGGAGGTTTCGCCATTTTTGTGTTGGTTGGTTCCTTCGTCGCTACGCATTTCGTGCGTCATGTCTCCCGCAGGAATCAAATCATGAAGGCTGGCCTCATGGCGGGTTTGGCGAACGCGGCGATGGCCCTATGCATCACGGCTTTGTTCAGGTCTAACGTAATTTCCTCAGAAACTCTTTTCAATGTCATGGGAGGATTCTTCGGGGGGATTTTCTGCGGACTTGTGACGCTGGCTCTATTGCCCCTGATTGAAATTGTTTTCGGCTACAGCAGCAACATCACTTTGCTGGAACTTGTCAGCCTCAACCACCCTTTGCTCAAAGACATGATCGTCAGGGCGCCGGGCACCTACAATCATTCGTCCCAGGTCA
Source organism: uncultured bacterium (assembly GCA_964591275.1). Classification (GTDB taxonomy): domain Bacteria; phylum Lernaellota; class Lernaellaia; order JACKCT01; family JACKCT01. The sequence goes on along the minus strand of CAZQAE010000007.1, from coordinate 31,785 downwards.
GTAATCTGGCCGAAGCTGGCGCCGAGGCCATCAATGCCAATTCGCTTCTGGCAAAAGTTTCAGGCCTTTATCATGACATCGGGAAACTCAACAAACCCCAATATTTCAGCGAAAACCAGCCCGCGGGAGCTATTCAGCGCCAAAAACTTCACCCCTCCATGTCCAGCCTGATTTATATGGCTCACGTTCGCGAGGGCGTTGAGATGGCCAAGCGATTTCGCCTCGGCGACCGTATCATCCACATTATCCGCGAACATCACGGGACCAGCATGATCCGCAAGTATTACGAGGCGGCAAAGAAGCTGGAGGATCCACAAAAATCTGTGGTTTCCGAAAGCGAATATCGCTATCCGGGGCCCAGGCCGCGAACAAGGGAGGCGGCCCTGGTCATGTTGGCCGATCACGTTGAAACCGGTGCACGCAACCTTTCAAATCCGACCCCTTTGCGCCTGGAGCAGCACATCAGGGAATGTTTGAGCGAAATGTATCTCGATGACCAGTTGTCGGAATGCGACCTCGCTCTAGTCGATCTTCGCCAGATATCGAAAGCATTTTTAAAAGTTATCACCGGCATCTATCATAGCCGAATCGAATATCCCGACGCCGTCGATGCCAATGAGCCAAAGAAGGAATTGAAAATTGTTGAATATCCTGATTCGTAACGATCAAAACCTCATCAGCATCCCCATTAAATCCATCATAGCTATGATAAATAAAATCCTTGAAGAAACCGACTGCGGCGATAAGGAACTTTCCGTTGTATTCGTTGACGATGAGACTATTCAAAACATCAACCGGGAATTCATGGGACGCGATAAACCGACAAATGTTCTTAGCTTTTCCTATGAACGCGGCGTGGATCAGGACTATCCGGCTTTTGATAATCCGCTCATGGGCGAGGTGGTCGTTTCGGTGGAAACCTGCGCGCGCTCTGCGGAAGTGGCCGGAATGGATCCTCTGGAAGAGGTCGTTTTCTGCCTGATTCACGGAATCGCTCATCTGCTGGGTTATGAGCATGTGGATGTGGAAGCGACCATCTCCCGAAATATGGAGACCTTTGTCAAAGAGCAATATCGGAAATACTCCGAAATCGCTTTTTGCCCATAAACACGAATACAAGATTGCATTTATCGCGAAAGTGGATAAAATCGACTATCGGTGAATGTTTGGTCGCTTTTTGAGCGGTCCGGCGTCTTTGAGGAGGGCGCCCACTTTGCCATCAGAATCCACGTGGGAAAAATTCAAAAACATTTTTGGCGGATCCAAGTCGAAAAAGGATAAGGCGAAGGTCGCCGAGGAGCGGCTCGGAGAGTTTCTCGACGAAGTCCAGGATGAGGGTCTGATCGATGAAGACGCTGGAGAAATGTTCCTTGGTGTGATTGATCTTCTTTCCACGCAAGCCGATGAGGTCATGGTGCCCCGGATCGGCATTGATGCGGTTTCCGAGGATACGTCAATTCCAAAAATCATCGAAACGATTCTCTCTTCCGGGCACTCCCGCATTCCGGTTTACAGGAAAAATGTCGATCACATCATCGGCTTTGTGTACGCCAAGGACCTGTTGCGTTATTGGGGACATGAAAATGGCGATGTGAATCTGGATGACATCCTGCGCGAACCGTATTTCGTACCCGAAAGCAAACCGGTCGGAGATCTCCTGAAGAAATTTCAAGCAAAGAAGGTTCAAATCGCAGTCGTTGTCGATGAATACGGCGGAACCAGCGGCCTTGTTTCGATCGAGGATATCGTTGAAGAAATCGTCGGTGAAATCGAAGACGAATACGATCCTGAACAGTCCGAACCGCAGATTGTGCAAAATGAAGACCGCGTGGAAGCCGCAGCGGGCGTGGATATCGACGACCTGTTCGATATTTTTGATAGCGATGCGCCGGAAGGCGATTTCACCACAATCGGCGGATGGATTTTCGATGGCATCGAACGCATTCCCGATCAGGGCGAAAAGCTGGAACTCGGCGGTTATGAAATAATAATCCTCGATTCCGACGAGCGGCAGATCAACCGCGTCACCATCAGGCAGCTCGATGTCCCACGAAAAGTGGACTGATAAATGCGCCCAGGGTGCGGCGCAAAATGGCTCTGCTCATTGACGCCTTTGCGGCGAGGACCAAGTCTTTGAACTTGTGCTTCGCCCAGCGGTATCGGATTTGGCTATTTCAAGCAAAACCAGGGCTGTCCATTCGATGATTCTACTCTCAGTAAAACGGACCATCCTCTTCCTCATTATTTTTTTCATTTTGACGTCCATGGGGAGTTGTTCAAAAAGGACCGAGGAAAGACAGAACCTGGAGACACTTTTGGCCAAGGCGGCGGCCAATGAGAGCGACGAAAAATGGGAGATGATTCTTTGCGCCTCTATAGAGGTTGGGGAACGCCTGGGGATGGATCTGAATGCTTTGGTTCATCTTTCTGAAGTAATTCCTGAAGTCTACCGATCTCATTATTATAATGGCGCCGCTCATGGAATCCCTTGGCCGTTTCAGGATTTGCAGGGTTGCTACAGGGCCATTGACCAAAGCATCCCTTCGCAATATCGCAAGGGAATGTATTTCGGTCCGATTCAGTGGATGGTTGAGGAACTCGAAGGCGATCCGGAAAAAATCCTCCCAATGCTGAAGGATGTTCCGGAAAGGGCCCAATTCGCGATTGTGAATGGGATTCGTATTGGTCTGTTGCTTCTTTTTCAGAAAAAGCCTGAGGATGCCATTCCTTACGCCCTTTCCTATCCCAAACGGTTTCATGACGAAATTTTTGAGGAACTGGGTTGGTGGGTCGGCCAAAACGATGGAGATAAAGTAGAAAAATTTCAGAGTATTGTTGAGAAGATACCCAAAGCCAACTGGCCAGCACTATATCATGGATACATTCGGGGATTGCGCCTGGGAACAAGTATTTCAGTCTATGAGGAAATTATTGCTCGATTCCCTTCCGAATTTCAGAAAGTTTGTTATGAATCGCTGTTTGATCGTGTGGTAGTCTGGTTTGGACCAGACAAAAATAATATCATGGAAGCTATGAACACAATTCGTCGGAAAGACATGCTGCTTAATCTCCCCAAAACCTTGAAGAACCATTCCGACATGCCAAAGTTGCCTCAATAAAGAACGTCATCGACTATTCGCTTACGCTGCGCCAACTCGCCAAACCCGCCCTTAACCTGTTATTTCCTCGTCCGGTTTTTCCGTAAAGGAGATAGCTACAATTTATTAGGCCAACTTCTGTTTTGAAATGGGAAAATAACGGCCTTCTTTTTTTTTCTCAGACAACACACGCCGGGTAATTTGAAAATAGAGATGATCGAATAGACTTGCTAAAGTAAAAAATCAGAGATTGTCCATTGTGACCGAAAGATCAGCCGAAGTGTTTTTTATGGAGGCCAGGAGTTCATCTTCGCTTGGCGCCGCTGCGCCGCCGACGCCGCCGCAGCTCAATGAGCCGCACGTTATTGCATGGGCTAATGCGCTTCGGTCGTCGTAGCCGTGTAGCTTTGCGTAGCAGAAGCCCGCGACAAAGCAATCCCCGGCGCCGGTGGTGTCCACAACATTAAGGGGCGGCGCCGGAAGTCGAAAAGACGAGTCATTCTTAGTGAGCAAAGCGCCTTTCCCTCCGAGTTTGATGACCACCGTTGGCCCCATTTCACCCAATACTCTTCCGGCGTCTTCCACCTCTTGTTTTCCCGACAAAGCTTTCGATTCCCCTTCATTGCAAAACAGAGTGTCCACCAACGAAATCAGGCGCGGCATCCAGGATTGCGTCATAGGGGGATGGTCGAATTGGGAGTCCATGTAAATGGGGATGTCGCGGGCTTTTGCGCGTTCGAGCAGAGGGATAAAAATGTCATTTTCGGGAATTCCCGAAAGCAAAACGCATTTCACATCGTGCTCGTCAATAATCGCCGGATCGGCCAAGGGAACAGGCTTTTCATCGATGTAACTCAAAAAAGCCCGGTCGTCGGCCAAGCTAAAGGAGCATGTCACGGCGACGGTGGGCTTGTCGTGCCAACGCAGGAATGCATCGGGCAGGCCATCGACTTCCCAAAGTTCCCGGATGATTTTCGAGGGAAGGTCGTTTCCCAGATCGGCGGCAAGCTCCACGTGCACGCCAAGCCGATGAAGGGCGCGAGCCGCGTTGTACATGCCGCCAGCCATCATTTCAAACTGTCGGGCAAAATGCTCCTCGCCGGGTACGGGGATTCGGTCGAGGCCGGCGAACACGAGGTCCAGAAATATCCGCCCCGTCGAGGGCATGAAAACGTCCACGGATCACACCCCTTCCGCAATGTCTTTGATCGTGCCGCCGTGCGCTTTTGCGTAGTCGTCGAGCAACGCCGCAGCCATTTCCCGGCTTTCGACGAGGGGATTGACTTCCAGAGCCAGAAGCGCCGAACGCCGGGAGAGGGTCCGACAGGCTTGGCAACTGAGGTTCTCGTAGAGTTTGAGCTCTTTGAGAAGCATTTCGATTTTAGGGGGCATGTTGAAAACAGGCAGGGGTTTTATTTCAGACGATGAAATTTCAAAGGTCAATTCGGCGACATCGTGATGGGAAAAGAAGTCTATCGCGCCGCCGTTGGGATAATTGATAACCAGTCGGCGAGGTTTGTCGGCTCGCAGGGCATGAATGAAGGATAATGCCACGCCTGCATATCCTTCGCTTTCGGATTCCGCTCCGCCGCCCCTTGCCGCTTCGGAACGCGTTGTCTGATCCGTATCCTCCCAGGCATATTCCATATAGCTGTCTTTACGCTCACTGAGCAGTTTGGCCTGAAGGTCAAACAATTCCTGGCCACCGCGAAGTCGTCCGCCGGACCGGGCGCCCTCAAAAAAGCGTTTATGCAGCGCCAGCACGATTTCGCCGCGTGTTTGTTTTTCCGCCGCGATCTTTTCAAAGGCCTGCTTCGCGTAAAAATAGTAATACAAATACTCATTGGGGAGCGCATTGAAAGCACGCAGTTCTTCTTTGTCATACAGAGCCATGACCGAATCCATAAAGCCGTCGTCGGCCAGAATATCGCTTGTCTTGTCCTGTCGCCCGAAAAAGACGCGCTCGGCGAAACTGCAATGGTTCAATCCGTACACTTTGAGATCGACTTCCTTTTCCGGCACCTTATAAAATTGCGAAGCGCTTCGGGCGATGGTGTCGGCGCTGTCGCAAATGCCGATCGATTTCGAAAAACCGGCGTCGTGCAGGGCCTGCGTGATGATGCCGGAGGGATTGGTGAAATTGATTATCCAGGCATTGGGGGATGCCTTGGCCAATTTCTTCGCCACGTTGAGGACTGCCGGAATGCTGCGCATGGCCATGGCGAATCCACCGGCCCCAACGGTCTCCTGTCCGATGCACCCGTTTTGGATCGCCACTTTTTCATCCAAAATGCGCCCTTTTTCAAATCCGGCCCGCAGAGTTGTGACCACGAAATCCGCATCGACAAGGGCGTAGTCGAGATCCGTCGTAGTTTCAATGGTCAAGGTTGAGTCGAGTTGGCCAATCAAATGCCGCGCCATGGTTTCGATCACTTCAAGGCGCTCCGCTTGCAGGTCGTGCAGGGTGACGTGCGTGATGAGATTTTCCGAATCGGCCTGGCGTTTGAGCAAAGATTCAATAAAAAGCGGCGTGCGAATACCGCCTCCTCCGACAATGACGAGTTTCATGGATTCTCCTAAAATCAGTGATCGCTTCGTCATCCACATGACGACACGACAGTTTGATGCCAGGACAAATTAGCCCATTTACGTGCTAAAGCAAGATGGCTTTGAGCATTTTTTTATTTCCATGACCTTGACATCTTCAAAGTCTTCGTGCTAACGACAGCCCGCTCTTGCTCCGTGGGTGTTCACCTTAACGAGGAGCAGTGCTGCTGCCGTGAAAATCGGTGATTCCTCCGTCGAGAGCGGAGATATTGTACAGGAGAGAGAAATGGCTCGACCAAAAAGAAAAGTCAGTCGCAGAGTGAAGGGATTGCGTAGCGCGCATCACGGAATCCAAGCGCCCAATGTAATCCAGTGTCCAAACTGCCAGGAAAGCACTGTCTCCCATCGCGTCTGCCCGCATTGCGGTTTCTACAAAGGCAAAGAGGTCGTCGCGCAAGAGGGAAAATAGCCTCATGCGCATCTTTCGCGTCGTGCTGCTATTTCCCGGCCAAGGCTCGGCTGCCGTGGGAATGGGACGCGAACTCTACGAGAATTCCGTAGCGGCCAAAAAGATTATGGACCGGGCGCAAGAAGCGTCCGGCTTTGATATTCTGGACCTTTGCTTCAACGGACCTGCCGACAAGCTCACGCAAACCGAGTTCCAGCAACCCTGTGTTTTGGCTGTATCCCTTGCGGCCTACGAGTTTCTCCGAAGCGAAAAAATTTTCCATGTTGCGGCTGCCATTGGTCATTCTTTAGGAGAATATACTGCCCTGGTTGCGTCCGGCGCTTTGGGCCTTGAGGACGCGGTGGTTTTGACGCGAAAACGCGGGGCATACATGCAACGCGCCGTGCCGCTGGGGGATGGGGCCATGGCGGCTTTGTTGAGATGCGATCTTCAAACGGCGCAAGATATTTGCGACGCAGTCGGCGAAGGCGTTTGGATCGCCAATCTCAACGGCGCCGGCCAGATCGTTATTTCCGGCAAGACAAAGGCCGTGGAAGAAGCAAGGCGGATCAGTAGGCAACACGGCGTACGCCGCAGCATTCCATTGAAGGTATCCGCTCCATTTCATTGTCCGTTGATGGCGCCCGCCGCAGAATTACTAAAAGAAGACCTGACTCGCGTTCCATTCGGCGACTTCGCATTTCCCGTCATCGCCAATGTCAACGCCACGGCGAATGAAGATTCCGACCGGGTTTCTGATCTTTTAACTCGGCAGGTAACGCAGCGAGTTCTTTTTTCAGATGGCGTCTTGCGCGCGGCTGCAATGTCGCCCGACGCCTTTATCGAATGCGGTCCTGGGGCGACGCTGACAAATATGACAAAGCGGATTACGGACACGGCGCCTTGTTTTGCCGTTTCAGATTCCGGGAATATCCGTGCGCTTGATCTGGGTTGATTTTTTCCAAGATTCCTTTGCATTTATTATTTCATAAAACCACGCTTTTCAAGACTTGCAAAACGGAGAATAATTTGCCATGACGTTTTTGTGCTATTGACACTGTACAGCGGCGCTCGGAGTGTGTTGGCAATGGATTTGAACAGAGAAAAAAAGGATTCTGCATTTGTGACGGGGGCCAGCCGCGGCATCGGCACCGCCATTGCCAGGCGGCTTGGTCGCGATGGTTTTTTCGTCGGCGTTGGTTATAACAAAAGGCAGCAGGGAGCGCAAAGGGTCCTTGATGAGATCACCGCCGACGGGGGCGAAGGCATGATCGTTCAGATTGACGTCGCTAATCCGGTTTCCGTAAAAAAGAGTGTTTACGAATTCTTCCAGGCGGCTGACGGCCTTGACATTATGGTTGCCAACGCTGGCCTGACTCTCAACAATATGGCGGTATTAACGGCAGAGGAAGAAATGGAACGCGTCATACAGGTCAACATGGCCGGTGCTTTCCGATGCGCCAAAGCGGCCATTCGTCCTATGATACGCAAAGGATCGGGACGGATCATCCTGATGAGTTCTATTGTCGGAATCGCCGGCAATGCCGGACAATCAATTTACTCCGCCACGAAAGCCGCCGTCATCGGGATGACGAAATCCCTTGCGAAAGAATTGGCGCCGCGTAATATTCTGGTCAATGCCCTGGCTCCCGGTTTGATCGATACAGGCGAAGAGGGAATGGTGGGGACAATGACTGCCGATCAGCTTGAAGAAGCGATCGGGCGCATTCCGCTTGGTCGTGCCGGTAAACCGGACGATGTGGCGCCGATGGTTTCCTTTCTCGCCGGCGATGGCGCCACTTACATTACGGGACAGGTGTTCGTCGTGGACGGTGGACTGCTAATGTAAAATAACGGGTCGACAGATAGGAGAGGCTATGTATTCGGGAAAAGAACTGGAAATTTTCAATCGCGTCGTTCAGGTTGTCTGCTCCAAGATCGAGCGCAAGGGCAATCCACTGACGCCTAAGCAGGTCAAGCCGGACAGCGACTTTATCAAAGACCTCGGCGCAGACAGCTTAACGGTCGTTGAACTGGTGATCGGCATTGAAGATGAGTTTGAGATAGAAGAAATCCCTGAAGAAAGTGTGGAAAAAATCAGATTCGTTTCTGATGTGGTTGAGTATCTGAGTAAAAGCGTGGCGTAATTAACCCCGGTTCTTTTTGTGGATGGGAAAATCATGGCGGACAACATTGAGGAAATCGTCATCAAGATCATCAGCGATCAATTGGATTTGCATCCCGAGGAGGTCAAAACTTCCAGTCACCTTATGGATGATTTGAGCCTGGACCCATATGACATGGAGGAGCTCGGCAGCCTCCTTTCCGATGAATTTGATATTGTCATCGCCAAAGACGACATTGAGTTATGGGAATCAATCCTGGATGTGGTTCAGCTCGTTACCGAAAAGTTGGTCGAGTAAAGCTGCTGTTATTTTTTGAAAAAGCCTTGATGGCATAAAGTGGATATGGATGCATCGGCGCTGGGAAAAAAGACCGCCGGGTGAAGCTTCCCACCTCAATCCCGAAGCCAAAGCCGTTCGCGGCGCCTGGTTTCATCAGGCGTTGATTTCAGTCGCCGGAAAAACTCTCTACAATCTGCCCGGGACCACCGCCGATCTGGTCGGCGCCTTGCTGGGTCGTTTGTCCTACGCATTTTCAGCGACGCGGCGCGCAAAAGCGAACCAAAATCTCCGAATCGCTCTTGGAGCGGTTTATAATTCAAGCAGGATCGACAAAATCCAGAAGGCTTCCGTGATGAATCGCGGGAAGATGGCTGTCGATTACCTTCTGGCCGATCATTTTCGCGCCGGCGATTTTACGAAGATGGTTTCTGTCGAGGGCCAGGACCAATTGGAGTCGGCGTTGTCCAGCGGTCGAGGCGTCATCCTGGCTTGCGCTCATTTCGGATCCCTTGATCTTGGGCTTTGGATGATTGCGAGAAGCGGCATCCCTGTCACGCTCGCGGACAGAAATATTGATCACCCCTTTTTTCGCACGTGGGTCAGGCGACTGCGACTGCGGCACGGGGTCAGAACTTTATTCGATCCCTTTGACAGGCAGGAGATTCTCGACCGGCTCGCAGCCAATGAATGCGTCGCTTTTCCCATAGATCGTAGCGCGGATCGTGATAATGGCGTCATCGTTCATTTCTGCAAAAGACGGGTCGTCGCTCACCGGACCATCGCCGAAATTGTCGAGCAGCATCCTTGTCCCGTTTTGATATATCGGAGTGAGCGAAGCAATCCGGGCAGACACCGCGTTGTCATTGGCCCGCCGGTGAAAAAACCGACCGGTGTCGGCGTCGATTTTTTGCGGGATATGACGCAGGCATGCGTTTCGGCCTGGGAAAACATTATCCTTCGGGCGCCGGAGCAATGGAATTGGGGTCACGACCAATTTTCCTTGCGCCCGTGACGATGGAAAAACTTGATGCATATTTTGTCTCACTGTGAGATAATTCGGCGCTTCGCAACGCGGGTTCAAAGAGGCGGTGCGAAAGTTATTTTCCTGGCGGTTGATGGGAATGTTATGGCGTATTGAAATGACCAAACTTCAAAAAACTGCATTGACCTTTGCTTGTTTGGCGATGCTGGCGCTGATGACAGCCTGCTCGGATGAGATGGGCGATTGGCTCTCGGGTTTCGACGCCGACGATTCTTCCACAGTCAAACACGATATTCTCACAGGGCGCGTGGTTCTTGAAGGAGCCAACCAGCACGATATGATTCGCGTGGAGTTGGCGGATGTGGGCGTTTCAATGCTGACCGATGTAGATGGGTATTTCCAACTTCCGACTGATCTGTCGGACGGAGATTGGACGCTGCAAGCCAGCTACCCATATTACCACGCCGCCGAGCAATCATTCAGAATCGTCAAGGGCGTGCCGGAATCCGAGCTGGATACCTTTTCCCTGCCCCGTTCGGTAGCTTTCACCATCACGACCAACGGCAACCGATTTCGTCCCGGCTCAGTTGTTCAGATCACATTGGCGGCGGAAAACGTTTCAACGAACGACGAAATCCTGTCATCGAATTGGGATCCCGCAGCGACCTTTGCCGTGATGCATAAAGGGCAAATCGTTTTCGGTGATCTCTTTCCCGGAAATCTGGCGTCGGCGAGTGAAGTCATCTTGAGTCCCGGAGATACAGTATACTATAAGATGCAGTGGGAAATCGATGCCGGGGCGCTTTTGCCGGGCAATTATGCGCTCTATGGAATTATTGCCACCGGCGCTACGTACCCCGATTATTTCGATAACTCTTCCGAGGATTTGAATCTTTTCAATCAAAGCCTTTATTCCAAGCTCACTGCCGCCATCTTGGAAGTTGAGTAGATTCTTAAGACCATACGCAAAACGACTGAAATTATTGGAAATGGGCAGAGTTTATGCGTCCGGGAATCAACGAACCTTCCTCGATCATTGCTTGGAAAAGCCCTGGGGAAGATAGGACTTGCGTGGCGACTTCCATCCCAAAAGGCAGGCCGTTATAGTAACGGTGGTTAAGCAATCAGCACAATGCAGCGACCAGAGTCAGTACCATGAAAACCGCTTTACGCAAGATTATATATACTCTGATCGCCATTGTGCTGGTCTTTGGCGGTGCCGAAATCGTTGCACGCCTGGTCCAACAAGAGGACGCGGCGGCGCCATTGTCTCCGATTGAGTATCAAAGGCTTCCAGACCACGCGCTGGCCGCTGACGTCGGCGGACGGCGGCTCATCCTCGGTATTGTTCGCGGAAAGCAAAGGTCTCTGGTGCGCCCCAAGCCGCGGGGAACTTTCCGCGTTTTTGTTTTCGGCGGATCCGCCGCCTGGGGCATGGGGTTTCCGCATAATGGCGCTTTCGCGGATTGGTTCGCCAGAATGCTTGAGCTCTCCCATCCGGAGCGAACCATTGAAGTCGTCAATTTCGCCTCTATCGGATACAGCAGCCTTCAGGTCCGTGCTCTCATGGATGAAGTCATTGCGAAGGGGGAGCCGAACCTGCTTGTCGTCTATTCGGGCAACAATGAGTTCATGGACATCAAGGCGAAGGAAGCCATGACTCGTCTCCGAAACCGGCGGGCCGCCCGTCTTCCCGGCCTTGTCGAAACTCACCTTATCCTGGCGCGCATGTTCAAGTCGCTGCTCCCGATAAGTCGGAAGACCAGGGACGAGGAACGTCGGCTCCTTGTTGATTATCTGAATATCGTTTTAAGGCCTGAGCAGATTTCATTCGCAGTGCGCCGGTATGAGAGGAACTTGCTTGAAATGGCAAAATCGGCCCATCGAAATGGAACGCCAATCGTGATCTGCACTCTCCTTGCCAATCCACTTGACAATCTGGCGTCGTGGTTAATCGACGAGAAAACATGGCAGGATAATCCCCTCCGAAGGAATCTGTTTCAGGCCCAGGGCTGGGCGAGATTGGGACGCTATGACCTTGCCGAGCGAATACTGGAACCGATTAAAAGTTTCGGCAAAAAACTGGATTTGCTCATGATATATAAGGCGGGAGGCATTCGAAACCTCTCAGATCTCGACGAAGAAACTTTGGCCTCTTTGCGTAAGTCGTGCGTTGAATTGATCCCCGAACTTGAATCTTCCTCCCACCGGCCAAAGGAAATCCTGTATCCACTGGCTCTATGCTACAAAATAATGGGGCGGGAAGAAAATCTTTCGAAACTGTTGCACGAGGTGGATAAGGCAAGATGTAGTACGCCATATGCGTCCTCCCTCATGCGTGCTGCGTTTTCCCAGTTTAAAAGCCGCGAGCAATACCTGTCGGCTGTTCGCCAGGCATGGGAGCAAAGTGATCGACAAATCATGGCTACTCCACAAATCAACCGTGTTATCCGCAGAGCCGCCGCGTCCGGTTTTATTCTTGCGGATATCGAAAAATTGCTCACCGACTGGATGGAGCCCGAACCTTCGCGATACCTTCTTGATTATTGCCACTTGAATATCGAAGGCGCGTTTCAGGTTGCTCGTCACGTATTTGACGCCGCCGAATCCGCCGGCTCTTTGCCCCATTCGCGGACGCCGGTTGATTTTAAAACCGCCTTGCTCGATCCAGACCTGCGTTGGATTCGTGAAAAGGGATACGATTACTCCGACAGGGATCGCTGGATGGGGCTTGATTTAAGAGTGTGCTTCGCCTATTGCCAACCCCATCCCCGATCCTCAATCCACGCGGAATGGGCCGCACAAGTTGCTGCCGATCATCCGGAAAAGGAGATGGCGCGTCTTTTTGCCGCTCATCGACGCTACTATAACGCTCTCCAGGAAACGCATTGAAATGGCAAATGCCTTTGTTTGTTGCCCTCTGTGCCAATAAGAGTGAGACAAATTGTATTGATAAATTTAGTGAATAATTCGAGGGCCCAATTCAAACTCTCATGAAGTCGAAAATTCATGACGTGGCGAGGGTATCGCCTGACGGCGTCGCACATCACCGATGAATTGATCGACCGCTGATTGATGCCGGATCACTTCGGCGAGCCCAAGGGCAAAACAATTCGGATTGTTTTGCCGACAATAATCAACTCTGAAACAAAGAAATATGCTTGTTATTGTTAAATTTTGAATTAGGAAAACGAAGGAGTAGGGCCAAGATCGATCACCTGTTCAAAGATGTTTTCGAGATGATCCAAATGCGTTCTCATCGAATGCCCAATCAACAAATCCGCCCGTGATGCGTCCCGAAGCTTTCGCGCCATATCGTCGTCGTCCATCAAGCGCTCTATGTAATGGGCCAAGGCCTTCGCATCGCCGGGGCTAAAGAGCAAACCGTTTTTCTCGTGCCGGATAAATTCGCGCATGCTTTTTGTGTCCGAAGCGATGACGGGCAAACCAGCCGCCCGCGCCTCAAGGAGCGTGTGGGGAAGATTCTCATCCCACAGCGACGGGATAACCACCATCCGCGCACGCTGATACAATGCCACCAGTTCCTGATCGTTTGCGTACCCGACGAAATGGATGTTTTGCGCTTTGGAATGTTCTACACTTTTTTTGAGCATAGTCCCGTATGGCGTCGAATAATCACCCGCGATTATCAGGCTCCAGGGCTTTCGCATGGACGCTTCGACCACTACGTGCGCGCCTTTTGGTTCATACAAACCGCCGACGAAAAGGACAATCTTCTCGTCGGATTTGGCCGTCTCGTCCGGCGAGAACCATGCGTTGGGAATCGGCGTCGGCAAGTAAACGAGTTTGTCGGAAGGAAAACCGATGTTGGAAAGCCGAGTCATCATGAAACGTGTCGGACAAATTATACGAGACGGATATCGATCCAGGGCGCGAAGCCGGGCATGAATCATCGACGCGACGCGTACGCCCGTCATCGGCAACGAAGCTTTCACGCAGCGATGAATCAGCGCCGGGAAAAGAGAATGGTCGCAAAGGGAGCAGGGCTTGCCGTTTCGCAGAGAATTGTAGGCGGGGCAAAGAATCTGGAAATCGGATTGCCGCCAGACGACCGGCGTCCCGAGTTTCTTCGCCGCAATAAAAAGTTCGGGGAAAAGGTAATGCGCGATCTGCAGCGCATAGATGACATCGATTTCTTTTTCCTGAATGACACGCATGGCGGCGTGATAAACGCTCCGGTCAAAAATGACCTGACGCGCAAGGGTCGCCTTTTGTCGCCAAGTCAGGGATTTATCGCCGTAGCGAATGAAATCTTCGCCGACGGGAGCGGGTGGAAAGAAACGACGGTGAGGCGTGGAAACATTGTCCTTGTAGTCCAGTGCGAAGATGGCAAGGTCATGCCCTCTTTTTTCCAGCTCCGGCAGGATATTGAAAAGATAACGCTCCGGCCCGCCTGACAGGAAAAATCGGTTGCATGCAAGGAGAATATTCATGGCGAGAAAATGATAGCTGCGCAAATCAAGACCGGCAAGGGCGAAACAACATCTTGAACAAGTTGGCATTCTCCACCATATTGGGTGGCAACTGAATGAAGGGAAATCGGTTTGAATCTGGTGCGTCTTGCAAAAAATCTTATCCCGCTTGGTGTGCTGGTCATATTATTCGGAACTATAGGATTTCGGTTTATCGAGGGCGTTTCAATTTTTGAAGCGTTCTATATGACCATCATCACGATTACGACCGTCGGTTACGGCGAGGTTTTCCCCTTGCATCAAATGGGCAGGGTATTCGCCATTTTTCTCATTGTCGGTGGAACCGGCTATATCCTGTTTTCCGTCAGCATCATCACGCAAATTGCTATCGAGGGTCGCCTGCAAAGCATTTTTGGAAGAAGGAGATTGAACGTGGAAATTCAGAAAATGCAAAATCACTTCATTCTCTGCGGGTACGGGAGGATGGGCAAAGTCATAGCGAATGAGTTGCATGAAAAAAAAAGCGCGATTGGTCGTCATTGAAAGCCACGAAGAGATCATCAAGCACTTGGAGGATACGGGCATTTTCTATATCAACGGAAACGCCACCGACGAACAAGTGCTCCTGGATGCGGGCATTAAAAAGGCCAAGGCTTTGATAATCAGTCTGTCCACGGACGCAGACGCTGTGTTTTGCGCTTTGATGGCGCGCGATCTCAATCCGGGCCTCGATATCGTTGCCAGAGCGATTGAGAGCGGTTCCAGTCGCCGACTGAAAGCGGCCGGGGCTACGCACGTCGTCAGTCCCTATGTCACCGTAGGGCGAAGCATGGCCAATACGATTCTCAGGCCTGAAATCTACGACATACTCGATGGCGTTTTCCAGGACGAAAAGCGGATGATTCGGATGGAAGGCAGCCCCGTCAGCGCAGCCTCTGAGCTGGCCGGGTGTTCATTGCGTCAGGCACCGATTAGGCAAAAACTTGGTTTGATCATCATCGGAATAAAACGCCAAAGTGGAGAAATGATTTTTAACCCGAGTCCGGATTATGTAATCAAATCCGGCGATACTCTCATCTCAATGGGCGAAGTGGACAACCTGGAAAAACTCGCCCAGTGGCTAAACCCTCATTGAGAACAGATTAAAAAAATTAACGTTCGGAATGGAAGCGCGGCGGATTTTCTACCTATAGTTTCTATTTCATTAGCCTGACAATTTTTAAAGCCAATAGACCCGCAATGAAGCGGCAGATCTCCTCCGGCGACAGGGCGCTGGTGGACATGGTGTCAGCAAGCGGTTGCTTGCCGTCGAATGAATAGGCCAAACGTTTTTCTTCCGTGCTGAGGTCGAGATCTTTGATGTCGATTCCCTTGTCGCGCAATAGTTTGAAGATGGATCCGGGCAGATCGCCGATTTTGGATTCAAAGTCATCGATATCCACAGTTTTCCTAATCCCGTCGAAAATCACTTGCGCCAGATCGAGTTGGATGTTTACATCCTGCGGCGCCTGCGGCGCGTCCTCGCTGAGTTGATAGCTACCATCTTTCCAATCAAAGAGCAGAAGCGCCTTTTTTACCATGTGTTCCGAAATCTCGGCCTGAAGAATGTCCTTGGCCAGCAAACCAACATCCAGCAGCAAATGACCTAAAAGTTTGTTCTCGGTTTCCATGCGTTTTTGAAGCGCCGGGAGTCGATCGGGAGAAATCTTGCCCGATTCGACGAGGTGATCAGCCAGTGTCGAACCTTCGATGTAATCCGAGGAAACATAAACAAGCTTTCCGTTTTGGATATGCAGGTCGATGGCGCTGCCGTTTCGTTTAAGCTTCAAGACGCCTGACCTGTTATTAACAGCCATGAGCCTGAGAAGCTTTTCCAGCTTCACCTCCGACAGATCGCCCTCTCTATTGAGTTTCTTTTTCTGCTTGGGTTGGGCGGGAACGCCCAACTTTGAAGTCTGCTTCATCGTCATGTCCGGTCGGGTATCCTCTTGACCGAGATGAAATTGTATGAGGTGAAACATTTTATTCAGTGTAACCGGAAGTAAGACCGTATCGGTGACGCCCCATTTTGATTTGATTTCGATCAACAATCGACCCGAAAGCATGGTTGAAGTCAGAATGATGGGTATTTTGGAGTCTTTCATTTCTTTCCGGATGCTTCTACAGAAATCAAACGCGCTGCCTCCAGAGACAACGGCGGAAAGTATGATGACCTCGGGATCCCGGTCTCGATAGATCTTCATGCCGTCTTTGTAGGTTGTTGCCGAAAAAACCGTGAAGCCGAACTCCGTCAGCGGACCATTGAGTTGATCGCACTCGGTTTGCGTCGACTGCAAAAGGAGAATTGCCCCTTTGGCCTGTTTGCCTTTTATTCTATCAACACTGGCTGGCGTTACCATTAAGCACCCTCTGACGGAAATTTTAATTCAGCATATTTTCTACTAGGAAAAAAAGCTTAGGCATAATACCATACGTTGCCAGTCTGTAAATGGTGATTAATTGGTAAAAAATGAAGCAAACTTGGAAAAAACGCGACCATTTTAGAGGAAACCCCGATTGCTATGCTCCGTTTCCTGATGGCGCATCAGCAGTAATGCTGAGGGGCTTGCGATGATTGAAGAAAAAAAGATCGTGGATCGATTAAAAAAACTGCCCGCGATGGGAAGCGTCATTGCCTGGAGCGAGCTATCGAATTCCATCCAAAGCGATGGGCGCGATGTAGTGCTCACTGCGGTGAAAAGCGTTTTGCAGGATTTACGCGACCGCATTTTTCGGGGCGAGAATCCGCGGATCGAAGCTCCTTTGCTTGTGCGGCTTATTATGGAAAGATTGGGCTGCATGTCTGCCAACAAACTTCAAAAGGTCATCAACGCGACCGGAATCTTGGTTCACACAAATTTGGGAAGAGCACCTCTATCGGAAAGCGCCGCCGCCGCCGTCTATGACATCGCGCGAAATTACTCGACCCTTGAGTATGACATTGCCAGGGGAAAACGAGGATCCCGTCACGATCTTATCTCGGAACTTTTGACTCAGGTCACTTCGGCGAAAGCGGGAATCGCCGTCAACAACAACGCCGCAGCGGTATTGCTGACTCTCAACACGCTGGCCGAGGGACGGGAAGTCATCGTCAGCCGTGGAGAACTGGTCGAGATCGGTGGATCGTTTCGCATCCCGGATGTCATCCGTAAAAGTTCCTGTCGCATGGTCGAGGTCGGCACGACAAACAAGACGCATGTCGCTGATTATCGCAACGCCATCACGAACGACACAGCTGTACTGTTGAAAGTGCATCGCAGCAATTTCCGGATTGAGGGATTTGTTTCGGAAGTCTCCATTGAACAGCTCGTTGAATTGGGAAGGCAAAAAAATATTCCCGTCATGTTCGATCTCGGAAGCGGTTCATTGATTGCCGATGAGGCACCCTGGTTGATCGACGAACCGACGGTGCCGCAAATGGTCGACGCCCACTGCAACGTCTTAACCTTTTCCGGTGATAAACTTCTTGGAGGACCGCAGGCCGGAATCATTGTCGGCGACAAGGCGATCGTCGACGAATGCAAAAAGAATCCCCTGGCCAGAGCCTTTCGACTCGACAAAATGACATTGGCCGCATTGGAGGCGACGTTGAGCCTGTACCGAGATCCCATGATCGCCATCAGAGAAATACCGGTTCTTCGCGCAGCCTCGACTCCAGTGGAAATCATTGAAAGCCGTGCGACGGAAATGACGGATCGATTAAAGGATATTTTAAAGGGAGCGGCTGAAGTTGAGACGGTCGCCACGCGCGCCCGCATCGGAGGCGGCGCAATGCCGCTGCATGACGTGCCCAGTTTCGCCGTGACGATAAGGCCGGCGAAAATGAGTTCCGGCGGATTGGAAAAAGCTCTGCGCCTTGGCGCCCCGCCCATTATTACACGCCTTTCAGAAAACAGGGTTTGGATCGACTTCAGAAGTCTTCTTGACGGCCAGGAGCGCATCATAGAAAATACCCTGAGAAACGTGCTTCTAAGGGAGTTTGACAAATGATGCCTTCCAAACGTTGCGATGCTTGCGACAAAGCTCTTCTGCTGGGCGCCGCCCGGTTCAATGTCAGTATTAAAATCTCGTCGGGGTTTGATGGTTATCTCCCGGATGATGACTGCGAAAACGCAGAAGCCAGAAAGCGAAAGATGAGCGCTCTCGTGGAAAACCTCGCTGATATGTCCGCCGAGGATCTTGAAAAAGACGTGTATCAGGAAATCAATATGATACTGTGCCCAAGCTGCCGCCGGCGCTTTTTGGAAAACGTTTCGGAAATCGCCGGCGAAAGCCAGGGACTGCGCTTAAGGCAAATCAATCTGCTGCAATAATGAAACTCCTCCGCAAGAAACCATGCTTGCGCATTTTATGAGGTCGCCTGATCAATGTCGCTGAAAGTGGGACTGGCTTTGGGAGGCGGCGCGGCCAGGGGATTGGCTCACATCGGCTTGATCGAGGTGCTTGAACAAAACGGCGTCAAGATCGATCTCGTCGCGGGAACCAGCATGGGCGCGCTGGTCGGCTCCCTATACTGCATCGACGGCGCCATTGCCAAAGTCGCCGAGGACGCTCTGAATTTCCTACGTTCCCCGCAGTTCAAAAATGCGAAGATACACCGCCTTCACAAAGAAGATGGAACAACCGAAAACAGCCCTTTCCAAAGCTTTAGCTACTATATTCAACGCGGTCGCGTCATCGCATCAACCATGACCCGTTCCTCGGCCCTGGATGTCGAAGATCTTTACGAGCTATTGGGTTTCTTTGTCGATGACCGGGATATCAAAAGTCTGAAAATACCCTTTCACGCCGTCGCTACGGATTTGGTCGCAAACGAGCAAGTCATTCTGGACGAAGGCCCTGTGATTGATGCCATAGCCGCATCGTCGGCGGTTCCGGGCGCCTTCCCCCCCATAAAAATTGCGGATCGACTTTGCGTCGATGGCGGAATTATCAACATGGTTCCCGTATCGGAAGTTTTCCGGATGGGCGCAGATTACGTGATCGCCGCAAACGTCATTCATGATCTTCCGATTCCGGGAAACTCCATGAAAGCGCTTGAGATATATTTTCGTTCACATCAAATCACGAAGCTTGCGCTCACCGACCATCACCTACGCTTTGCGGACGTGATCCTCAGTCCCGATGTCGGCAAATATCACTGGGCGGACTTTTCCCAGTTTGAACAGTGCATTGAGGCGGGCCGCAACGTCGCCCGGCAACACATCGACCAAATCGTGAGCGATATTAAACGCCTCAGAAGAACTCCGCGATTTCTGCGCCGAAAGACCGGCGCCGCGCTTTATCGAAAATATATAAACCGGCTTGGCCCCTGAAGAATCGTGTAAAAACCCTTTATTGGATAGGCCGCCTATGTGGAGAAAACGATGGAAAAAAACCCGACCCTTAAATCGATGAAAAAAAGTCTGGGCTATAAGGTGAAGCACGGCATGGACTTTATCTCAGCCAGCCGGCGCACTGCGCTAGCGGCATTGGCCGAAGATTATCGGCTCTATCTCTCCAGAGTCAAAACAGAAAGAGAGTCCACGCAGTTTTTTCTGGAATACACCCTGGGCAGAGGATTTTGCGACCTCAACGCCAATAAAAAGGGCAAAGGGGATTTGCTGACCATCGCCTATCGAAACAAGGTTTTTGGCGTGGCGCGATTGGGATCCAGGCCGCTCGCCGAAGGGCTTAGCATCATCGCCACGCATCACGACAGCCCGCGAATCGATTTGAAGGCGATGCCCCTATACGAGGATCACGGCCTGGCCTTGCTGAAAACACATTATTTTGGCGGCGTGCGCAAACACCAATGGGTAACAATGCCTCTTGCCATGCACGGTGTGATTGTAAAAGGCGATGGCGAGATGGTTCAGATCAATATTGGAGAAAGCGAGGACGAACCGGTATTTTGCATTTCCGATTTGCTGCCCCATCTGTCGAAAAAAGCTCAGGATTCCAGAAAATTTTCCGAAGCCATTCCGGCGGAGAAGTTGAACGTCGTCGCGGGCGGCTTGCCTATCGGTGCGCGAGGCGAGGCCGAACGCATAAAATTCGGCGTTTTGAAATTGCTCCATGATCGATACGGAATCGTGGAAGAGGATTTTGTCAGTGCGGAATTAGAACTCGTTCCGGCCGGACCAGCCAGATATGTCGGCTTCGACAGAGCTTTTATCGGCGGGTACGGGCACGATGACCGCGCCAGTTCCTACGCCGCCGTCAGGGCGCTGCTCGACGCCGAGGCTTCTGAAACAACGCAACTGGTTGTCTGCTTCGATAAGGAAGAGGTCGGCTCCTTCGGCAACACTGGCGCGCAGGGGCGATTCCTCCAGTATATTGTGCGGCGTCTTTGCGAGGCCAGAGAGAAATCAGTGGGCGAAAGCGTCGTAACCGAAGCGCTGCACAACTCCAAGGCGCTGTCCGCGGATTTGGCCGCAGCGGTCGATCCGAACTGGCCGGAAGTTTTCGACCTGCGCAATGCGGCCCGCGCGGGTTACGGACTGGCTATAAAGAAGTACACCGGTTCACGCGGCAAGGTCGGCGCCTCCGATGCCTCAGCCGAATTCGTGGGAGAAATCCGCCGATTGTTCAATAAGAATAAAATCCCCTGGCAAAGCACGGAAATGGGAAAGGTCGACGAGGGCGGAGGCGGCACCATAGCCAAATTCATCGCCGCCACCGGCGCGGAAGTGCTGGATGTCGGTCCGCCTGTTTTGGCGATGCACAGCCCCTTCGAGCTTTTGCATATTGCGGATTTTCACGCCGCTTACAGAGCCTACAAAGTGTTTTTGGAAAAGATTTGAACAATCAGCCATCGAGTGCGGGCAAAAGGGAGTTTCTGCTCAATACTTTGCCGGAACACCGTGATCTGCGCCTTGATGTGTTCATCGCCAACTCAGTCGAAAATTTGAGCCGTTCCCGGATAGCGAAGCTGATCGGCGAAGGGCACGTATTGGTGGACGGAAATCTCCCCAAAGCTTCCTATAAAATTCGAGGGCACGAAACCGTCGTCGTCATCATCCCGGAAGCCGATCCCGCCCGAACGCCCGCCCAGAACATCCCTCTGGATGTCCTGCATGAAGACGATGATATCATTGTCGTCAACAAGCCCGCCGGCATGGTGGTCCATCCCGCCGCCGGAAATCCTGATCGCACGCTTGTCAACGCTCTTTTAGCGCACGCGCACAATCTCTCCGGCGTGGGCGGCGTTCTGCGCCCCGGGATTGTCCACCGGCTCGACAAGGGAACCAGCGGTGCGATCGTCTGCGCAAAAAACGACTTTGCTCATGAATCCCTGTCGCGCATGTTTGCCGAACGCACGGTAAAAAAAATCTATATCGCCCTGACTCTTGGAGCGCCGAACCCCGCGGAGGGTTTGATCGATCTTCCCATAGGCCGCCACAAACTTCATCGAAAAAAAATGAGCGTTAATGAATCCGGCGGTCGGGAATCGAAAACGCAGTACAAGCTGCTCTCAGTTCGCGGGCCGGTCGGCTGCGTTCAATGCCGATTGCTCACGGGCAGAACACATCAAATACGTGTGCATTTAAAAGCGCTGGGCTGCCCGCTGATTATGGACGACCTGTACGGGGGCGTGCGCGCCGCCAAAAAACTACCCGGAACGCTCGGTGAACTGGCCGCGAAATTGACCAGGCCGGCCCTTCACGCATTCAAGCTCAGCTTCCGGCATCCCAGAACGAATGAATGGATAGACTTGACGGCGCCCATCCCCGACGATCTGGCGCCGATCATCGCTAGCCTTGGAATTTCCCTGTGACGAAACAGTATTTGGATTACACTGATTTCGGCTGCGAAAAGATATTGCCCTTTGACATATTTTTCTTTTCGCGCCTTGGGGGTTGCAGCAAAAAACCATATGACAGTCTCAACATAGGCACCGCCTGCGGCGATGACCCAAAAGACATCGGCGCCAATGAAGCGACGGCGCTCGATATCATGGGAGTTTCTCGTTTGTATTTGCCGTGGCAGATACACTCGGCGCAAGCAATTTTTGTCGATGAAGCTTTGCCGACGAGCGCTTCGCGCGAGATGGAAGCGGACGCCATTACAACCGCTGTCCAGGATGTCGCGGTGGGAGTGTTGACGGCGGACTGCGTACCGATTCTCATTGGCCACAGGGACGGACAGGTCGTCTCCGCCGTACACGCCGGGTGGCGGGGCATGCTGGGCGGAGTCATTGCTTCTGCGGTCGAAACCATGCAAAACAGGGGATTTGATGCGCGTGATCTGATCGCTTTTGTCGGTCCGGCTATTGGGCCTTGCTGCTTTGAAGTGGGCAAAGAAGTCGTCGCGAAATTTCAACAGGTTTTTGAAAAAACACCTTCAGTCATTTGCGAAAACAGCGGGAGAACAACTCTGGATTTGCCTGCGGCGGCGGGCGCCAGCCTTGCCAACGCGGGACTCAAGTCCGACGCCATTCATTTGGCCAGACGATGTACGGCTTGCGAGCGCGAATCCTTTTTCAGCTATCGCCGTGATCAGGGTAAAACCGGTCGGCAACTTTCGGCCATAGTGATTAAGTCGGACAAGAAAAAATAAATCTTGACAGTTTAAATTATACACCTAATATAAAACCGCCTTGTGGTTTCCCAAGGTCGGCATTCCAGAAAATGCGATGTTGCTATCGAGCAGTGAGTTCTTTTTAGCGAATTTCCTCCAATTCATCCTTGATGTGGATGATCTTTGAAGATAATACCTGCATTATTCGAGGACCGAATACCAGACCTGACACGCGCTTGTAAGGCACAGTGAAAGAATCCCCCGCAAAGAAACATCGGGGTTTTTCCTCATAAAATCCATCAGGAGTATTCCGCACAAAAGCGGAACCCGCAGACAACAAAAGAGGCATATCAATGGCAGAGACTAAAGGGACTTCGGGCAATAATCCCGGCGCATCCGCGCCCAAACCGAGGGCGCCCCGGGGCGCGAAAAAACCAAAGAATGATGATATTGGAAAAACTGGCGGCGTGGATAATCCCGAAATAAAGGCAGCAATAAGCGCTTCGGGCAAGAGCAACAAGCTGGTGGAAATCAGCCCGGAAAAAGTTCTTGATATCCAGGATCTCAAAGAGATGAGAATCGCTGATCTTTTGCGCCTGGGGCAAAATCTTGATGTCGAGGGCGCCGTTGGAATGCGCAGACAGGATCTGATCTACGCGATCCTGCAAGCCCACACGGAGCGCCAGGGCGCCATCTACGGCTCCGGAGTCCTGGAGATATTGCCGGACGGATTCGGATTTCTGCGTGCTCCGGATTACAATTACCTACCCGGCCCCGATGACATTTATGTTTCACCAAGCCAGATTCGCCGTTTCAATCTGCGCACGGGAGACACCATACACGGGCAGGTCAGACCGCCGAAAGAAAGTGAGCGGTATTTCGCTCTTCTGAAAGTCGAGAGAGTTAATCACGAGGATCCCGAGGCCTCCCAGGACAAAATACTTTTCGACAATCTCACGCCTCTTTATCCCGACTCGAAAATCAAATTGGAATACGAACAGGACAATTTTTCCACAAGGATCATGGACCTGTTATGCCCCATCGGAATGGGACAGCGCGGCCTTATCGTCAGTCCGCCCAAGGCCGGCAAAACCATGCTGCTTCAAGCAATTGCCAATTCCATTACCAATAATCACCCTGATATTTATCTGATCGTCCTTCTCATTGACGAAAGACCGGAAGAAGTGACCGACATGGTGCGCTCGGTCAAGGGCGAGGTGATCAGTTCGACTTTCGACGAGCCAGCTACGCGCCACGTGCAGGTGGCCGAAATGGTTATCGAAAAGGCGAAAAGGCTCGTTGAGCACAAAAAAGACGTTGTTATTCTGCTCGATTCGATCACCCGACTGGCCCGCGCCTACAATACCGTCGTTCCGCACTCCGGGAAGATTCTGTCCGGCGGCGTGGATTCCAACGCGCTGCATAAACCCAAAAGATTTTTCGGCGCCGCCCGCAACGTGGAGGAAGGTGGTTCGCTGACGATCATCGCCACCGCCCTGATTGATACGGGCAGTCGTATGGACGAGGTCATTTACGAGGAATTCAAGGGCACAGGCAACATGGAAATCCACCTGGACCGCAAACTGTCGGACAGGCGCATCTATCCGTCCATCGACATCAACAGGTCCGGCACGCGTAAGGAAGAATTGCTTCTCACCGAGGACATGCTCCAGCGGGTCTGGGTGCTTCGCCGCGTATTGTCTCCTCTGAACCCCATTGATTCCATGGAGTTTCTCCTGGCCAAGATCACGCAGGCCAAGAGCAATGATCAATTCCTTATGTCCATGAATCAGTAGGAGTTTAAAAGTTAATCGAAAGGCCGAGGGAATAGGTGTTTTTGTTGAACTTAAAGCGCCTGACGGAATACTGACTCCAGAGCCTGCCGTATCGGGTTTCCAGCCAGACATTGTCGGACAATTGTCGATTCAATTTGACGAGAATCTGGTTGTAATTTTCATCGTCTTCCTCGATCGAGAAACTTCTGGGAATAAGAACCTCCTCGTAGCTGTCCCGGAAGTTGGCGATAGCCAAAAGGTGGGCGTTTGTTTTTTCCGTAAGGCTTTTTGACAGAGTCAGGCGCACTCGGTGATTGTAGTAACCGTCGCCGTACGAGTTGGAATTGTTGATTTGAAGCGAATAGCGGAAGTTGCACAGGACCCAGCGAGCCCCGGTGAAGAACACACCGATTTCCTGGAGCGTGTCGTTGCGTCGCTCACTGGTTTCTTTTAAGAACACGTTCCCGCCTGTTGTGGCGACGTTTTCGTAGGCGTTGAATGGGAAGTGCTTGTCTTCAAAGGTGTAATATGCGGCAAATTGGAAGTCGCGGGAAAAAGCTTTTTTCACCTGAAAACCGAAATGTTGCATCCAGTAGTCGTAAAAGTCGTAGGTTTTGAAGTCGAAGCGCGTGTATCCGACGTGCGCCTCTCCGCTGACGCCCGGGGCGAAGTAATGACCGGCGAAAGCGTTTAAGTTGAGTTTGTTATAATCCTCGTCGCCATCTCGGATATTTCGGAATTTGACCCGACCGTCGCCGCCCAGGTAGCTTGTGGCCCAAGAGCGATTAACTGCCCTTAGGAGAAATTGGTTTATCAGGGTATCCTGGGCTATTTCCTGTGCGAATACTTTTGCGCCCAGAGTGTATCCCATGGTGACATTGCTGTCGTATTTTGTCGGCAAGGTGAGTTTGGAGTCGAAGAAAACGCGGGCCAAAAAGTCGCCTGCGATGTCATTAACAACCTTATAAACATTGTCATCGTATTCGGTCAGAATGACAGCCTGATTCTCCCATTTCACCGCTTGATCGGCATTGAGCGCCAATGGGCAGGCGAAATGCGCCAACGTAAAAACGGCAACGAAGAATAAGGAAATATTCCTCATCGCTCGCCTCCCCGCAGATGAATGAAGGCGTGCCGATCTTTTCCATTATTTCGGTTGCCCAACGAAGGCGCATTTCTCATCGCCTTTTTGATCACACGAATTTGACGATCAAGCTTCACTTTCACCTTGCTCAGAAAAGTTGACAGGCTTTCAAGTCTGGTGATCTCAACATCGATGGAATACCCTGAAGGGTCGAAAGCTCCGAGGTCGCCTTTTTCTCCCGTCGGGGAAATGTGGCCTCCCGACTCGTAGCCGCCGGAGCCGGTTCTTTGCGCGCCGCTTGGATGGGTATCTTCGACCTTCTCGGGAATCTTGATCGTCCTGGGTTCGCGCTCGAAAATTATCTCCTCTTCGAAAAGGTTGTTCTCATCAATGAGTGACTTGATCTGCTTGCCCAAAGCTAAATCTTTTTTGAGAGCCTTGATCTCCTTTTGAATGGCTTTGATGGCGCTCTTGAGTCTGTCGCGTCTTTTCACCAGCAAATCGAGTTTTGCCTGAAGGGACTGAAGGGATTCGCCGGACCGGATTTCGACGCTGAGAAAGTCGATTTTGCCGAATTGCGTTCCGGATGGACGGAAGGTTTCGCGCCGATCGCGCAATTGCAGGAAATATCGCGTGAAGGCGATAATTTTTTCCCGGTCGCTCTCGTTGGAAAGTCTATCGGCGCTTCGAAGCATTTCCTCCGTGTAGGCGTCGTAAACCAGTTGCCGGTTATGACGATAGCGTTCTTTCTTCTCGGCGATTTGACTGACAATATTTTCCAGCCCTTCGCCAGCCTGTTGAGATTCTCCAAGAAGTCGCTCCAGTCGGCGTCGTTCGAGAAAGTTCGGATTGGGCTTGGATTTGAATTGATCGATTTCATCCGCCAGTCTGCGGACTTGAGCCAGAAGCTGAATTCGCTGCTTGTCCAGAGCTTTGATTTCAGCGTCGATTCCAAGAGTTTTACTTTCAATCTGGCGTAGTCGCTTCGGATAGGCTACCTGCGCCGCGCCGGTCGCCGACCAAACGAAAACGATTGCCAGCAATAGGGCGATCAGCGTCGTGCAACGTTTGAATATGGCGGCGACTGCGTTCATGACCAGTTTGGTTTCCAACCCTTTAGTTAATTTTCGATCAATCCATATTTCTCAAGTTTGTAGTACAGGGCGCTCGTTTTGATGCCGAGCAGCTTCGCGGTCTCGGTTTTGACTTTGCCGGTTTTCTCGAAAGCCTCCTTGATCAGGCGGCGTTCCAGGTCTTCAAGGATTTCCGTCAGTGGTTTTTCACCCAACTGTGAGCGCTTCGTGTCGCTGTCGGAGGTGGAGAATATGAAGCTTGGCAGATCCGATTTGACGATAACCTGTCCGTCGCAAAGAACCATTGTCTGCTCGATCACGTTTTCCAATTCACGGATGTTGCCCGGCCAGTGATATGTCGAAAGGGAATCCACGGCTATGTCGTCAATGCTGTCGATATTTTTTCGGGTCCTGCCGGCCAGTTTTTTGATGAAATGCTTCGCGAGTTGCGGAATGTCCTCTTTCCTTTCCCGCAGCGGCGGAACAGTGATCGGGATGATGTGCATCCTGTAATACAGGTCTTCCCGGAAAGCGCCGGCTTTCACCTCCTCAATGAGATTTTTGTTCGTCGCGCAAATGATACGCACATCCACCGTCAACGTTGTTTGCCCGCCGACGCGTTCAAATTCCCTTTCCTGCAAAACGCGCAGCAGCTTGAGCTGAATCAAGTGGCTGACGTCTCCCACCTCGTCGAGGAAAAGCGTGCCTCCGTCAGCCAGTTCAAATCGGCCGATCTTCCGGCGAATGGCGCCCGTGAAACTGCCTTTCTCATGACCGAAAAGTTCCGACTCCATCACGCCTTCGGCCAGAGCGGAACAATTGACCTTGATAAAAGGTTTATCTTTTCGCGGGCTGAGTTGGTGAATGGCGCGGGCGATAAGTTCCTTGCCGACGCCAGATTCACCCTCGATGTAAACCGTCGAGTCGCCCAGGGCCACTTTCGCAACGGTTTTCATAATTTTTTCCAGGCTTTTCGATCCGCCGATGATCTGGTCGATGGTGAATCCGCCGGCCTCCAGGTCACGCAGGTAGCGGTTCTGCTGTTCCAGCAGTTCGTTGCGCCGCGACAACTTTGCGTGGTCCAGCGCCTGATTCACTTTTACACGAAGGATTTCCTGCGAAAAGGGTTTTTGAACGAAGTCGAAAGCGCCCTTTTTGATAGCCTCGACGGCGGTTTCAATGGATCCGTACGCGGTGATAAGAAGGACAATGATCTCCGGATTGATATTCCGGCAACGCGTTATCACTTCAATCCCGTCCATGCCTTCCATTTTCAGGTCGGTCAAAACGACATCGATATGCCCCTGCCCCACGTACGCAAGTCCCTCTGATCCGTTGGCAGCGCTTTTGACATTGTGCCCCATTTTACGAATGATGGTCCCCATGCCCTCTCGCATGGTTTCGTTGTCATCAATCACGACGATGTTGGCCACAGTGTAACCCCCTTGCTTTAAGTAATGGGCAGATGAATTTTAACGGTTGTCCCCTTGTTAGGCGTGCTGGCCACGGTGATGGTTCCCTCGTGGCGTTCAGCGGCCTTCATGGCGAAAGGCATGCCCAATCCGGTTCCTTTATCTTTGGTTGTAAAAAACGGCGTAAAAAGATTCTCTTTATCCTCTTGCTTTATGCCGATTCCAGTGTCGGAAACTTCGATGCTGAATGTCCTGGATGTTCTTGCGATCATGACGCGAAGGTCGCCGCCGTTGGGCATGGCTTGAATCGCGTTGTTGATGATGTTGAAAAGAGCTCTGCGTATCAGCGATGGATCAAATTGGGCTTGCGTGGCATGAGGCGATATATCGATGTGGATGTTAACGCCGCGATCCACGAGGTCGGAGTATCCCCCCATAATTTCCATCAGGAAGGCATGCACGTCGATCACGCTGACGCTAAAGGGCAGGTCTCGCGTATAATCGAGAAATTCGTTAACGACGTTTTCCAGCCCGAACAGTTCTTTCTTGATCTTTTCCACGTGCCCCAGTTTGGCTTCGTCGTCGCTGACTTCGTCTGCGAGAATATCGCAAAAAAGGCGCATTCCTCCCAGCGGATTGCGCACCTCATGGGCTATGCCTCTTTGCAGGACTTTAAGATTTTTATCCCGCTCGACGATGGATTGCCGTGCCTTGTCCAGAGC
This sequence comes from uncultured bacterium, assembly GCA_964591275.1. Taxonomy (GTDB): domain Bacteria; phylum Lernaellota; class Lernaellaia; order JACKCT01; family JACKCT01. Next base: position 3,265 of record CAZQAE010000007.1, on the reverse strand, counting down.
CTGGGCTAGAAAACCGATTTCGTCGCGCGTGGTCGGTTCTATTTTCGTCTCAAGATCGCCTTCGGCCATGCGTTGCGCGCTAAGGACGAGGCGTGCGATGGGACGCTCGAAGCCGACAGCCAGCGCAAGGCTGGCGATAACGATGAGAATGATGGCGACGACGCCGTAAAAAAAGAAATCGCGCCGGAAACGTTTGAGCGTTTCAAAAAAATTAACGTCGGCATCCACGCCGATGACGGCCACGATTTCCCGACCGCGCACAAGCGGCGCGTAGGCTGATTTGTAGAATCTGCCGTCCAATCCCTGAAAGATCATGGAATCGACCGCTGCGCCTTCAAAGGCCCTTTTGATCTCCGCTCCGCTCGATGCCATTCGGAAATAGTGCGTGCCGATGGGAACCGACTGCGTGTCGGCGAGACTTTTATGGTCGCGGTCAATGGCGTAGATTCGCTTCGCATCGCCGATTTTCAGGATCGACCGCATGGTCTCCGTGATCTGTTTGTAGGAATAGCTTTGCTCATCGCCAGGGCGAATGCTCTCAACGGATCCGGCGTCCAGCAAGGCTGTGACGGTTTGCGCCACCATGACCAGGCGGGATCCCATCTCCCGATCCATGGCGTCGCGCAGTACGTAGTAGAATGAAAGACCGATAAGGCCCAACGTGAGGGTCGAGAGGACAAAATAGATAACGATGAGACGCGTTCGGATATGCCGAAATATTCTTGGAAGTCTCATTTAAACCAAACGCCCCTGCACGTCGAATACTCTAGTGAAAATTTCTAAAGATGCACCGCCATTCGAGAATATAACCGAAACCAGATCAAAACGCACAGGGAGGCCGCGCAGTTTTTTCTTTCGCGTCAGTTCAGCGGCAAGCCGAACCAGGCGCTTTCTCTTGGCTTTATTCAAATGGACTGAGGGAGTGAATCCTTCTTTAGGGTTTTTCAGGCTTTTTACTTCAACAATGACAAGGTTCTCTCCGTCATTGGCCAAAATGTCGATTTCACCGCATTGAAGAACAATATTTCTATCGATAATCCTGTAGCCGCGTTTTTTTAACTCCTTGGCGGCGAGGTCTTCAGCTCGCCTTCCGGTCAAATGAGCCGGAAAATCCTTTGCCAACAGTCTTTTGATTATCGATGAGAAGAAAGACATCTTTCCACGGGGCGAAAGCTTTTTCGGTGAATGGGACATGGTCCGATTTCTTCAAGAACCTTTATGTGTTGCTTGGTGCCGTACCCCTTGTTGGCGGCAAAGTTGTAGAGGGGCCAAAGTTCGTGCATCGTCAGCATTATGCGGTCGCGCACGACCTTGGCGATAATACTGGCGGCACCGATGGACATTGATCGCGCGTCCCCCTTGACGATAGTGGTTTGCGCCAGGGTCATCGACAGTTTCTGGTTGCCGTCGATCAGCGCATGGGAGACCTTGACATCCAGTCCGTTGATCGACTTGAGCATAGCGGCTTTTGCGGCTTCCAGGATATTGTCTCTATCAATGGCGGCCATCCAAACAGCCGTCGCGTACACGGCGACAGCTTTTTGCAAAATTTTTGGGAAAAGCGATTCGCGAGCGGCGGAACTCAGCACCTTGGAGTCGGCAATGCCTTCGATATCAGGGTTTTGCTGTAGCACAACAGCCGCAGCGACCACAGGACCAGCCAGGGGACCGCGGCCCGCTTCATCAACGCCGGCGATGAAACGATGCCCTGCCCTCCACAAAGCCTTTTCCAAATACAAGGAATCCGATGCTCCGATGTCGGCAAAGAGCAAGGCTTGGCCTGAATCAGCTTTTCTTTCTTTTTTCGACATCATCATGCGCAAATTTAGCGCTGACTTTTGAAAAATGTCAATTTTGTGCAACTTACAAATAGTGCCAGATATTTTGACATATTCATAAGCAACCCTATTATGAAGCGCTGTTTTCCCAGGGAACACCGGAATTTCGGTTCTCGTTGTTATTTTTCCCCCTTGGGCCCGCATTTCACGTAAAGAGGTGTGATGAAAATGAATCGAATTTTTATGTTGGCCATTGGGATCGTTTTAGCCTTGTCCGTCGCTGCCCAGGCTTTTGAACTGTCGCCCGACAAAAGTGCGCGAGTCATCCGAGACGATTTTGACGCCGGTCTTATCGATAGCGAAACGCAGCTTGTCTATCGCGCCTGGGCTTTTTTCGATCCCATTTCGTTGCCGCAAAAATATAGGCGCGAAGGGAACGTAGGCGATCATTTTTCTTGCGCCACGTCGATTCTGCTGGAGATGCACAAAGCTTTGCCAAATTTGTCCGGCTGGGCGAAAGAGGAAATCGAGCGGCTTTTGGCAAAAACCCCGGCGCGAAAAGTCAGGCGAAACGAAGCACCGCTGGTCGCCGCCGACGAAAGAATCGATTATCCCGACGCCGTCATCTTGCCGAACTTCGAATATACCGAGCATTTCGCCATTCGCTGGGGAGACGATTTCACTTTCAACTCCGGTGATCTGGAACGTCTGGTCGAGATTGTCGAAAACGTTTGGGACGTTGAGGTAAACCAGATGGGGTACACGAAGCCGTGGAATTCGAACACCTATTACACGGATGTTTACGTGGGAAATTCCGGGGACGGCGCTCCCGAGATCGACTTTCAAGGGGCCTACACAACGCTGTACCATAATAATTTGGCAGACCCGGACAACATGTCATATATGGTATTTTGGGATGAGATTTTTCACCACGAATCATCCACGCAGGACATTTTTTCTCACGAGTTTTTTCACGTCTGCCAGTTTCAGATCGCCTTGGCGGGCTGTTACGGGCACATGGTTTGCGACGCCTGCATCTGGGCCGTTGAGGGATCGGCGGTTTGGGCCGAGGATGAAGTATATAACGACGTGAACAACTATATGCAGTACGTCTGGTACTACATGTTTGAACCTGAAATCACCTTGTTTTCCGGCAACGGTGTCGATCCATACGCCCGCGTAATTTTCTTCAAGTACATCTCGGAGAATTGGGGCGGTCGGGATGCCCTCTACACAATTTGGAATGAATGCCACACGGACATCGTATTCAGCATCCAGGGCTTCCTGAGCGATCAGGGCCTCACACTGGAAGAAGCTTTCAAGGAATTTGCCGTCAAAAATCTTTTTAGCGATTATGAAGAGGGTGCATCGTATAGTACCCCCAATATCTTTCGGCGCTTTTCAAATTATCCCCAGGATGAACTATTTGAGTCCCCTCTGTGCCAATAAGAGTGAGACAAATTGTACTGTTAAATTTAGTGTATAAT
>CAZQAE010000006.1:0-110022 GCA_964591275.1 uncultured bacterium | reverse complement strand
ATTATACACTAAATTTAACAGTACAATTTGTCTCACTCTTATTGGCACAGAGGGGCCGGACGAACTGCCGGCGCATAATGTGAGCGTTTCTTCTTTTGAAATGACTGAAACCGAAATCACGCAGGAGCAGTATGAGACTTTAAACGACTATAATCCCAGCGTATATCCCCCCGCTGATTGCGAGGATTGCGATGATTGCCCGGACTGCCCGGTGGATTCTATTAACTTTTCCGCCGCATCCTCGTTCTGCGAAGAAGTCGGTGGTCGCCTGCCCACCGAGGCCGAGTGGGAATACGCCGCGCGCGCCGGCGAGACCACACGATACTACTGCGGCGACGACAACTCCTGCATTAACGGCATCGGGTGGTTCATCGGCAATTCCGATATAATGCCCCACGCCGTCGCGCAAAAATCCCGGAACGACCTGGGCCTTTACGATATGCTCGGCAACCTCTGGGAATGGGTCAGCGATTATTATGCGGAGGATTATTATACGGATGAAGACGCCGACAATCCCACCGGACCGGATTCCGGCGATTTGGGTGTTCTGCGCGGCGGCGCGTGGGAAAGCGCCGCGGAAGGCGACGTGGTTTACGGAACTCTGCGCGTTTCAGACCGCAATCCGTTCGGCCAGGCCACCGGCACAAAATACACTGGATTTCGCTGCGTCCGATAACGCGGGCGTATTTTTACAATAAAAAATGGGCGGCTCGTATGCCAGGACTGCAACCCCCGGTAGGGGGTGCTGGGTTCGCTACGAATCGGCATCCCTAAAGGGATTTGCCAAAGCGAATCAGCTTCCTTGTTAGTCAAAAAGCTATGAACAGACATGCTCTTCATGATATTTGGGAACATCCAATTCCGAAAACTGTGGGGCTGCCTTAAAAAGTTGGACTTGACACAATTATTGTCATTCCGACTGAAGCGAAGCGAAATGGAGGAATCCCTTAACCGTCCTGTTTTGAAGGGATTTCTCAGGCAAGTCCTTCGGACTCGCTCGAAATGACAACGCTACGTTTTCTTTTCAAAGAGATTTTTTCAACAGCCCCACTGTCACGAATTTAAAAATATTTGGTGACAATGGGAATAAAAAGTTAGTTCCCGAACAATGCATCACAATCGATAAACTGCGCGCTGTTTGGGTCCTTTAATGGGGAGTAACAGTATTCATAAAGGTGCGCGATCTCGGTCAGCCGAACATGGGTTTTCACGATATTGCCATCGGCATCACGCTCTGAGCGTTCCGGCAGGTAGTTGTATTCGCCGTCCGGGACAGACGCATCCCATAAATCCCATAACTCAAAATCACCATAGTGCTCGGCGGCAGCGGAATAATGTTCCATCACCAAGTGCGCTTCGTCGCTTGTCAAGGGAAGACCGTTGGCGGCGGCAATCACCAAAAGCGCGGCAAAGTCCGGGTACCACTCGAAATAATCCCCCGCCATCGGGTGGTTTTTGATCTGGTCCATGCGCGTGGCAAGCCCATTCAACATTTCTTGAGCCGTGTTGATGTCATGAAAATTGATGGCCATGGAAACAGCCGACAGGTGGAAACCGTATACGATGTTGGTTGCCCAATAGTGGCTGAGAAGAAAAACGAATTCATAAAGGGGGACGACCCCATTGCCGCAATCGTTGCCCTGGGCATCGCCATACCCAATGTAGGCTGACGCGATTTTTGCGGTGCATTCGCCATTTGGAGAAAGGATATCGTAGTTCGTGAAGCTGGCGAAATCATCAACGAATCCGTTTTCCGTTCTCGGCAGGAAGACCTCTCCATTTTCGCCCTTGGTGTAGATTTTGTAATCCGTATCCACAATATCCCGGCACATGCGAACAATGTGGCGATAGAGTTTGATGGATTCATCAATCAATTCCCCGTCGTCACTTTCTCGGATGATCCGAGCGAGAAAAGGAAGCCCTCGATAGAGAAAGGGCAGATCATCCTTGGAACGCTTGTTCCGCACGTAAATATCACCCCATGTCGGATTGTTTGGGTTGCGCCAGGTATCGTGGCGTCTGGCCACTTCTTCATTTCGTACGAAATCGTAATCGACTGTGACGTTGCGCCCCGGCTCAATTTCGTAAGAATGATTGCGGTAAAAAATCGTCCTTGCCGTCAGATAATCGACCACCGGGTCTTCACCGGCCCAGACCATGCCGTCGTAAGTCGCGGACAAGCCCTGGATATATCCAAGGGCGAGATCCCGCGCATCCTCGTCTCCATTGGCAAGATATAATCCGATGACGCCCGGAAGGAACCTTGTAACTGTCGCCAGCGTGTTGTCGGGGGAACAATCGAAGGCGAAAGTGACGGTATCGCCGGTTTTGAGGGCGTGGGCGCATTGCCACCAGATCATAAATGGCGGGTCGCCGTCAGGGTTGTCTTCCGACGCTCCGAAGGAATGTCGGCGCGCCCAACGGAAAATATCGACGCCTTCGTAAAAATCCTTCATCGTCTGCGTAAAGGAGTCTATTTCACCCATGGTGGGTGCGGTGCCTGCCGGGTCTCTATGGATAGTAAAGGGCATCTCATCCGGCGGATCAATAATGTCATCCGGTACGGTGTCATCATCGTCCACGTCGTCATCCACATCATCGTTCGCATCATCGTCTACGTCGTCATCCGTGTCGTCATCGTTGTCTGCAGCGGTATCGTCATCATCGTCATTCTGCGATACACCATCGTTGTCGTCGTCATCATCATCCCCGCATGAGGCGATCACGGAGATGGAAAAAAGCATGAAAAGAAAAAAGAAAAAAACCAAGCCGGGATTTCTCATTGACGAACTCCTTTGCAAATCAACCCAATTCCAAACCTAGCAACAAGAGCTTTATCGGTCAAAGAAAAGGGGCCCTAAAATTGCCTATTGCACAGCAGAGGAATTTGAGCGCGATTTTACTGACACGCAATATAAATGGACCTGCAAATACCAAAAAAATGCGTAACAGGGGGGCTTTCGGGGCATTGATTTCCGAAGATCGCATGCTCCATGGCCCAGTCCTGAACCAGTTCATCCCAGCTAGGCGCGAGAGTCATCTGGTATTACATTATCATTTCATAGGATCAAGGATTCAGGCGGAGATTTTTCCCTGCACGTAATTGGCAATTCTTCTGATCGTCTCGAAGTTTTCAGGCGACACTTCGTAATGGGGAATGGAGATTTTGAATTCTTCCTCGATGGCTTCGACGAGTTCCAGCATTTCCAGGCTGGAAATATAACCCTTCTCAAACAGGTTTTCGTCCAGCGTCAGCCGCTCAGCCGGCGGATCTTCCAGAATATCGTCATGAAAGAGATCCGTGATTTTTTCTATCAATTCATTTTCGGACATTTCATTTTTTCTCGCGTTTTTTGGCGGCCAGTTCCTTGGCTTTTTTGAAATCGGCGAAACTGGCGTCGTAGTTTCCGGCCGCCTCATTCAGCTTTGATCGAAGGTTATAGAGCGACGGATTTTCGGGATCTATGGCGATGGCCAGGTCGTAAATTTTGATGGCTTTTTTCATATCGCCTTGCGCGGCGTGTATTCCGGCCTTGGCGAGATAGGCTTCGATATACGTGGGACGCAGTTTGATCGCCTGAGTCAGATCGGCCAGCGCTTTGTCGAAATCGTTTTTCAGCGCGTAGGCGTTGCCGCGAAAAAGCAGCGCTTCGAAATCCTCCGGCACGGCGGTAATCGATTTGGTGAAGGCGCCGATGGCCTCATCCAGCTTGCCCCGCGCGGAATACACCAGCCCCAACACTTTTTGTGCTTTCGGGCCGTCCTTTATTTTCACAATTTTGTTGGCCGAGGATTCCGCTGCGGCGAACTTGTTTAGATCCAGTTCCGCATTGGCCCTTTCAAACCAGGCTTCCGTGGATCTCGGCGATAACACCGTGGCTTTGACGAAGTCGTCGTAGGAGCGCTTTTTTTCGCCGATCAATTGGTAGAACTTTCCCCGGCGCAGATAACAGGAGGAAAATTTCGGCGCCAGTTCCACGCATTTGTTCAGGTCGATTCTCGCGGCGGCACTATCACCTTTGAGCAGATATAGCCCTCCACGGCCCAGGTAGGCCTTGGCGCTTTTGGAATCGATCAGAATGGCGTTGGTGTAATCGTCCTCAGCCGCATTGATGCGCCCGCGCCGTAAATTGACCTCGCCGCGAGCAATGATGTACTCGATATTTTTCGGTTCCATCATGATGGACGAATCCAGGTCAGTCAGAGCTTTTTTCAGTCGCCCGCTCGCCATGTGAATGGCGCCGCGCATATAATAAAGCTCACCGGACGGTTCAATATCAATGGCCTGCGTGGCCACAATTTCAGCTTTCGATAATTTATTCTGCTGTAAAAGAATTACGGCCTTGTGTCCCATGGCAAGGGTGTGTTTCCCGTCCATGGCAATGGCCTGATCCAGTTGCGGGAGAGCTTCATCCAGATTGCCCAGCGCCGATGTGGCCTTGCCCAGCAGGAAATAGTAATCGGCGTCGAGTTCGCCTTTTTGCTCCACGGCCTTGAGCTGCGTCATCGCCGCATCGAAATCGCCGTTATACAGTTTCTTTTCAACCTCGGCTTTCCAGCCGGAGAAAGGTTCGCGGGCGTGCGCGGATAGAGAAAAAAGCATAAGCGCCGGAACAAGGACTATAAAAATGAATCTTCGCATACTGATCACCACCAAATAATGCTGGCAAACTCTATCCCACGTCTTCCGGCCCGGTCAAGGAGTGCTTCGATTTCTATTGGCATTGTGGCATCCAAACATTTATAGTGAGCATAAGTTTCGTGATTCAAGCGCCGTCAGTGATATTATATCCAGCGACTCGGGGGACAGGCAATGGTCGAAGACAACTTTGCAGGTTCAGTCATCGTCGATTGGTCAATATTTCACGGCCAATTCGATTCCGCAGAAATCAGGCGATATGCTCCCATGGAACCGGGCGTTTATCTTCTTTGGCGCAAGCAGGAAAAAAACAAATGGGTTGTATTTTTTGTGGGCCAGACCGAGGACTTGGAAAAGACCCTTCTGGGGCACATATCCGAGAATGAAACAAATCCCTGCGTGAAAAAAATGATCGAGCATCATGAGTGTGGCTTTGAATACGCGGTCATTTCAGACAAGGCCATCAGGGACGGCATCGTCAAGTTCTTGTTTGATCATTATAAGCCCAAGTGCGTGACGAAGGATCCCGGTGGTTGGCCTATTGAAGTGAATTTGCCCTGAAATTCGCATCCTTAGTTATCCGTTTGACGCCAGATTAAGGCCAAGCGCTTTGACCCGTTTAAGAAAATCATCCGGCGCCCCGCAGCAAAGTTGAATCCTTTCACCGCCGGCAGGGTGGGGAAACTCAATCCTTTGCGCATGAAGATAGAATCGACCATCAGGCTCCGGCGGACCGCCATACTGCTCATCGCCTATCAGAGGATGGCCCGCGTGGGCGAGGTGCGCACGGACCTGGTGCATTGCGCCCGTCGAGCACAACGCACGCACCAACGCAAATTCGCCCGCTCGATCTTCCGTGCTTAACTGCGTTTCGGCGCGAGTTGCGCTGCGCCCTTTCCCCTCGCCGACCATCACATGCCCCGCACGCCGCGACGGATGGGAGATCGGTTCGCCAATGAAAAAAGAATTGGGCGGATTACCGGAGCATATGGCTAGGTATTGTTTGCGAACATCGTGTTTTTGAAATACACGGCGTAGCGCCGCGTAGCTTTTCGAGTTTTTTGCCGCCAGCAATATCCCGGATGTCCAATAATCCAGCCGGTGCGCTATGCCGGGCTCGAGCGGAGGTCCGACCTCGGTCATAGCCGGATACTTCGCGACGAGGACCTGCGCGACGGTCCCTCGATCCGATGATTTCAAAAGCGCGCAATGCCGTCCGGCGGGTTTGTTGATGGCGACGATATGCTCATCCTCATACAGTAGGACAATGGGGCAATCGTCGTCTGGAAGAACGCTGTTCGCTCCTGCGGGCATGCTCATCGTCACGGTCTGTCCGGCGACGACGACATCGCCTTTTCGCCCCTTCCGTCCATCGATAAGAACCTGGCCGGCTTCGATGATCAAGGCGGCTTTCTTTCGGGACAGATCGGAAATTGTCTGCGCGACAAAGACATCAAGCCTTGTGCCGGAGGCTTCCGCGTTGACTTTAAGGCGCATTATTTTCTCTGCTTTGTCAATTCGGACCGCATAAAATGGTTAGGATTTGGGAACGACATAAAAATTTTCAGCCAGCAGTTCCCTGGCTTCATTATCGTGCGGATTGTTGGCGATGGATTTTTCCAATAGCTCTTTAGCCTTTCCCTTTTTCCCCTCCTTGAGAAATATCTTCGCCAGCGCGTTGAATTTTTTATATTCGACGTCAGGATTTATTTCGATAGCCTTTTGCAGATTTGCTTTCGCCTCTTTCACGCGGCCCTGCCTCAGATAGACCAGGCCCAATCCTTCGTATGGGCAGGTATAGCCCTGATCGCCGGCGTCGCGAGCTTTGCTAAAATATTGCTCGGCCTTTTTCAGGTCGCCCGAGTTGAAATGAATCAGGGCGAGTTCCGAAAGCGCACGGGCGTTGTTTGGACTTAATTCGAAAACCTTATTGATCGTCGCAATCGCCTCAACGTACTTTTTCCGTCGGCCCAGGTCGTTTCCTTTAGCCAAAAGCGCCGTAATGTTATCCGGTCTGAGTTCAAGAACTCTATTGAAATATTTGATGGCTTCCGCATGTTTTTCCTCCAGCGCGGACACAAAACCCAAACCGAGCAGGGCCAATTCTTTTATGAACAGATTATATTCCTTTTGGATGCCGGTGAAGTGCGTGTTCACTGGAGTTTCTTGGTGAAGTTTGAGGCCTAATTTCAGATGCCGCCGCGCTTCGGGCAGCCGGGACGCCGCCAAGTGAATCCGTCCCAATCCCACGTATGCTTCGGCCCCATGTTGATCTTCTTTTATCTCCTCGAAGATTGTTTGCGCCTCGTCGGATCGATTATCAGCCAGCAGAGCAAAGCCTTTGACAATATTGACCCGCACGTCGGGGGCAAATCGCTGTTCTTTCGCGATTGTCGCGCGGTCCGCATATTTCAGGGCATTGGCGTTATCCCCGGACAGATAACACGACAAAGACGCCTCAAATTGAGTGATATAATTCACTTCCTCCCGGTCTGCTGACTCCCTGTACGACACGCACGCCAGTTTGTTCTGCTTCATCTCCGCATAAAGCGCTCCGAAAGCGTGATACAGGCAACCCCAATAACTTTCCTCCTTGACCTCGATGCTCTTCATTTTTTGCGCCGATTCTTTAAAAGCCTTTTCGGCGGCGTCAAATTTTCCCGATTCGGTAAAAACGCGACCCAACTCCGCTATTAACTGCGCGTAAACCAGATGCTCGCCTAATCCATTGGCCAGTTTCGCGCCTTCTCTCAAAATGGATTCGGCTTTGGAGAACTCCCTCATTCTACGGTATTGCTCCCCGAGGTCATGATAGAGCATCAGCCCTGGTTTTTCGGATTTCGGCGAGTCGCGAACAATCTTTTCCGCCTTTTGCAGAACCTTGCGGCTTTGTGCGTAATCATTCATTTGTTTCAGATTTTCCGCCAGATCAAAATATGCGCTCAATCTGTCGGGCTGGGTCTCAATGATTTTCATAAAAAGTTCGCTGACATAAATCTTATCTTCAGGCGAACCACTGGCCGAAAGAAATGATGCGTATTCAGATACAGCTTCGAGGTTTTTTGGATTGATTTCGATGGCTTTTTCGAACATCCGCCGGATTTTTAGCTTGTCCTCGACCATATTCTCTTCATTTTCATTGTAAATCGTAGTCAGATTGTATAAACGCGCCAGTTGGAAATAGAAGCGGTCGTTGTCGGGATCACTTGCGAGGGCGTCTTCCAAAAGACCGATCATTTTTTTATAGGGTTTTCCGGAGCTGTCTTTCGGCCCGTGCTCGACCAATTCGTTTGCCTGATCGACCAACAAGTCGCTGGGAGTGCGCTTTTCATCAGGTGTCGGCGATGGCTGTTCGATGCGCTGGGGCGCCGGAATTTTTTTTTCGCTTTCCACGGAATTATTGCACCGGGTCAGGCTCAGCGTCAAAAGCACCAAAGCGGCGAAAACGGTGATTTTATCGATCATTTGGTTCTTCGTAGGATCTGGTAATAATATTCCTCTTCGACGCAAAGTTTAAAAGACCAGCTGACTGCCGTCAAATATCTTTTGCCTGGCTCAGTCAGTGGATGGTGGTCAGTGCGGTTTCTCCAGTCGCCTGGAGTCCCGTTTGGGGATCTTTCGCGAATCCAGCATTAAAACAGTGCTTCCCCCTCGACATCGGCGAATCGCTTCCTATAATGATTTTCAAGATGACGCAATTTCAGGAATTTCAAGCCACGCAGTTATTTTGTCAGCATTGCAAAATGGTGGTGGAAGTGCGCGAAGTGCTTCTTTTGGTGCTGCCTCGCAAAAATCTCTACGACTACCGGTGTAAGCAGTGCGGAAGGTCTGTAGGATCGCGGGAGGAAATTGACGCGGACGCCATGTCCATTAAGACGTTCAGCCGTGGACCGATGCAAAACCACATGGCGCGGCGTGCCTTGCCAAGACGACGATGAGTTTGCATCGTAAAAAAAATACACGACCATGTGGTTAAATATCACTATTCCATAACGACCGGATCTCGACATGAAAAACAGAATTTCCTTTTTCGCGATTTTCGCGACGCTTCTTTTTACGGGATGCGCTGGAAAATGGATCGGCGCCGGATTTCCGCAACCCGGCGACGCCACCTTTGAGACCCGAGGACTGACGGAATCGGTGCGCATCGACTATGACCGCTATTTCGTTCCGCACATCACGGCTTCCGATGACAAGGACGCCTTCTATGCCCTGGGATATGCCATGGCCTCGGCTCGGCTGCACCAGATGGATATTTTACGACACGTCGCGCAGGGGAGGTTGTCGGAAGTTTACGGCCCCACAAAAACGGTGCGGACCGGTGAAAAGAAGACGATTGTCGATGTTCTGGAAGTGGATTACTTCCTGCGCATTCTGGATTTTAGCGATTCCGGCAAACGCCTTTTGCACAATGCCTCGGACAAAAACAGGGCCGTCCTCAAGGCATTCGCTACCGGCGTCAACGCCTTCGTCGAGGTAAATCGGCAAAGCAAAAGCCTTTCGGCCCCCTATTCCATGCCCGAGCGACTGGGCGGGCGAACATTTGAACCGTGGACGGCCGCAAACACCGCTGAGTTGATGATGCTCAACGCCTGGAGTTCCGCGCAGAATTTTGCGGATGAAATTTTCGCCGTGCGCGCCCTGCAGGCCGGGACGCCTGTCGAGCGCATCGTCGATCTTCTTTCCCCGCATTACCCGCTGCGTTCGGATTTCTTCGTTTACCTCGACGAGATGAGAAACGATCTGCGCGGCGTGCGTTTCATTCACGGCATGGAAATGTTCGATACTCTCAGCCGGGCGGAAATTCACTTGCTGCCCTTCACCGGCGCCAGCATGGCCTTTAGCGTTTCCGGAAAGCGAAGCGCGGGCGGCAAGCCCATCCTGGCGGCGAACACGCATTCCGCCGCTTCGGCCCCCGGCTTCTGGTTTGTCGCTCATCTTTCAAGCCGTCGCTTCAATGTTGCCGGAGCCTTTCCCGTCGGCGTTCCTTTTTGCCGCGTCGGACATAATGGCTCTGTGGCCTGGGCCATCTCCTCGTCCAGGGCCGATGTTGTCGATCTGGCCATTGAAAGCATCAATGCGGACAAAAAAGAATATCGTCTCGGCGACAAATGGGAATCCATGCCCTCGCGCAGTGTGCGACTCGGCGCGGGCAAAATGCTGATGCAGCGGGATATGTACGGCGGCGCCTTCGGACCCATTATCACGGAGATTGCGCCGGGCAGCAAAAGCGCCGTTTCCTTACGCTGGACGGGGTGGGAGCCGGGCGGCGACATCGACGCCGGTTTCGCCCTCATGCGATCCCAATCGGCAGCCGCCTTAAAAGAGACCGCCCAAGGCCTGAATCTGTGCTACGCCAACCTCGTTTACGCCGACGTGGGCGGCGGCTACGGTTGGATCATGACCGGCGACATCCCCGTCCGTAAAGGCTTCGCCGGACTGATGCCAAAAAACGCTGCCGATCCGAAACAGGATTGGTTCGCCCTTTTGCCTTTCGATTCCAGGCCGGAAGGCGATGGCGGCGATGAGGGCTTCATCGCCACCGCCAACAACCGCCCCAATCACGCCAAGGCCGATGTTATCACCATGTCCTGGTCAGCGCCCTTTCGGCACGACCGGCTCAGGGAATTGCTCGGCGCTAATGACGCCCTGACTTTGGACGATTCCCGCCAGATTCAAATGGATGTGTTCAACCGACAGGCGGACGCGGTTTTGCCCTACGTGACTGGAATCGCCGGCGCCGGCTCGGACCTGCGCCAGACTATGGATGTCCTTAATGATTGGGACAGGCGAGTCGCCTCTGATTCTCACGGCGCGCTTTATTACGAAGTTTTCCTCACGCATTTCGTCCTGGAATCGGTCGCCGATCTTCCGCCATACGCCAGGCGGGCTTATTTGGCTCGACCGCCATTTTCCCAGGTGCCTTTCGACGGCATTGCGCGGCGCGAGACCGCCCTGTGGAAAGACGGTCGCCAGCGCGATATTCTCATCAAAAAAGCGCTGTCAACGACGGGCAGCGAACTGGCCATGCGTTTCGGCGGCTTGCTGGGCACGGCGACCTGGGGGGATTTGCACCGGGTTTATTTCAAACACCCGCTGTCGGAGGCGGCCTTGATCGGCAAGGAATATCGGATTACGCCGCTGCCCTTTGGAGGCGACGGCGCCACGATACATTCCGGCGCCTTTCGCTACGGCCAGACATACGACACGCAATCTCATCCCTCTTTGCGCTTTATGATCGACATGGCCGAGCCGGAATCGGCTCGAATCGCTGTCGCGGGCGGGCAGTCGGAAATTCCCGGGCACGAGTCGTACATCAACTTCCTCAATTCCTGGTATCGGGGCGAAGACCACAAACTGCTCTATTCCGATTCGCAGCTTATGGAAGCCAGCATTATCTCGGTCGTCACTTTGACGCCGCGCCGCTGAGGTATGAAGTATGAGTTTCGGAATGGCGAATGCTTCCCATTCGTAATTTCACATTCGCAATTCGTAATTTTCCGGAAGCGTTTGAGCTATTTGCGCTGTTGGCAAAGGCAATTATGACAGGGCTTTGCGCGGGTCGTGAAAATTTTTCACCCCAAGAAAAAATGTACAAACGCTGTCATTTAAGAGCGAAGCCGACGAAGTCGGCGAGTCGGGGAATCCCTTAAATCATTAGCTCGTCGCCCGGAGAAAAGAGTGCCGCCCTTCGGGCTCGCCGGAAATAATAATTACCTGTTTCCCGTCGGCTCACACCGACGGCTAATATTGTAACGCCCTTCCGGGGTTGCAGTATTCGAAATCCCGCATTCGCAATTCGTAATTTGTCGGAGGCGTTTGCTATTCGATTGACCCTTGTGGTATTTTCAATAGTCACTAGGCGTCATCCGGGAAACCCTGATCTCAAGGTAATACCGACTGGGTTCTGACGGACAATAATTTAGGAGTTAAAAATGACGAATCACGTCAATGCGTTTTTGAGTTCACGCACATCGATTCGCACGATTCTTTTTGCTTTTTTGTTCATCGTTTTTTTTGCCGCGATAGCCCACGCGCAAACACCGGCTCCTGACGTTCGCACGGTCTTTACGATCACCGACCAGGCTAGTTTATTTGCCGGCGATTTCCCGCTGACGATCTGGGCTGTTGATGCTTCCACTTTAACCTGGGTGGCGGAACTCAGACCCCCGACCCGCGGCAGTGGTCCCATCAGTTTGGGACTGGACGCGGAGCACGAGCATGTTTTCGTCACTGTGGAAGACTCCAATAAGCTGGATGTCGTCAACGCACTGTCCGGCGAACGTCTGAATCAGATTACCTTGAGCGGCACAAGCGATCTGGCGGGAATAGACGTATTGGAAAGCCGTGATCAGCTTTTTGTGGTTGATCGGGAAGAAAAAGATATTTTCGTTTTCAACACGGTGACCTTTAGTGCGGTCGATCATTGGGTAGCGCCGGCTGGCAACGGAATTTACGACATCTCCGTCAAGGAAAACGTCGACGGAAACGACGTCATATTCGTGACCGATGGAACGCCAACTGTCCGATGGTTCGATATTGACAGCCATGCCCTGCGCGGCTCAACGACATTCACCGACAATTGCCTCGGAATGGCTGTGGACAACACGAGATCCTCGCCGCTGATTTTCACGGTCGCGCATGACCCCGGCGTTGATGATATATTCCCGGAGGATCACAACTACCTGCAAAGAATGAATCTGGCCAACGGCCAGGAAACGCGGCATCAGATGGACACCAGCGCGCGCGGTCTCGATGTCAACGAAAACGAACGTCTGGTCTATGCGACGCTCGGATCATACAGCGCATTCCCCGTCAGACTTTCAACCGTGCGCGTATTCGACGCCGACAGCCTGTCTCAGCTCAACAGTTACGACCTGGATTACTGCTCCGGCCTTTTGTCCAAATGCACGCCGACGGGCATCATCGCTACGAGGCTGGCCTTCGGAACGCGCTTTGAAAAAGAATTGACCAGTCACCCCGGCGGCCAGTTCAACACCGGCGAGGAAGTCATTTTCACGGTGACTATCACCAACGAATCTTCCTCTTCAATCCGCGTTATCCCTCTTGAGGACGAATACGACACCAGCCATCTTCAATACATGCACAGTGTGCCGGCTTCCAACGACAACAACGATGACGGCGTGATCAACTGGAGCAATGTGATCACTTCCGACCTTGGCCCGGATGGCTCAACGAGCGTTGAAATCCATTTCAGGGCTGCGGGCGATTGCGACGATTATATGGATGGAACAAACACCGGCACCATGACGGGAGCCGAGACCGCGCAGGGCAATCCGCTGCCCGACGCATCGGATACGGCGGATTATCGGCTCGTGTGCATTTGCATGGAGGATTCGGATTGCAACGACGGACAGTATTGCAACGGCGTGGAAGAATGTGTTCTGGAGGAATGCGTGCCCGGCGATCCACCCTGCGAGGATGATGGGGATTTTTGCAATGGCGAGGAAACCTGCAACGAGCAAAACGATCAATGCGGAAATTCCGGCAATCCATGCCCTGACGATGCTCTTTATTGCAACGGCGACGAAGTTTGCAACGAGGCTCGCGACCGTTGCGACCATTCCGGCGATCCCTGTCTGGAAATTTACTGCGATGCCGAGGCGACCTGCGTTGAGGCAACCGACGAGTGCATCAGCGACGGAACGCCCTGCCTGGACGACAACATATTCTGCAACGGCGACGAGTACTGCGATCACGACATCAGCGAATGCGTGCATTCAGGAGATCCCTGTGAGGACGATGGTGAGTGGTGCAATGGCGACGAATCCTGCGACGAGGGTGAAGGCGCGTGCATGCACAGTGGAAATCCCTGCCCGGACGGCGAACCCTGCGACGAAGCCAACGATGAATGCAAAACATTCGAAGACGACGACATTGACGACGACACGGGATCGGACGTAACGCAAGATATTCCCAAGGATGACGGGGAAGATGACGCCGGCTGGCCGGAAGGCAAAGTGACTGGCGGCTGCTGCGGCTGCGGTGGATAACACGGCTTGGCTTGGCGAAAGTGACTCGCACGGATGAAACTTTTAAGGGGCGCAACGTGTTTGCGTCCCTTGTCAGTGTTGAGCGTACAATAATGGCTAAGCGGCGAAAAAATAATTTTTGGAAGATTCTCGCGATCCTGGCGGCCTTGCTTCTTTTGGCTGGCTGCGGCGACGATGACGATGACTCGGGCGATAGCGCTGACGACGACGACGGCGTGATCGAGGCGCAGATCGTTGTTTGTGGAAAAAATGAGGCCTGGACCAAAACCGACATTTCAGTGAATCGGTGCGACAGAATCATCATCTCGGCTGCGGGGACAGTGAATCTTGGTGAAAACAAAACGCCCGTCGGGCCGTCAGGACTTTCCAACACGCCCTGCACTCAGGAATGCGCTGTAACGGATGGACCACGTGGAGCGCTGATCGGCTGGGTCGGAACCGAGCTATGGGCTCCGTTTGTGTCAGGATCAAATTACGACGAAGAATCGCTGCTGACAGGGCAGCTTTATTTCATCGTCAACGACGACAGCTATGCCGACAATGATGGCTACTTCACGGTTTTTGTCCGCGTCGAACCTATGGGATGCGATGACGATGGAGACGATGATCTTGATGATGATATCGATGACGATCTGAATGACGACGTCGATGATGATTCGGATGACGACGACATCAACGACGACATCAACGATGATATCGACGATGACGCCGATGACGACATCGATGATGACATCGATGATGACGTGGACGATGACACAGAGGATTCCTGCCCCGATCTCATGGGCGTTGTCGAAGAGCCGGACATGCAGTTCATTGAGGCCGGCACATTCATGATGGGCAGCCCTGACACGGAATTGGGACACCTTTCCTATGAGACCCAACACGAGGTTACGCTCACGCGCGACTTCTATATGGCGACTTTCGAAGTGACGCAGGAACTCTGGAAGGGCATTTTCGGATACATCTCCCGCCACCAGGAGGAATGCGGTGAAGATTACCCGGTTTACGCCGTTTCCTGGACCCTCGCCGTGGAATTTTGCAACGACCTGTCCGCGGCGCTGGGTTACGAAAGTTGCTACGTGATCAACGGCGACGATGTGCAGTGGAATTGGGACTGCGATGGTTTCCGCCTTCCCACGGAAGCCGAGTGGGAATATGCCGCACGGGCGGGATCGGAGGATGCGTTTTATAACGGCGACGTCACGGACCTGGGATGCGCCGATCCGCTTCTGAACCTGATCGCATGGTATTGCGGCAATTCCGGTCTTGGAGACGCGCATCTGGTCGGACAACTGCCGCCCAACGACTATGGCCTTTACGATGTGCATGGAAACGTTTGGGAATGGACCTGGGACGGCTTCGACAACGAGGATCAAATCCCCTATCTCGAGGGGCCGGCTACTGACCCGACCGGACCGGGCGGCGTGCTGGCGCATGCTTATCGCGGGGGCAGTATGTACGCCGCGGCCAACGACACGCGCGCCGCCTTCCGTCGTTTCGCCAGTCCCGGTTTCACCGACACCGACACGGCCATGCGCTTATGCCGCACCGCGGTGGAGTAGGTAAAGGCTGAAGTATTATTGGTTTCCGAGCCGCGAATGTAGG
This sequence comes from uncultured bacterium, assembly GCA_964591275.1. GTDB lineage: Bacteria > Lernaellota > Lernaellaia > JACKCT01 > JACKCT01. Next base: position 94,764 of record CAZQAE010000006.1, on the reverse strand, counting down.
AGCGGTTTCCAACCGCGATAGCTCGTTTCCCCCCGCAATTGCAGGAGCGGTTTCCGAGCCGCGAATGTCCAGTTGCATCTGAAGCTTTAGCGAAGATGCAACAATGAGCGGGTATGCATCTTCCTGGCAAAAACTGCGCGGCCACGAATGCAGGCGTGAGACAAGCGGTTATCGAACAATAACCCGCTCACTCATCGCCTGACGGCGATTTTGCCGTTCGCGGCTCTGTTTCATCGCCGCACGGTGGGCCGTCCGGCCAACGATTCCCGCTGCCGGGCCTGTGGGGGACTTCAACCCCCAAACGAGTGCTCCCTGCTGGGCGTTTTAAAAATGGAAGGGAAGCAAATTGCTCCGCTTCCCTTCTCAACTGATTGAGCCCGCTTTTATCGGGCGAACTCACTTGGCTCTTTTCGATCGGCTAAGTCCACATCCTTATGACTGCCGGGGTCCATCCTTGACCGATCAGAGACGAAATTACTATCCCATCAAAGACAGCGCTGCCATCGGCGCCTGATTTGCTTGAGACAAGATGCTTACGCCTGCCTGCACCAGGATGCTGAACTTGGTCAGATTCGCTGTTTCAGCGGCGATGTCCACGTCGCGGATGCGGCTTTCCGCGGCCGACAGATTCTCTACCTGATTGTCGATGCTTGAAATGACCGACTCAAAGCGATTCTGCAGGGAACCGAGCGAGGACCTGCGTCCCGCAACCGTGCCGATAGCCGTTGACGAAGTTGTCAGAGCGGCCTGCGCCTTGGTCGCAGTGGAGATGCTTGTGGCCAAAGAAAGGGCCGTAGCGTCCACGTCGCCAGTGGAGATGGTGATTTTCTCAGTGGCTGTGATGCCCACCTGAATCGTCTTGCTGAGCGATCCGTTGAGCAGATTGATGTCATTGTATTTGGTGTTGTCGGCGATACGGGTGATTTCCGTGCGTAGCGCCGTAAACTCGGTGTTGAGATACCCACGCTCCGAAGTGCCAACGGTTCCGGTGGCTGCCTGTTCCGAGAGTTCCTTCATGCGCAAGAGCATGGAACTGATTTCATCCATGGCCCCTTCAGCAGTCTGGATCATCGAAATACCATCAGAGGTGTTTCGGCTCGCCTGCTGCATTGCCCGAACATTTCCACGCAATTTTTCGGAGATGGCGAGGCCGGCGGCGTCGTCCGCGGCTCGGTTGATCCTGAAGCCGGAAGAGAGCCTTTCGAGACTTTTTACGAGTCCGGCCTGGCTTCTGTTGACATTTCGTTGAGCGTTGAGAGAAGGGATGTTGCTAGTGACTACCATACCCATATTCGTATCCTCCTTGATACTTTCATCCTTGTTAGAAAACAATCCTTTGTCTTCCATTTAGCTTTTTTGAGTTAGGAAACATCCATGAAACCCAACTTTTGCCCGGCGAAAGGCTTACGCAATGTTTTTTTGTTCAATCTCCTTTCAATAAAATTCTGTAGACCCACGGTCTTTCTAGTTATCGGCCAAAGTTGAAAACACTTTAGTTTTTTTTTCAGTCGCCAAAAAACTACTTTTCAAAGTCCCGCAATCTTACCGGACGACGCGCGGCGCCCCATTGCCCCGGTTCTTTAGCGAAAATTCCGGCGCAGGCAGCGCCGCATTTCGAACATCGCCCCTTATCATCAAGATTCCACTCGCCCAAAACGTACCAGTCGCGGCCAATCACCTTTTGCCCGCATTCGTGGCAATAGGTCGATCCTCCCCGCTCGTCATGGACGTTGCCGGTGAATGCGTAGCGAACCCCGTTTTTCATGGCAATTTGGCGGGCTTTTGTCAGTGAATGAGCGGATGTGGGAGGATATTCCAGCATTTTCCAATCGGGGTGAAAGGCGCTGAAGTGCATCGGAACCTCAGGTCCCAGATTTTCCACGACCCACTGCGTCATCTTTTCCAGCTCCTTTTCGGAGTCATTTTCTCCAGGTATCAGCAGCGTCGTCAGCTCAAGCCAGACATCGGTTTCGGATTTAATAAATTTCAGCGTTTCCAGCACCGGCTGCAAATGCCCGTCGCAAAGCCTTCGATAAAAATCCTCCGTGAAGGCCTTGAGATCAATATTTGCCCCGTGCATATGCTCGTAAAACTCTGCTCGCGGCGCTGGATTCACGTATCCGGCGCTCACGGCGACGGATTTGACCTCTTGCTCGGCGCAGGCCTGCGCCACGTCGATGGCGTATTCGTGAAAAATAACGGGGTCGTTATAAGTATAGGCGACACTTTGGCAGCCGAGGCTTTTTGCCGCGTGAGCGATGGTCTCCGGCGACGCCTGATCGGCCAGCGTATCCATTTGGCGGGATTTGCTCATATCCCAATTCTGGCAGAATTTGCAGCCAAGATTGCACCCGGCGCTTCCGAAAGACAGAATCGGCGTACCCGGCAGAAAATGATTCAGCGGCTTTTTTTCTATCGGGTCCACGCAGAATCCGCTGGAGCGTCCATAAGATGTCAGAACGATTTGGTCCTGCCGCCGGGCGCGAATGAAGCAAAATCCCCGCTGCCCTTCATTCAGTTTGCAGCCACGTGGGCACAGGTCGCACTGGATTCGCCCATCATCCAAAAGGCTCCAATATTTCGTCGGGACCGTTTTTCCCACTGCTTTACACATTTGATCACCTCCGCTCAATTAGCGATGGTGCACATGATTCACGCATCCGGCTCAATCGTCAATTGGATTTTCAAAATTGCCCACGCTATGATAAAATCACTATAGACGAGAAAAAAAAACTTTAAATTCATTCGCATGAAAGACTACAAACCAAAGAGGTTGCCGCTATGAACCACAATGCTGATCTTTTTCTCCGAAAGTTTTTTCTTATCGCAATTCTTGTGATCATTGGCTCTATCAGCCTTGCGTGCGTTTCCGGCGATAGGGCATCCGTCGGCGATGACGATGGCCAGGACGGCGGGGACGACGACACTTCTGATGACGACCTCAATGACGACAGCGACGACGACGTTGACGATGACGCGGACGATGACTTTTTTGATGATGATGTCGATGACGACATTAATGACGACACCGACGACGATATCGACGATGACGTGGATGATGATGTGGACGACGATGCCGACGTGGAGAATCCGACCGATGAAATCGGCGTATTCGTGTCAACGGGGGGCGATGACGCCAATCCCGGCACGAAGGCGCAGCCTCTACGTTCGATAGGCGCCGGCGTCGAGCTGGCCCAAAGTCAGGGGAAATGGGTATTTGTCGCGCATGGCGAGTACAACGAAACGGTCAATACGCCGGTTTCGCTGTACGGCGGTTATACGACAAGCGATTGGACCAGGAATTACGAAGATTTTCCCTCGACCATCATCGCCGACCGGAAGGCGGCGGTGAATATCCCAACGCAGGGGCACAATGGCGTAGTGGTCATTGAAGGTTTCGTGCTCGTTGGCGGTATTTTGAATTTTACTTCCTGCGCTGTTGAAATATTCGGCGGCGAGGTGGAGCTTAACGGCAATATTATCGTGGGCGCCGACGTCATTACTGCCGACTCCGGGACGGCGGAATCCTGCGGCGTGATTATTCATCCCGGCGCCAACGCCTTCGTTTTCGGCAATTACATCCAGGGCGGGGCGGCAGGGGCGTCATATCTGACTGTCTTGTCCATCGGCGTGAACGTCCAGGGTGAAGCGACCTTTTATAACAATGTCATTGTGAGTTCCGATACTTACAGCGTTTATGGCGAATCCCGCGCCGTGTTCGTCGGTTACCAGGCTTCGGCGCTTTTTATAAACAACCAGATTTTCGCGGGAATGGTTACTGGGACATCGGTAGGCGTGGAGGCCTACCAAACGAGTTATCTGGTTATGTCAAACAACCTCATTTTCGGCGGGGCAGGCTTGGTGAGCATTGGCCTGAACCTGGGAGGCGAAGCCCTGCTCGTCAACAACATCATTCTCAGTGGAGTGGGTCTGGCGCAGGCCATGGCGATCAACAGCGGCCAGGACGCACAGGTCACATTGCAACATAATGATTTGCTGAGCAATGGCGCGCTGATTGAAACGCCGTACCGCACGATCACCGACATCGAAAGTGTTAACCGATGCAATTGGCTGCAGTGCGCGGAATCTGCGGGGAACATCAGTGCACAGGCGCTTTTCGTCAGTGAAGAGGACCGGCACCTGGCACCGGGAAGCCCATGCATTGACGCCGGCGGGAATCCGCATACCTGGATTGACCTCGATCTTGTCGATTATGATTTCGATGGCGATCCGCGTCCCTGGGGCGCTGGTTGGGACATCGGCTCCGACGAATGGACGCCGTGACGGAAGGGATGAAGTATGAAGTATGAAGTATGAGGTATGAGTGCGGGTGTGTAGGAGCGACATTCCTGTCGTGACTTATGGATCGGTTTTCAACCGCGATTGCTCGGTCGCGCCGACTTGTCCGCCATAGCTTTAGCGAAGGAGGAAGCCTTGGCGAAGGCGGATAGGAGCGACTAGGCCATTGTGGAATTACGAATGCGGAATGCGAAATCAATTCAACGCTCGAAATTTGCCGCTCGACCTTGAGGCTTTCGACAGGCCATTCGTCATTCGGCACAGCCGCCCTCGACTGTGTGTTTTCGCGTTGCGAGACCCATCCACGACTGAACAGTCCTAGAAACCGCGGCGCGAGGGCGGAGTGGACGTCGTCATATTCGTAAAAATGGGGATGATAATCGGGTCCAGCCCAGGAATTGTCATGGCAATTTCCGCCATGCCTTTTATCAGCACCATCATCCGACCATCTTTGGAAAATCGTAAAGCGCTAGGGATCTTGAAATAGGCCCTGTGGTCCACGATTGTATTCAGCAGTGAGTTTTCAAGATTGAAATTCATGGTTGTATCGGTGTCCACGCCGGCAAACCCGTCATTGGCCAAATAGATGTCCGCGGAAGACGGGTAGATCAGCTCGATGGAAATCCGGCCCATGTCCAAAAGCGCCGGGCCATCGACTTTGAACAAAGACATCGAAGTGTTTGAGGCGTAAAGGATGGAAGACGGTTCGATATCGATGGGAAGTACGGGATCGCCCAACACATTTTTGGTTGCCGAATAAACGGTGATGGGCATATATCCCATCATATAGGAACGCTCGGAAATGAGAGGAAAATCCATTTCCATATAATTGGTTTCAATAGGATATTCACCGTCGTTGATATAGCCGTCCACATCGGCGTCGGCATACGGATAGGTGATGAAGACGGACTGAATCGCTTTGGAATATGCGACGGCGCTAAAAGGGATGAGAATATCCGGTCCACCGGGCTGCCTGTCAACGTCCGTATCCAGAGCTAGGCCGTCGATGTTGGTGAGGCCTTCGGTGGCCTCCAGACTATATTGGTGGCCCGGCGTGAGCTGCTCATCAGGCGCGATCCGAACGAAGATGGAGTGGTAAATCGGCGTGGCGGAAACAAGCTCGCGACCGCCGTCGGTGACATCATAAACGCCGTAAGTGTCTCCATAGACAAGCGAATCTTCGTCGATGATTTGAGAAAAATACAGCTCCGGGAAGAAATTGGCGGGAAGACGCGAATTGACGTAAAGACCCGGCGACTGCGCGCAAAGTAGTGGTGCATCCTCTGTCGACGATTGCCGCGGCATGGTTGTAAAATAGCTGCGCCGCTCTTTTTCAAAATGGTTGCCGCTGATATCCGTTATCCCCGTTCCGATAGTGACCTTATACTCCGTATCGGGATCAAGAGGTTCATCAGGGTTAAAGATGACCCTGGGATTGTAGAGTTCATACTCTCCGTCCACGCGACCGTTCGGGCCTTCCAACATAATTTGTTCGCTGATTCCGTCGGGGTCTATCGGTTCATCGAAAACGACGACGATGTCTTCTCCGGCCCTGCGGTTGACGACGCTTTCCGAGATGTCTTCGGGCGAAACGGTCACATCAGCCGGCGACACGGAGATGAGAACCGGAGGCGTCGTGTCGTATTCTCGCGCCGGCATGGTCGGGGGCGGCACCATACGCAGAGTCATTGTCACGGGCACGTATTCGTTGATCAGTTCTATTTCGGAAAAACCGACGACTTCGAGGTGCATGGTTTCGTAATCCACGGTGTTTTCAATCCGGCTCACCGTGGCATGGCCAGTCAGGGTGCTGCCCAGGACCGGCTGCCCGATAATGGCCACGGCTGTGCCGTCTTCCATCGCAAAGGAAGAGTCCATCGTTAGTTTGATAACCGAGGGCAGTCCGGCAACGCCGTGGACGTACTCGGAACCGATCATTTCACCGATGGTGTCGGTCATAGTTGTAATCGTCACCTGCCCGGAGTTGATTCCTGTCGGGATTGTGCCGCCGGCCAGAGACGATATCCCCGGAGACACCAGTTTTTGACCCTTTCGCACGACGAAGGGAATCCGGTCGGGCGATACTTTCGGATCGGCAAATTCGTTCCAGAGCCTGGAGCCCACACGGATATTCGTGGCGCCGAGCATGATCGAATCGGCGAACATGGAGTTGAGATTGCGGTCGATGAACTTGCTCAGCGGCAATTCGTCTTCCGATACGGCGCCGTAGAAACATAGTCCCTCAACGATTGTGGGGCACTTGTCCATCGCCAGGTATACGCGCTCGCCGGTGGAGCGAGGTGTGAACTCCGCAACGTAGTCCACGGTCATGCCTGTGTCCTGGTAGTCATGCAAATCCGTCGTGATTGTCATTTGATATGTTTCGTCCGGCTCCAGATCCTCGTCGGGATCGAAAACGATCTGATTGCCGCGCCCGAATAAGTTGCCCGAAATCAGTTCGTCGCTTCCCTTCTTTGTAAAACGAACGCTTTGACCATACTTGAGCGAGGTTCGTTTGATCGGCTCGTTGAAGTAAACGCGGAATGTATGAAAATCCCAGCAAAGGTCCTCGGGGCCCGGATCGACGCGAACGACCGAAAGATCCTCGGAAGCCTTGGGACGGCGAACGCCCGTAGTAAAACTGATCGTCCGCTCTTGCGTGGTGATATGATCGACAGAGGAGCGAACCCCCGCCGCAACCGTCACGGTGTATTCGTTTCGCGGTTTCCAGATGCCGCGCGGTGAAATGATAATCGATTGCCTTTGCACTTCCGTGGAAAATTCAACGTCTTGCCCCGAATTGTCCGTGATGGAAACTTTGCCCGTGACAGACGAAGCATCCAACTCATAGGGAAAATGAACGAGCATCTTGCTCGACAGGGGAATGTTGAACTGGCCGTCAAAGGGCACTGTCGCGGTGATCTGGAAGGGCGCAAGCAACTCCGGCGCTTTCAGATCATCTTCATCTTCTCCGCAACCGGTCGCCAGGCAAAGGCTCGCCGTCAGGCCGAGCATCCATATCAAGGGCATCAAACGCCGCAGCATTTGTTTATCCTTTCGCCAAAAGATTAAAAACGGGCCGTTAATGAGCCGATCACGCCGTGCAGACTTCCTTCGCTCTCGAAATCACGGCCATCGTCGGATTCGACCGTTCGTGGCTGCATATACTGATAAAAGTAGCTGGCGCCCGGCGTCAGCGGATGATTCAGAAAACTCGGCGAGAAATCGTAAGCCAGCCCGAAACTGCCGACGTGCCGGGCGTTGTCGAGCACAACCGTGTTGCCGACGCCGGGGTCTTCAAAGGGAGTATCCTCATAATAATACCCGGCGCGGACCATGAGGTTTTCGACGCCCGTGAACTCGATTCCAAGGCGCGGAATGATGATATCTTTCGTCCCGATCTCGGACTCGTCGAGCACCACATCTCCCTTTTTGATTTCCTCTTCATAATCCGCCCAGTTGGCCCAGGTGCCGTCCAGCGAGAAAAGCAGATTGCAGGTGGGGCGCAGGCCGATTCCCAGCGCGACCTGTTGCGGCACGTACGTGTCCTTGAAAGCCATCAGCAGGTTCAACGTGGTCAGGGGCGAGTCGCTGACCAGGGCGTCGGCGCTGGCTTCGATGGAATTGAACTCCGCTACGCCCTTGCCGCGGTAAACGGCGCCGAGCGTCATCATCTTGTGGATGGGTGCGAAGATTCCGACGATCGGGGCGATAACCGGCTTGGCGTCAACCTGGATTTCTTCCTCCCGGCTGTTGCCGGCCATGTCCGACTGCGTGACGAGGGTGTTTTCTCCTTTGACCAGAACGAAACCGCCGCCGCCGATAAAGAGTTTCGGAAAAATTTTGATGCCCAGCGATGTCACCATCGTAACGCTGGATTTGCCGTAACGCATGAAGCGACCCTCGTCGCTTCTGCGACTTTCAAAAGCAAGAAAGCCTTGCATGTTGTCATCCACGGCGATGTCGAATCCCAGTCCAAGGCCGTGCCTTTTTTTGAACATTCGCGACAAGTCCATCGTAAAGCCGATCAGCGTTAGCTGGCTTTCCTCTTTAAATTCCACCTCTTCGCCGTCCTTGGGACCGCCGGAAAAGTCGGGCGCCGCGTAGAGATAATTGAGGTCGATCTGGCTCGACTTCAGATTTCCCAAGGCTCCCGGATTGAAATAGGCCATGGAATAATCGTCGCCCACGGCTGTCATGGCGTTGCCCATGCCGACCGATTTTGCGGACAGTCCGTAAGTATTGGGCACGAAAATGAGGCTTGCGTGCGCCGAAGAGGCCGCGCAAAAAACAACTACCAAAAACACTCGGATCAACTGGTGTTTTCTCACGGCATTCTCCTTCAATTATCGGTAACGCAATAGCAATTGGCGTCACACAATAGCTGAAACATAATTTTTTTTTAACCCTTGTTCTTTATTAATAAAAAAATTGCATTATGATGCTGGACAAAGGAGAGTTTTTTTGTAGCTGCGCGGACCCTTGGTGAAAATGAATAAGCGAGACAGAAATATTGCAATTGCCGTTTTCCTAATGGCGCTGTGCGCGCTGGGATCTTCGTCATGCGAAAAGCCTTCGCCAACGCCGGGCAACTTGCAGACTTCGGGCAGCTTGGCGCCGTTGCTTCAGATTACGCCTCGCGGCCTGATCAAGGCGGGTTCGCCGATGACCTGGACCATTGTCTATAACGTTGCGCCGGAAGGCGTCGCTTCGGGCGGGGTCATCGTCGTGGCTTTTTTGCACCCTTATTACAACAACCGCCCGGCGAATATGCTTCCCCAGATCGATGATCCGCGGCTTCCAGGATTTTGCCTGGCGACAATAAACGGTGAGCCGGTCGAATTGCGCTATCGGGATACGCCCTTAAAACCCCGCACGCTTGAACTGAGGGCGGGCGACCAGGGATTTGTCGCCAACGATAAAGTCGTCATTATCATGGGAATAGGGCCACAGGGCGAGCCCACAATGGAAGCGCCGAAGTTCGTGGTGGAAAAATTTGCTCCGCTCGTGTTGATTGACCAAAAAGGCGACGGGGTTTTTAAGCGCCTTTTTCCGGGCCAGCAGGATTTCATCACCGTCGCCGCCGCCGAAGCCGTCAGCGCGCAGGTCGTGACGCCCTCGATTCTTTCCGTGGGAGAGTCCTTCGATCTCACACTTCGCTTTTTCGACATCCACCGAAATCCCGCCAAACCGCCAAAACCCGTCGAAGTGAAATTCTCCGCCGCCGGTTTGAAAAAAGGCGGCGAGACGATGGGAGACGCCATTTATCTTTCGCCCCCCGCGCCGCTGGTCAATTGGGAATGGGCCAAGGTTCGGGGAGGGTCTTTTAAAGCCGCCGGTTATTACCAACTGCACGCGGATTTCGGCGGGGTGTTTTCCGCCGCCGTCTCGAACCCGATTCACGTCACGGGCGACAAATCGCCGAAGCGCATATATTTCGGCGACATCCACGGTCATACCCTCATTTCCGACGGCCTCAATTCGCCGGAATACTTTTACGACATCGCGCAAGGGCCCGCGGCCCTGTCTTTCGCGGCGGTGACGGATCACGAATGGCAGATCGATCCCGCAGAGTGGGCGGGGCTGACAAAGTTATGCGCCGAGCGCAACAAGCCCGGCGATTTCGTCGCGCTGGCGGCCTGGGAGTTTTCCTTTGGCGGTCACGGCATCGTGTATTACGATCGGTGCGACGCTGTGCCGGAAATGCCGCCGGACGGTCCCAGGGAGTTGTGGCAAATATTATTCAACGACGCCTGGCCCTATGCCTGGGTGAAAAGCGGCGGGGCCTTCATGCGCGGATGGGGCGATAAAACGCTGCTGGCCAAAACTCTGCTTGAGCGCGGCGCCATGTTCATCCCGCACACATCCGCCACGATGGGCATGGGAAACGATTGGGAGTCATTTGATCCGACGAAGACATATGCCGTGGAGATATATTCTTCCCACGGCTGCAACGAGAGCGCCAATAACCAACGAAGGGTCGAACCCTTTGCGGAATTTGGCAGCGTTCAAACCGCGCTCGACCGGAATTTCCGAACAGGTTTCATTGCCGCTTCGGACGCGCACGACTCACGGCCCGGCCTGTCCACGTGGGGCAAGTACCCCGGCGGTTTGACGGCCATCAAGGCAGGCGCATTAACGCAAAGAACGGTTTTCGACGCGATCCAGGGAGGACGCGCCTACGCCACAACAGGTGCCAGGATTATCCTGAGCGTTTCGCTAAGTGGACATAGACCCGGCAAGATTTTCATCCCGGAAGCCGAACCTGTTATGGAATGGGAGGCCGCCGGTCAGGCCGACATACAACGTGTTGAAATCGTGAAAAACGGGCTCGTCGTTTACGATGAACTTGTCGAAGGCCGGTCGTTGACATCCGCCAGGGTTGCGCAGGGGCGATGGACTGACGAGCAATTTGAAAAACCGGCGTATTATTATTTTCGTTTAACGCAGGTGGACGGCCAGCAGGCATGGTTCAGTCCCTTTTACGCGCATCACCCGAGTTGGGCTCTTGTCAAAGATTTCCATGTCGAGAATACAGGTATGGGCGTCGAGGCGGCGTGGGAAACGGAAAACGGTCTCGGAACCATCAACTTTGGCCTTTATAAAAGACTTGGCGACAGCGGCGGCGGCGAATTGCATAATTACACCGCCGTCGGGCCTGAGGAACTTCCCGCCGGAAAATTTGTGTTCTCTGATGTCGATCCCCTGGAAACAGGCGTGACGGCCTATTATATTCTTGAAGAAAGAAACGACTTCGGAACGCGCCATATCGGTCCCCTCGCGACGCATTCGACGCTCCCGGTTGAGCCTCTTTACGAGGGACGTTGGAAGCTTGGGTACTATGCGAATGCGCGCGGTCAGGCGCGGATTAGCGTTCGCGACATTGACGGACAAGTCGTCCGCGTCCTGGTGGAGGGTGAAAAAGGTCCAGGATACCACCAGCGCATCTGGGATGGCAAAGACGACCAGGGTCATAAGGTCAAAAAGCTTTGCTTCTTTCAGGCCGAAGCGGCTGGAATCGTCAGCCCGCAAAAGGCGATCATCAACATGGTCGCCGCGCCGGATGCTCAAGGCCAATGAAAATTTCTCACCCGCCTCTTGCCGCTTTTTCCTTGTGTCTTGTGGCCGCCGCCTTCTTTCTGTGGGTTTTTTCACTGGCGTCATGCGTGTCATTTGGCGACAAGGGCGGGGAAATTTCCAAGGCTGATCCTTCGGAAGAGTCCCTGGACGCGAAGCTCAAATCCGCTGCGGCAAAACCCGGTGAAAATTCAGGGCAAAGGCTTTTCGTCCCGGATTCGCAAATTCGGATGAACTTGAAAAAGAGTTTTCAAAAAACAAAAAGCGTCGCCGGTCGGGATGTTCATTTGTCGATTCGGGAAGGGGAGGTGATTCTTGTCGGCAAGGTGGGCACCGTCGCGGAAAAGAATCTTGCCGATGCGCTGGTTCGCACCAGTCCCGGAATACGCAAAGTCAAAAACAAGCTGCGCGTCGTCCCGCACAGGAAACATCCCTGGCCTAAAGGCGATTCGCGGGGTCTTGCGGATGTGGTTCACGACAGGCAGATCCTTGACGCCGTTCGCCGAAAGTTAGCGCGAACCGGGCAGGCGCGCCTTTCTCAAATGAAGATCGAAGTTTATTTGGGTGTGGTCATTCTCGCGGGGCCGGTGCAAGATCTCGGCGCCAAAAAGCGGAATTACAATGCGGTTCTCTATATCCCGAAAGTCCGCGCGGTCATCGACAACACATGGGTGGAAGGGGGCGACGAGGATGAACCCGAGCCGCCGGATTCCATGACTACTCCGTAATCTCCTGCCATAAAAGAACATCGATGGGATCGGATACGATAGTGTAGGCCGAGGAGTATGTGTACCAGAAGTTGGCGTCGTTGTTGTTTGTAAACTCCGACGGGTTTTGAATCGTTGCAGATCCGAAGGTTGTCACGACACCCGTATATTTTATCTTTCCGTGCAATTCGTAATCGCCCTCGGCGTATGTGAGGCCGTTCATCTCAGATTGAGCGTTCGTGTCGAAGTTCAACATAACGTCGTCTCTGGAGATAAAGCTGATCGTGGGCGTGCCGCTGGTGACGAAACCGCCTGTCCCGATGATCTTGCCCGTGGCGATAATCGTGCCGATTCCCGAGATACTGCCGTTGAGATTGACCTCGCCGTCCACGTAAATCGTGCGTTTGCCGTTTGCATCCACCGGTACGTCGTCAAAGTTCAAGTTGTTGATGGTGACGGTCGTGTCGCTGTTTCCACGAATGCCGTCAGTGTCGTATGCGTAGGAGTCGTCGGCCTGATCGGCCAGGTCGTTCCAATCCTCATCCGACAACTTCGCCGCGCTCAGATCCATGGCTGGGGTGTCAACAATATTAAGAGGATCAACTTCTGAGCCGGTGGCATAGGTAATTGTTGAAGAACTGGGAGAATAAACATTGACCAACGGGGTCCCGGCGTCAAGATCAAAATAGGCGTCTCCGTTGAGGCGGATGCCCTCGGCGCTGAACCTCGGTTTGCCTGACATGACCAGGTCGCCTCCGATATTCAAAGCGTGATCAAAAGCCGAATCCACGTTGATGATGCTTTCGATAATCCTCCGACTGGCTCCGGCGCTTCCCGTGGACACGACGCGATTCAATTGGCTCGATATGGTTTCCACGCTGACCTCATAGGCGCTGCCGTTGCCCAGGGCCGTTTTGGTGAAACCGTCCGTCCAGGAGTTGTCGTTGCGCAGTTCCTGGATGGAGCGTTCAATGCCGGCCTCCGCGGCAAAGAAGGCCATGGCGCCGCGCTTGGCGTTCCACGTAATTTTCAAATCCGTCGAGGACACGATCATCGATGCCAGGCCGATGAGCAAAGTCGCCATAGTGATCATCAAAACGATGACCATGACGGCGCCTTGTCGTTTCCGCCATGGCTTTTCCCGGTGCGCCCCTCCCAATAATCCGGCTGTATAAAACCTCATGGTCGCACCTGCCTCTCTATGATCCGCAGGGACAATCCCCTGCTCCCGCTAAATAGATTTCGCAGCCGCTGCTCTGATTGGCGGAGTGATCCACTGCCACGATGTAATAATCGTAGCAGTACTTGTTCGTATTGATTTTCGGATCGTTATCAAGATAATCGACAACATCCGGCGTGTCGGCGTTTGTATCCTGAACCAATGTGTATTTTTTTGCCCAACTGCCGCACTCTTCCCGCCGATAGATGTGATAACCTTCAACATCGTCCTCATAACTTTTTTGCCACTGCAGTTGAACATCCTTCAACCCAAGAACAGTGGCTGTTAATCCCAGGGGGCACGACGGCGGCGTCGTATCAGGGTTGAGATCGTAAGTATAGGCCCCCGTGGCAGGTTTCCTGTCCGTCGCTGAATTGCCGTCCGTAGCCACAAAGTACACCCAAAGCCGCTTGTCGCTGTTGAAGGGAATGATGCCCTCGTACTCCCCGCTGCCTTCGCTGAAGCTCATGTTCACGGTTGTGTAGCCACTGCCGGGCGGGGTCGTTTGCGATGTGGTGGTCACCATGTAATAGGTCACCATGGAGTTAATGTCCAATCCCGAGTAATCCGTAACGGCGGCGTGAACGGGAACGGCTCGGTAGTTCAAAACCTGAATGGCGTTTAAGCTCGTGCTCATGGTTGTGTTGAGAGTTGGTTCATCCTGATAGGGGGTTCCGATGAAAGGACCCGTCGTGACCGATACGGTCATCTCCTCGGTTTGGCACTCCTGCCCTGACTGCGTCAATTCGTAAACGAATTCCATCGTGAGAGTGGCTCCGGTCATGGGCATTTCCGAATTGTCGGTCACAATGGAAACGCTATCGCCATATCCGTAGGAGTTCAGCAATCCCGTGCTGAAAGCGATGCTATTAGCGCTGATGGAATCTATCGTCGATTCGCTGTCTCCATTGATATAGATCATATCGCCTTCGGAAAACCCCGATGCGCTCTGGACGGAAATCTGCGTGGCGCCGACACTGGCCGAACTTGTCAGGGTTGTGAAATTGTGGACGAATTCCAGTTGCACCGTTGATGTGCCGCTGTCAGTGCTGAGTGTCGGTTCGCTTCCGTAGTCAAAGTTAATCGCCTGGCCGCTGATGGCCGGAGAGCCGTCGCCTTCGTAGTTCCACTTGGTTGTAACGCTGGGAATGCGGACATAACCCAGTCTGGCCTGCGTGCGGTCCCATGTTGTTGTAATGGATTTGATCTTCGCGCTGGTCAGACTTGTATTCTTAATCTGAAAATTAACCTGCTGCTTGTTGGTTCCCGTGATGTTGCTGTCGTAACTTGTGTCGATTTCCACGCCGCCGCTTTCGACCGAAATCGTTGTGTAGGGGGTTTGGGTTTCCTGGTTTTCATTGTCGGTGGCCACGGCCCAGAGATTGTACTGCCCGGAACACCAGCCCGAAACATCGCCGCTGGAGCAGGGATTCACGTTCCCGCTGAACCCACAAAACTCGGTGGCATACTCGGTTGACGGCAACTGCCCGGACATGGGATCCGGCGTGACATGAAATGATATGCTGGTGATGCCCTTTCCGTTGTCCTGGTTGACATTGGGGGGCTCGCCCAATGTGGATTCGTCGGGATCGTAGGCGCGGGCCTGGAAGACAAGACTTCCGTCGCTGATGACCTGGTTGTTGGTGGGCGTAATGATCTCCACCACCGGCGACAGCGCGTTGGCGCCGGTTGAGGCGGTTGTGCTGTCGCCGCAATTTCCGCATCGATCGCAGGGAAAGATGGAATAATAATAGGTGACGCCGTTGGCCAGTCCGGTGTGATTGTAAGTCGAGTTTGAGCCGGGCGTGCACGATATAGTGGCGACTTCACTGCCGCCGCTGGTGGAAGCGGGATAACCCGTGGTCGAGTAGCGGATGATGACGTAGTTGAAATCGCCCTCGGAAGGATTGGTCCAGGATAATGTTGCGGCTTGATCGCCGCCGGCGGCGCCGAAGGGATCAACCGCCGAAGGAGGCGTCGCCGGATCCTCGTTTGGCGTTGTATTCGTCGTCCCGCTGGTTGGCGAGTCCGAGTCCGCTCCGTCGCCGTCGCCATAAGCCGCCTCAGAATATTCTCCTTCGTCCACGCAGTCCACCGCGCTGACTTTGTAAAAATACTTCTCGCAGGAGTTCACTTCCGAGTCGGCGTATTCGGTTTCCTGGTTTGTCAGTGTGTTTTCGTCGGCGATCATGTTGGAGCCGCTGGGAGTAAAATCAGCGCTCGTTCCCCGAAAGATTCGATAGCCGGATGCGTCCACGTCTTCCGAGACCGTCCAGGTCAGATTGACCACGCCGGTGGAGGATGTCGCATCAAGGTTTGTCGGCGCCTCGGGCCGCTGCGTGTCGTTCAAGTTGAACGAGACCTCGCTGGATGCGCTGCTTTCATTAAAGCTCGTATCGTAGGCGATGATGCTGGCGAAATATTGGTTCCCGTTTTCCAGGCGCACATCGGCCACCTGATATTCGGCGGCGGTTTCATCAGGCACATTAAACGCCGGTATATAATAGGTCCCACTTTCAGCGCCGAACTGAATCTTAAAACCGCCCAGGTCGGTGACGCTGCTGCCGTCGCAGGAATTGGTTGCTGGAGGAGTCCAGGATGCGGTGAAATGCCCGCAAGTGCCGGCGTCCGTGATGCTTATACTGGTGGGGACATTGGGAGCGCAGGTGTCATCGGAGAATCCACGAGTTCCCATGTTGCGCAGATCAACGCTGGCTGTATAGCTTCTGGCCGTATTCTGTTTGCGGCCCGCCTGCGTTTCGAGGACGATCTCGATGCGCCTGATCGCGGCGCGCTCCGTCACGTTAAGGCTTTGTAAAGTCGCAGGAACAATTTCCGTATCGTCCTCGTCATAATAATGAAATTCGAGGTTCGAGATGTTGTCGGCCGTGACATCTCCGTTTTTGCTCAGAGTCTGGTTTCCGAAGTTGCAGGCGTAGGTCGTCGTCTCGACGGTTTTCACGATGGTTGTGGAGGCGGGGTAGGACTGTGAAAGCGACGAATTCAAATAGATAGTGTCGGGTTCGTCGTCCAGACTGTAGGCGTCGCCGGTCTGGCGGACCTGGATCATTTGCACGTCGCCGCCACTGTGCAGAAAAATATAATCGGTGGCGTCCACCGTGTCCTGCTCATCGGAAAGGTCGATGGAAATACTCGACGCCCCGACATTGGCCGTGGCGGCCAGCGTGCCGTTGACATCCGAATCGATGTCGCCCAGGAAAGAGATGGTAGATTCTTTGGCGTCGGTAAATGACAATTGTCCCACAACGCCGAAGCTGGCCATACGCAACTCGCGACTGAGTTGGTCGATGGCCATGCGGGCGCTCTGCGTAGCCTGTGTGTGCTGATTCAGCACCACGAAGCCCTTAGACTGGGAAATGTAAACCCCATAAGCCGAAGCGATAACGATGATCCCCAGGACCATGGAAATCAGAATTTCAATCAGCGTGAATCCTTGACGTCGCAACATTGACGCCTCCTTTAATGTCTGGCGACCAGGGTCTCCAGCGTAATGTCCTGGCCCACATCAGCCGAGACCTGAACGACGACGGTTTTGAGGGTATCTTCCGCATTGGGCGTAACCGTTGTGCTGCGGCTGAATGTCTCATAGCCTGAGATTTCTCCGAATCTCTCATTCGTTGTTTCGATCTCGCTATAGGACATGGATTTGATGGATTCCATGTGGCTATTGGCAAGCTGCGTAGCCATCATGAGAGAGGCCGAATATCGCTGGCCATTGTAAACCGCCATCAGCGTGGAAGATGCAGCCAGAATTCCCACCGTCAGCAGGAACATGGAAACAACGACCTCCGTCAGCGTGAATCCTCCGACTTTCCTGTTCATCTTTGCGTGCATTCTAAGCAGCCCCCTAATAGTGCTCAACCCATGGATCGGTAGGCGTTGATCCGTCCCAGCGGAATACTCCCACCCGTCCGGTTTTTAATACCTGAACGGCTCTGTTGCGGTCTTTCCTCGAAGGCGCCGTATCAAGAGTCGAAATAATGTAGGCCACGCCGAAATTGATGGCTTGGCCGCTGGCCTTGAAAGTGACCGCTATCGGGTCGGCAGTGTTTCCCATTGACACCGCTGAACTGATGGCGCCGCCTCCGACGGCATAAGCGGATGTGGTGGAGAACATGGCGCCTTCGCCGACTCCCCCCAGGGTAACGGATTTTATCAGATCGCCGACATCCGGTCCGTCATGGTCCACATCATCGAAAACCGAATAGGAATGACTCGTTATATTGAAAGTCACAATAACGTCATGGTTGCGGTCAACGGCCGTCGATCTCGCCCAACGAAGGTCGGATGCGAGGGTTCGCACCACGGCATTCGCCCGGACCGTTCCGCTCCAGGATCGAAAAGATGGGATTACGGCAATAACCATGGACATCAGCGCCATGACCACAATCAGCTCAACCAGTGAAAATCCTGCTTTTTCTGAGCGCATTGGCTTTCCCCCATAAATTAAGCGCTCTCATCCGCGACCTAAAGGAAGCAATAAACGTGCCTGCTTTTTTCAAGGTTATTGCAGACATTCCCCAAGATTTAGACCATTGCAAATACTTTTCGTACGCAGGGCTTACTTTTTGTTATGGAAAAACCAGTTTCCGAGAGTTAATCAGCGCCTTTCCCGGTAACTTATCGCTTAAAAGGACAAGCGTAAAGGTAAAAATTCAATTGTCTGGGGAGAGGCGTGGGGCGCAAGTCATGAATTATAAATAGCTGGCGAGGAGAACGGAATTGTCGGCAAGGCGCACGGAGTCATTGAGATTTCTTTCGCGCAATCCTTTTATCTCCGACGCGCAGGGTCAACTTGATGCTGTCAAAGTATTCCATAAGCGGAATAACGAACTTGCGCGACAGCCCCGTCAGAGCTTTCATGGCCTGGGCGTCCAATTCTCCGGCTTCTTCGAGGCGCTTTTCGGTCATGGCTATCAATTCATCGAGCATTTCCCTGTCGTAATAAAGCGCCGGCCCGATCCTGACGGCATCGCCGCTTTGCACAAGATGATCGAGGATTCGTTGTGAGTCCTCTTTTCGGGCACCGATCTTTTCGACCAGTTCATTGGTTGTCGGTGGCGAAAACCTCGCCTCCTTCAGCGCGTTTTTCGCGAGCTTCGTCATCGTCGCCATCTGGCCTTTGAAACCCGGCCTGTGCCCGGCCATGCGCACGATATCGCCGTCCACTTCGATGACCCTGCTCTTTTCCAGTTGGGAAATAACTTTGGCGGCCAGCCGAAAACCAAGGCCGTATCGCGTTTTCGCGGCAAGTTCCCCGCGCGTTAAACCCGGTGATTCCGGCGAGGATTCGTGATGCGCTTCAAGCTCTTTTTGCGCAGCGTTGAGTACCTGCCGGAAAGGTTCAACGCCGATCGACCGCTCGCCGTCGGAATCGAAACGGATGATCAGGCCCGTCGACAGGAGCTTTTGATACACGCTTTGCATTTCCTTCCCCGACGCCCCCAGAAGACCTCGAAGCGAGGCGAAGGACAACCCTTCATACCCTGCGCGTGCATACAGAACACGCATTCGCTCACTTAGCTCCCCTGTTTCCAGAACACGCAAATCCTTAAGCACATCGTCGTAAGGCCGCCGGTGCTTGGCGGCTTTGGGATGGACAATCACCCCGCCGCCGATGGTGACGAGCATCGAGAAACTGCGCAGGACGAAACGGTCTCCAGGCAAAACGACCGCCGGCTGCTCCAGGCGCAGTTGAATGATGCCCCTTTCTCCCGGGGCAATTTCCTCGGCGCTCATGGGATAAACGCGGGCCGGTATTTCGCTGGTGTGAACGTGAAATCGAACGCGGGTTCTCATTTCTACGGGATGCGCCGCATCGCGCAAAACTTCCAGGCGCGCGTCAATCATATAGGTCGGTTCGACGCTGTCGGGGACAACAAAAACATCTCCGCGGTGAAGCTCGTCTTTGGCCAGACTCTGCAGGTTGACCGCTGTTCGTAGGCCCGCCGTTGATTCTTCCACCGGCAGATCGTGGACTTGTATCCCACGCACGCGCGTTCGCTTTTTTGCGGGAAGCGCCTCAATTTCGTCTCCAACCCGGATGCGCCCCGAATTTAAGGTCCCGGTCACAACAGTTCCAAAACCTTTCATCGTAAAAACCCGATCTACGGGAAGCCGCAGCATATCGACGGCGCTCTTTTGTTGAACCTGTCGCGAACAATTTTCGATGGCTTCGAGAATGTCATCTTTGCCGGCGCCGGTTTTCGCCGAGACGGCAACGATGGGGGCCTCTTCAAGAAAACTGCCCTGAACGAAGTCTTCAATATCGCTTGTGACAAGCTCGATCCAGTCATCGTCAACGAGGTCGGATTTCGTCAGCGCGATGAAACCCACTTTCACGCCAAGCATACGACAAATCTCGAAGTGCTCTCTGGTCTGCGGCATGACGCCTTCGTCGGCTGCGATAACGAGCATGATGATGTCGATGCCCGAGGCCCCGGCGACCATGTTGCGTACGAAACGCTCGTGCCCCGGCACATCCACGATTCCGATATGCGATTTGTCGCGAAGATCCAGGGACGCAAAACCGAGTTCGATGGTGATTCCCCGCGCCTTTTCCTCAGGTAGACGGTCGCAGTCGGAGCCGGTCAGCAGTTTGACCAGGGCCGTTTTCCCGTGATCGATGTGGCCGGCTGTTCCGAGAATGAACTGTTTGGTCGCCAAAATTTTCCTTTTTCAAACTTCTTGCTTCTAGAAAAACATGCTCAGGCCCAATTCCAGCGATAAGGTACCGCCGTTTTCGTGCTCGAAATCGTCGCTTTTGTTCAGAGGCTGTGTGTAACGACCCCCGGCGATGAGGCCCACATTCGAAGACATTCGATACAGGACGCCAAGACGCGCGATGCCGCTGTAGGTCGTCATCGACACTTCCTTGTCATCTCCGTTGTTTTCATATCCCTCCAGCGTGTACCAGGAATAATCCAGGCCGATTCCCGGGCCTAAGTACGGATTGATTTGTTTGCCAGGGGCTGTGTAAAAGGTCGCCAAAAGCTCGGCGGGCATGAAACTCACCCGTGTAGTCTGGCTCTCCCGCTGATGGTCAATATATTCTGCGGAATAAAAGCCATACCCCGCGGCGATGGTATTGGAAAAATATCTGTTCCACCAATAGGTCACGGAAGGCTGAATATAAAAACCTGATCCCGCCGAGCTGTTGATGAGGCTCGCCGCCAGGCCGATTCCGATGCGGCCTTTCATGGGATCATCCTGGCGCTCTTTCGGCGCTGCATCGGCGGAAAGGCCATAGCAAAAAATCAGGGCAAAGCTGACAAGCACAATAGCAAGGCTTTTGTTTTTCATTGGCAAATACTCCACATCGTTAGGTGGTCGCGGATTTTGCCTATTGTGCCGATTGCGCCGAGATTGAGCAAGGGTCCGCGCCGGCGATTTGCCGGTCGCGTTAGCGGAACCTACTGAAAATCCGGTTAAGAACCAAAAAGTGTCGCCGCAGCCTTTGTCCAGAGCCAAAGGAAGCGTTCGTCGGGACGAAGAGGATATTTTTTGTACAGGGCATGCACGGCCTGCATCTTCGCGAGGCTGGGAATGAAACGGGCGACTATCAGGGGCTCACGGGAGATAGCCCGCATTAGAGGCAGTTGGTCGCGCATTTCAAGCTTCGGAATTTTTTGATCCAGAGTATTTCGGGAAGCGCCCGGAAGAAGCAGACTTGCCGACACCATGCGATCCATTTCCGCTGAAGTGAGTTTCTGCGTCGTTTTCCGAAAAACATCATAGGCAGCGTGGACGGCGCCGATTTCCCGCATGAATTTTGCCTGGTAATTCCACGTCGCTTCCAGACTGCCGGGATCATCTTGTCCTTTTGCGGCGTCCGCCAGCATTTTTCCAGCGATCATGCCCGAACCGGTGCCGCTGCCGTGCGCGGGAAAGACTTGGCAGGCCGCGTCGCCGACGAGAGCGATTCCGGGCGCGGCAAAACGGTCATATGGCCTGCGTATCGGGATCAGCGCCTGGCCTCCAAACAGCGATTTGCCGATCCAGGAATTGGCCTTTACAAAGTCCTCAACAACTACGCGGCCTGTTTTGCGGCCCTTTTCCGCGGTTGTCCCTCCCAGGACGGAAATTTCATTCTTTTCGAGATTTGTTTTCACCATCAGGGTGGAAAAACCGCCGTCTATGCTGAAGTAGTTGATGCTGGCGCCGGAGGGACTATCCGTCTTTTCCAGATAGCGCTGCGCGCCGTCTGGATCGCTGATTCGATAAACAAATTGAGCCGCGGCGCACAGGTCGCTCACAGACGCCGGAGGGCAAATATTGGCCAGTGACGGTGCGGCGGCGCGAAGCACGCCCGGCAGACCGGTTGCATCAACAAAGAGCTTTGCCCGAAACTCCATTTTCGTCGTCGATCCCTTCGGAGACTTTCGCGTGGCCTTGAGAATCGTCGGCCGCTCGTTTTCACAAACAAATTTCCCGGCGTGAACGTGCTCAAAAAATATTACGCCGCTCTCGCGGGCTAGCCCCTGGAGGCGCTTGACCAGCAAGCGCATATCCAATTCCCATGTGGGATTTATGGGAATCCTCAGCCGCTCATTTCCTAGGCTGTCCCGCATTGATATGGGAAAATCTTTGGCGTGCAGTTCCGGCGGCTCGGGGCGCTCGAATCCGGCCTGATCGAACATCCACGGCGGAACGGCGTTAATCCAGCGGGCGCCGGCGTTTTTCAAGGAACCGGCTTCAAGCAAGGCCGTTTTGAAACCCGCCCCGGCTAGGTGGAATGCGGCAGATGTCCCGGAGGACCCGGCGCCGACAACCACTGCATCAAACTCATGGTGATTTTTTTTCATTCTTTTATGCTCCTGCGCTATAGGTGAATCATCCGCAACAATTTCCTTCATCATCGTCGTCATCGCCGGTCGTGGCCATGTCGTCATTCAGGATTGTGTCGCCTGCGGAATCATCATCTGTTGTGTCGTCATTGGCATCATCATCAACATCATCGTTTGCATCGTCATCTACATCGTCATTGAGAGTGTCGTCGTCCGCATCGTCATTGAGAGTGTCGTCGTCCGCATCGTCATCGCTCGGGATGGTCGAGGTCGTCGGAATAAATGTCGTGGTCGTCGTCGTAATGGATGGCGCCGTGGAGGGAACGCCGGTGACTTCCACGTTGTCCAGTCCCCAGTACTCCGCGCCGATCGCCGCGCGCACGTAGTAGAAACGAAAGAAAACCTGCTGGTGCAAATCGGCGTCCGGGACATCGAAAGACATGGCTCCTTCATTGTCGCCCATAAACAGCTTGATCAGGTTCCACTGCGCGCCATCGTAAGACCAATCCACGCGGCCTCGTTCCAGGATGCCCTGCTTGAATACGTGGTTGAAAGCGATTTTGATTTCCTCATGACTGGAGCAATCCAGCGCCGGTGTGAGGAGTTGTTCGTCGAGTTGTTGAAATTCACCGGTGCTAAGGTGATCCGCAATGACGAATTGCCCGATCCAATAATCGGAAGCCCTGCCGGTGGGGTTTTCCAGTGTCCAGGTCGATGCATTTGTTCCGCCGTCGACCACGGTCCACATGTCGAGGCCGTCCTCGAAATTGTCCCAGAAAAGACGGTCGGGGCCTTCGGGCGTTCCCGACAGCTCCACCGTATTATCGTCTTCATTTCCAAATTCATCGACGGATCGAACAACGTAGAACCACTCGGCGCCGTTGGGAGCGTTCAGATCGACAAAGGGCGAGGCATCAGCCTGCCCGACTGGGCTTTCGAAGTCCTGCGTCCCGGATGCGTCCGACCGGTAAATGCGATAACTAACCGTCGTCAAGTCCACAGCGGCGTCCCACGTCAGCTCGACCTCGTTGTCTCCGGGCGTGAGGCCGGTCAGGCCGGCAAATTGCGGTGGGGCGCAATCCGCAATGGCTTCGATGGTTTTTTCAACGTTGACGCCTCCTTGCCCGTCGTTCGCGTCAATATACGATACGTATATCACGTCGCCGTCGGACAGTTGCAGCGCGCCGTCCGTTGCCGGAGCGTCGCCGGTGGTCACCATTGAGCCTGTAAATAACCGGGGCCTGTCGCCTTGCGCCAGATTGGCGATTTCAGGACCGGCTTCGGTCGTGCTGTAAACGCCGACTTGCGTGGAATCAATGATGTCCGAATCCACGACGACGATTTCGATCAGATCATCGCAGGAATAAACAGCGCGGTTGAGTTTCACGACGCCGTCGGCGCCGGTCATGAGCGTCAGCAAAAGCCAGTAAGCCTCCACAACATCCAGGCTTCCCATGCCGAAAGAGTTGTCCTCGCCGGGATCGCCCAGGTCCACCGCGCTTTCGTACATGGCCATCTTGATTTCGTCGGCGGTTGCCTCCGGAAAGGCTCCGCGAAGCAAAAGGACGGCGCCGGAAACGTGCGGCGCGGCCATGGAGGTTCCGCTCATGCCACTGTACTCATTTTCCGGTATGGAACTGATAACGTTGTCGCCGACAGCGCTGATTTCCGGCTTGATCGTAACATTGTCGCATTCGGAGGGACCGCGCGAGGAAAAAGAGGCGATTTCCAGCGCCCCTTGCATCAAGGCCCCCACGGCGAATGTGTTATACAGCGTTTCAATTCGATCCGGCGGCGAACGCAGAGATTTGGCGCTCGGGCCTTCGTTGCCGGCGGCGAAAATGACGACGACGCCTGCGGCTTCGGCCACGTCGATGGAATCCCAGAAGCTTTCGCCGCAATTGCCGCCGTGAATTCCCCAGGAGTTGTTGATCACGTCGGGCACGTCGACCATTGTAGCCGGATTCCCGTCCGGGTCGGCGGCCCATTCAAACGCGGCGACCGCATCCGAAAAAATGTTGCCTCCGGGAACGTCGATGGTCTTGGCGCCGATCCATTTCGCCCCCGGCGCCATGCCGATCCGGCGTCCGTCGCCGTCGTCGCCGATCATGGTTCCCAGCGTATGCGTTCCGTGGGATCCCGAATCGGTCGGGAACAATTCCCCGGCGACCGGGTCGAACCACGCCGCTGCGGGATCCACGCCCGGGTCCAGACCGCGCCACCTGTCGGCGAAGGCCGGATGATCGCCCTGCGCGCCGGTGTCCTGATCGCAGGCCAGCGCGCCTGCGCCGTCAAAGCCCATTTCCCATAGCTCGGGCGCGCGTGTCGCGGCGACGCCCGAAGACACGCCTGCGGCGGCCCCGTCCGAAAGAGGCGCCGTTACGCGGACAGGTGCGATTAGCTCAAGCGGTGGGTCCACAAAGATCTTTTCGATATCATCGCGCGCGCGCAGGCTCTCGACAAATTCCGCCGTCGCGGAAAGCGCTACGGCATTGGCGATCCAAAATGGACGAAAAGCGCGTACTCCCCGCGCGGCGCTCGCGGCGCTGCCCAGGGAATTTAAAAGAGGGTCCTGCGAGGCTGCCGCGTGAAAACGGGCTTCGGTGATAATGCGAAAATGCCTTTGCGCCAGGGTTGCACGATCTTTGTCAACGTCGCGAACAAGGGCGTCAAGATCGAGATGATCCGCCATGACGATGTAAACGTTGATAATTTCGTCTTCAGCGCTTTCAAATAACAGGTCTTCCAATGGGCTGTCGAATTGCGCCGCATGAAGATTCACAGCCGATGCCGTGAGGATGAGCGTCAGCGCAAAAATGGTTTTTTTTATCATCAAAAAGCTCCTGTCGGCCCAGCGTGTTTAGGGGCCGTATTTGACGCTTTGAATTTAGGTCAGCAACCCTGATTGTCAAGAACTGAATTGGAGGCTTAAGCCGAGAGTGAGAATTTTATGATTGTAGCTTTTGCGAAAAATGTCGATAATCATGTGAAGCCGTGGCATCATCGGGTTTCGGGTGTACTAGGCGGATCGCTGAGAAGGCCCGGGAGGATTTCTTCATGCAAAAAAGGCCGGAGGGCGAAGAGACGGCATCGGGGCTTTACCAAAACGCCCGGGATGACGCGGGGCGACATTCCGTTTTTATGCAGGGCCTCCTGGTTCTCGCGGTTCTGTTGATCCCCTACGTCCTGGCGCAGGTCGCGGGATATTTCTTTGTCGATAATGTCGGTTACATAAATGGATCGGTCTTTGTCTTTTCCATAATTCTCGACCTGTCTCTTTGCGGCTTCTTATTTTACACGCATTCGATATTTCGACGTAAAAAAGCAGCCAACTCGGAAAATCCCGACGCCTATGGGCTGATGATTATTGTGACGGTCGCCCTTTTTGTCGCCAGCCTGATGCAAATCCACCTCGTCGGAAGTCAGAACTCCCTTCACCAACTTCTCATCGTGGCCATCCTTCTGGTTGTTATCTGGTTTTTTCAACGGCGCGATGTGATTATGTTTTTCGTGCTGGGCAACCTCGGGCTTGCGTTGCTTGTAATGCTTGAAGTCAAAGGTGTTTTGTCCTATGCACCGCTATTTACCCAAAACGCAAAGCTGGCTGAAATTTTTCTCGATTGGCGCGCCATCTTCGGGCAGTCGATCAATTACCTGCTGGTTCTTATTGTCAGCACGGTCATGATATGTAAATTACGGGGCGTCCTGGAGCATTCCGAGAAGCTGCGCACGCAATCCAATGAAGCCCTTCGCCGGGAGATCGACCAGAAAATACGATCAGAAAGAGAAAAGGAAGAGCTGATTAAAAAGCTCGAAAGCTCTCTTGATGACGTCAAGACCTTGCGCGGCCTGCTTCCCATCTGCATGCACTGCAAAAAGATCCGGGACGACAAAGGTTACTGGCAAAAACTGGAAAGCTACTTCAAAGAACATTCCCCGGAACTGACTTTTTCACACGGCCTGTGCCCGGACTGCGCAAAGGAGTACTACGCCGAGGAACTGGACAGTGAACAATAAACAATAAACAATAAACAATAAACAATAAACAATAAACAATTAGCAATGAACAATGAACAACGAGGAGCTATTTGCGCTGTAACTGTTTTTCAAGCGACTACGTTGAATGGCTTCCTTAGGGCAGGCTCTCGACTCGCTGACTAAAGTCAGCTTCGCTCTTAAATGACAAAGTTGCTACATTTTTTGGGCTAAACATATTTCACGACCCGCGCAAAGCCCTGCCATTATCGGCTTAGCCAACATTGCAAATAGCTCAATAAGGGAATGCGAACGTTGTTCATTGATAATTGTTCATTGTTAATTGTTCATTGACCGCTCAATATTTCCTCGTAGAGCGCGAAGGTTTTCTTTGCTCGCGCTGTCGCGCTGTGATGCTCTCGGACGAGTTTCAAGCCTTTTTCTTCAAGTTTTCGGCGCAGTGCATGATCCGTTATCATCCGTTCCATCGCCACGGCCAGGGCTGCCGGGTCCTTCATCGGAGTCACCAATCCGTACTCCTCATGACGCACCAGCTCGGCATTGCCGCCCACGTCGGTGGTGATGACCGGAACGCCGCAGGCCATGGATTCGCGCAGGACGCCGCTGACGCCTTCACCGGCGAATGACGACACCGCGCTGAAATCCACCGCGCTGAAAATATCTTCAACATCCGTCCTGAAGCCCAGAAAACGGACTCGGTCTTCGATTCCGAGCTTTGTCGCCTCGCGCTGAAAAGCCGTGGTATCGCCTTTGCCCGCGAACAGATGAACGAGACGGGGGAATTTATCCGACAGCATCGCCGCGGCCTTGAGATAATCTCCGTGTCCTTTCTGACGCACGAAGTTCGCCACCACCAGGCAAGCCGTTGCATCCTCTTTTAGGTCGAGCGACTTCCGCATGATACTTCGCTTTTCGGGCATCGGGGCAAAGCGCTGCGTATCGACGCCGCCGTAAATCACGCGAATTTTGTCTGCGCGCACGCCGCAGTCCGTCATGACGCGTTTGATGTTTTCACTGACAACGATGATCCGGTCCAGCTTGGGAAAATTGTACTTGAAGCGATTTAATCCTAAGGGGAAATTGACGCCGCGCGTATTGACGAGAGCAGGAATTTTCAAACCCGCCGAGGCGAGCAGAACAAGGGAAAGATCGCCGCCCTTGTGCGTGTGAACGATATCGAAACGACTGGCGGCCAGCAGCTTTCTCATTTTGAAAATCTGAAAAGGGCTGTACCAGCGAGAGGGTTTGAAGAAATGCAGGCTTAGACCCAGATCTTTGAGAATCTGCAGGTTGCGTTGCGCGATACTCTGCGCCGGTTGCTCGGCGAACAGCGCGTGCACTTTGGCGCCGGCGGAGGTGAGACTGCGAGCCAACAGAAATAACTGCATAGACCCGCCCGAGCCGATGCGCTTGTGCCCGGTTGTCAACAGAACGGATTTTCCCACCAGATTCATAATACCCTGCAAACCTTAAATTTAAAACTTTGCGTCGCGTCTTTTCATGGTTGCGATGCATCATATGCCCTTTAAAAGTTTTGTGCGCACTTGGCAACTCGTTGAATCCCGGATATATCCAGATGGATATGCTGCGCACGCTAAAACCATACCTTCGAGTCGGCGGAAACCGGGTTCGTTTCGTCGTCATCTGCCTCATGGCTGTCATCGTCGTGTCTTGCGGCAGTGGAAATGACGCTGAAAATGGACGCCTCGGATCGGCGACAACGAATGATGATGACGTTTTGGGCTCCACGCTTGAAGTTGCGGAAGTGCGTTTCGCCGATCTCATGGACGGCATGTGTCTTGTCCCACAAGGATTGGGGCCTTACGGGTGCGATCATGAATTCAACGAGACGTGCGAAGATGGCGACGCCGAGTTGCAACTGATCAATCTGCCCGCCTTTTTCATGGATATCCACGAGGCGACCTGGGCCGATTATCGCCTGTGCGTGGAGGCGGGCGACTGCAGTGAAAATGCCTGCATGCCTCAAAGCGGGAGCGACGATCTGCCCGTGGCGTGCGTCAGTGCGGCGGAGGCGAAGGCATACTGTGCATGGAAGGAAAAGCGCCTGCCGACGGATATCGAATGGGAAAGAGCGGCCCGCGGCCTCGGAGGTCGATATTATCCCTGGGGCTACGATTGGTGCGAAACCTGCCTGAACTGGTGTGACGGCGACGCCGCGTGCGACGGCTCACTGGATGGATATGCCGAAACGGCGCCCGTCGCTTCATTTCCCAGTGGGATGTCCCCATACGGGGCTTTGAATATGTCGGGCAATGTCTGGGAACTGACCGAGGGCAATCTTGTCGATGGCGACGAAATGATCCCGACCACTTTCGTGCGCGGAGGGGGCTTTAGCAACGGAGACGTGGAAATTCCCGCCGAGATCATACCGGAATTTTATCTTGCATACAGACGTTTTGCCTTCGATGAAGAAACAATGGTGGGAGAATTGATTGGTTTCCGGTGTGCGGTCGAGGCCGTTTATGAGTAGGGTTTAGGGTCTGGTGAATGTCCAAAATAAATGGTGATCCAATTTAAAAAGAATGAAGCCCAAAGGGCGACACAAACACTGGGCGGATACTTTGAAACATGTTCTCCAAAATCTTTGGCCAGGTTTTTTTGCTACTATTTTGATTCCGCTCATGGCCCTGATTTTTCAGTGCGCGTGCGCCGCGAAGGCGAATCCAAGAGATGTGAAAATGTTTGACACGAACCCGCCGATTCTGAAAATCCTGAACTACAACGTCTGGCACGGACTGAATCCTACGAGCATTTTGCGCTTTGGGCAGTACGAGTCGGCTCATCAGCGCGAGTTGCGATATGCTGGTTTTCTTGCCCAGGCGCGCGCCTTCGATCCGGATGTGCTGCTTTTGCAGGAGGTCAATCCGGCGCCGTCCATGTCGCGGCGCATCGCAAGGGATTTGGGGCTTGACGTCGTATGGCAAATCGATAATTCCGGAGTGAAGCTGGGACCTATCGGATTGCCGTCGAACCTGCGCTCCGGCCTGACGACGCTGGCCCGAAAAGGTCTGGATTTGAAAAAGGTTGGGGCAAAAAAACTCTCCGGCCCGCGCGGCCTATGCAATGATTGGGTGACTTGGCAGTTTGATGAGTTTCGCTACCTTTTAGCCGCGACAATCACGGTCAAAGGGCGCGAAATACTTCTGCTCAACACGCATCTTCATCACGGCCCGGAGCTTACGCTTCGGACCAGGCAGGCGATGGATTCTCTGGTAAAAGAAGGTGTTATCACCAAAGAACGCGCCGGCGAAATACTGGGCGTCATCGGCAAGGCATCAGACAGGCGGCGGCGCGAATTGGAAACGGTGATGAATTATGTGCAGTCGCGGGGTCATTGGAGCAGCCCGACGATCTTTGCGGGAGATTTCAACGCTTCGCCCGATGCGGCGGAGCTTATGTGGATGAAAAACGATTTGGGATTCCAGTCGATGACGGTGGATGAATCCGCGAAGGATTTCTTTTTCACCTGGGATTGGGAGCGCAACAAAAACACGCATCAGATCGATTCCTTCGTACCCGTCAACTCCTTTGCCGAGGCGCAAGTCAATCAGGCCATCCACGATCTGGAAATCGGCCTTTCCCGCCGCATTGATTACATTTTATTCCGTAACGCCGCCGGCGTTTTTAAGGTGCAAGACTCCGGCCTCTTCGGCGCCGCGCTGCAAGATGGCCGCATGGCCTCGGATCATTTCGGCATTTGGGCGAAGCTTATGATGGATTATAAGTAGGGGCAGGCCCTGAGCGCCGGCATAAGCGATGGGGCGACCACGGGGGGATCGCCCCTACAATCGAGCTGGAAGGCGTTCCGGTCGCCCAAGGATATTAGGTCGTTAGCTGCTTGAGGTATCCGATCCATTCATCCATTCCCTCGCCGGTTTTGGCCGACAATTCGATGATTTTCGCATCAGGGCGGATGCGGCGAATCATATCGAGGCAGGCGTCCCGATCCCAATCCAGATGCGGGATGAGGTCGGTTTTTGTTATCAACACAACCGGCGACATGGAAAAGAGCGCCGGGTATTTTTCCGGCTTGTCCTCGCCTTCCGTGACCGACAGCAGCGCGATTTTGAAATTCTCTCCCAGATCAAAAGCCGCCGGGCACACGAGATTGCCCACGTTTTCGATGAAAAGCAGCCGAATCCCCGCAGGCACAGCGTCGGGCAGCAAAAATCCTACGCGCCTCGCGTCCAGGTGGCAGGCGCTTTTCGTTTCGATTTGATGGACCGGCGCGCCCTTGCCCGAAAGGCGCCTGGCGTCGTTGTCGGTTTGCTGATCGCCGGCGATGACCGCGCACGGCAATTTCCCTTTCAGGGCATCCAAAGTCTTTTCGAGCAAAGTGGTCTTTCCGCTTCCCGGCGAGGAAATCAGGTTGACCGCCATCACTTGCCTTTCAGCAAGCCATTTTCTGTTTTTATCGGCGAGTTGATCGTTGCGCTCAAGAACGCGCTTCTCAAGAGTGATCGTTCGGGAAGTCCCCTCATGATCGTGATCGTGGGGATGATCGTGAGAATGTTCATCGCTTTTCCCGAAATACGTGCGTTCATTGTCTGTGTCGCACCCGCATTCTTTGCACATCAGCTCACCTCCATCGATGTCACTATGAACTCACGGCCGGAAATGATATCCACCTTCGTCGACAAACATTTTTGACAGATGGCAGCCGGCTTTTCGGGCCGTGATTCGGCGCCGCATTCCCTGCACAACAAAACAACCGGAGCCTTTTCAATGACAAGTTCCGCCCCTTGCGCCCGCGTGCCCTCCGCGGCAACGGGAAAACAAAACTCGAAGGAATCCGGCTCAACGCCGGAAAGAACGCCCAGCAATACATGAACCCGCTCTATAGCGCAGTCGCCCTCGTTGACGAGAGCCTTTTCCAGTTGCGCAACCATATCAATGGCAAGGGACAGTTCATGCATGACAAGTGATTATAAATGAATTTCGCGCAAAAACCCGACAGACCGTCTCAAGTGGTCGGCGAGGCGGCGCTATCAAAAAGAGACGGCAGTTCCTGGCCTTCGCCGACGTCCATGGTGCCGGGATCGTAAACCTTCCAGGTAAATCCGGGGGCGATTTTCTGCTCGGCTACGGTTTTGCCCAGAAGCTCCTGCAGGGCGAGATTAACCTGAAAGATGGTTCCGTATCGGGCTTTATGATCGGCAATCAGGCCGATGCGTGGTTTGTTGAAACCGGCGAGAGCTTTGACTTTCAAGATATTCTTGGCGATTTCCACGTAGGCTTTTTTCTCTTCGCTGGGGATGTATTCTTCCTTGCCTTTGAAAGGATCGCAGTAGATTTCCATGATTTCATCATCGGGTATATTGTCGAAACCCTTCATGATGGTGTCGCGTCCGGTTTTTTCGACCAGGGCGATAATCGTGGATTTATGGTCGATGACTAAGGTGATCAGCTCAGGATTTTTTTCATTTTCATTAATGCTGACAGCGGCACCCACGTTCACTTTTTCGATCAGATCCTTCTCCATTTGGAAGACAATCAGCGTCTGAGCGATGATGAAGAAAAACAAAAGAATGAAAATGAGATCCTGAAGATTAAGGTCTTCTTCCTGGGCGGTGGCGCGCATGACTAGAGCTCCGATCCGGTTGCTCGCAAATTGAAATGCCGCTTTTATTAGCGGACCCGTCCCCCGCGCATTCGACCACTGTGAATGCCGGACTGCAGATATTTTATCACAAACACCGATTTGTCAACAATAGCGGAATTTGAAAAATTTGGACGCCTTCCTTCAAGCGCTGGGCGCGTGTATCCTGCCAAAGGAAGCTATGACCTTAGTTAGTTCCCATCCCAGAACTGCGATGGGACTGGCGTGGTTCCCCGACCCAGAATGAGAAATTTTTTGTGAGGTCAAGGAAATCAAGGGTTTGTGCTTAAGGCGTACTTGAGTACGCCGCACAATCAAAGCCGAAGATTGACGACGAGATCGCGAAAAAGGGCCATTTAAGGGACAGGAACTAGTTAAGGGAGCTAAAATGAATAAGTGGCATTGGGTGCTTCTGGCCGTGTTGATTGCATTGATTTCCTGCGCGTTATCGAGCTGTTCGGGCTGCGATGACGACGACGACGACGACAACGATGACAATGATGACGACAGTGGTGGTGATGACGATGACGACGACGACGCGGACGATGATGCGGATGACGATTCAGACGATGATATGGATGATGATCTAAACGATGACATAGACGACGACAACGATATCCTCGTCAACCACGGCAACGGCACGGGCACCGACCCAAACACCGGTTTAATGTGGGAGCTTGGGCAGACGGAGCAGCCCGTCACGCATTCCGAGGCGCTGGACTACTGCGCGAACCTGGTTATCGAAAGCCATGAAGATTGGCGGCTGCCGACGATAAGCGAATTGCGCAGCCTGATCCGGGGCTGCGACGCCACTGTGACAGGCGGCGACTGCCCGACCATTGACGGCTGCATGGACTGGGATTGCTGGGACAGTGTGTGCGAAGGATGCTCTTTCAACGGCGGCTCCGGTTTAGGAGGGTGCTATTGGCCAATTCAATTGGAAGGGGAATGCGAGGGCCCGGATTCCATGCACTGGACGTCTTCAATTCTGACCGGTGGCAACAGCGCATGGAATGTCTGGTTCTTGAGAGGAGGTATTTTCAGCGCCGTCACAACTTACAGTTCAGAGCAATGGAACAGAAGCTACGCCCGTTGCGTGCGCCAGTCCTATAAAAATTAGCGGTTTAATCTCTTGGGCTTAAATGAGCGGACGAGGAAATCAAAATCGTTGAAGAGGCGACGAGGTGAATTGAGAAAGAAAAATGAAAAAATAGTGGATTAATTAGTGTGGTTAGATAGCAAGGCATTTAATCATTTGAGAGGGAGGCACAAGATGCCAAAAGTCAAGAAGGTCAGAAAAGATCACCAGGGTAATATCAGTCATATCCTCCTCAGTAATGGTGAAACCTTAAACCTCAATAGAGCAATAAAACGCGCTGATCAAGAAGAGATCGACGGAGTTAGTGCAGTCCACCCGAAGACAGGAAAACCATATCTGCGAAGTGATCCGGATGGAAAGAAGAAAAACAACCTGGAAAATCTGCCTGAATTTTAGGAAATAGTGGAGTGATATGCTTGTTCCGGATGGCTGGGTTTATCTGGATATTGCAACTGAAGCTGCCCATTTCGCACCATTTTATTAACGTAATGTATACGGAGGTATTCGGGTGTGCGCCCTAATAAATGAGCAAGTTCACGGAGAGTAATAAAATGCTGGGAACAAAGTTGAAGGATAGTGTCTATCATATTGATTTTTGACGTTTTTTTTGTGTTTCTTACAGCTTCGCTGAGTTTTCTAAGTCGCTTCATTTGTACGGAGTCCTTGCTCAAATGTACGGAGTCTCCGTTCAAATGTACGGAGCTACCATTCAAATGTACGGAGTCTCTATCCGAAGTTTCGGACCCTGAAAAAATGTCTTTATCCTTGCCTGAAAGGTCTGCGTTAAAGTCCAAAAACGACAGCTGATCTTCTTCAAGCGGCTGCTCGCCCGGAAAGAAGTAGATTGTCCCACGTGTCATGCCACTGGATTCCAGGAATCCCTCTTTTACAAGATACGTCAGTGCCTTGGTAATATCGTGTGGGTGATCGCTCGCCATGCTTTTCAATCTGGCATGGGTCACTTTGCTCTCGATGACTACGGTGGCCAAGGCCAAACGTTGGATGTTGGTTAGAGACTGGAATTTTTTACCAAAGCGATGATCAAGCTCAACCAGCGTTTCTTCCGGCAAAAGATGCACCATACGCATGGCAAGAAGTGTTTGTTCGGGATCAACTTGCTCCCAAAGCTCCGGAGCCCTCCAATGCTGTTGCCTCCAACCGTGATATATGCGGGGTATGCCGGAACCAGCTTGTTCACCTTTGCCGATGAGTTGGAACATCTTCTGGAGATTGCGATTTCGGCAATCGCTGATCCCGCCGCGAAGGGCATCCTCCAACGAAATACGCATTAGGCCAGGGTTGCGGAACCCAAACATGTCCGGGCGCTTGACGATAAGAATGGAAACCCGCCCGGAATAGTCGGTGTGAATCAGGGTGTTGATGAGCGCTTCTCGAATGGACTCATGAATGGGCGTCTCATCGATCCTTTGCGTCCCATTGAGACGGAAAGGAACTTTCAAATCAGCAAACAGTTTCCGAATCGTGAGGCGGTAAAAATCGTATACATTGCCGGACCAAGAGCCGTCCGTGGTGATTCGATCTATCCAACGAGCTTCAGTTTTTGGTTCAGGTCGTTCCTGATAATCTACAACGTAATTAGGAAGAACATCCAAAATAGACCGCAACTTTCCAAACATAAGAAGCCCGGCGAGCGTCAGCCCTTCTTTGCGCGCCTCACGGTTTTTCGTCCACCCTCCGATGTCTTGCAGAAATTCCTTCACCCTCCGATGTCTTGCAGAAATTCCTTGTCGCTTTTCGCTAGCCAGGGGTGATCGGGTCGAGTCGGTTTAAATTCGTTTCGGTATGCCCGAAAGGCGTTATTGTCGATGTCTTCCATGTCGAAATTTTCCAAGAGCAGAGCATCGCGAGTCTCCTCAATTTGCTCTGCAAGCATACGGCGGACAGTCGCATCATCACAGCGATAGTCTCCACGAAAGTTTCTCCGATAAGTGCCTGTCATCGGGTTTTGGCCAACGAAGACCGGTCTTTGTGTCCGTGTTGCACGGGGAATGTGCACTCTAACAACGTGCAACCCGCTTACTTTCAATATTTTTACGTCGCTATTGCGTAAGAAATTTATGTTGACTCGCTGATGATTGTTCAGTCCATCCCATAATTCGTTTACGAACTTTGTCGGATTTTCGATACCGACGACCGTGAAAACCTCGGAAGGTTTCTCCTCGATGCCTAAAAGAATGCCGCCACCATCGGTGTTAGCCATCGCTGAGTAGGATTCAAAAAAGGATTTTGGTACTTTACCTTTGCCGTCAGGACCGGTTGCTTTTTTTACTTCAAGGTCAAAATCCTCAGCAAGTCGCTGAATATCAAACTTCGACAACTTTGACATATTTACCTCTTCATCTCTGCGCCATCCAACACCCAGCCCCTAGCCGCTGGCTCCTACACTTGTAAATCTTTAAATGACATGCAAAACATGAAAAGCCGTGAAAAGCCGTGAAAAGGGCCGTCATTTCAGTGGTTTAGTCCTGTTTTTCCCGGTTCGCCGGACACCCGCCGTCGTCAAATAGGATGCAAAAAACCCGGCAAATCCGGTCGTCG
The DNA here is from genome assembly GCA_964591275.1 of uncultured bacterium. GTDB lineage: Bacteria > Lernaellota > Lernaellaia > JACKCT01 > JACKCT01. The sequence goes on along the minus strand of CAZQAE010000006.1, from coordinate 59,381 downwards.
TCGTCAAATAGGATGCAAAATTTCAGAGAGCTTTGAATTGCGTTCAAACCGTGTATAAACGGCGGTTATTCAGGTCCATGTTTTGAAACGCTGCCGAATTCCTTCGCTTCCTCGTTGATAGCGTAAATGTCGCCCTTTTCGGTCAGCAACCATTTGGCGTAGTGTGTGATTTCCTTGTAGTCGATCCATCCGGCAGAAACTAGAGCGCCTTTTCCGTAGGCCTTATGAACCTTAAAATATGAACCCCATCCTAAATACTTCCAGTTATTTGATGCTACGTAATAGCTCACCGCGACACCAAGAGGGATGTTTTGACCAACCTTTGGGTGATACAACCATGCTTTTTGAACCGTATTAATTACTAATTCTTCATCGAAAACGTCAATCAGATCGTCGCGGGCGTTGGTTGACGCCGCCGGCTGGTCGGCATCACCGCCTTCGGCACAAATTCCATATAAAAAGGCGAAAACAATAAAGAAAATGACTAATAAAATAAATGAACCACCATATTTGAAAATCCATCCGGTTTTCGCCTGCTCCAACTGTATTTCCTCAACCCCCATAACTCATCCCTTCTTTGGCTTTGGCGGGCGTCCGAACCACCATTCGACGGCGCCTAAAATGCGGACGTCCTTTGAATCCATGATGACCGGCGCGTAATTTTGATTTTCCGGCACCAACATATATTGACCCCTGTCGGCGGTCAACCATTTTACGGTTATCCCTTCCCATAGGTAGGCCAGGACGATCTGGCCGACAAGCCGGGCGGGATCGTTCCTGTCCAGATTGACGGCGATCATGAAATCGTCGCCGATTATCGGGGCCATACTGTCGCCGCGAATGCGAAAACAGACGTGACGGCCCTTTGTGAGCCATGAGCGATGAATTATAGCCACGTCCTCGACGTATTCATTATCTACTATGGAAGGAAGGCCGGCGGCCGCTTTTTCCGCGAGGATCGGAACATATTCATAATCAATGTCGGTCGCTTCGTATTTTTCGAGCTTTCTCACGTCAACGCTCGGCGGCGCCGGCGTCGAGGGCATAGTAAATTGTTCGCCCTTCCCTGTTTCAAGCCACACGCGGCTGATACCCCATTTGTATTCGATTGAATTTAATTGCGCGGCGCTCAAGCTTCTTTTTCCGTTGACAACCATTGCGATCAAACTCGTCGCAACAAAATACGGCGACAAGCGGGCCACCGGCGACGTTGACTATCACGGCGGCCTCGCCGAAAAGCTCGCCGGCCAGGACGCGATCACGGGAGTGCATGAGCTGAATTTGATTCAAGCGGGCATGGCGAATATGGCCGCCTTTTTCGGGTCCGATTCAATGAAAAAATTTCTCACCGAACGCGAGGCGCTTAAGGGCGGCGCGACTATGGACGAGGCCGTCGCCGCCGGCGTTCAAAAGCAAAACGAGGCGGCAGATAACATGAAAGTTGCCGCCGCCGATCTTGCAAAAGCGGCGTCGAAGCTCGGAAAAGTCACCGGAACGCGCGTGCCCGGCCAGATCAACGCGAGGGGAGTCTGATGTCAGTTTGGCTCAAAGACGCGACCCCCTGCACCTTCGGTGGGATGCCCGTCAGGCTGCTTGACGCGGACAAGGCGGTGGAATTCTTTGTCGTCAAGCAAACGGCGATCAATCGCCTGGGCACGGCCACGAAAAAGCAGGGCGGCGCGGGGGACGTGCTGACTCATACTTTCGTTTTCGCCGACACGGAATTTCAGCTCTACAAAGTCTTTGAAGAAAAATTGAAAATGGAAGCGCTTCTTCCGGCGCCCACTCAATTCATCCACCCGATTGAAGGGGTGAAGGGCGTCACGGCTCTAAATTTTCAAACGAATATAAAGTCCGAGCAAAAAGCGGCTTTTGTCCGCGTAACATTTCAGGTCGATGTCCGCGCTCCCTCGCAACCGCCCATCGGCCTCGGCGCGCCGATCCTCTTTAAACCGGGCGGGATCACGGTCAACATGGCGGCATACGCCAGGCGCGTGGCCCTGCAAACGGCGATGCAGTCTGCGATTCTTTCGGCGCTGCTGCTGCTCATCGGGCAGGCCGGAGAATTTCCGGCGATGCTGGCGGCGTCCGTGGATACTCTGGGCGATCAACTGGAAGCATTTGCCGAAAACAAATTCGGCGAAGGATTCACGGACACGCGGCGGGCCGATCATCAGCTCAAGAAAAAATATGAATCGATGGACGCCGAGCACGAAGAATTTAAGCGAAAAAGCGGCCTGCGTGAAGCGATGCTCGACAAAATAACCGGCGGCGAAAGCTACGACGCGGGCTTTTGCGGCGGCGGCAACAAGTCCGGCGTCGGCGACTCGACACCCAAAGAGCACGCGGCGCTCGTTCTTTTGTCGGTCATGGAAAATTTTGCCTGCGGATATATTTACAACAGCCTCGTAAAATTCATCCAGGAAGGAAACGCCGAGGCCGCCAGCGCCGAAGCGGCGGCCCTTTATTGGCGCGGCCGCGTCCAGCGCGCAAACCGGCTGATCGCGGCGTCCATGCCCTACGACGCCGGCGAGATCACCGGGCAAAACTCGCGCCTGGCGCAAAGCCTCATGCGGCTGTTGCAGGGGCGGCGCCTGAGCCGTCCGCCGGCGCGCGTGATCGAACTTCCCGAATCAAATAAGCCTCTGGTCCTCCTTGCTTTGGAATACCTGGGCGACGGAGATCGAGCCGAAGAAATACGCGACTTGAACGACGGTTTACTCTTGAATTTCAACCGGCTGCCACGCGGGACGATGCTCAGCATCCCGGCGGCCTAGCCAATGAACAGAAAGGGAAAAGGAGTTGACATGACGAAAGTATATAGCGGGGAAGTTGTAAAATTTATCGTCCGCAGCGGGCACCCCCAGGCCGAGGACGGCGAGCTACTGCTTTTTATCGGCGACAAAAAGAACACGCAATTATGCCTTTGGGAAACGAAACGAATCGGAAAAGCATTTTTAGACGGCGAGAGTCATGAATTGTTTCCAGTATTTGTGAGTGAAAAAGAAGTCGAAGAAGCCCTGGCCGGTGATGGATACCTTGTCGAGCCGTGGAATGACATGAACCCCAAACCCCAAACCCCAAACCCTTAACCCTGGACCCTGACGCATGATCGACCTTCCGATGATACTCACAACGAACGCAGCGATGATGACTTCTTTTACGAAGATCGACATCGATGCGTCGCTGTTTATCCCGGCGGACGCCTGCGACATCAGCGGGCCGTCGACGCAGGAAGGCGTTCCCATATCCTGGCAGACGGCGAAACTGGCGTCGCAACTATCGATCACGCTGGGCGGCGAGCCGGTATTCACCGGCCAGCAGACGCGGCTGGACAAGGTGATTGAAGGCGCGACAAACGAGCTTCAATTCAAGGCGCATTCCCCGGCGAAAACTCTGGTTGATTGCGAGCCGCAACAGAAAATCGCGCGCCCTGGCGGATCGCTGGGGGCGCTGGCGACGGAGCTTTGCACGCCCTTTGGCATCATCGCCGTGGTGGACGCCGCCGCATCGGTTCCCCGAAAAAGCTGGACCACGGTCAGCGAAACGGAAAAAATATGGTCGATATTTGAGCGCCTGGCCAAGGAAAATGTATGCACCGTCTGGGACGATCCATACGGCGCCGTGCACATCGAATCTTTGAAGCCCTATTATCTCAAACCGCCGGTGGACACTATCGTCATCGCGCCCGTCGGCGCGGGGCAGGCTAACCGCGTGAACTCCATCCGCCTGGTCGACGACGCGGGCGAACGCTTCTCGCCGGTCACCGTGCACGGCAACAAAGCCGTCCGCACTATCGGCCCACCGACGGCCGCCGGCGCGTTCTCGGTGATCTATCAACCGACGAAAGCGATGATCCCGGATCCGGAACTTGTCGCGCGGGGAATTGTCCGGCCGAAAACGATTCGCGAAATGGACGTGCGGTCAATCGACCAGGCGATGCGCTTCGCCGCGCGCGAAGTCGCTTTAAGAAAAATCAAAGGCACGAAAATCATTTTGGACATTGAGGGATTTACGACGATGCTCGGCGTCCCGTGGCAACTGACGCAGATGGTCACGCTCTCATACCCGGAAGAGGGGATCGCCGGTTTGTATATGGTGGCCGGGCGGCGCTTCACGCATTCATTCGATGAATACGAAACCGAACTGACGCTCATAGAATCGGGAGTTTTGTGACGATCAATTTTCACTATCTTTGGGAGGGATTCGGCGCCTTGACGATGATCGTCGTCGTCGCGTTCGCGGCGATCCTTTTCGGCAATTGGCTTTTTGATTGTGGAATGAGCCAGCAAAAGGCCCTCGAATTGTCGGCCTTTTATTCGGCGATTCGATTTTGCATTTACCTGATCGCGACATATTGGGATTTGAAATAATGCCGACGTTAAACGAACTCGCACGACAAGTTGCGCGAATGGGAAATATCGTCACCCGCGCCGTCGTCGGGATCACCAACACGATGACGGGCAATATGCCCGAGGCGATGACGATTGAGGACCCGAGCGCGCCATCTATGTCGCTTCCGGCGGTGTGCGCGCCGTGGCCCGGCGCGGCTTTCGTTTCGCCGCCGCTTTGCCAGATCATTATCGTGAGTCCGGACGGCGACCCCGTGGTGATCGGCGGGGCGCCGCTTCCGCCCGCGCTGGCTGCGATGGCGCCGCTTCTCGCTGAGGTGCAGGCCAAGGGCGGCGGCGTGGTGATTGTGGATCCGGTAACGGGAACCGGCGGCCTGGTCATCACTCCGGACGGCGTTGACATCAGAGGCGCGCTGTCCGTGAACGGAGTGGGAGTGCCATGAGCGCGCAAAGTATGAGGTATGAAGTATGAAGTATAAAGTGAGGAATTTCCGGCCTGAAACCGCTCCTACATATCAGGGCGCGGCTATTGCGAATTCTTACTTCTGGCCTCTGGCTTCTACTTCATGCTTCATACCTCATACCTCATACCTCATAAATTGCGGAGCAATATATGCATAACTACGGCCCGGCATACGAAGGCGGCGGATGGGCGAAAACGCCGGCGGGAAATTTGAAGCGGGCAACATCCATCGTCGATACGGTGATTCGCCTGACGCAACCGATCTTCGGAAAAGTGTGGAATGAAAAGCACCGCATGGGCACGGACAAGCCCGGCGTGATTTACGACGCGCTCCCCATCGTCGGCGCCGATACGATGCGGCAAAATCTTTCGCCGCTGATCGACGCAGGGCGGATTTCCGATGTCGAAATCGAAATTGAAAAAACTGGCAAGCGCCTTTTTGCCACGATGGAATTTTTGGACGAACGAAAACAGCCGCATCGCCTGGCGCGATTCGCAAGGGTGTTTTAAATGGAACAAAGCGTCTTTCAATTAAAAACTCAACCCGAGATTCTGGACGGGCTGCTCGCCGATTTCACGGGCACGGTGGACGGCATTGTCGCCCAAAACGAAGGTGATGATTTTTTCGATCTTTGCAACGCGGCGAAAGCGTCGCTGCATGAGCATCAAAAACACCTGGTCAATTTGATGAGCGAGGCGGTCCCGGCGACGATGACATTTGCGACGCTGCAGGCCTTCGCCTCGCCGCTGATCGGCGATCCGGTCGCGGCCACGCCCGCCGAGGGCACAGGCACGGCCACAGGCGCCGTGGCGGCAACCTGGGCGGACGAAGCGACCTTAATTCACCCCACAACCGCGTATCGATACAAAACCACGGCGGCGGGCTCCATCGGCGCCGGGGGAACGGGCACAGCCTACATCGAGGCCATCGACGCCGGAGACGCGCCGCGCCTGGTCGCGGGCGAAATTCTCTATTGGGAAGCGCAGGGCGCGGGAATGAACGCGACGATAGAAATCGCCGCCAACATGACGGGCGGCTCCGACGCAGAAAAGCGTGAACCGTATTTGAACCGTCTTTATAACTGGCTTCGCAATCCGGACGCCGGCGGCACGGCGGGCGATTTTGAGAAATGGGCAAAGACGATTGACGGAGTGGGATCGGCGGCGGCTTTCCCGAACCGGCGCGGCCTGGGCACATGCGACGTGGCCGTGCTCGACATGGAAGGCGACAACGTCACAACGGCGGTTCTATCAAACACGCAGGACAAGCTCGACGAAATGCGCCCGTGCACGAGCTTTGACGAGGGCAGCGTGTACGCCGTGCATCCGGTCCTGACGACAGTGGACCTGACTTTCCAGGTGCGTCTCGATTCGTCCTATCAATTTTCCTCGGCTCCGGATTCGCTGGTGTCCGGATCCGATTCGTCGGCGACGGAAATTCACGTCACGGACGCGGCGGGCTATATCGCCGGGCAGTGGGTGGCAATCATCGAATTGCGCGAAGCGCGCGAGATTCTGTCCGTGGATACGGTCAATGATATTTTGATTTTCGGGCAGGAATTTTCCGAGGTTCCGGTCAGCGGCTATCACCTGACAAAAGGCTGCGCGATTTACGACGCGCTGGCCGAAACGATCCGGTTGCATTTTCTGCGCCTGGCAGCCGGCGAAACTTATTACTCGGACGGCGGCGAGGGCGCGCTCGGCGCACTGCCCTGGGTGCTCTCAAAACGGCAAACATTGCCGACGGCCAATAACGGCGACGTGGAGGCGATAGTGACGGAAAGCGTAATTCAGGCGCTCAGGCTCGGCACGCTGCGCCTGATTCCAGCGACATGATGAAGTCAATGAACAATGAGCAATGAACAATGAGCAATTTATAAATGATACGGCTCACGGAAAAAATTAAAGCGCAAATTTTCACCGACGATTTCGACGACGGAATTTTGTCGCCTGAACTTTATACGACCGGCGACGGGACGACGGTCGAGGCGGCCGGCGTGTTGACCCTGGCCATCGCCGCCGGCGCCGGGACTCGATATCAAATCGCCGCGCCCTTGCGTTTGTATGGAAAATTCAAAGCATCGTTTGACGTGAGCGCCTATGCCTTCGACGTCCTCGCGGGCGACACGCATTTCTGTGGTCTGACGACTCTGCTTTTCGACGACGCTGAGGGCGACACCTTCGCCAATATTGCCATCGCCTGGGAAGGCGCGCCGATGGCCTTGAAAATTGTGGCGGTCGTTTCCGTCGACGGCGTTATTGTTGACCAGACCGAGGCGGCGATCCCCGGATTGCCTTTGCGCTTTTGGACGGAGCGAGACGGCGCATCGGTGTCGCTGGGATATTTTTACGAGGGCACAAAAACGACGCTTTTGAGTTCGACGAATTTTTCCGCCGGTCGCGTCAGCGTCGCCGCCTTTCTCGAAACAAAAGAGGAAACGGCCGGCGCCTCGATGTCGATCGACAATTTCATCGCCGAGCCGGAATTTCAGATTGCCGAAATTTCCGACCTGGTCTATGGCTGCAATCTGCACAATCGAATCGTCATCGATGGCAAGGGATTTTCCAGCGAAATGCTTGCGACCGTCGGCGGCGAGTCTGCGGAAATTCAGTCGGTCACATCGACGCGCGTCGTTCTCAAAGGTCCGCTTGTCGCGGCGGACGGCATGAAAACATTAACGCTCACCTGGGGCGAAGTGGATTTCGGCGGCGGGGACCTTTTCACCGGGCACGATCTTTCCACATCGCTGCGATATTCGTCCGCCGGATATCGGGAACTGATGAAACTGCATCCGCCGGGGCGCTACGGCGACGATACGACGAATCCGCGCAATGTCTTCGTTGCGCTGATCGGGCAGGAGCTGGATCGCTTTCACTACGCGGCGCTTGACCTGGTCGCCAAGGAAATTCATCCGGACCTTTCGCAATACCTGATTGCCGAGCATGAGAAAACATACGGCATCGCGCCGAATCCAAACGACGATCTGGCCACGCGGCGCGCGCGGGTGATGATCCGCCGGGCGGCGCGCCCGTCCATCGCGTGCGATGCTCTCAATACAATCATTCAAACGGTTCTGGCTGGCGTCGAAGTCACGGAGAATGCGCCTTTCAGCGTGCACGGGCGTTTAAAATGGCAGTTTCAGATTTATGAGCCGGCCAGCGGGACGCTTGATCAAACGACTCACGGCGAATTGCTGCAGGCCTTAAGCAAACGATGCGCCGCCTTTGCCCGCCCGGCCATCGGCGCGCAAGGCTTCTATCTTGGCTCATCGAGAATGGGACGCGATTTTTTAAGAGGGGAGAAGGCATAATGAAACGATTCGCCGATTTTGCGAGACGATTATGGTCAAAATTGAAACGATCAGCCCCAAAACGTGAACGATCCGCCCGGCCAACGCCGCGCGGACCCGTGCCGGCGTCGCCGGCCTTTCCGGTCCCTGTCCCAGCGGTAAAAAAACCGAAATACGAAGTGCGATTCTATCATGGGGATTATAAGGTCCGGCAACATAAGGCGAACCAAGACGGCGCGGATATTTACATCGAGCATCATTTCAATTCGTCGTTTCATGAAAGCGCTGATTACTCGCTTGTCGTCGTCGGAAAAAAGGCCGGTGAAAAAACGATTGAAATTGCCTATCGCTACCTGACGGAACTGCGCCGAGCTGTTGGAATACAAGCTTGGGAAGGTGGCCGACTCGGCATTGCGGTGGGCGGCATGCAGGGGCGCGGAAATTACAATCTGAAATTCACGAAAATGCCGGCGCTTTTACTCGAACCGCTGTTCATTTCCAATCCAGCGCGCGCCGACTTCGTTGCAACCATTGCGGGTCGTGAAACTCTCGCTCGCGTTCTCGTCGATACGGTCCGCGAAGCGTATCCCACCGGCGGCCTGATCGCTTTCAGCGTCGGCCACAAATATAAAACATCCGCTTCGATGGATCGCGGCGCGCCAATCAACTGCGATGAAATAGAAGGCGGCCTTCCCGGCTGGGAAGCCGATCTGGCCGAAGATGTGCTACAAAGGGCGAAACGAATCTTGGAGGCCAAAAAATGAAACGCCTGGTGTTTTTCCTCATCATCATCACGCTGGCCGGCTGCGCTTTTCTGCCTTGCGCCGAGCGCGGCCGCGAAAGCTTTCGCGTTTGTGAAATCGTCGGCGTCCACGACGGTGATACATTCACGGCGCGCCTGGCGCATTTTCCCGACGTGCAAAAAATCCGGCTCATCGGGATCGACGCGCCGGAACTGGCCAGCGGCCAGCAGCAGAAATTTTCAGAGCCGCACACGAAGGCGCAAAGCGCGCGGGAATATTTATCGAATCTTTTGTACGGCGCGGATGAAATTGAAGTCACGCCACGGCGCAACCTGGATGGATCGTTTCGGCGCTCCTTTGGGCGGCTCGTCGCCTTCATTGACGTGGACGGCAAAGACGCCGGCGCCGCGATGCTCTCGGCGGGGCTGGCCTGCCTTCCGGACGCGCGCTATCGGAATCACCCGCGCGCCGACAAGTATTTGAACACCTTTCAAACGGCGTCTGAGGCGCGTTTGAAAAACGGCGTCGCCTGCGACGAATAGGGGAAGCTCGATGGCTCACGACATTACAGGCATTCACAAGGAACGCGGAAATCTGACCGGCGAGTTTGACGCCGCCGAATTTCGCGCGATGGCCGATCTGTTTATGAAGCTCTGCAAGCCGGGCATCGTCGGCTACGGGACCACGGCCACAACCACGGCGAAATCGACCTTCGCGGGAACCATTCTCACCGGCGGCGCGTTTGAGTCCGGACACTGCCTGGTCACCGGCGGCGCGGTCATCGACGAGTGGTACACGGACAAAATTGATTTTGCGCTGGCGGGCGCCGGCGGCGCGGCGCTGGCAGCCGGAACCTATAATGTATATCTGCGCCTGAAAAACTGCGGGACGGACGGCAACCGCTATTTCAAAGCGTACCCGATGGTCACGGACGAAAGCGAAATTTACGGCGTGGACTACGACGGCGACGCGGATGCTTTCAGGGTTGGAACCGTCGATGAGGATGTCTATCTCGTCATCCGCAGCGGCGTCGTCTGGGACGGCGCGGCCTTCACCGATCAGGGCGTCGACGAGCGCGCCGGAAAATTTGGCGTGATCGATCTGACCGCGATGGGACGCGGGCCGATTTTGAATGTCCTGATGGGAAACGATGACAGGTACATCGAGATCGACGGCCTGATGGTCGATGAACTCGTTGTTGACGACATCAAGATCAATGACAATGGCGAGATACACTTCGGGAATTATGCCCGGATTTACGCGCCGCAAAATTTCAAATTCGAGAGTTGGGGATTCACTGAGTGGATTTTTATGAACGGCGGCGCGTTCATGGATTTTGGACAGAATAGCCGCCTGGATTTCGGCGCTGATTCCTATGTCCGGATGCTCAACGATTCCCATTTGGAAATCCTCGGCACGGCGACTCTTTCGGTCGCGGGCAACTTTGAAAAGCTCGTCGGCTCGTCGATGAATCTGAACGACCAGGAATACACGGCGACGCCGTCGCCCAAGGGCTTGTACGGCGCGCAGCAGGCGCGCTGCATCGCCGTTGTAAACCACGACGGCACATTGCTGTGGGGATTCAACGTCGATTCCGTGGTCCACGTCGTCGGCTCGGGAAGCTACCAGATCAATATGAAGGCGCAGATGGACAGCACCGATTACGGGTTGATTCCCGGCCTGAACATGAACCAGCCCAGCTGTACAATCGACGCTGTCCCTGCCGGCGCCCTGACGTTTTATGTGCACACGACGCAAGGCGGCGGCGCGTCAGACCTTTCGTTCACCGTCAACGTGTACGGCGACAAATTGCAGGAAACATAAAAAAAGGGACGGAGTTCGGGGCGTTGGAGCGCCCCGAACCGATCACGATAAAAGCGTGACCCCGACAAGCCATTTCCGATGATCGGCGCTCAAAACGTTGAGGGCGCAAAGATGATTCATCCCTGGTGGGACAGAAGGATTCACGTTGCGGAGTTTCGTCGCGGGATGAGTTTCCCGAGGCGAGTTAAGCGATAGAGCTCTTTGACAATTGAATAGGAAATCGAGGGTTATTTCAGCCGGTTCAATGCTGGTTTGAAGCCATGATAAACGGCATTCGATTCGCGGTCGATTCACGGGCAGATTAAGCGCCTGAAATCCACCGCGAATCGAGCAACATTTTCATCCCAGAAAACGCCGGCGATGCGACGGCAAATCACCAGGCGTTTGAACCGCTTTCATCAGCGCCTTGAATTGTGCTCAATTACGCTGTTTGCGGCAGGGAAAATCATTTAGATATGTGAGATATCTGGTCGAAATCTACGGGAGAGAAAGTTTTGCATCCTATTTGCAGATAATTTGCAAACTAAATTGCGATCTACAACACTGACCACTAATCACTGCTTATTGCCAGCGCTTTTTTCTCTTGTAGCGTTTATAGCCTTTGACGCTGTCGGTCTCGGCGACGCCAAGGTAAAACTCGCGGACGTCTTTGTTTTCCATCAGCTCTTTTGCGGAGCCGGAAAGGACGATGCGGCCTGTCTCCATGATGTAGCCCCGGTCGGCGACGGCTTTGGCGGCGTTTTGCGCTAATCCTTCATTCATTGATTTAGCCGCCCGGCACGCGAGAGAGCAGCACGCATGATTTTTATTTTCGCGCAACCGACCGGCAGATCGACGATCTCGCCCGGCTCGACTTTTAAACTCACGCCGCGCACGGCCAAAAGAATCATCAGAACGATGAAAGCGACAAAGGATGAAACCGAGGAAAAAACGCGAACGTTCTCTATGTGGGATCGCTTCATATCCATCAGGCAGCGCCCGCCATATAAATCCCCGCCCTAAAAAACAAATTTTGACAATTTTGACCTGGAAAATGATTAGCATTTCCCGGTATGGGAATCAATTGCTTTTGCCAGGTTTTTTTAAGAATACACGAAATTGAGGCGACTGCGGGGTTGCCTGAAAAACGTTCTTTGGAGAGAAAATGCAGCCCTGTCATTTCGAGCGAATCCGAAGGAGGAGTCGAGAAATCCCTTAAAAATCAAACAGCTAAGGGATTCCTCCATTTCGCTTCGCTTCAGTCGGAATGACAGGAATTGCGTATTTTTCGACTTTTCTAGGTAGCCCCACAGTTCTATTTAATAAAATTTCTGTCTTCGAAAGGTGAAAGGAAGAGAGCGGATTTGCCTAGTTGTTGACAAATAGATGAAGAAGTATTATATTGCCTCCAGAGAATCGATTAAGGGAGTTTTTTCATGCTGACTCAAACCGCAACATACGCCGTTCGCGCCATGGGATATCTGGCGCAGGAAAAGGGCGAAAAACCCGTTCTGACGCAGACCATCGCCGATGAAATGGACATCCCGAAAAATTTTCTTTCAAAGATCATGCACACTCTTGTCAAGGCGAAACTGGTGCGCTCAATGCGCGGGACCCATGGTGGATTCGTCCTGGCCAAAAAGCCTTCCGAGATCAATCTGAAAGCGGTCGTCTCCCTTTTTATGGATGTGGACGTTTACAAAAACTGCCTGCTGGGACGCCACGAATGCACAGGCTCCTGCAAGGTGCACAAGAAGTGGAAGCCGATCGTGGACAAGATCGGCAACCTACTGGAAAATACAACAATCGATGAAGTTCTGTAATTTTGGAGCCTGCTATGACGAACAATCAAAACAAAGGACTGCTGCCGCCTGCGGCGCCGGTTAATTTGGGTGAGATGGTGGAGTATTCGGACGGCGCCGTTGTGAGCAAGACTCTGGTTAAAAATACGGCGGGTAGCCTGACCCTGTTCGCGTTTGACGCCGGGCAGGAGCTTTCCGAACACACGGCGCCCTTCGATGCGGTGGTGCAAATTCTGGACGGGGAAGTTGAACTGATTATCGGGGGCGAGTTGGTGCGTGCGTCGGCGGGGCAGACGGTGCTGATGCCCGCGAATGTGCCCCACTCGGTGCATGCCGCGTCGCCGCTGAAAATGCTGCTGGTGATGATTCGAGGGCAATGAAAAAAAGGGGGGGGGATGAAAGAAAACATCGTAGCGAAAGCCGTATGCCCCGGACAGGACACTCGTTTCTGGAGACCTTCGGATATTTTCGAGATACCGTGCGCTGAATGCGGAACAATGGTGGAATTTTTTAAGGACGAAGCGCGCCAGCGCTGCCCTAAATGTAAGGCCAATGTCGTGAATCCGAAGATCAGCACCGGATGCGCGCAGTGGTGCGAGCACGCCAAGGAATGCCTGGGTTTCGATCCGAAAGAAGTCGAGTTCGCCGACGATGGGGAAACGGAATCCGTTGTGGATTGCCTGACCGCTGCCATGAAAGAGGTTTTCGGCGACGATCAGAAAAGAATCGACCACGCGACGAAGGTTCTGGCGAATGCAAAAAGGATTCTTCGGGAAGCCGGGGGTGATTCCAAGGTCGTCATCGCCGCGGCATTGCTTCATGACATCGGGATACCCGCGGCCAAAAAAAGATGGGGATCAGCCGCCGGGCGCTACCAGGAAAAGGAAGGCCCGCCCATTGCCGAAAAGATCATGAAGGATCTGAATTTTGATTTGGAAAGGTTGGATCACGTCAGCCGAATAATCGCCAACCATTGCAGCGCCAAAAATATCGACACGTCGGAGTTTCGGATTATTTGGGACGCCGACTGGATCGAGAAACTTCGGGAGCAATTTCCCGACGCCGACCCCGATACCCTGGCGGAGAAAATCGATAACCTCTTCAAAACCGAAGCCGGGAAAACGCTCGCCAAGGAAAGGCATTTGAACTAGAAGACCGCTGCCGTCCTTTCAAGAATTGGATTAGGCCGGACGCCGGCTCAAGACAAAGACAATGGAACCCAATTTTTGAAGGAGGAATCGGCAAGAGTGCATGTTATCTTCAAGGTTGGACAGGTCGCCCGGCCCGCATTAGAATCGGCGTGCTATTAGCGAGGTTTTATTATGTTGATTAAATGCGACTTGCACAATCACACAAGCTTTAGTTTCGATGGCGAAGTGACGCCGCAGGCACTCGTTGATCATTATGCGGAACAAGGCTTTGGCGCTGTGGCTGTGACGGACCACAACTCCCGTCTCGGCGGATTGGCTGTGGCGGAACTGGACCCGCCTTTTACCGTTATTGTCGGCGCTGAGATAAAATCGCGCCACGGGGAGATTATCGGCCTGTTTCTGGATAAGGATGTTGAGCCGGGCCTGTCCGCCCTTGAGACGGCGCAAGCCATCCACGAAGCGGGAGGGTTGACGCTTCTTCCACACCCATTTCTGCCTCTTGTCATATCCCGCATGGACGAAAGGGAGCTTCCCGGGCTTGTCGCGCACCTTGATCTCGTCGAAGCCCTCAACGCCCGCGGCGATGATCCAACGCACGACAGAGACGCCGTCACATGGGCGCGCGCAAACGGGATTGCCATGAGCGCCGGTTCCGACGCGCACCACCCCGGCGGCATCGGGATGGGTTATGTCCTCATGGAAGATTTTGATGGGCCACAGGATTTTCTCGAAAAGGTCCGCAACGGCTCACTGGTCTGCGTTCGCCGGACGCACCTCTATCGTTCCTTTTTCAATTGGGTTCCCGGGCATGTCTTCGGATTGCGTCGCATCCGCAAAATGCACAGCGAGTATAAAAAGGATCGACCGATGCGTCCGCTTTGGGAAAAGCCGGACGCCAGGACGCGTCCCAAATACTGGTAGAATACCTTTCCCGTGCGTTCATTTGATCTGTCCGTAACATTTGACGTATCAACGACTAACTGCCGAGCCGGAAATTATGGCTGACGAAAAAACAAAACACACCGATAAAAGGGCTATTGAGCGCAGCCGTGAATGGGAACTGATCGAGATTCGGGAGAACTTTCGCAAGCTGGCGGATAATGCTCTTGACGGAATCATCATCGTCATGAGCGACAGTCGCATCGTTTACGCCAATCCCATGGCCTCGAAAATCACCGGCTACGATCACGCCAAACTTCTGGCCGTCAACTTCAGCCAACTCGTTTATCCCGACCTACGTGAGATGGTCACCGAGCGACTGGCCAAAAGGTTGAAAGGGGAAGATGTCCCCCAACATTACGAGACGGTTCTTTTAAGAAGCGACAAACAAAGCGTGCCTGTTGAAATCAATGCCACGCCGACGACTTGGCAGGGTCATCGGGCCGATATGATCAGTTGCCGCGACATCTCAAAACCGAAACGGGCTGAAGCGCAACTGCGTGAAAACCAACGCGTGTTCGCCACGCTGATGAGCAACCTGCCGGGCATGGCCTTTCGTTGCGGCAACGACCCAAATTGGACCATGCAATTCGTCAGCGAAGGGTGCTTTGCGCTCACCGGCTATACGTTCCGGGAACTGGTGGGAAACAGGGAAATAGCTTACGGGGACTTGGTCCATAGGGATGATCAGGAAAGAATCTGGGATTTCGTTCAAATGAGCTTGAGTTCCCACAAATCCTGGCGTCTTGAATATCGCATCGTGACGAAGATTGGGCGCATCGCCTGGGTTTGGGAGCAGGGCCGAGGAGTTTTCGATGACGATGGAAAGCTTTTGCATCTTGAAGGCTTTGTCACGGACATCAGCGAACGCAAATGGGCCGAGCAGGAACTTGAAAAAACAGAGGACCGACGAAGGCGCACAGAGCAGCTTGCCTATGTGGGCGAACTGGCGGCCCGTCTCAACCACGAGATCAAAAATCCGCTGGCCACGATCCGCGCCGGGCTGGAAATCCTTGATCGTGAACTGGAATTGGAAGCCTCAAACCGGCATGTGCTCACGACCATCATCCGCGAAGTCAAACATGTCAGCAGCCTCGTGACGGACCTGCTCGACGTTGCGCGACCAGAATCCTTCAATCCGATGCCCGTAGATCTGGTTCCGGTCATCCTGAATGCCTGCGATCCCTTTTTGCACATCGCACGGCGCAAGGGCATTGACTTCAAAATTAACCTTCCTGACGATTTCATCATTGCTACGGTGGATGTCAAGGCGTTTTACCGCTTTCTGGGCAACCTGATTATCAATGCCTCCGATGTTCTGGGAAACCAAGGCCGGATAGAGGTGCGCGCCAGGATACTGGAGGATTATGAGATCGAATTGACATTTCCAGACTTCCCTTCCGATGTGGTCGAGATTTCCGTATCCGACAGTGGTCCAGGTATTCCAAAAGATATCATGGGCAAAATCCTGGAGCCTTTTTTTACGACCAAGTCCTCGGGCACCGGGCTTGGCCTCGCCGTCGCCGCGGATATCATTGAATCCCACGGAGGGAAACTGATCGTGGAAAACAAGGATGAAGGCGGCGCCCTTTTCACAGCCTGGTTGCCTATTGTGGATTACGCGGTCGGCGATCATCAAGGCGCCGCAGGCACTCTTCCCCAAAACAATTTGGGGCTATATTATCGCGACGAGACATGAACAGCGCCGACTCATGAATTCATTGGCACGCAAACTATCGACCGGCGCCGCATAGTTTTTAACTTCGGATACCACAATGCACGGCACTGTCCTGATCGTCGATGACGAGGAAAATCTCGGACTCTTTTTGCAGCGCCTGATAGCCGGGGAAGGCTTCGACGCGCACGTGGCCGTCAGCGCCCAGGCCGCCCGCGTCAAGGCCGAGCAGATTTATCCCGACATATTTATCCTTGACCTTCGCCTGCCGGACGCCGACGGTGTTGAATTGATGCAGGAACTTCTTGGCCTGTATCCCAGCGCCCAATTCATCATGATGACCGCGCACGGATCTATCCGCACCGCCGTCGAAAGCACGCGACTTGGCGCCTTTGAGTATTTCACCAAGCCCGTTGAGCCGGACGAACTGACCGTCTCCTTAACGAACGCCATGAAAACGCGTCGACTTGCCGAGGAGGTGAAACTCCTACGAAATAAAGATCGTCTCCATCCCGGCGCGGGCGATGTCAATCTGCGCCGCTTCCCCTCCCCGGTTATGCGGAAGATCGTCGATGATGCGGAACGTGCCGCAAACGGCGATGTCTCCATTCTCTTGACCGGGGAATCCGGCACGGGCAAGAACTACCTGGCGCGCTGGGTCCACTCCCTCTCGCCACGCTCAGAGGGTCCGTTTTTCGACATCAACTGCGCCTCGATTACGCCCTCTCTAATCGAGTCGGAACTCTTCGGTCATGAACCGGGCGCGTTCACCGGCAGTCGGGGACGAAAACGCGGCCTTCTGGAACTGGCCGGCGGCGGCACGCTGCTGCTCGACGAAATCGGCGACATGGCCGTCGAACTGCAGGCGCGGCTTCTGACTTTCATGGACACGCAAACCCTGCGTCGCGTGGGAGGCGAGACTAGCATCAAGGTGGATGCGCGAATTATTTCGGCCACGAACCAGGACCTTGAAACATTGGTCGAGCAGGGTGATTTTCGCCGCGACCTCTTTTATCGCCTAAACGTTCTGGCCATCAGGATTCCACCGCTTCGCGAGCGAAAAGAGGATATACCGATTCTGGCCTCGGAAACGCTTGCGCGTCTGGCCCAAAACATGGATCGTAAAACCACCCCATCCCTGGCCCCTGAGGCCATTCAACAACTGGTCGATTACGACTGGCCCGGCAATGTTCGTGAATTGCGAAATATACTCGAACGCGCCATGTTCGAATCTGGAAATAGAACACTGATCTCACACCTCAACATTGAAAAACAATCCTCGTTTTCCCTAAAAAGCGCTAATGCGTCCTCACCAGCGCCATTATCCCAATCAATGTCGATCGAGTTTCCATCGCAAAACTTTGCATTAAAAGCTGAAATTAACGATCTAACGAAGAAGTTGGTCGAAAACGCCTTGAAACAAAGCAAAACGAAAAAGGAAGCGGCCAGGCTCCTCGGCATCACCCGCCATTCTCTCGCGCATTATATTAAGACCTTCAATTTGGATGCGTGACAACCACGCATATGCGTGATAACCACGCACCTGCCAGAACTTCGCTAAGTACGTGATTTTGAAGGAATTCTGTGCGACTATTTAATGCAGTGCGTGAAAATCACGCATAATCGACCAAAATTTACTTTTCCATGCGCCACAACCGCGAAATTCTTCCAGCCTAAGTCACTGATTTTATTAAATAAAAATTTTCTTTCCATGAAATCCACTATTGGCACATCAATTGCGTTGGAAGTAACTGAACGAATTGGCGGAATTAAGTTCCATGATGTTAGCGCAAAGCAAAGGATGTAGCCCGATGACTCTTCTGATGGTGGATGACAACAAGGCTTTGGCCGAGTTCACCAGGCAGAATATCCTTGCCCAACGCCCGGAATGGAATTGCATCACCGCCAATACGGTCACGGAAGCCACGAATGTCGTCAAACACAATTCGCCTGCCATTGCCCTCATTGATCTGCATCTTTCTACCGACTCGGGATTAGACCTCCTGAGGCGCCTGCACAAGATCGCCCCTCCATTAAAAGGCATAGTGGTTTCCGCGACCGTATCAGATCAGCTCAGAGAAGAAGTGAAAGAGTGCGGTGGATACGGGGTTTTGGAAAAACCCTTCGATGTTGGTGAATTATTGTTTTTGATTCATCAGGCCCTTGCCGATAACAGCAAGATTGGCCCAACAATAAAAGCACTTGAAAAGAAAAATACTTTCAGCAAAGAAAACTAAAACACCGTGCCGTATCGAAGACCAGTGCTGAATAAAACTAGTGGCACGGCGGTGTTCGGGGTGATAAGCCCGCATTGAACTAGCCGCAAATAAAAGCGGCAACAGGGAAGGCCGGATGACCAAGGGTTGTCTGGCTTTTCCATTTTAAAATGGTACTGGCCCGAAATGGAGTTATCGTTTTAGATTCCACGGTTTTCGTGGCGGATCACGTTTCCAAAGTATTGCCATTTGAGACGGAACATGGCGACGCCCTTGTTCATTCAAGCTCCCCAATGCCGCCTTCTATTTTCTGTTTTCGCCAATGGCTAACGGCAGTGAAAATCTGTCGAATTCATCGGAAATCCAAGACAACATGACCCATGCCTGATGTGAAGGCAATAGTCTAACTATTTGATTACAAAGGGAATATTGCAGTTGGCACATGCGTTGCTTTTAGTCAATAGCAGACATTGGCTCTCTACCAATTTTCATTGGGCCATCGGCTTTAACCAGTCATCGGCTTCACAAAATCCGTTTGGTGGCCCATTTTTTTAGCCAGGCGGGGGAATTTCCCCCTCTTTCGCGATAGATGCGCTACGGTTCCCGCCAACACCCGTGGCGTGGAGGTGCGTCCCACACGCACCGCCGAATCCTTGGAAGCCGCGTCATTTCCCCGGTGACGCGGCTTCGTCTTTTATTTTTTTGTCGTATATTGCGCAACGAGAGCAGCCATATCGTTTAAATCGAAAGGCTTTTTCAGGTAATCCGATGCGCCTTTTCCAATGGCCTGTTCACGCTCTCCCTGGAATTGGATCGTGGTGTAGGCGGTCATCATGATGCAGGGAATATTATCCAGGCTCTCATCGGAGCGAATTTTTTCGAGCACCTGCCAGCCATCCATTTTCGGAAGCATAATGTCCAGGAGAATGAGATCGGGCTTTAATTCCTGAGCTTTTTTCAGGCCTGTCTCTCCGTCCAGGGCAAACTCGATATCATAACCCAGATGCTTTAGTTTGGCCGAAATGATATCGATGTTTTCTTCCATATCATCAATGATTAGTACGGTCGTCTTAATTTCAGCCATCGTTTTTCTCCACATGTTTCCACGGCTATACTAACTTTAAATCGCGAACAATTTCCACCAGTTGATTTCGCACAAGCGGTTTATTTACAAAAGCCGAGGCATTTTTTGGCATTTTCCCCGATTTTTCCAACATTTCGCCCATGACAACAATCGGAATGTGCTTTGTAGCAGGGTTTTCCCCCAATCGATCCAGGATTGTCCAGCCATCCTGATACGGCAAAATTGTGTCGAGAAGAATCAGTTTCGGAGACACTGAGTGGACTTTTTGGAGTGCATCGTCTCCATCCAGGCAGCGAACGACCTCAAAGCCATCGGCGGAAAGCCACTCATCGATTTGGGACAGCGTCGTCAAATCGTCGTCCACTGCGAGAATGACCGGTCGGGACGGCTCCGCATCATTGTCTCCGGGACTGTGGTATTTAATCGGCAGCCGAACCGTGAATCGGCTTCCCTCGCCCACCTTGGCGACCAGAGAAATTGAACCGCCCATCAAGTCCACGAACTGCTTGACTAATGCCAGGCCCAGTCCCGTGCCTCCTCTCTTGCGCGTTGTGCCGCCATCGATCTGGCGGAAATGTTCAAAGACGGCGTCGTACTGATCGTCTGGAATGCCGATGCCCGTGTCAGTGACCTCAATGCGCACCGTGCGGCTTTGGGGCTCTTCGCTCGCGATCACGCGGATCACTCCCTTGTCGGTAAATTTCAAGGCGTTTGACAAAAGGTTCATGAGAACATGCTGAAGTTTCTCATGATCCTGCTTCAATGGCGGAATGTGCCCGGTGGACCGGACGACAAGTTGCAGTTTCTTTTTTTCAAACAAAGGCGACAAATCTTCAGCAGTATCGCGTATCAATTCCATGAGATCGAAGGTTTCCAGGTAAAGCGGCATCTTGCCCGCCTCGATTTTCGACAGGTCCAATACACCGGAAATCAGTCTCAAAAGCTGGCGGGAATTTCGCTGGATTCTTGTCAGCGCCTCCATCTGTTTCGGCTCGAGTGCGCCGTATATTCCTTCCAGGGACAGCTCCGTATAACCAATGATGGAATTTAGCGGCGTGCGCAGCTCGTGGCTCATATTGGCGATAAATTCGGTTTTCAGGCGGTTGGCCTCGTGGATTTTGTCGGTGCTGCTTTGGAGTTTTTCATAAGCGAGACTGAGTTCGGCGGTTCGCTCGGCGACACGGGTTTCCAAATTTTGGTTGGCTTCCGCCAACTCGCTTTGAAAATGTTCCATTTGACGGATCATCATATTAAAGCCGCGAGCCAGGAGTCCAAATTCATCCTTCGTGCGGACCTGCGCCCGCACTGCCAGATTGCCTTGCGCGGCCAGTCGAATTGTTTGCAGCATATTCCGAATCGGAATGCCGAGGTTTCGGGAAATGAACAGACTCGCGAAAATGGTGATGACTGAGGTAATGAAAATGGTCATGGCCAGCAGAACCGTAGCGTCCCGGACCAGACTGTGTCCGCGTAATATCTCATCGTCATTTCCGTTTATGATCAAGATTTCGATGAGTTTTGTGACGAGTTCGTCGTACGTGGACACGACCAGAATCGAAGAAACGGTCACCGGCAGAATCGCGAGGAGCAAAAAGGCGATAAATATTTTCGTAAATATCGTCAGACCGCCTTTCAATGGTCTCTCCCTTCCACGCCATCTTCAATCAAGACAAAGTCGGCATCCCATATGTAGCCTATATAGGAAATCAGTGCAGCCGTCATGTAGGCTGCGCGCTCGATAAGAAGCCCCCAGTCGGCGGCAATTCCTTTCAGGTCAAATACTCCCGCCGATATGTAGATGAGAATGGCGATTGACGCCAGGGAATGCTCCAGTGGTTCCGATTTGAATTTTCGCCAATAGAGCAGTCTACGGGCCAAATCGAATATGTTGCCGAACGCCAGGAAGACGAAAGTGGGAATTAAAAAGAGAAAGGCTCTATCGGAAATCACATATTCGCTTCCCCAGTTGCTAAAAGGCAGCGCTCTGACCCCGTCGAAAAGAATGAAGAAACCGAAGATGGCGGCCAAAGCCGCCGTTAGGCTCATCACGACGATAAGGACACGGCGGTTTTTCGTGATTTTTAAAACCGTGTGAAGAACTCCGGGCAGAATATGCATGATAACGAAAAATTGGATCACATAAAACACGGCGCGGTCCAGAGCGTGCCAGCCCAGGCCGTAAAAGATAAGACGCAGGCCCGCAAAAAACCAAAGACCCGAGGCGAAAATCCAGAGCAAGGCGAAGCCGCGGTCGATGTCGTCCCGGTCACGGTAGAGGATGATGTGCCGGGCCATAATGCCCCCGAGGACCATCACCATCCAGCAACAAAAAACATTATACAAAAGGGCGTACTTCAATGCGTCTGTCCCTTTTTCGCAAGGCTACAAAAAAAGCGATCGTGTAAATTAGCCACAGCAGGCGCCTTTATCATTATCATCATCATTGTCGTTGTCATCGGCGTCCGGTGCAATGTCGTCATCGGCGATGTCGTCGTTGGTATCGTCATTCATGTCGTCATCGACATCATCATCCGTATCGTCGTCGTTGGTATCGTCATCCGCGTCGTCGTCCGGGGTCCAGTCACCGCCCGCCGGCCACGTGGGCTTGGGATAGTCCACATCGGAACATGCTCCGGGTTCAAGCGGCGAAGCGGGTTCGTCGTCGCTCGCGTCGTCCTCGTTGATGGTAACAAGAACGTTCGCCGGAAGCTTGTAGAGCGTAACAGTCTTGCCGTTTAAAAATTTCGCTGTAACACGCCAGGCCGTTTGGCACTGATTTAAGCCAAAATGCAAAATGAAGGGGTTTCCGTTCGTCGTGCCCTTGCCCGAGGAAATCTCTTTGGCCTGCGGACCTTTGTCGTTCGTGATCTGCACTTCGATACGCGCTCCCACGCAGTTTGGGTCGCCATCATTGCATTCCAGCTTCACTTGCAGCCAGTTATTGTCCGTGCCGTTGTTTTGAAAAAGTCCCTTGTTGCACATCATGTCGAGATCGCCGTCGGCGTCGTAATCCACAAAAGTGGATCCCCATCCGTTGTCGATTTTCAGACCGTTGAAATCGCCCATCTCGCTAAAGCGTCCAATGCCGTCGTTCCGATAGAGCTGCTCTTGATAACCCGTGTAGATGTTCGTGATCATCAGATCGCACCAGCCGTCGTTGTTCCAGTCGCCGGCGCTCGGGTCCGAGTTTGTTTCGATGAAGATCAATTTCCACTGCTCGGTCATGTCCGTAAAATCGAAGTTCGGCGGACCATTGTTGATGAAAATGAAACTCGGATCGGAGAAACTGAAAAAGCGCGGGTGCGCGAGGTTTGCGTTGAGAAGGTCGAGATAGCCGTCGTTGTTGAAGTCGGCCCATGTGGAGCCGATGGTGTGTCCCCAGGCATCCTGAAATTCGTAGCCCTGCACCCCAAGCTCCCCGGAAACTTCCGTGAAATTTCCATGGCTGTCGTTTTTGTATAGGAAGTTGGGATCAAGGCGATAGTTGCTCACGTAGATGTCGGGCCATCCGTCGTCGTTGTAATCGGCCCAATTCACGCCGCGCCCGCATCGATAATCGCCGTCACCCTCGATTACCGGATCCAGGCCAAGCTCCGGCGCCACATCCGTGAATGTGCCGTCGCCGTTATTGCGATAGAGCTTGTCCCGCGTTCCGATGCTCAGGGTGTCGCCGGGCATCTCGTAATTGGCGATATACAGATCCAGAAAACCGTCCTTGTTATAATCGCCCCAGCCGGCGCCCTCCGTGGGGAGAAGGTCTCTATCATCTCGAACGCCTTCTTCATACAAGGCGGCGTCAGTGATATCAGTAAAGGTTCCGTCGCAATTGTTTTGCACGAAGCGGTCATAGACTTCCAGGCTGTTGGCCATGGCGAAATAATCGATGCAGCCGTCGTTGTTAAAGTCGGCCCAGACCGCGCCGGTGTTCGGCATTTCGGTAATGCCCGCAGCTTCGGAAACCTCGGTGAAAGTTCCGTCGCCATCGTTGGCGTAGAGGTGATTTCCGGTCATGAGGTCCAGGTCGCCGTCGTTGTCATAGTCCGCCCACGCCACGCGCGAACCGAGGGTCGTCAGCCCGGCGTTTTCCGTGACGTCCGTGAATTGCGTCTCGGTCGGAATATTGAAGCGTTCAACCTTGAGGCTGATGAACCAGTCGCGCTTGTTTTCGTGCCACACGCCGTCCCGATAGGATTTCGCTCTCAATCCCCAGTTTGTGGTCGAATCCATCGCGAGCCTGGGCCCATCATCTTTTTTCAAGATACCGACGTGGAAATCGAGCGCGGGATCAACTACGATGGGAGCGTCGCTAAAGTCCACGGAATACCGGTGAAAGCCCTCCCTGACCTCCACTTCAACGGGCGCCATCATCTCCCGGTCCAGATTGGGGAAGTCGTTGTCGTCCTTATAAAGGTGCAATTCAACAACCCCGTCGTATTCCGTGTAGAACATGATCAGCTTGATGCGGATCGGCGTCTGCGGCGAAAAGCGCATGGTCCAAAGATCATCGGCATTGTTGAAAGGATCATAGCCATATGTGGAATCGCCGTCCGTGTAATCAATCCATTCATCTGTGGCCGCCGCGGCGACCGGCAAGGCGATCAGTGCGGCGATAAGCGCAATGGCTGCGAAGAATTTTGGATTTTTCATAATATCCCCCATGCACCGTTTCATTCAAGCATTGATCTTTCCACAGGTTGAATGAAAAAACCAGACAAAGGAGCGCGAAAAGTGTGCGGCGCGAACTGCGTACTTCTATCAAATAATCCCGAAGAATTATCACATTCGTGGGTGGTGGTGCTACACATCTTTCAGTTTGCGATAGCTATATGGTGACGAAAAATAACTGAGATGGAATCTAGTAATATCCACGAAGAGCAAGGAGGGTGTGTTACAGCTTTCCTCCAGCAGTTTTACTGCTCCTTTCTTAAAGCCAATCGCGAATACTAAAATCAAAAGGCATTGACCGGCGCGGACATATCGCTATCGTAAATCGACAATAGAGTTTTGCGCGAAGCCTGCGCTTTTTGGCCCGCGTTTTTTCGGGAGGACCTCTTGGACATCTGGGAAGGCAAAGAGTTCATCATCATGCTGGATTTCGCCGGCAGGATTGCGGGGCGTCCCGCAAAGCTTCCGCCGCCGGTCGCGATGGCCGTCGAGGCGAAAATGGGCCGCCCCTTTTCTGAGGCCTGCTCGCCGCAGGATGCGCAACGTATCGACTCGGTGATTAAAACACTGCTGAAAGGTCAATCCGTCGGACCCACGCAGGCCGAGTTCAATCCACCCAGCGGCGAAAGAATCGAAAGCACTCTGCGCTTTGAGCTGCTCAAGGGGCCGGACGACAGCGCCTCCGGGATCGTTGTTTTCGGCACAGTGGGTGAAAAGTCTCCGAGCGTACTTGGCAAACTGTCGAGCCGCACCCTTGCACAACTTTTGGAATCCGCCAGGAATCTCGCCCTCATCGCCGAGCCGCTGCCCCTGGCTTTTCACATCGCCGCCAGCGCCAAGCTTTTGGCGAAAGCCGACTGCGCCGCGCTTTATTTAAAAGACGAAATCACCGGCCTTCTTCGCGTGATGGGCCATGCCGACATGCCCGCAAAGCTTGTTCCAAAGGCCATTCATGTCGGCGAAGGGCTGATCGGCCAGGTTACAGAGCGCGGCGACATTTTTTTAGGGAAATGCCGACCTGACGATTTGGCCGACGACGATCCGGTTGTTGGAATGAACTGCCGATCCTATCTTTACGTCCCGCTTCACTGCGAGGGCGTCAAACTTGGGGCGCTTTGCGTCTTTGCAAAAGAGGAGGCCCGTTTCGCCGACGCCGAGAGAGAACTGATTGTCGGCCTGGCGGAAATCGCCGCAGCCGCCATTTTACGAACCCGGTCCAAAAAGGGCCTGACGCAGGAGGAGTCGCTTTTGCGCACCGCGCTGGACGGCGTGACGGTCGGCATCCTGGCCACCGATCACGAAGGCCGCATCGCATACGCCAATCCCGAATACTTGAAAATGAGCAAGGCCCGCGTTTTGGGCGTTGAAGACCTGATCGGCAGAAATGTATTTTCCACGCAGATTGTCCTCAAAAACCATTTGTCGGATGTGATCGTCAGTCTGCTGGCAGGCGAAAGCTTCGACTATGACAGGCCGAAGTTTTTTCTGGCCGATGACAGCCGCGCTTCGATCCGCATCCAGGGTAGGGCGCTTTCGGAAGGTAGCCGGGTCTTCGGCGGACTTCTCGTGATCCAGGAACTTTTTGGGCCCATAATAACTGAGATGGACGAGCTCACGATGGCTGAGGGGAAAGAACCCGCATTAACCGAGGTGCAAGAGCCTGCGACAGGCGAGATGAAAGATCCCGCGAGCCCCGACGAAAACTATTGGGCATTTTTCGAAGAAAGCGGCGATGGAATTCTTATCTTCTCCGATGAAGGCGATATCATCGACTTAAACGACGCAGCGGCGAAAATCCTGGATCTCAATAAAAAAGAGATTCTCGGCGCGCCCCTGGATTCGATTTTTTCCGAAAAAACATCTCAAGACAAGCCGGCACGCACAGAAAAATATTTGGCTCCTGAAAAAAGCGAAGGAAAAGGGCAGCTCTTTTTCGGCGCGCCGGGTTTTCAGAAAAGAATTCTTGTGGCCGAAGACGATAGGTGCGATCGCGAGTTCTGCCGCACAACGCTGGATGACGGCGGGTACGAAGTCATTGTCGCCGAAGACGGACAAGAAGCGCTGGATATTTTTAAAGCGGAAAAGGGGCGTTTCGATCTCGTCATGCTCGACATGGTCATGCCGGAGCTAAACGGCGAATCCACTGCAAGAAAAATGCGCGTATTCGATCCCGAAGTGCGCGTAATCCTTTGCACCGGCTATGCCGAGCGCATCAAAGACATGGAAAAGACGGACCTGGGCCCCCTGGGTTTCGTTGAGAAACCTTACGAAGCCGTGCAGCTTCTCGAAGTCGTCGCCAAGGCTCTGGCGAAAGCTGATGCGAAAAAGGATTGAGCCTCTATGCCCCGTATGAACGACCACCGGCCAGCCAGATCAAGATCAAAGAGCATCGCGATAAGCCGCCATCGGCGATGTGAAAATCGATGAAAACTCCCGACCTCTCCCTGCAACTGGAAAACGTGTCCTTTGCCTACCGGGACAAGACCGTTCTCAATGATCTGACGATGCGCCTCGGCGATGGGGAGATGATCGGCATCGTCGGACCGAACGGCTCCGGCAAGTCCACAATGCTCAAAATCATGTCGGGAATGATCCGCCCCCGCGTGGGAACGGTGCGCCTGTTCAACAAGGCATTGCCTGATTACAAACGCCGCGAGGTCGCCCGGTATATCGCTTTCGTCCCGCAGGAAATGCCCGCAGCCTTCGGATACAGCGCTGGAGACTTCGTGCTCATGGGTCGGCGTCCCTACCACGGCGCGCTTCCCTTTGAAACCGCCGATGATGAAAATCTCGCGCGACGCGCCATGATCGACACCGACACCGACGCTCTGGCCGAACGCTCCCTGACGGAATTGTCCGGCGGTGAACGGCAGCGCGTTGTGATCGCCGCAGCGCTGGCTCAGCAGCCCTCGATCATGCTTTTGGACGAGCCGACGGCTTCGCTGGACCTTCGTTATCAGATTCAGATTCACTCTATTCTCAAACGCCTGAATCAAAACAATTCCATCACCGTCGCCGTCGTCACGCACGATCTCAATATGGCGGCGCTATTTTTCCCGCGCGTGGTCGTGTTGTCCGAAGGACGCATCATCGCCGACGGCCACCCCTGGGAAGTCCTCACGCCGCAACTCGTAAAAGACGTTTATCGGGTTCATGTTGACTTCACCACGCGCCCCGGCGGCGCGCCGATAATCGTTCCGGGAATCCGGGCGGCCGGCGATGCCCTGGCCGAAGCGGCCGCGAAAGACCTAAAACGCGATGATCCGAGCGGAGGGGCGACATGAAGGCCTTGACTCCGGGACGCTTTGTCGTTCGCATTTTCCCCTTTGTGATATTCTTTGCGGCGGCGATGATTTTTTGCCCCATGATAGGCCGGGTTCCCGTCGATTTTTCGCGCGCTTTCGACCCGGCGATTCCCCGCGAGATTAACTCGGATTACACGCTCCTTTTCGTCCTGCGCTTCCCACGGCTTCTTTTGGCCGCGCTCACCGGAAGCGCCCTGGCTATGGCCGGCGCAGCCTTTCAGGCTCTTTTGCGAAACCCCCTGGCTGAACCCTATACGCTCGGCGTCAGTTCCGGCGCCGCTCTGGGCGCCGTGCTCGCTATCAAGCTTGGGCTGGACATCAGCCTCTTCGGTTTCTCCAGCGTTCCCCTCTTCGCCTTCATCGGGTCACTGGCGGCGATGGGGCTGATCTATCTACTGGCTCGCGGCGCAGGCGGACTGCCCGGCTCCATTCTCCTTTTGGCCGGCGTCACCATCAGCTTTTTCTTTTCGTCCATGATTTTATTTATTCATTACCTGGCCGATTTCACGGAAAATCACCAGATGATCCGATGGATGATGGGAGGCCTCGATATTGTGGGGTACAAATCCCTGACGAGCGTCCTTCCTCTGTGGGCGATAGGCGTGGCGGCCCTGATTTATTTATCCAGCGATCTCAACGTTCTGTCTTTCGGCGCGACGATGGCCTCGGCCAAAGGCGTGGACGTACCCCGCACGCAAAAAGCCACATTTCTTTTCGCCTCCATGATTACCGGCGCGGTCGTGAGCGCCGCCGGTCCTATCGGTTTTGTTGGGTTGATTGTGCCGCACGCCCTGCGTTTTATCACCGGCCCTGACATGCGCATCCTCGTTCCGGCCTGCGCTTTTGCGGGCGCGGGTTTTCTGGCCTTGTGCGACACGGCGGCGCGCACAATCCATCCGAGCGTGGAGATTCCCGTGGGCGTTCTCACCGCCATGATAGGCGGGCCGTTTTTCTTGCTCCTGTTGTTGCGCCATAAAAAACGTTGGAGCGAACGCGACTAAAGGCTATTTGGCCCGCAGTCCAAATCTTTCCGGTTGCTTGAAACAACAAAAAAAACAGTCCTTCGAAAAATTCCACAAACAATGAAGCATGGATGTTGAATGGGAGAAGCATCAAACGCGGACTGATCTAAAGTTCGCTATCAGGCCAAAAGCCCCGTTAGTCGGATTTTTTGTTATCCAGGGCCTGGGCTTTTTTCAGGATTTCCCGAGCGAGGCGAAGATAGGCCTGCGCGATTTCGGAGCGGGGATCCTGCATGATGATCGGGCGACCTATGGCGAAGGATGCGGAAAATTCCTCGCAACGCGGGATGACGTTGCGAAAGACTATTTCTTCTGGGAAAGTGGCCCAAACCTGCTTGGCGACCTCGCGGCTGATGCGATAGGTCTCGTCGTACATGGTCAGCAAAAGACCTTCGATAACCAGGTTCTTGTTCACGTTGCGGCGGACCTTGCGGATAATCTTGAGAATCTGTGTGAGAGTTTTGAGCGAAAGCGGTTCGGCCTGCATCGGCACCAGGACTGCATCGCAGGCGGACAATGCGTAGATCGTCATGTCGCCCATGCCCGGCGGGCAGTCGATAAGTATAAAGTCACAGCTTCGGCGAACGGCGTCCACGTATTTCTTCAAAAGGGGCGCGCTGCCTTTTTGTCGCACAAATTTTTCGAAATCATCGGCCAGCGTTCCCTGGCCGTAGGGGATCACCTTGAGCGTAGGCAAAGGAGTTGGCTGAATGACTTCGCGAAGCTTGTTTTTTGCCATGAACACTTCGTAGATGCCTTGTTGCATCTGCGTGCGCGTCAGGCCAAGTCCGAAACCAACCGCGTTCTGCTCATCAAGGTCGATGACCAGCGTGCGTTGTTTAAGCGTCGCCAGGGATGCCGCGAGATTGATGGTCGAGGTCGTTTTGCCAACGCCGCCTTTTTGGGATGCTATTGCAATAACGCGCGCCATGATTCCTCACAGGATTTTCAATTCATACATTTCCCGCTTTGACCAGACTAATTCCGGAGTGGCGGACTATGCAGTTTTACTTGCTTCCCATAATGCTTATGGGGCCGACATGAGGATTTCATGCTAACCGCCGCCCCGCGGAGCGTCAAGATGTGAAAGGGAATGCACACAAGGAATTCTTGGGAATATCTGAAATCAACAAATCCTGGATACACCAAGGTTTTTTCCGCCGCCATCGCCCACGCCATGGAGTTTGAAAAGGGTGAAGTCATCGAGTGGGTCATTGAGGATAAAGGGCTGCTGGCCTTGCAGCGCAAAAAGGTCCCGCTGTCTTCTCCCAAAAGCAGGTCGTCGAGCAGGCTAGAGGAATCCAGGATGGCAATTTCTCCGGCTTCGATAAATCAAGACCTGGCGAAGCGAAGCCGGAGAAATTCAGGCCACAACTCATACGCGACGTTATAAACGCCTGATAACAGATACTTGAGAGATGAGGAAAACGATATCAGAAACCCCAGGCCCCAAAGTCTTGATTCTTGGCTCTGGCATCCTTGCCATATCGCCCATTTGGATAAAGAATCGTTTTTTAAGCGAAGTGTGAAACTTCCCGACGTAGCGACTGAGGTTTGAATTTGAGCGCTGACACGAAAAAAGATCTGGGGCAAAAGGCCGCCGGCGCCATGTTCTGGAACTTCGTCGGAAAGTTTTACTTCATGGCCGCCAAGTACGCCGAGAGCATCATTCTCCTGCGCATGCTCGGCGCGGAGGAATACGGCGCCTTCGGCACGGTTCTGGGCGTACACGCCATGGCGGTCATGTTCGCGAGCCTGGGGCTGGGAAACACCGTTCTCAAGTTCCTTCCCCAGGTCCGGGAATGCGGGGGTGACGAGCGGGGCTTTTTCCTGAAAATCATGTGGATGCGCCTGTCTTTGGCCTCCATTGCCGCTGCTGCCCTGATGATTTTCGCGCCCATGTTCGCAAAGCATTTTCTCCACGACGAAACACGGACCGCCGTTTTCTACGCCGCCGGCCTTCTGGTCTTCGGCGCCGCCGCGCAGAATATTTTCGCCCGCGTGCTGGTGTCGCATTACAAGCAGAAAACACTGAACCTTATCCAGGGCATCGTGGAAACGGCTTATTTGCTGTGCGCGATTGTGGCCATTGCCTTTGACGCGGGCGTTATGGTCGTGGTGTTTTTATACGCCGCGTCCATGATCGTCGGCGCCGTGGTCATGTGGCAAAAATCCCGCAGCGGTTTGAAACGCGCCGAAAACCCGGAGGCCAAGGGTCCGGCACTCAAGCGGATTGCGAGTTTTGCGGCCAATTTCTTTTTGTACGATCTCCTCAATTTCGTGCTGGAGCGGCCCCTGGACGTGCTCATGATCGGGTTTTTCCACCCCGATCTTAAACAGGTGGCCTACTACATCCTGGCCTACAACTTCTCCTTTTTCTCCGTCGGCATCTTTACGAAGGTTTTTGCCGAAGGCTTCACGCTGTCGATGGTCTCCGAACTTTTCGCCGCCAGGGATTATCCCAGACTGCGCAAAGCCTACGGCGCCATCGTCGAATATATGTACTTGTTCATTATCCCGGTCGCCGTCGGCGGTCTTGTCATCGGCGATGATTTGATCCGCGTGATGTATGGTGAGCAGGGCTACGGCGCCGTCGGTCCGGCCATCTTTTTTCTGGTTATCATGGCCCTCGGCAAATACCAGGGTGTCACCGCCAACTTCCTGGGCGGCATGGATCAGGAAAGGGCGCTGATCGTTTCGCGCTCGATCTTCGCGGTTGCCAACATCGCGCTGAACCTGATCCTCATCCCATCGCACGGCGCGTGGGGAGCGGTCATTGCCACGAGCATCGCCACGATCGCCGGCCTTGTTTACGAATCTATTTTGCTCCATAAAGCACTGTCGCCAAGCTACCCCGTCGCCTTTTTTGTCAGGGTGCTCGGCGCTTCGGCCATCATGGGCGGCGTGGTCTATGTCCTGTGCCGCGTCCTGCCGGATTCCGATTTGATCAGGACCTTTGTCGGATTGCCCGTTGGGGTTATCGTTTATATCCTGGCGCTGATCGCCTTAAAGCCGATCAACCCCGAGCTTCTGGAAATTCTGGGGCGTACAAAGGCGCCGGGGGCGGCTAAAATCGCGGCCCTGATGACGCCGAAAAACCGTGGAGAAAAGTCGTGATTGAGTGTGTATTATTCGGAACCGGCGGCATGATGCCCATGCCCTATCGATTTCTCGTAAGCCTCGCCGTGCGCATTGAGGGTCAGGCCCTTCTTTTCGACTGCGGCGAGGGAACGCAAATCCCCATCAAAATGTCCCGGATCGGAATCAAGCCGATTCAAAACATTTTCATCTCGCATATGCACGCCGACCACGTGACCGGACTGCCCGGACTCCTGATGATGCTCAATCAGGCTGCGCCGGATGGAACCGTGCGTATCTATGGACCGAGGGGAATCGATGCGTACGTGCGCGCGCAGGAGACCACATTGAGATTCGAGCGGGATTATCCGCTGGAGATCATCGAGCTTGATGAAGAAAAAGGCGTGGCGATGGATTCCAAAAACTTTGAGGTGGTTTACCACGTCCTGCGCCACCGGATCCGCTGCCTGGGATACTCTGTCGTGGAAAAACCGCGACCGGGACGCTTTAAAATCGGCGCCGCCAAAGAACTGGGCATTCCCGAGGGTCCGGCCTGGGGCAAACTGCAACGGGGCGAGAACGTGGAATTGCCCGACGGAAGCGTAGTTGGGCCGAAGGATGTTCTCGGTCCCTCGCGACCAGGACGAAAAATTACGTACATCACCGACACGATCCCATGTCCGGGAGTTTATTATTTGGCCGACGGCGCCGACCTGCTTTTCATCGAGGGCATGTTCGAGCACGAACTGGCTGACGAGGCGAAGGAAAAATGGCATCAGACTGCGGTGCAAGCCGCCAAGCAGGCTAAAAAATCCGGCGCCGCCCGCGCGGTCCTCATTCATTATTCTCCGCGCTACCGCAATGATGAGATTTCCCGACTGGTTACGCAGGCACGCACTGTTTACGATGTGGTGGAAGGCGGCCGCGACGGCGCGCGCTACGAACTCAAAGTGAAGGATTGATGTAGGAGCGGTTTTTAACAGCGAATGTAGGAGCGATCCCCCCGTGGTCGCCCCTTTGCGAGGGCAGGCACTGGGGCCTGCCCCTACAGTGTGGAGGAGAATTATGACGCCCGAGGCAATACGGAAAAACGGGAAACTGCTGGTGATCGGCGGCGTGGCGGCGGGGATGTCCGCAGCCAGCCAGGCCAAACGGCGTAGGCCGGACCTTGAGGTTACGGCGCTGGAAAAAGGCGATTTTGTGTCCTACGGCGCGTGCGGGATGCCTTACAACATTGAGGACCCGGCGCGGAATATGGAAGACCTCGTCGTCATCACGCCGGAGCAATTCCGCAAAAAACGGGGAATCAATGTCCTTACAAGGCACGAGGCCATCGCCATCGACCGGCAAAAGCGCATCGTAACGGCACAGACTCCCGAAGGCGAAGAAAATTTTGCCTATGACCGGCTCGTTATCGCCACGGGCGCCCGGAGTCGGGCGATTGATATTGAAGGCGCCGATCTGCCCGGCGTGCATTTTCTGCACACGCTCGCGCACGGCAAGGCCCTCAAGGAAGATATTGCGGCGCTGCCTGAAGGATCGCCGGTCCTCATCATGGGCGCGGGCTATATCGCCATGGAAATGGCCGAAGTTTTTACTCGGCGAGGCTTCGCGGTCAGGGTCTGGTCGCGCAGTAAAGTTGTACGACCCCTGGCCGACTCCATTCGTCAAAAAGTCCTCGATAGTCTGGCCCAAAACGGCGTGGACGTGGTCTATGGGCAAGTGGCGCGGATTGAAGCCGGGGCGGACGGGCGCGCTTGCGCGGTGTCGATGAAAGACGGAAAAAGCTACGAGGCCAGTTTGGTTCTGCTGGCCGCCGGGGTCGCCGCCAACACCCAGCTCGCCCAAGACGTCGCCCTGACTATCGGCAAAACCGGCGCCATCGCCGTCAACGAATTTTTGCAAACATCCGATCCACTGATCTATGCCGCAGGAGACTGCGCCGAGCATTCATTTCAACTCGGCGGCGATCCCATCAATGCGCCGCTGGGCGATGTGGCCAACAAACAGGGCAAGATCGCCGGGGCGAACGTGGTCGGCGCCGGTGAGATTTTCCCCGGCGTGCTGGGCACAGCCATCTTCCGGGTTTTTGATCTTGAAGTGGCGATGACGGGATTGAATGAGGAGCAGGCAAAAGCTCGCGGATTTTCGCCGCTCACGGCGGAGATTACGGGTCGGACCCGCGCGCACGCTTACCCCGGCGCGAAAGAATTTAGGGTGCGTATCGTGTTTGACGCGGGCCAGGGCCGTCTGCTCGGCGCGCAGATCGCCGCAGGCGAAGGGGCCTGGCGTATCAACATGCTGTCGGCGGCGATATATGCCGGTTTCACCGTGGAAAAACTGGCGGGAATCGACATGGCCTACGCACCGCCCTTCTCTCCGGTCTGGGATCCCATCCTGACCCTCGCTGCGCAGGCGCAAAAAGTCCTCGCCAAACACAAGGCGCCGGTTATCTAAGATCGGTTATTCACTATACTTGACTTAAAAATTCAAGTGTTTTAATGGTGAATTGCGTGGATAAGTTGCGCAAACTGAGATTAAGAAGAGGGATTTAGCAATGTTAGTAAGCTTTAGTGTCGGCAATTATCGATCCTTCAAGGAACCTGTGACCCTGAGCATGGAGGTTGAAACGCGCCTTCAAGGGTTGGAAAAATCAAATTTTTTGCCAAAAGAAGATAATCAGAACCTACTCAATTCAGCAGCGATCTACGGTGCAAATGCGAGTGGGAAAAGCAATTTAATAAAAGCTGTCAGATTCATGCTCAATTTAATCGTCCATTCAGCGAAAGACACCCAACAGGACGAACCAATTAAGATCGAACCCTTTCTTTTAGATTCCACGATGGCCAACCAACCTTCTTTCTTTGAAGTAGTTTTTCTCATCGAAAATATCGAATACACCTACGGATTTAAGGCCACTAAGAGAAAAATTGCCGAGGAGTGGCTTTATTATTGTCCTACAAAACGAAAGACGATTCTATTCAAACGCGAAGGGCAAAAGTATCCAACTATTAACAAGTCGCATTTTAAAGAAGGTTTGGGTTTGCAATCTCGAACAAGGGAGAATGCTTTATTTCTTTCCACAGCTGCCCAATGGAATGGCCCGGAGGCCGGTAAAATAATAGGCGCTCTAAAAAAATCAGAACTCTCTCCGGCTATGATCCACAATCCTTTTTTCACGTTACAGCGGGATTTTTTGAACAAAACGAATATACGGACGAAATAAAAGAATTTATTCAAAAACTTGATGTAAATATTAGGGACATTTCATTTGAAATAAAAGATGAAATGGCCGTTATCAAAATGAAGGATATTTCTGATGCCTTAAAAAAGGTTTTCAAGCAAGGAAACTACTTTAATGTAGGAACAATCCATGAGTCAGCGGACGGCGCGAAGGTGCCGCTAAAATTGGATTTTCACGAATCCCATGGAACGCAGAAATTATTTGCGCTGGCCGGACCGATTATCGATGCCCTTTCCAGGGGGATGACGCTATTTGTCGACGAGATTGATTCGCGACTCCATCCAATCCTCACCATTGAATTGTTAAAAATGTTTCGTACGGACGAATCAAATAAGAAAAACGCTCAAATCATTTTCACAACGCACGACAGCAATCTGTTAAGCCGTCGCACAGACTTGCTTCGCCGGGACCAAATATGGTTCACTGAAAAACGACCAGATGAATCAACAGACTTATACAGCTTGGCCGAGTTCGGTCCGCGCAAGGATGAGGCTTTGGACATAAACTACCTTCGTGGAAAGTATGGAGCCGTACCATTCCTAAGTGGGCTTTCGTCTCTTATGGATAAGAAGCATGGCTAATCGTAGTAAACGAAGATCAAGTGGGCGAAAATGGAACACACGGAAGCCGCGCCAATTAATTCTCATTGTGTGTGAAGGCGAAAAAACGGAGCCAAACTATTTCAAAGCTTTCAGAAAAGAAGCAAGGGCAGCAAACATACAAATCGAGGTGGAAGGCACCGGCAGCAATACCTTTTCATTAGTACAGAAAAAAGCACAACACATTTGCGATGAGCTACGCAAAGAAGGTGTCGAATTCGATCAGGTTTGGTGCGTTTTCGACAAGGATGATTTCCCTGATAATAATGTCAAAAAGGCTTTTGCACTTGCGAAGAAAAGTGACTTCCAGATTGCTTACTCAAATGAATCGTTCGGGCTTTGGTACCTGCTCCATTATGATTTCATTACAGCAGGCTTAAGCCGAGATTTGTTGTGTACAAAACTGACAGAAAGGCTTGGGCAATCCTATCGTAAAAATGATGAAGCGATGTATGAGACCTTGCTTTCCAGGCAGGCGACCGCAATTCAAAATGCAAAAAGGCTACTATTGTCGTACAATAATTCATGTCTGGAAAAACCCTGCCTCAATCCTTCAACGACCGTGGTTTTTCTCGTTGAATCTCTGAACAAAGAAATCAACAGATAGTCATTGTCCGCGTTATTCGGCTTAATAATTTGTGAAGCGCCTTGCGATAGCCAAGAACATTGACAATGTTTGCGGCAGTTTTTTTTCGCGAAGGGCGAAATGGATTGTTTGAAAAATTGAGGCGGCTTATTACGTTAGGGAATTTTGCAATGGGCGCGACATTAGCATGGACAGCATCAATGTCACGCAGACCGTCGATATGAACTGGCAGATCAAGGCATTGCGCTTCGTGAGAATCAATATCGAGGTGCCGGAATCCTTCCCGGAAAAATATCTCAAAGCGGTTGTTCGCGCGGCGCAACAATGTTCAGTGAAAAAGGCCATCTCGCAGATGCCTGAAATTGAGATCAAGACGATGGTGGCCTAAAACAAATCGCAACCAGCGAATATGCGAAAGAAATATCTTTTGTCATTGTTCACTCTGCGGTATCGGAGCGTAGAAGTTTAAACTGCTGGCACCGGCGGGCTTTGTCAGCCAGATGGCGGGCTTTTTGCGCTTCGAATAATGCCTTGTCGAAATCGCCGTTGTCTTTCAATTCCTCGGCCATCTTTAAATGCTTTTCCGCCTGCTCCACGAAATCCAGGCACTCGTCCTGGGGCTGCACGGCTTTAACGTCGAGGATCGTCTGCCTGGCTTCCGCCAGCTCTGCGTTGGGTGCATGTCGGCAGCCGGCGGTGAAGACCATAAGCACAAACGCCGCGAAAAATAATCTTTTCATTGCCGATGATTTCATGATGATTTCCATTTGAAACATTATTTATCGGACACTCATTCATAACATCATTTTCGCCGGATCGAAAGGCGCTTGACCAGCATGCTTGTTCTTTCATACTGCATTGAAAGCGTGCGTTGCATGGCATCGTATATCAAAATTCCGACCGAGTACGCTTAGGAGAGTGATTATGTCCACTGACTTTGGACCTGGGGATTTAAGGGAGATCAGTTACGGATTCCGCAAGAGCCGAATCCTGCTGACGGCCTTTGAGTTGGGTGTTTTCACAGAACTTGGCGACGAGGAAAAAAGCGCCGGGCAGATCGCAAATGTCTTAAACTTAAACGAACAAGCCGTCGCACGGCTCATGAACGCTCTATGCGTCATGGGATTGCTCATCAAATCAGACGGGCGCTATCGAAATACGCCAAACGGCGTCCGCTACCTTATCAAGGGTCGCCCTGAATACGTGGCGGGCCTGATGCACACCGCGCATCTTTGGGACCGCTGGTCGCATCTCACGGAAACTGTCCGCACAGGCCACAGCCCCGCAGGCAAAGTCGTCAGCGCCTGGAACCAGGAGCGGCAGGAAGCTTTCATCGCCGCCATGCACTGGCGCGGCCTGCGTGAAGCTGAGAAGTTGGCGAAGCAAATTGATTTGTCGCGAGCAGGTCGACTGTTGGACTTGGGAGGCGGTTCCGGGGCATTTTCCTTCGCTTTTGTCCGAGCCAATGACCGAATGAGCGCTACAGTCTTCGATCTTTCGGAAATCACGTCGCTGACCCGGCAATACATCGACGACGCGGGACTTGCCGGGCGCGTGAGCGTCGTTTCGGGCAATTATCTCGAAGACGAATTGCCGCACGGCTTCGATATGATCTTTTTATCCGCCGTCATTCACAGCAACTCTTCTGTGCAGTGCCGTAACATTTTCCGAAAATGCTACGGAGCCTTGAATCCAGGCGGGCGTATTCTCATCCGCGACTTCATCATCGACGAAGACCGCATTAGCCCTGCTGCCGTGGTCCTATTTTCCATCAACATGCTCGTGGCTACGAAAAGCGGCGACACCTACACCGAATCCGAGATCACATCCTGGTTGACCGAAACCGGTTTTTTGCAGGCCAGACGGATCGACCCGGACCCGGAAACGCATCTGATCGAGGCGGTTAAGGCGACTTGATGCAAAAACTCATTTCCGGCAAATGCTCTTGACCCTCCAAAACGAGTCACTATATTGAGGCAGGTTTTGAAATAGATGGGTGGATATTTTGCGACGGCTTGTAATTCCCATAGTGATCGCTTCGGTCATTTTCATCGCGACCGGTGTGGCATTTCCCCAAACCGGGAATCTGCCGACTGCCGAGGAAGCGGTGAAAAAATACGAAGGCGAGCCGCAGGCGACCTCTATCACTCCTACAGCGACATCGGCTATTCCGGTTGAAGTAACGGCTACCGGCAAAGCGGACCGAAATTCCTGCTCCGTCGGCGGTACCATTCAATATACACTGAGCATCGTCAGCAAAGCCGAGCGGGGGAAAAGCGTCTTTTTCAAACCCTGGGAAGCCCCTCTCGCGCAGGGTCTGGACATCGTCCATCAGGCGCTAAAAACGAAAAGGCGCTTTCATGGGGGCAAGGAAATAACAATCCTCACCAGGCGCATCGACTATCGCTGCGCGATAGAAGGAAGCTATCAACTCGGTCCCGTTACAGTCGCCTTTGAGTTGGACGAAGGAAATCAAGCTGAGTCCACAGCGGTCGCCCCGGCTGTGACGATTGACGTCAAACCCGCCCTTTTCGATCGGATGCGCTCCATAAAATCGGGAAAATGGATTGTCTTTGTCGCGGGACTGGTGGCTTTTGGAATCGCGGCCCTTTTCATCAAGCGTCGATTTCGGCGCTTGCGCTCAATCGCCGAAGCTACGGCCAGAGCGCAAACGGCGATCAAAGCAGGCGAGAATCCGTGGGACGGATTGGCCAAAGAAGCCGGTGAAAAAATTGACGGCGACTTCCATGCGCAAATGGAGGAGCTTTTCTGGGCCGAAGCCTTTTTTCCTGACCCGGTTCCGGAAGGCGCCGCGGCCACGCGTATCTCCATGCTGTCGCAGAGGGGCGCGCCTCTCGAATTGCTCAACGAAGTCAGGAAGGTTGTCAACGCATGCCAAGTGGGACGCTATACCGGCTCCGTCAGTCGCGGCGACGCCATGGCGACCTTGACACAGGCAAGACAAATCATCAAAAAGCTATCAGTCTATCGGTCGGAAAAAATTGAGGAGGATGACAATGGAACTGCCCGGTGAAATTCAAAAACTGACCCAGGAGGTCGAGGAAGCTTCGATCTTTGTCGATACGCTCGCTACGGAGGTTGCCAAAGCCATCGTCGGGCAGCGCTACATGGTGGAGCGTGTCTTGATCGGCATCCTCACCGGCGAGCACATCCTGCTGGAAGGCGTTCCCGGATTGGCGAAAACGCTGACCGTCAATACCTTCTCCCGTGCGGTGAAGGCCGCATTTGCCCGGGTCCAGTTCACGCCGGATCTGCTCCCTGCGGATCTGGTGGGAACGATGATCTACGACCAGAAAACCGGAGAATTTAAGGCGAAGAAGGGGCCGCTGTTTGCCAATATCATCCTGGCTGATGAGATCAACCGCGCACCCGCTAAAGTGCAGTCGGCCCTGCTTGAGGCCATGCAGGAGCACCAGATCACGCTGGGCGACCAAAGTTTCAAGCTTCCCGATCCTTTCCTCGTATTCGCCACGCAGAATCCCATCGAGCAGCAGGGGACCTATCCTCTTCCTGAAGCGCAAGTCGACCGTTTTATGCTGAAACTGAAAATAGGCTATCCGACGCGCAATGAGGAGAAGGAAATCGTTAGCCGTTACACTACCGGCTCCGACCCGGAAGTCAGCCCCGTCGTCTCGCTGGAACAGATCATGACGGCAAAGGATGTCGTGCGTCGTATTTACGTGGACGATAAGATCGTTTCCTACATCCTCGATATTGTTGGCGCCACGCGTGAGCCGAAGTCCATGGGCCTGGCCGACCTGGAGCCGCTGATCGCCCTGGGCGCCAGCCCGCGCGCCAGCCTCTACTTGACGACCGCAGCCAAGGCTTACGCCTTTCTCAACCATCGGGGTTTCGTAACCGCAGACGATGTGCACACCATCGCCCCCGACGTTTTGCGCCACCGTGTCATAGGAACTTACGAGGCTGAGGCGGAAGGGATGCAAGGCGACGACATCGTGGCCCGCATTCTGGAGAAGATCAACAAACCATAACCATGATATGTTTAGGAGGGGGTCGCCTGACTCAATGATGCTCTGGAGCACAGGGCGGATTTACAACCAATCTTCATTCTCTGGAAGGCTCCCAAGCGAGGACGGAAGCATTCATGACGAATCAGGGATATGAGCCGGCGGGTCAAAATCTGGAAAGAAAAAAAGGGCATTCGATACAGGGCGTCGTTTCTTTTTTTCTGGCGATCATGCTTCTTGCCACGCTCCTGGCTCTGATCGTCGTCATCGGCCCCCCCCATTTCCGGCCGATGGAAATGCACATGGGATTCAGCTCCACACCTTTTGTTTTGGGCTGCGGAACGGCCTTGTGGCTCTTTCTTGTTCTGATGGGTGTCGGGCTGGGTTTATCCGGCCTGGCCAAACCAAATTCCAACCGCTTTTACCCCGTCTTGGGAATAGTCGGAAACTCTATTTGGGCGATCATTGTTTTCGTATTAGTTATGTTTTATTGAGCCAAGGCGCGGGCTGTGTTTGAAAAATCCCTTAAATCATTTCGTCGCCGCTCGGACAAAGGGATTCCTCCACTTCGCTTCGCTCCGGTCGGAATGACAATAACAAGCGCCTCGTATTAGAAAACAAATAATCGGTCGGAATAAAAAAACTATTCAATAAGCGTCAGGCTTGGAGTTAAAGATTCAACGATCTCGCCGATGATCGCCGAGGCCGGTGTTCCAAAATCTTCAAGCTCCCGTTGCAATTGCCTCGCATTATCTTTCGGCGCGCATAGGAGCAAGCCGCCGCTGGTCTGCGCGTCGGCGGCGATAATCTGATCAATCTTCGGAAGCTCAGTGATGAGCGCTTGCCCCGCGTGATCAAGATTCTTCATCGTTCCGCCGGGGATCACCTGTTTTTCAATCAATTCCCGCACGCCGCTTAATACCGGCAACGCGGATGCCGACACGACTGCACCAACGCCGGACGCTGTGCATATATCGAGAAGATGATTGATGAGGCCGAATCCCGTGATGTCCGTCGCGGCGTGAATGCCATATTTCCCGGCGATTCGGGCGGCGTCTTTGTTGAGGGTTTGCGCGGTTTGTATGACGGAATCGATCTGCGCGCTGGTAGCATCGCCATACTTGATCGCGGTCGACAAAATGCCCGTGCCTAGCGGCTTGGTCAAAATGAGCACGTCCCCCGGTTTGGCGCCGCCTTTGGTCCACATGGCCTTCGGATCGACTGTTCCGGTGATGGCGAGGCCGTACTTCGGCTCCTTGTCGTCAATACTGTGTCCGCCGATGATCGCTACGCCGGCTTCGGCGCATTTGTCCTGCCCGCCGCGCAGTATTTCGGCCAGCACATCCAGACCAAGATCACCGTATTCCGGAAAGGCAATGATGTTGAGCGCCGTGATCGGCGTCGCGCCCATGGCGTAAATATCGGACAGGGCATTGGCGGCGGCGATGCGCCCGAATTCATATGGGTCGTCAACGACCGGCGTAAAGAAATCCACCGTCTGCACCAAAGCAAGACCATCGGAAAGCAGGTACACGCCTGCGTCGTCAGCCCCGCTCACTCCAATCAGGACCCTGGGATGCTCAATAACCGGAAGCTTTGCCAAAACCTTCGCCAGACCCGCTGGCGATATTTTGCACGCTCAACCGGAACCGTGGCTATATTGCGTCAGGCGTTTTTGTTCACTCATAACTTTCC
Source organism: uncultured bacterium (assembly GCA_964591275.1). Lineage (GTDB taxonomy): Bacteria > Lernaellota > Lernaellaia > JACKCT01 > JACKCT01. The sequence continues at coordinate 17,680 of CAZQAE010000006.1, read as the reverse complement.
TAAGATCAAAAGGTCCGTAAAGGATTGCCTCTCATCCCATAATTATATACTGCAAAGGCTTAGTCTTCCAGTGCCTGTTTCTTTTGTTCTTCTTTCGTGGCGAGCAGGGCGGTGCCGACCAGAATAACGACAATGCCCAAAGCCTGCGTGGTCCTGATTTTTTCGCCGAAGATCGTCAGCGACGCCAGAAGCGGCATAACGAAGCTCATGATGGTTGTGATGGGAGAGATCACACCAGCGCGACCGTTGGAGTAGGCGGTCTGCAAGAGGATGCCGCCGAGTATGTTGGTCACGGTGACGATATACACAGGGTAGTCCGAAAAAATGCTGACGAGAATCGGAACGCTCCAAAGAACAAAAGGCAGTCCTGTTTCAATGATGGCGCGCTCGGCGAGAAGCTTGCCCATCAGGTTCGCCAATCCCAGGATGATCCCCGCAGTGAAGGCCAGCGTGAACTCTGTAGAAATTTGAAATTTTTTGAGAAGGAAGGCCCCGGTCGCCAGCAAAATTGTCAGGGCGGTGAAAAACATGAGGTTCGCATCCGAGGGCATCTGGAAAGTGCGTTCGCCGCCGGCGGCTCCCACCAGTGCAACGCCAAAAACGATTCCGGCGATTCCGGCGATTTCAATTCCTTTGATTTTCTCTTTTAGAACCGTCACGCCGATAAATGCCGCCACGACGCCGGTCAAGCCGATGAGGGGTTGCACCAGGGCCATATCGCCCAAGCCTAAAGCCGTGGCGAAGCAGATCATTCCCCCAAACATGCACACAAGTCCGAGCATCCAGTGCCAATTGACGAGCAGAGTTTTTAGAATCGGGATGATTTGCCAAAAACAGTTTGCAAGGGTGATTTTCGGGAACTCGGAGGACATGCCGTACTTTTGCAGCGCAGTGCCCACGCCCCAGAACAAACTGGCCATTATCGCTAATAAAACAGGACCCATTGAACCCCCAAAAAGTTCACGATCATCGTGTCAAGCATCGCCTATGTCAAGGTAGTGCGTCACAAATATCGGTTTAATTCCCTATCCTAAAGTATGGTGCCATGATGGGTTGCGGGTTGAAGATATGGGGGAAATGTCTCCCTCCGAGCCACGCATAGCTTGGATCAAAGGCCGACTTGGTGTATCAACAAATGCTCAAAGGCCGACGGGGCTGCTTGGAGAAATTTTGCTGATTGCGCTTATATATTTAACCGTCGGATTGCTCGTCCTGATTTTCGGGGCGGATATCCTGGTTCGCGGCGCCAGCCGCCTGGCCGTATCCTTCGGCATCGAGCCGCTGATCGTCGGGCTGACCATCGTGGCGGTGGGCACCAGCGCGCCGGAACTGGCGGTGAGCATGATGGCCGCGGTCGCCGGGCATACGGATATCTCCTTCGGCAACATCGTCGGTTCCAACGTCTGCAACATCGCGCTGGTTCTGGGACTGTGCGCGTTGATGACTCCCATCCGTTTGGGAAAGGGCGTCCTGCCTTTTCTGCCGATTATGTTTTTGTCGTCCGCAGCCATTCCCGTCATGGCGTTTGACGGCGTTATCGGACGCATCGACGGTCTGATTCTCCTGGCGGCTGCGACCGCCTACGTCATCTGGATGGTGCGTGGGCACAAGCCTGTCTCCAAGGAATTTGAGACCGAGGTCATCGACATTACGCAAGATCAAGAAAGCGCTCGCAGCACGGCCACGTTATACAACGCGCTGCTTATTATCGGTGGCATCGTCCTGCTGGTCGGCGGGTCTCACGCCATCGTCGAAGGGGCGCGCACGGTGGCGGATTATTTCGGCATTTCAGAGCGGGTTATCGGCCTGACGCTGGTGGCCTTGGATACGAGCCTGCCTGAACTGGCGACATCGGTGATCGCCGTTTCCCGGCGAGAGACGGCCATCGGCATCGGAAACCTCGTGGGCAGCAATATCTCCAACGTGCTGCTCGTCCTGGGCGCCACCTCAACAGTCCACGCGGTTCCCGCTGCGCTCAATCGGGGCCGGATTATCGACATCGCCGTCATGCTCGGCGTCGCCGCGATGCTGATCCTTTTTTCGAAAATAGGAGACTCGATCAAGCGTTGGCAGGGAGGCATCTTCTTCGCCTCGTACCTGGCGTACATGATTTTTCTTATCGCCGGCCTATAATTGGGAAAAGTATGAAGTATGAGGAATGAAGTATGAATTTCATTCCGCATTTGAAATTCCACACTCCTTTAGCCGCTGACTTCCAACTTCCAACTTCTAAATTCTGACTTCTCTCTTCTTCAAATCAATACCTCAGATAATGCCAGGCCAAACGGATGAGGGTCCTTGGCGGCAGGGAGATACGATAGATTTTAAAAATCTTCACGGCGCCTTCGTATAATCTTGAAGCCAGGCGATAAAGCGGCGTCAAAGGAAGGCGAAGCAGGCCGCGCAGGATTTTCGGCGGCGGAGGATACGCGACGATGATGGGAAACAGGTAAAGCAGCCTGAGTCTTTGCTTTGAATTTGGCTGATTCAAAACACTTTGCCCTTTAAAATTCGGCGGCACATCGTCCGGGTTTCCGGAAAACAGTCCCTCCTTTTTCGCCTTGTCTCCAAGCTTGGTTCGCGGATAGGGCTGGAACATGAGCGCCTCGGCGAAATTGGGCCTCAAGCGCAGGTTCATCCGCCAGGTCTCAATGTCTTGATCGAGCGTTGTGCCCGGAATGCCGAGCATGTTGAAGGTCGAAAAAACCGTGTTATTTGCGCGCATAAAGGCTGCCGCCCTTTTGAGCTGCACGTCGCTGACGCCTTTGTTGAGTACCTCGTTGCGAATTGTCTCGCAGCCGGATTCCAGGCCGATGCCTGCAAAGGCCAGCCCGGCCCAAGCGAGATCCCGGACAATATTTTCCGTTATCAGGTCGGCACGCAGATTCACATAAAAAGGCAGCGCGATTTTCTTTTTATAGGCGCGGCAAAAATCAGACACCCACGCGGGGTCAATTCCGAAAGTGTCGTCGAAAAGATATACGAATGCGAGGGAACTTCCCTCGCGGCACAGCTCGATTTCATCGACAACTTTCAAAGGGTCGCGCGTGCGGCGGGCTTTTTGTCCCCGATAAAGCAACCTATAGGCTGGGCTGTAGCAAAAGGCGCATGAGTGGGGGCAGCCGTGCGAAGCCATAAAAATTTTGACGGGAAAATCCCGACAATAAGGCATGGCGTCAGTGAGCGACCAATCCGGCGCGCCCAGTTCATCCAGGTTGCGGACCAGGGGACGTACCTCGTTTTTCACGATGCGCCCGCCGACGCTAAACCACCAATTGGGGATGTTGCAATAATCCCGGCGATCTTCCAGCGCATTCGCCAGGTCCACAATGGCCTGCTCGCCTTCGCCTCGGCAAACGCCGTCGATGCCGGGAAGTTTGATCATCTCCGGGAAAAAGGTTGCGTGAGGTCCGCCGAAAGCGGCGAAGAATTCAAATCGCCTTTTGAGCTTGTCATTGAGTCGGATGAGGTCCCGATGCAGGCCCGTGCAAGCGTAATACCCTATGATATCAGGCCTCAGCTCATCGACGGCGCTGATGACCTTATCGTGAAATGATGCATCCGCAGCCGCAACCTGATGACCGGCGCGTTTCAAATGCGCTGAAAGATACTCCAAACCAAGTGGCTGAAAATTTCGGGCTTTTAGAAGCTGCGCGACGAGAAGAACACGCATTAAGTTAGACTCACAATATTTTTTAAATCACTGGTTTGTTGCATAGGGTTCAGGATTCAGGTCCAATACAATTCACTTGAAATTTTTCGCTGGGTGTTTTTGTCCAAACACTTGCGTTTTGAGCCTCGATAGAGGCGACAGTTTTTTGCCCGTGCATAAGCGTCGGGGACATGCCTGCAAATTCATTCCGCATTCCTTTGGCCGACTAATCTTTTGTGTCCTCTGTTCGTCGCCAGGTCGTTTCGAGCTTTTTCAGGATGGAGTGAATGCGTTTTTGCCAGGAGTGTTTGCGGGCTTCTTCCGTTCGTTTATTCTTGTCTTCGAGACTGTCATTTTCGAGCCTGCGTGAGATAGCGGCTATGAAATCTTCGGCGCTGTTCCCCAAATCCACCAGTCCGTCGTAAACCGCGATATCGGGCAAGGGCGTTGCAATCACCGGTCGTCCCGAAGCCAGATATTCGAAGAATTTCAGGGGCAGCACGCCGCGCGTATAACTGTCGAGCTTGTAGGGAATCATGCACGCATCCATTCCCGCCATCAGCGAAGGCAGTTCTTCGGTGGGCTTTTTGCCAAGATAACGGACGTTGGGATAACGCATGAAGCGCTCGATTCCAAAACCTCTGTCCGGGCCGATGAGAAGAAATGTCCACTCGGGTTTCATGGAAAAGAGGTTGTGCATCAGCGTGTCGTCCAGTTTATAATTCAGCGCGCCGATATAACCGATGACGGGTTTTCCAAGTCCTTCGAGCTCCTTGGAAGGCCGCGCGGTATTGGCCTTATTAAAATGCTCGAAGTCCGCCGCGTTGGGGATCAGGTGCGTATTGGGATTGTGCTTTTTCCTGGTCTCATACAGAAACTGCGCCGTGGCGAAGACCACATCCACGCCCATAATCAACTTTCTTTCCATTTGCCGGGTCGCCTGCATCCAATGCCCGGGCATGCTGGCGTACTCGTCCACGCAGTCGTAACAGGATAGTTCGGGATGCAGGGTTTTCAGATAGGGGGCGCTCGACGGCGGATAGAGCCACAGAATATAGTTTTTTAGGCCGAGCTTTTTGATTTGGTCTCTGATCAAGGGTGATACGAGTCGGTGGTTGAGTTCGTTGACCGAAGACACTTTTTGCCCAAAAGGCATTGTTCCCGGAGGCCTGAACACATGCACCCCTGAAGGATCACGCCAATAGCGGTGTGAATACCCTCGCTTTCCAGAGGCGAGGCTAGCCAGGGGCTCCACGTAGAGAATTCGGAAATCTTCCGCGAGTCGCCAAGCGATTTGCTGTTTGTTAGTCCACAGCTCCTCGTCCCAATCGGCGGTGCTGATCATCACGATGTCCCGGGGGAGATCGTATCCGCCGTATTCACCCATGCTCGGACTCCAACAAATTAAATGAGTAAACGCCGGCTATCGCTTTAACATATCCGGCCAGGAAAAGTCGCAGAACCAGGCCCCGTCAACATTGATCCAGTATTGTTTGATGAGCTTCGTGTCAACGGACATGGAGGGCAGAACTGAGCGGTTGATGTATCGGACCAGGGCCGTACCGTAATAAATCTTAGGCTGTTTGACGTCTTTGGTTTTTTCAGCGACCTCATCTTTTTCCGTCACGTCGCCTGCTTCATCTTTTTCAACGTCGTCGCCGGCCTCATCGGATTTCGGATCACGGGTGGCTTCGGCCTTATCTGGCGTATTGTCCGTTTTTACTATGTCCTCATGCACGGACAGGGCATCCGTCGATTCCGGCAGGCCGAGGTCCCGAACGGGAGGATCGACAGTGACCTGGCACAGGACCACGTTGTAATTTTCGATGTGGAGGTTTCCCCCGTACTTTTCCGCATCCATCAGGAAGTCCAGGCGTTTGGAAGGGACCACCGCCATGCTGGCCGGCGTGTAACCCCGCCAGACAATGAGCTTGTTGAAATCAGTGACGATTTCATGAAGCTCGTCGGAGTACTCCTGGAGTTTTTTCGTTTCCCGTTTCTTATGGCATGAAGAACCCATCAGCGCGCACGCCGCAATGATAACGAGGATTATCAAAGCCAGGCGATAAAGGGCTGGCATCTTCAAACGAGTGTTATCGACCATTTCCCACCCCTTTTTTCACGGGCCGCTTTTGAACAATTCCCTTCGACGTTCTTCTCTTTTTTCCACGGGAATGCCGGTGGCATCGGGTTTAAGATACCATTTGTCGGCGGATTTTTCCCAGCGCTGAATTTCGTGGATGCGCGAATACCAGACAAAAAATATCCTTCCCCATATATCGATGTCCACGCGGGCGATTACGCCGTTGGCCTCAATTTTGACGTCGTTGACGCGGTATTTCAGCACAACTTCGCGACGTAGGGAGTTTTTTCGCATCAATGACGCGTAAATGGCGATAAATTCGGTGAGATCCTGGTCATGGCTGAAAAAGGGCGCCAGCTTTTCACGCGCAATATAAGTTGTGAGTTTCTGGCCACGCAAATAAGTCCAGAGATCATCGACGCGTTTTTTCACCGCCTCGGTTTCGGTTTTGGCTTCCGATCCCTCCATAGCCCTGATCTGATCAAAGCCTTCCAGCCTCAGATTTTCGTTTTTCACGGCGCACGCGCACATCAATAAAATCAATGTCGCGGCGATGATCTTGTTCATCGGCCTTTCCTCTTCTTCCTTTTCCCGGTCCCGCCAGTCTTCCCCGAAACCGTTTCACGGGGCTTGGGCGCTGTTTCCGTTACTCTATCCACGGGTGTCCGCTTCGGCAAGACGATGAAAAAGACGCCGGCGATGACGAAAAAAATCAGGCTGACGGCTTGGCTCTCGCTCAATTGAATCTGATAAAGGCCGGCGGTCTTTTCGAAGGCGGCTTCCGTATACAAAAGGACTTTCCAAAGTCCCGAAGCATTTTCCGCCGTCATGCCCGGATCGCCACTGACCGAAAACAGGCCCAAAAAGCCCCTGGGGTCATTGCGGAAAAATTCCAGCGTGGAACGAACAATCCCGTACATCACCAGGAAATACGCCATGACTTCGCCGTGGAATTTTTTGCGCGGCCTGATGACAAAATATAAGGCAAGAAAAATCAAAAAAGAGAAAAAGGACTCGGCGGGCTGCGTCGGATATAAAGGCACTCCGGCCAGCCCCACCGTCTCAGGCGGAAATGTGATCGCCAGAGGGAAATTCTCGGGGCACGCCTTGCCGTAGCAGCAACCGGCGAGAGTGCATCCGATCCTCGCAATGGCCAGTCCCGAAGCGAGAAGGGGAGCAACGAAATCGGCCCAGGCCGCCATGTTCTTCTTCTTGAGTTTTAAAAAGATCAGCCCGCCCACCGCGCCGCCGATAAAACCGCCGTAAAATACCAAGCCCCCTTCGCGCACGTTGAAGATCATCCATGGTTGGTGAGCGTAATGTTCCCAAAACACGAAACAATGAAAAAGGCGTGCTCCGAGAATCGATGAAAGCAGAACCCACAAAGAGAAGTTCTGCACGTCGTCGGGATCGTCTCCGAAGGCCTTGACCTGCCGGGTCATCAGCCATATCCCGAACAGAAAGGCGCAGGCCAGCATCACGCCGTAGGAGTGAATAGGGAAGCCGAATATTCTCAACATCACAGGATGCAATTGTTTAATCCTTGCTCTGGCGGAAGTTTGTCAATCCCAGGTTTTCCAACAAAAAAACGAAAACGCCGCACACAATGGCGATGTCCGCCACGTTGAAAGCGGGCCAACTGAAGGACTTATAATAAAAAAGCAGGAAGTCCACGACCCCGCCGATTCGAATCCGGTCGCAAAGATTGCCGATGGCCCCGCCGAGAATGGCGCCCAGGGCGAGATACTGGCGCCGTTTTTCATCTTTCAGTTGGATAACAAAAAATATGAGCATACCAATGGCGAGGGCGGATATACCCAGGAAAAACACCAGGGACATGGTCGAGAAAAGGCTAAAAGCCGCGCCCGTGTTATAGCGTAATGTCAGATCAAAAAAATCGGGGATTATCGAAATTGTCTGGTGCTTGGCGATTCGCTGAACTACCAGAGATTTTGTATACTGGTCCAGGGCAAATACCAAGGCGGCAATCGCGCCGACGAGCAGAAATTTTTTTTTGGCGCTCACGTTGAAGGATTCCCTCCATCGTTATTCATCGCGGCGGAAATGGCCGCCGGCTCTTCGCGCAGGGTTTTCACCGGTGCCGGCGCCGTATATTCCAGGTTGTGTTTCGACATATCCCACATAAAGAAAAAGACGCCGGCGACGATGGCCATATCAGCCACGTTGAAGGTCGGCCATACCCAATCGTAATAATGCACGTCGAGAAAATCCACGACCTTGCCCAGGCGAACGCGGTCGCTGATGTTGCCCATGGCGCCGCCCATTATCAGCGAATGCGCCGCAGAAAGTCTCATCCGCGAAGGATCGGAGCGGATGATGAAAAAAAGGATGAAGCAAAGAGCAATAGCGGACACGACCAGGAAAAAAGTTATCGGCTGGCCGCGAAACAGGCCGAAAGCCGCGCCGGGATTGTGTTTGAGCGTGATAGAAAAGTAGTTGGAAATGACGACGAGGCTGTCATCCGGTCGGAACGTGGAACTGACCCAGAATTTTGTGATTTGATCCAGACTCAGGCAGGTCAAAGCTCCGAAGACAATAATGAAATACTTATTTTTCAACCACGACATGTAAAACCGTTCCTTTTGGCGCGGCGAAAAATGACGCCTAATCGTTGGCATAGCTCGATTGTAACTAACCGAAATCCCATAGGCCGGTCAAGCAGGAAGCAAAATTGGATATCATCTCAAAGGGAGAAAATCTGCCGCGCCATGCAAAAATCTTGGCCTTAACAGGCAAGACACGGACAAGGCTCATTGGGTTAAGATTGCGAATGCAAAAACGACACTCCGTTCGTGACCGCATGCGAGACGATCCCCAAACCTTTGCCAAGCACCGTCGGAACGTGAATATTTTATCAAATTCGCTGTCATCCTTCTTGAAAACACGTCTGCGCTTGTCCCTATTGCGCGTTGATTGGCACCTTGGCCTTCGTTGATTTCCTTTTGGGAAAATTGTAAAGTTTCGCCGCTGACGCTGAAAAATATTTTAAAATTCCACTGCCCAATTCGTCATGAAAGAGAAAATGCCATGTCCCTAATGCGACTGCGTGTTTTGACTATGATTCTGGTTCTTTTGACTCCCATGATTTTTGCGTGCGCTCCGAACGCAGGAAAAGACGGCGCGGACGGTTCGGGCGCTGATGGCGCGGATGGGCTCCCAGGTGCGGACGGATCCGGAAATGGCTCCGCACCGCAGAGTCCCTCCGGCTTGACAGCCGAGGCGCAAAGTCCTTCGCAAATCGACGTGCATTGGGTTTTCAATACTGGCACAGAGCTGGGTTTTAATATTCAACGCTCTGAAACTGAAGGCGAATGGGAAACCATCGCCGGGACCGCCGCGAACGTTACCGTTTATCACGATGACTCTGTCGAGTGCGAGAACACCTATTCATACCGCGTATTAGCTTACAACGATTACGGCGAGTCAGCGCCGTCGAGTGCGGTGGACGCCACGGCGGACTGGTGCCCGATTGCCGCGCCGAGCGGTCTGTACGCGCAGGTGCTAGGTCCCGATGCAGTGCGCCTGAGCTGGGATGACAACGAGGACAATCACGAAGGTTTTCGCATCTATCGGGACGATGAGGAACTGACGACGGTGGGCGCGGCGACGCCCTTTTACGATGATTCGGGTCTTGATTGCGAAACGCTGTATCGCTATCGCGTGACCGCCTACAACGCAAACGTGGAATCGAACTTCTCCAATGCATCGGTGGCCGAGACGGACTATTGCCCGGTGGCGACGCCGGAAAACCTGACGGCGACGGGCATGGACATCGACGAAATCATTTTGACCTGGGAGGACAGCTCGAGCAATGAAACGAATTTCGAGATACAGCGTCGAACTGCGGGCAGCGGCGAAGCATGGGATGCGTTGGCGATGGAGGCGGCGAATACGGAGCAGTATTCGGACATGGATGTCGAGTGCCGCATAGATTATGAGTACCGCGTGATGGCCTACAACGCAAACGTGGAGTCGGCGTGGTCGGACACGAACACCGGGCAGACCATAGGCTGCACACCGATTCGACCGAGACCGGTTCTCGAAACGCTGTCGCCGCTGTCGCATCTGGCGTTGTCGCGGGACTTTCTTGATGATCCGCCCGATCCACTCTATCCGCTGACGCTCAATGGCGCAGGCATCGCGGCGGACACGCATGTCCTGGTGGGAAATTTGGCTATTCCATGTGTCTCTGATGCGCTTGACTGCCAGGCGGATGAGAATGGCGACCCGGATGAGGAAAACGGCTATTGCGCAAGCTCCTGCACGGCGGCCTTGCCGGATCTCGTGATGAAAAATGTCGGCACGTACATGGTTCGTCTATCCACGCCTGACCCGGTGTGGAGCGGTCTGAACATTTCGGAAAACACACTGACTTTCAGTGTTGTCGCGCCGATTCCTGATATTACCAAAACCTGGCCTCGTGGCGTGATGCAACTGTTGGATGAAAGTGGAGGACCGATCCCACAGGAAATTACTGTCAGCGTTTGGGGCCGGAACATGGTGGATAATGTTCAATTCAAATTGGCTTCCAATTTCGGGGAGATTCAAGAACCCGGTATTCAGACCGATCCTGAAACTGGCGATCAATATGCCGAAGTAAAAATTTCCACAAAAAACATCATTCCGCGGAATTCGGAGTATTTCTTTTCAGCAGTCAATCCAAGTCCGGGAGGCGGCGAACGGTCGCGTCCTTTCGGAGTTAATCAGCGCGTTGAAGAATGGTCGGATCAAGTTCTCACTACGTTAAAAAGCACATGGGCGGGGGGGCCAAACCGGCTTGTATGGAATCGTTTTTCCGCGCCGAAAGAACTCTCGTCGACCGGCGTCGGTTGGAGTGGCGGCAAAGGCTGGGCAGTCGTACGAGATATTGATGGCAAGCTCCTGACGCGGGTAAAAAGCGAAAATGCAGCCGGGGCGATCCCTCTTCCATTCGTTGGAGAAACATGGATTGAGCTTCAGGCTAATATCAATATCGGTTTCTTGGAAACAATTTTTAACCATGCGCCTCTGCTTCGCGGCGACGGGACATTCGGGGCACTGACCACCCTGTCCGGGGGTAATGCACCGGTTTCGATTTTCCTTTCGGACGTAAACGGCGATGGCGCGGCGGATATGATCACAGCGGACGTTACCAGCGACACAGTTTCAATCCGCCTGGGCGACGGAGACGGGACTTTCGGAGCACGGACATCCCGACCTATGGGGGATGAACCAAGCTCAATTTTTGTCTCGGATATAAACGGCGACGGCGCTGCAGACTTAGTCACGGCGGACTTTGATAGCGACACGGCTTCGATCCGTCTGGGCAGCGGCGATGGAACCTTCGGAGATCGAACCTCCCTGTCCATGGGTGATGGGCCAAGTTCAATTTTCGTCTCAGATTTGAACGGCGACGGCACCCCGGATCTTGCCACGGCGGACTTAAATAGCGATACAGTTTCGATTCGCCTGGGCGCTGGCGACGGGGCTTTTGTGACCTTCACATCCCTGCCCATGGGTGATGGACCAGTTTCCATTTTCGTCTCGGATTTGAATGGCGATGGTGCGCCGGACCTAGCCACGGCGGACAGTGAAAGTGACACGGTTTCAATCCGCCTGGGCGCAGGCGACGGAACCTTCGGAGTACTGACTTCCCTGCAGATGGGCGATGGACCAAATTCAATATTTATCTCGGATCTGAACGGTGACGGCGCGACGGATCTGGTCACTGCAGATGGGGATAGCGACACGGTTTCGATCCGCCTGGGCGCAGGCGACGGGACTTTCGGAGAACGATTGTCCCGGTCCATGGGCAATAGACCAAGCTCAGTATTTATCTCGGATGTGAACGGCGACGGCGCGCCGGACCTGATCACGGCGGATATTTATGACAACCAGGTTTCGATCCGCCCAGGCAACGGCGACGGGACCTTCGGAGCACGGACTTCCAGATCCATGGGCGCGGCGCCAAGTTCAGTTTTCGTTTCTGATGTGAGTGGAGATGGAGCGCCGGACCTGGTCACGGCGGACACTTTCAGCGATACGGTTTCAATCCGCCTGAGCGCCAGCGATAGGTCCTTCGGCGCCCTCATCGCCCTACCCACTGGTGGTCAACCATGCTCCGTTTTCGTCTCGGATGTGAACGGCGACGGAGCGCCGGACCTGATCACGGCGGACAGTGAAAGTGATGCGGTTTCGATCCGCCTGGGCACCGGCGACGGAACTTTCGGAGATCGAACATCCCTGTCCATGGGAGTTGAACCAAATTCAATTATTGCCAAGGATGTCAACGGCGACGACGCGCCGGATCTGGTTACAGCGAACACGGACGACTCAGTTTCGATTCGCCTGGGCGTCGGCGACGGAACCTTTGGAGCACGAACTTCCCTGTCCATGGGCAATAGACCTGCTTCTATTTTCGTCTTGGATTTGAACGGCGACGACGTACCGGACCTGGGCACTGCAGATAAATATGATGACGCAGTTTCAGTCCGCCTGGGCACCGGCGACGGGTCCTTTGGAACTCGGGACTCCCTGCCCATGGGTAGATTTGTTAATTCTATTTTCGCCTCGGATATCAACAGCGATGGCGCGCCTGACCTGGCCACGGCGGATAAGTGGGACAACACAGTTTCGATCCGCATGGGCAACGGCGACGGAACTTTCAGAGAATGTTCTTCCTGGCCTATGGGCGATTATCCTAATTCTGTTTTCATCTCAGATTTAAACGGCGACGGTGCGCCGGACATGGTCACAGCGGATGTTATTAGCGACACAGTTTCGATTCGCTTGGGCGTCGGGGACGGAACCTTCGGAGCACGGACTGCCCTGTCTATGGGTGATTCACCGTCTTCGGTTTATGTTTCGGATGTCAATATCGATGGCAAACCAGACCTGATCACTTCTGGAAACGACACCGTTTTAATTCGCCTGGGTAACGGCGACGGGACATTCGGGTCAATCACTTCCTTCCCTACAGGTAGTTGCCCCTTTTTTGTTTTAGCTGCGGATTTAAACGGTGACAGCATGCCGGAGTTGATCACGGCGGACTATAATGACGACACTGTGTCGATACGCTTTTTGGATATCCCCGGCTCATGGCATCAGGAACTCACCGACTCCTTCTCCGACAATCCGGATCAGCCCTGGCTGCCGAAATACACTGAAAACGGATTCACCGAGTTGGATATCCATCAGTACCGGCAAACAATCAGCAAAGTCGGCGTACGAGTTTTTCTGGAATGGACCACGCAGCCCGCCGGAAGCGTTGACCTGGGCCTGACCGCGCCGGACGGCCAGATGGTGGACCTGGGCAGTTTCAGTGCGTTCACTCCCTGGCCGGATGCGGTGACTCCGACTTCCTGGCGTCTCAATAAGACTTTCCGTGGGTACGACTTCAATGGCGAGACGGGTATCGCGGGCCTGATTGATCTCCACGGTTTGCAACCGACGGATTACTGGACCTTGAGCATCGACAACCAAACCGGCACCAGCGCCGAAGTGAAAAACTTCACGGTCCTCACGGATGGGCATTTTTGATGAGAAGTTAGTGTAGGAGCGACATTCCTGAAGCGAATGATTGCCGCCATCGAATCACTGCACTGACAGGCGCATGAATTAATGGCTAACGCCGAGTCGGCCTGATCTTTATCAAGTTCGACAGCGCATAAAGAGAAAAGCTTTCTATCTCATGTGAAGCTTGGTTTAATGCGTGTCCTCAATTAACCCTTCTTCAAAGTTCCGACCATTTTCTCCGGGCGAACTAATTGATCGAACTCTTCGCCGGTGAGCAGGCCCATTTCAATGGCCGATTCACGAAGGGTCGTGCCTTTTTCGTGCGCGTTTTTGGCGACTTTGCCCGCGTTGTCGTAGCCGATTTTCGGATTTAAGGCCGTTACTAGCATCAGCGAATTTTTCACATTGCGCTCTATCACTTCCAAATTCGCTTCGATCCCCTCCACGCAGTTGTCGTTGAAGCTCAGGCAGGCGTCGCCCAGAAGCTGCACGGATTGGAGCAGGTTGTAGGCCATCACAGGCTTGAAGACGTTTAGTTCAAAGTTGCCCTGGCTTCCGGCGAAACTGATCGCCGCGGCGTTGCCGAAGACCTGGCAGCAGACCATGGTCATCGCTTCGGACTGCGTGGGGTTGATTTTTCCCGGCATGATGGAGCTTCCCGGCTCGTTGGCGGGGATGGTGATTTCGCCGATGCCGCAGCGTGGTCCGCAGGCCAGCCAGCGCACATCGTTGGCGACTTTCATGCACGCTGCCGCCAGTTGCGATAAAGCGCCGGCGGTTCCCACGAAGGCGTCATGCGCTCCGAGCGCCGCGAATTTGTTGGGCGCGGTGATGAAATTGTGGCCGGTCAATTCGCTGATTCTTTCGGCCACCATTTTGTCGTATTTGGGCGGAGCATTCAGGCCGGTGCCGACCGCCGTGCCGCCCAGGGCGATTTCCCGAAGTTGCGTCAACGTGGCCTTGACGGCCTTGATGGCATAGTCGATTTGCGCCGCCCAGCCGGATATCTCCTGGCCCAGCGTCAGCGGCACCGCGTCCTGCAGATGCGTGCGACCGATTTTCACAATGTCCATGCAGACTAGGGATTTGGCCACCAGCGTCCTGTGCAGCTTTTTTGCGTTCGGCAAAAGATGATTTTCGATGCGGTCCACTGCCGCGATGTGCATGGCCGCCGGATAGGTGTCGTTGGAAGACTGTGATTTGTTGACATGGTCGTTGGGATGAACCGGCTTCTTCGATCCCATTTCCCCGCCGGAAATCTCGATGGCCCGGTTGGAAATAACCTCGTTGACGTTCATGTTGGACTGCGTGCCCGAGCCGGTTTGCCAGACCACCAGGGGGAAGTGTTTGCCGAGTTTCCCCGCAATCACCTCGTCGGCGGCCTGCACGATAAGATCCTTGATATTTTCATCAAGTTTACCCAGGTCGTAGTTCACCAGGGCGGCGGCTTTTTTGAGAATGCCAAATGCCCAAATGATTTCCTCGGGCATCTTTTCCCAGCCGATTTTGAAATTACTCAGCGAACGCGCCGTCTGCGCGCCGTAAAAAACATCACTCGGAACCTCAATGCTTCCCAAGGAATCGGTCTCTATCCGTGTGGACATATCCAAAGCCTCCATTGGCTAAAAAGTTGGCTCATTTCGGTTTTGACGCCGCCGTTGTAGAACAGACACAGAAAAATTCGCCCATTGGCTTAATTTTTCAAAATGGGCAAATCGGGCCCGCAATGATTCTGTCCCAGGCGGCATGGAGCTTTGAGAATAGTGCGATCGACCGAGCTTGACAACACGAGGCAAGGCGGGAAGGAAAAATTATTAAGCCACCGCTAAATTTCATGGATTATTGCTGAATCGACTGAAAGCAGCCAACTTCTAAATTCTAACCGCAGCATTTTCCGTCATCGTCGGCGCGCCGGAGGATCTGGATGAATCTGAAAGGCAGGAACATTGTCTTCATCGGCGGACTTTGCGCAGCGAATTCCAATGTGAGACCCACCGCCGTGGGGTGGATCGCCCATTTTCATCCATGCCAGCAAAGCGCCGTTCGGATCGCCCATTCCATTGGCCGGAGCGTAGGCACCGCCACGAACAGTACATGAGGTGTCATACCCGGGGAATTCCACTTGATTTGAAGTCCACTCCATCATATTACCGCACATATTACGAACACCGTATGGACTTTGGTTTTCCGGGAAAGCATCCACAGGCGCGGCGTCCTTGTAGCCGTCCACGGAACCGTCACAGTCTGTTCCATCGCACCAGTTGGCGAAAAGGGGATCCCACTGGTCTCCCCAGGGATAATCGTGCCCGCCATCAGGACCACGGGCCGCCAACTCCCATTCCTCGCTGGTGGGCAATCTTTTTTCGCGCCATTGGCAGTAATCGCCGGCGTCGTACCAATTGATCCCTTGGGCCGGCGCTTTCGGGTCTGTCTCCGTATACTGCAGCAACGTGCAGTAGCCATCTTCGATGCACTCAGCGTATTTCAAGTACGTAACTTCGTACTGGTCGATGTAAAAATCGTTCACTTCGACGATTTGGTAGGAATATTCGCAGCGTGAGTCGTCGGCTGATGGACATCCCATGCCGTACTGCGCCCCGGGAATGAAGATCATCTCATCCAGCTCATCAATATCGTCATCGTCGTCGTCAGCGCCATCGTCTTCCTGATCGTCATCATTTCCAGAATCAACGCATTGGACGAAGACAAGAAGCAAAATGAGCACAAAGAATATGCATGGTTTCCCGGCGAAATCGATTAATATCAAAAAAGTTTTCAGCTTATCAGTGTTCCTTTTAAAAAGCGCTTATCAACAACTCCAAATTGTCTCTTTATCCACAGCATCCGCCATCGTCATCGTCATCGTCGCCTTTATCCGCCGCGGGCGCTGAGTCATCATCGACCGAATCGTCGTTTGCGTCGTCATCAACATCATCATTCAGGTCGTCATCGGCATCATCGTTTGCGTCGTCATCAACATCGTCATCGGCGTCGTCATCTTCACCATCGGGGACCGGCGGATCATCGACCTCGATTTCAAAGCTGTCGATGAGCTGATCCGTTGTGGTGCTCCACACGTCGAATTGCATGAGAGTTGACGACACGTTGATATCAATAATGTGATGTTCCTTGGCGTGCGCGACGTACCCCAGGCGATTTTCAACGTTGTCATAGAAATCGTAAAGCGATGCTCCGCCGCCGCCGGAAATTATTTCCGTGATGCCCCACATTTCGCGCCTGGCGTAGTAGTGGTCATGGCCGGTGATAATGGCGTTTACGCCGTATTGCCGCAGGATTGCTTCGGCGATGAGCCACGCGGAGACATCCGGATTGCGGCCCGGTTTCCAGCTGAAAGGCGGGTAGTGGAAAAAAGCCAGTAGGAAGTTTGTATGGGGATTTTCCACATAATCCGCCAGATCGGCGTAGAGCCATCGGTACTGTGCGGTGCCGGGCAGAATGAGCCAGCTTCGGGGAAGATCCAGAACGATAAAGTGCACGTTGCCGTAGTCGAAACTGTACCAGGTCCCGTCGTCTTCGTGGTCCGTGTCGAAATAATATTTCCACAATCCAAAGCCGGAAATGCCCGTCTCGGTATCGTAGCCTTCCTCGTGATTGCCGTACACCGGGTACATGGGCGCGTAGCCCATCAGGTCATTTTCGACGGAGAAATGCGTGTCCCAGTCCAGATAGTTTTCGCCGCCGCTCACGAAGTCGCCGGTGTTGATGTAAAACATCGGCATGATGTCGGTGATGGCGCTGGCGGTGCCCACGTGGTCCAGGTTGGGATCCGTGGGCGTGCCGCCGCGACTGTCGCCAAAAGCGACGAAGTTAAAATCCGACATATTGTCCGGGGCGGTGATGAAGGTCCTGTCTTCGGAAACAAATTCGCCGTGCGTGGCCCGGTAGTGATACATCGTTCCTTGTTCGAGTCCTTCCAGGCGCACTTTGTAAATATAGCGTTTGCCGTCCGGAAAATCGGGGTCCTGCACAAACCCTTCAGTGAGTGATTCGCCGTATTGCTGCGTCAAACCCCATTCCACGGTGACGTCTTCCGGAGTATTGGTTTCAAGGCAAACGGTCATGCCCGTGCGTGACACGTTTTGCAGGTAGGGGGTTTTCAGGACTTCGGCCTGCCCGAACGAGGCGGCAAAAAACACGCAAAGCGTGAGGATGGTTGTGACACGCAATATCCGCATGGCGATCTCCTTTGAAAAAAACACACGATCCGCAGGATCGAACCGCAGGCATTAGACACTATTCCGAATCAATTACAAAGGAAATTGGTCACAGCCAAACAAGATTTTTTAAAAGTTCCGTTATTTTGTGAGCTAAAACCCATTTACCAGTAACCGAAAGCGCCTCCACTCCATCCACCAAAGCGCGCGCACGCTTCCCTGGGTTGAATGGATCGAAGCGCGGTCGTAACACGA
>CAZQAE010000005.1:0-115160 GCA_964591275.1 uncultured bacterium | reverse complement strand
GTCAACGTGGGTACGATTGGTCATATCGACCACGGCAAGACGACGTTGACGAGTGCGATCACGACCGTTGCGGCCAAAAAGGGCTGGGCTAAGGCGATCTCTTACGATCAGGTGGCCAAGGCGAGCATAAGCCAGGGTCGTCGCAATGAGATGAAGATTCTGACGATCGCGACTTCGCACGTGGAGTATGAGTCGGAGAAGCGTCACTACGCGCACGTGGACTGCCCCGGTCACGCCGATTATATCAAGAATATGATCACGGGCGCGGCGCAGATGGATGGTGCGATATTGGTGGTTGGCGCGGACGACGGCCCGATGCCCCAGACCCGAGAGCACATTCTTTTGGCTCGTCAGGTTGGCGTTCCCAAGATTGTTGTTTACCTGAACAAGGTTGATCTGGTTGACGATCCCGAGCTTTTGGATCTGGTGGAGATGGAGGTTCGCGAGCTTCTGACCCTGTACGAGTTTCCTGGCGACGACACTCCGATAATCCGCGGCAGCGCCTTGAAGGCGATGCAGGGGACCGATGAGGTGGTCGGCGACGGTTCGATTCTGGAACTTCTCAAGGTTCTTGACGAATACATTCCGGAGCCTGTTCGTGAAACGGAGAAGCCTTTCCTGATGCCGATTGAGGATGTGTTTTCGATTTCCGGTCGCGGCACGGTTGTGACGGGACGCATCGAGCGCGGCGTTGTCAAAGTGGGCGAGGAGATCGAGATCGTCGGGATCAAAGAGACGCGCAAGACGGTTGTGACGGGCATTGAGATGTTCCGCAAGCTTCTGGATTCGGGTCAGCCCGGCGACAATGTGGGCTGTCTTTTGCGCGGTGTGAAACGTGAGGATGTTGAGCGCGGCCAGGTTTTGGCGGCGCCGGGTTCGATAACTCCGCACACGGAGTATGATGGCAGCGTTTACGTATTGTCGAAGAATGAGGGCGGTCGTCATACGCCGTTTTTCAGCGGTTATCGTCCGCAGTTGTACTTTCGCACGACCGACGTGACGGGCGTGGGGACACTTCCCGAGGGCGTCGAGATGGTGATGCCTGGCGAGAACGTGAATCTTCGCATCAATTTGATCGTGCCGGTTGCGATGGAAGAGGGCGTTCGTTTTGCGATTCGCGAAGGCGGTCGCACCGTGGGCGCCGGTGTCGTGACAAAGGTGATCAAGTAACAAAATCGGGATATTGTTATGCTACTGAAACAGCGCATCCGCATTAGGCTCAAGGCTTACGACCACAAGATTTTGGACAAGTCGTCCAAGGAGATCGCCGACTCTGCGAAAAGAACCGGCGCGCATGTCTCTGGTCCGATCCCGCTGCCCGCGAAGATCGAGAAGTTCTGCGTACTGCGCGGACCTCACGTCGACAAAAAAAGCCGTGAGCAATTCGAGATTCGTACCCACAAAAGGCTTATCGAGATATTCGATACGACACCCGAGACGATGGAAGCCATGGGCAAACTGGAGCTTTCGCCTGGCGTCGACGTTGATATTAAGTTGATCGGAGCGGCGTGATGAAAGGGATTCTCGGTAAAAAGTTAGGCATGATGCAGGCGTTTGACGACACTGGTCGTCGTGTGCCCTTGACAGTAGTCCAGGCGACGCCTGGAGTCGTTGTGCGGGTGAAGGACGCGAGCACCGACGGCTACGCAGCTGTTCAGGTGGGTTTTGACGCCTGCGAACTGAAGACACTGAACAGGCCCGAAGCCGGCGTTTTCAAAAAAGCTCTTCAGACAAAGACCGGTTATAAAACCCTAAAAGAGTTTCGGGTGGATAATCCTGGCGACTTCAAGGTTGGCCAGGAAATCAAGGCTGATCAATTCAGCGCCGGAGATCTGGTGGATGTGCGCGGCATTAGCATCGGCAAAGGCTTCGCCGGAACCATCAAAAGATATCATTTCAGTTGCGGGCCAAAGACGCACGGCAGTAAGAACAAACGTGAACCGGGCTCCATCGGATTGTCGGCAACGCCTTCGCGCGTGCACAAGAGAAAGAAGATGCCGGGACACTTGGGCGCTGTACGCAGGACCATTCAGCGAATCACCGTTTTTAAGGTTGATGAAGAAAAGAATCTGATTTTTCTCATCGGAGGGATTCCCGGCTCGCGTAACGGGACAGTGACAATTCAAGAAACCGTGAAAAAGACGAATCAAGCCGTATAAAGGGCGATCCCATGGCGAAGATGGACATAGTCAACAGTTCAAATGAGAAGGTGGAGTCGTTGGATTTACAAGACGAAATTTTCAGCGTCGAAGTGAAGCCTCACCTTTTCTGGGAAGTCGTGCGCAATCAGATGGCGAACCGTCGCTCTGGTACAAAGAAAACGAAATCCCGCGCGGAAGTTAACTACACCGGCGCTAAATTGTATCGACAAAAAGGAACCGGTCGCGCAAGAGCGGGCAGCGCTCGTTCGGGCGTCCGCGTCGGCGGTGGACATATTTTCGCTTTGCGCCCGAAAGATTGGTCGTACAAGACCCCTAAGAAAGTACGCCGTCAAGCCGTCGTATCGGCGCTGGCCATGAAACTGGCTGAATCCAAATTGACGGTTGTGGACAGTTTGTCCCTTGATCGAATCAAGACCAGCGACATGGTGGCCATCCTCAAGTCTCTGGATGTGAAAAGTGGTTTGATCGTTATCGGGCAGCGTGACGAAAAGATTGAAAAGAGTGCAAAAAATATCCCGTTCGTTAAGGTTTTACCGGTAGAAGGCCTGAACCTTTACGACATTCTCCGGTACGACAAGCTGGTCCTGACCAAGGATGCGGTGGAGAAGATCGAGGGGAGGTATAAGAAACGATGAATTCACATCAGATCATCAAGCGTCCGATCATTACGGAAAAAGCTAACCTGGGTAAAGAGGTCAGCAATCATCACACCTTTGAAGTAATGTTGACGGCCAATAAAATTGAGATCCGAAAAGCCGTTGAAGAATTGTTTGGAGTCAAGGTTTTGGGTGTGCAGACCTGCCTGATGCGAGGGAAGAACAAGCGTCGGGGACGCGTGCTCGGAAGAACTCCGAACTGGAAAAAGGCCCTCGTGAAACTTGCTCCCGGCGAAAGTATCGATTTCTTTGAAGGCGTCTAATCAGATACGGAAGGCTATGGCATGGCGATAAAGAAACTCAAACCGACAAGCCCCGCACGGCGGTATATGACCATCAGTACCTTCGAGGAGTTATCCGGCAACCAACCGGAGCGCTCCTTGCTAGAGCCCTTGAAAAAGTCCGGCGGTCGCAACAGCAAAGGGCGCATCACCATGCGCCATAGGGGCGGCGGATCAAAGCGTCAATATCGCGTGATAGATTTTAAGCGGAACAAGCCCGATATTCCTGCACGAGTGGCGACGATTGAGTATGATCCCAACAGAAAGAGCCGTATCGCGCTGCTCAATTATCATGACGGTGAAAAGCGATATATCCTGGCTCCGCATCAACTCAAAGTCGGCGATACGGTTATCAGCGGCGAACATGTCGATGTTATGCCGGGCAATGCGATGCCGCTTAAGAATATTCCCGCTGGCATTTTCGTGCATAATGTGGAAATGAAAATTGGCAAAGGTGGCCAGGTTGCGCGCTCAGCCGGCAATTATGCGCAGATCATGGGTAAAGAAGGCAAATATGTGACGCTGAAAATGCCGTCGAGTGAGACTCGACGTTTTCTGGGCGATTGCATGGCCACGATCGGGCAGGTTGGAAACGTGGATCACAGCCACATTTCGATAGGCAAAGCCGGACGTTCCCGGTGGTTGGGCCGCAGACCCAGCGTTCGCGGCGTTGCCATGAATCCGGTGGATCATCCCATGGGCGGTGGCGAGGGTCGCACCAGCGGCGGTCGGCATCCATGTACCCCCTGGGGCGTTCCGACAAAAGGATACAAGACGCGGAAAAATCAGAAATCCGACAGGTTAATCGTCAAGCGACGTAACCGGAAATAATAAGGGGCGGTGGAGTATGGCGCGTTCGGTAAAAAAAGGACCCTTCGTCGATGACCACTTGGCCAAGAAGGCGGAAACGGCGATTTCATCAAGGAGCCGGACCATTATTAAAACGTGGTCCAGACGGTCGACGGTTTTACCCGAATTCGTTGGCCTGACATTCGCCGTTCACAACGGGAAAAAGTTCGTTCCTGTTTTCGTGACGGAGAATATGGTCGGTCACAAACTGGGCGAATTCGCTCCGACGCGCGTTTTTCATGGTCACGCGGCGGATCGAAAAGCCAAGAAAAATTAATTAGCGCACAGGCCGACGAAGATTCGGCGTTGATACGCTCATGGGAGATATAGAATGGAAGTCAGGGCCACAGCGAAGCACCTCAGGTTTTCACCCTTCAAGGGGCGTTTGATTGCGGACATGATTCGCGGAAAAGCCGTCCATGAGGCCGTGGGGATTCTTGCCTTTACACCAAAAAAATCGGCGAGAGCGATGAAGAAGCTTCTGGAATCGGCCATCGCGAACGCGCAGACACGTGAAGGCGTGGATGTGGACGAGTTATATGTCAAGAGCGTTTGCGTTGATACGGGGCAGACACTCAAGCGGACTATCCTGCGCTCCATGGGACGAGCCAATAGGATATTTAAGAGGACAAGCCACGTCACCATTATCCTGGACGAGATTTAAGGGAGGCATACGGTGGGTCAAAAGACAAACCCAATCGGTTTTAGACTTGGTATCATCCGGGATTGGAACTCGCGATGGTTCTCCGACAAGGAGTACGCAAAACTGCTGCACGAGGACCTTAACATTCGCAGTTTCCTGAAAAAAAGGCTCGCCGGGGCCAGCGTGTCGAGAATTGAGATTGAGCGCACGCATAACAAAATGACCATCATCATTCATACGGGCCGTCCCGGGGTTATCATCGGGCGCAAAGGAGCGGAGCTTGAATCGCTGCAAAAAGTTCTGCGCCGGATGGCTGATCGAGATATTTTCATCAAAGTGCAGGAAGTGCGGCGTGCTGATGTGGATTCCCAGCTCGTTGCGGAGAACATCGGCAACCAGATGGTCCGACGCATTTCACATCGCCGAGCCATGAAAAGGGCGATTTCCAATGCGATGAAACTTGGCGCCAAGGGAATACGCATCACGGCCAAGGGAAGATTGGGCGGAGCGGAGATGAGCCGTTATGAGAAATATCGCGAGGGCGTTGTTCCGCTGCACACCTTGCGCGCGGACATTGATTATGCGCAATACCACGCCAGGACGACCTATGGCGTTATCGGTATCAAAGTATGGATATACCACGGCGACGTGGTTTCAAAGTAAAGGACTGTGAGGTAATATCATGCTTTCTCCAAAGAAAGTTAAACACCGCAAGATCCAAAAGGGACGTCGGCGCGGACAAGCGAGACGTGGAAGCAACCTGGATTTCGGCAACTACGGATTGCAGGTTCTGGAAGCCGGATGGATCACGGCGCGGCAAGTTGAGGCGGCTCGTATCGCCATGACCCGCTCCATTAAGCGCGGCGGAAAAATATGGATTCGGATTTTTCCGGATAAGCCGATTTCGAAAAAACCCGCTGAAACTCGTATGGGTAAAGGCAAGGGTTCTCCCGAAGAATGGGTTTGCGTGGTCAAGCCCGGACGCATGTTGTACGAGATGGATGGTGTGAATTCTGAACAGGCTGCCAAGGCTTTCAGGCTGGCCGCCGCAAAGTTACCGCTAAAAACGAAAATCGTTATTCGAGAGGCCCTTCATGAAGGCTGAGGAAATTCAGAAATACAGCGAAGAGGAATTGGTCCGCATGGAGCAGGATTTGGTGAAGGATTATTTCCATCTCAAATTCCAGTTCTTCACGGGGCAGCTTGAAAATACAGCGCGGATGACAGGTGTCAAACGGGATATCGCTCGCGTCAAGACAATCCTGCACCAGCGCAAAAAGCTAAAGGATGTGAGCCATGGCGACAAAGAGTAAACGCCGAACCCTGCAAGGCGTTGTCGTAAGCGATAAGATGCAAAAGACGGTTGTTGTGCGCGTGGCGCGCGTATATAAGCACCCGTTATACGGCAAAGTCATAACACAGCACACAAAGTACAAAGCCCACGACGACAAGAACGAATGCGGGATTGGAGACACGGTTCAGCTGATCGAAAGCAGACCGATTTCCTCCGAGAAACGCTGGGCCGTGAAAAAGATTATCGAAAAGGCCGTTAGGTAGACCGAGTCGTTCGTCGCAGAAGGAGACTAAGGCCATGATTCAAATGCAAACCGTTTTGTCGGTTGCGGATAATTCCGGGGCGCGCCGCCTGACCTGTATCAAGGTTCTGGGCGACAGCAAGAGACGATACGCGTCCGTCGGCGATGTGATTGTTGTTTCGGTGCGTGAGGCCATTCCCGGGGGCAAAGTGAAAAAGGGTGAAGTGCGAAAGGCCGTCATTGTTCGGCTGAAAAGCAACTTGGGGCGACCGGACGGAAGTTTTATCCGCTTTGATGACAATTCTGCGGTTTTGATCGAGGAAAACTTGGAGCCGATCGGAACTCGCGTATTTGGGCCTGTCGCCAGGGAACTGCGCGCCAAGCAATTCATGAAGATCGTTTCATTGGCGCCTGAAGTTCTATAAGACGATCGCGTATCGGCAAGGAGAAGAATAATGTCGGCGAAGACAGTAAAAAAAACCCGCGTGAAGAAGGATGACATTGTCCACATCATCGGCGGCAAAGAATCCGGGGCGATGTCCAATCGCGTGAAACGCGGGAAGGTCATGAACGTAGATCGGAAAAGCGGTCGCGTTATCGTTGAGAGGATGAATTTTATCAAGAGGCACTCGCGACCGGACAAAACGAATCGGCAGGGCGGCATCATTGAGAAAGAAGGGCCGATTCACGCCAGCAACGTCATGATCGTCTGTCCGACCTGCGATGCTCCAAGACGAATCAAAATGGTGACTCTTGAAGATGGAAAAAAAGTGCGCGCTTGCAGAAAGTGCGACGAGATATTGGACAAGTAAACGCGTTTCGATAGGAGCGGCCTGATGGTCCCCAGACTGAAAACATACTACGAAGAAAATGCCGTGCCGGCTCTCATTAAAGAGTTTGGGTACAAAAATACGATGGAAGTTCCGCGGCTGGTGAAGGTCACTATTAATATGGGTTTGGGTGAAGCCATCCAGAACCCGAAGTTGATCGAATCCGCGGTTTTCGAGATAACGACCATTGCCGGCCAGAAACCGGTGGTGACGAAGGCTCGAAAATCCATTGCCTCCTTCAAACTTCGAGAGGGGCAAAGCATCGGTGCGATGGTGACCTTGCGCAGGGAACGCATGTATGAGTTTCTTGATCGCTTGATTTCCGTGGCTATACCGCGTATTCGCGACTTTCGCGGCATTTCCGCAAAGGCATTTGATGGCCGGGGCAATTACTCGCTTGGCATCAAGGAACAGATTGTCTTTACGGAGATCGATTACGACAAAGTGGACAAGATCAAGGGAATGAATGTGACAATCGTGACGACCGCGAAGACTGATGAGGAAGGCCGTGCCTTGCTTAAAAACATGGGTATGCCTTTCCGCAAATAAGCGGTTATTTTACGGAGAAAATCAACGTGGCAAAAAAATCGTTAATAGCCAAGGCGAAACGAAAACAGAAATTCGCGGTTCGTCAGTATAATCGGTGCCCGCTTTGCGGACGCCCTCGGGCATATTACCGAAAATTCAATATGTGCCGCATCTGCTTGCGGATGTTAGCGCTCCAGGGCGACCTGCCGGGCGTGGTCAAATCGAGCTGGTGATGCGATCACGGCTTGCTCAAGGGAGGGTAGCGATATGGTCATGACGGATCCGTTGGCGGATATGTTGACGAGGATTCGCAATGCGTACCGGGCGAAGCACGAGAGTGTGAGCTGTCCGGCGTCGAAGCTCAAAATAGGCGTCGTCAAGATACTCAAGAAAAAGGGATTCATTGATGCCTATAAGTTTGAAGAAGATGGCAAGCAGGGCATTTTGCACATTCATCTGCGCTATGACATCGATCACATGCCCATGATTAAAGGCATTGACCGAATCAGCAAGCCGGGGCTGCGGCGGTACTCCGGATCGAATGAGGTCCCGCCGGTCCTCAGAGGATTGGGCATCACCATCCTTTCCACGAGCAAGGGTGTGATGGCCGACGATGAGGCAAAAGAAAAGAAGCTGGGCGGCGAACTTTTGTGCCGCGTTTGGTAAGAACGATACTGATGACAGGGTGGTAAACCATGAGTCGCGTTGGAAAAAAGCCCGTTCAACTGGAAGGCGGAGTGACGGCTTCCGTTGAAGGGACCAGAATCATCGTCAAGGGATCCAAGGGACAGTTGGATTATTCTTTTCTGCCGGGCATCGGCGTTGAAGTCGGAGAAAAGTCGATCCAGGTCACTCGGGAGACGGATCATCGGGATCATCGCTCCTTGCATGGACTGACCAGAGCTTTGATTCAGAACATGGTGATCGGCGTGTCCAAAGGCTACGAGAAGAAACTCGAGATGAGCGGCGTTGGATACAAGGCCGAAGTCAAGCAGGACCAAATTTTTCTCAGTGTTGGATTTACCAATCCGAAGGCGCTGAAGATCCCTTCTGACTTGAACGTGCTGGTGGACAAAAACAACAAAATCACGGTCAGCGGAATTCGCAAGGAAGCCGTCGGAGAATTCGCCTCGCGGATTCGGCGGGTCAGACCGCCGGAACCCTATAAGGGCAAAGGGATCAAATACGATACCGAAAGGATCGTGCGTAAGGTTGGCAAGACCAGCGCATAATTTAGCTGTGCATTGATCGAGGCATCGTGCTTCAAGGAGTTATACGGTGAGTTATAAGAAGGAAAACATCACTTCGCGGGAACGTCGTCAAAAGCGGGTTCGGCGAAAGGTTCGTGGAAGCGCTGAACGACCGAGACTGTGCGTTTACCGCAGCCTGAGTCATATCTACGTCCAGGCTATCGACGATACGGCGGGAGTCGTTCTCGCCAGCGCGTCAAGTCTTGAACCATCCTTCGAGAAGCCTCAAATCCCCGAGGCCAAACCCGAAGTGAGCGCGGAAGAAAAGCCCAAAAGTAAAAAGGCTGGTGGGAAAAAGAAAGCCAAGCCCGTCGTCGTTAAAGGTTTCAAAGTTATGTGCAGTGAGCTGGTCGGCAAAAAGATTGCCGAACGCGTCAAGGAAAAGGGCATCAATCAAGTGGTTTTCGATCGGAATGGATTTCTCTATCACGGTCGGGTTAAAGCCGTCGCGGAAGCGGCGCGCAAGGCCGGCCTGCAGTTCTAGGGCCTTAAGGAGGACAGCTAGTGGCGAATACAAATCGCAGAGATTATCAAGAGGTGCCTGAATTTGTTGAAAAGGTCGTCCATGTCAACCGCGTCGCCAAGGTTGTCAAGGGCGGGCGTCGCTTTTCCTTCACCGCCGTTGTGGTCGTTGGCGATGGCAAGGGTCGCATTGGCGTCGGCAAAGGCAAGGCCAACGAAGTACCCGATGCCATTCGCAAGGGCATAGAGGCTGCAAAGAAGGCCGTCTTCAGGGTGCCGCTGACTGAAGATTTCAGCATTCCTCATGAAATTGAGGGGCGGATGGGAACCTTCGGAGCTGCCAAGGTGAAATTGATTCCGGCCAGTCCGGGAACCGGCGTCATCGCCGGCAGCGCAGTGCGCGCGATCCTGGAAAGCGCGGGGGTTCGCAACATCTTGACAAAGTGCTACGGCAGCCGTAATCCGCACAATCTGGTCCGCGCGACGGTCAAGGGGCTGAAAAACCTGAATGATCCTGAAAAATACAGAAAGCGCCTAATTCGGAAGAGCGGATCGAGCGGCGGGAAACCCGTCGTGGAGGAGGGGTGATCATGGGACAGATCAAATTGACGCAGATCCGCTCGACGATAAGTCGTGATAAAAAACAACAGCGAATTCTGGATGCATTGGGCTTGAAAAGGATCGACCACAACGTGGTTCATCAAAATTCCCCAACCATTCGCGGGATGGTGAAGAAAGTTCTACATCTCGTTCGTTATGAGGAGATCGAGTAAATGAAACTCTCTGAACTTTCGCCTCCAAAAGGGGCAAGGACAAAGAGCAAGCGCCTCGGGCGCGGCAACGCTGGCGGCAAAGGCGGTACGTCCGGAAAAGGTCATAAGGGCACCAGAGCCAGGTCCGGCACGGGAAAAGGACCAGGTTTTGAAGGCGGGCAGATGCCTTTGACAAGAAGGGTTTCCAAAAGGGGTTTTCATAATCCCAACCGGAAGGTCCTGTCCGTTGTCAATGTTGGGCAGCTCTCGCGCTTTGAATCTGGTGCCGTCGTTGATCCGGATATTATGCTCAAAAGTAAAGTGATCAGTAAGAAAAACGATGGTCTGAAGATTCTTTCCGAGGGCGATCTGAACGTATCACTGACGGTTATTGCGCATAAGTTTTCTGCTAAGGCCAAAGAAAAAATCCTGGCCGCGGGCGGAACCGTGGAACTAATAAAGGGCTGAATCGGTGGTCAACGCGTTTCAAAATATCTTCAAGATCCCCGAGCTGAGGCGAAGGGTTTTCTTTACGGCGGCGCTTCTGGCGGTTTACAGGGTCGGCTGCACGGTGCCGATTCCCGGCTTGAACACGGCGGCGCTGGCGAGCTTCTTTAAAGCGCAGGCCGGCACGGTCTTCGGAATGTTTTCCATGTTCACCGGCGGCGCGCTGGAGCAGGGTTCGGTTTTCTCTCTGGGAATCATGCCCTATATTTCCGCGTCCATCATTTTACAGCTTTTAACCGTCGTTATTCCCTACCTGGAGAAGTTATCCAAGGAAGGCGAAGTCGGGCGAAAAAAGATCACGCAATACACGCGGTACGGCACCGTCGGCCTTGCGCTTTTTCAAGGATTCATGATGGCCATCGCGCTCGAAAAGGGCATGCTCGGGCAGGGCGTTGTGCTTCACCCGGGTATTCTTTTCAAGGTGATGACGGCGGTCACAATGACTGCGGGCACGGCATTTATCATGTGGCTGGGCGAGCAGATCAGTGAGCACGGCATCGGCAACGGCATCAGTCTCATCATTTTCGCCGGCATCGTGGCAAGAATGCCGGCAGCTGTTTACCAGCTATTCGTAGACATTGGGACCGGAGAGCGCAACATTCTCTCGACAATTCCCATCGGAATTTTGATGATCTTCGTTGTGTTCGCCATCATTTTTGTCGAACGGGCTCATCGGAAAATTCCGATTCAACACGCCCGCAGGGTTGTGGGTCGGCGCATGTACGGCGGCTCCAGCACTCATCTTCCTTTGAAAGTCAATACTGCCGGCGTGATTCCCCCGATCTTCGCCAGCTCGATAATGATGTTTCCGGCGACCTTCTCGAATTTTTTCGAGCACCCGTGGCTCCAGGCCATCAGCGACATGTTGAATCCCGGTCAGCCGCTGTACCTGATTCTCTATGTGGCGATGATCATCTTCTTTTGCTTCTTCTACACGGCGGTGACCTTCAATCCGGTTGACGTCGCCGACAACCTGAAAAAGTCTGGGGCTTATATACCCGGTTATCGTCCTGGAAAGCGAACGGCTGATTATATTGACAAAGTGTTGACGAGGATCACCTTGGGGGGAGCGATTTACATCTCTGCGGTGTGCGTCCTGCCAACATTTCTCGTTTCCTTTTTCAAGGTCCCCTTCTATTTCGGAGGCACGGCATTGCTGATTGTCGTGGGTGTCGGCCTGGATACCATCTCTCAACTTGAAAGTCATATGTTGATGCGACACTACGATGGTTTCCTGGGCGCCAAGGGAAAATTTAAAGGACGACGATAGTATTAATGGACGGAGGATTGAAATGCGTTTGATTCTACTTGGCGGCCCCGGCGCTGGCAAAGGTACGCAGGCTCAGAAGATCGTTGGTCGTCTAGGCATACCGCAGATATCCACTGGAGACATGCTCCGGGCGGCCGTGGGCAACCAGACGGAACTGGGTAAGGAAGCAAAAAAATATATGGACGCCGGACAATTGGTCCCGGATGCGGTCGTTATCGGCCTGATCGACGAGCGCCTTGACCTAGACGATGCAAAAAAGGGTTTTATTCTGGATGGTTTCCCCCGGACGATCGCGCAGGCCGAAGCCCTGGATGAACTGTTGAACAAAAAATCCATGAGTCTGGATAAAGTCGCATCCATCGACGTCCCGGATGACGATTTGGTCGAGCGTTTGTGCGGAAGGCTGACATGCCGGTCCTGCGGCGCCATGATGCATAAACTGTTTTCGCCGCCGAAGGTTGAGGGTGTTTGCGACAAGTGCGGTAAAGCAGAGCTTTATCAGCGCGACGACGACAAAGAAGTAACAATTCGGCAGCGACTTAACACATACCACACGCAGACCGCTCCCTTGATCGACTTCTATAAAGGCAAAGGCATGCTGACAGAGGTCTCTGGAAAGGGAAGCATTGAAGAGATAACTGCGCGTGTAAACGAGATGCTGGGAGGCTGATCATTCACCCATGATTATTCAACTGAAGAGCTCTGCGGAAATTGAGAAATTGTATCGGGCTGATCAGGTTGTGGCCGAAGCACTCGCAAGCATGGCCGAAGCTGCGGTGCCGGGTGTTTCGACGGCGTTTCTGGATGAAATTGCTCGCAAGATCATTGAAAAGCGAAAAGCGAAAAGCGCGTTTTTGGGGTATCCCAATCCCAGCGGCGGAGCGGCGTTTCCAGCAACGGTATGCGCCAGCGTTAACGATGTAGTCGTTCACGGCATTCCGTCTGAGGACATAGTTTTGAAGTCGGGCGATATCCTTAGTCTCGATTTTGGGGTTTTCCTCGACGGCTGGTGCGGAGACTCGGCTTTGACCGTGGCCATTGGTGATGTTCGACCGGAAGTCAGGAGTCTTATGGACACCACGCGCGCATGCCTGGAGGCCGCCATTGAGCAATCGCGCCTGGGCAAGCGTCTCGGTGATGTCGGCCACGCAGTGCAGACTTTGGCCGAAAGCCGAGGTTTTGGTGTTGTTCACGAGTTCGTAGGGCACGGCATCGGCAAGAAGATGCATGAGCCTCCAGCCATCCCCAACCTGGGAAAGCCGGGGACGGGGGAGCGGATCCGCATTGGGATGACCTATGCCATTGAGCCGATGATCAATATGGTCTCGCCCGATGTAAAGGTTGATGCCGACGGATGGACGGCCAGGACGGTGGACGGGGAGTATTCGGCCCATTTTGAGCATTCGATTGCTGTAACGCCGGATGGCCCGAGGGTATTGTCGCAAATATCTTAGAGAAAAGTGAGATATAGGGACTGTATTGACGAATCTGTGTTGACGAAAAGCTCGGAATCGTGCATTAACACGGGTTCCGAAATAGCAAAAATGCATTTCGGGAGAAATGAGGGAGCAGGACAATGAAAGTGAAGGCTTCAGTTAAAAAA
Source organism: uncultured bacterium (assembly GCA_964591275.1). Taxonomy (GTDB): domain Bacteria; phylum Lernaellota; class Lernaellaia; order JACKCT01; family JACKCT01. The sequence goes on along the minus strand of CAZQAE010000005.1, from coordinate 101,832 downwards.
CGTTGCGATAAGTGCAAGGTGGTCCGGCGCGCAGGCGTTGTACGGATCATTTGCGAAACCAAGAAACATAAGCAGCGCCAAGGATAGAATTCGAACGAGGAGGTTGCAATGCCCCGCATTGCCGGTGTGGACATTCCTAACAACAAGAGAGTCGTCGTTGCTTTGACCTATATCTATGGAATCGGGCGGACTGCTTCCACCAAGATTCTGGGTATTGCGGGCGTCGATGAAAACATTCGCGCCGGGCGCCTTTCAGACGCCGAGGTTGCGCAGATACGCCGTTGCATCGACGAGAATTTCAAGGTCGAAGGCGATTTGCGCAAAGAAGTGGCGATGAATATCAAGCGTTATATGGATTTGGCGTCCTATCGGGGACTGCGTCACAGGCGAGGCCTGCCCGTTCGCGGGCAAAGGACGCATACCAACGCCCGGACGCGCAAAGGGCCAAAACGCGGAACCGTTAAGAAGAAGAAATAGCTTTTTGCTTCGTCACTGAAAAAGGCGAGGCGGCGAGGTTCATGGAAACATGGCAAAAACCAAACGTGTCGGCGCTAAGGTCGTCAAGAAGAACATCCCGAGCGGGATTGTTCATATCCAGGCGACGTTCAATAACACAATCGTGACCATTACCGATTTGTCCGGCAATACGATTTGCTGGGCTAGCGCGGGAAGCAGTGGTTTCAAGGGCAGCCGGAAATCGACTCCCTATGCCGCGCAGTTGGCGGCGGAGCAGGTTTCAAAAACCGCCAGAGACCACGGCGTCAAGCAGTTATCGGTCTTTATCAAGGGACCGGGTTCGGGACGCGAGGCTGCGCTGAGGACGATAATGGGGTCGGGGTTCAAAATCAACATTATCAAGGATGTGACTCCGGTGATGCACAATGGTTGCCGACCGCCGAAACGGCGGCGCGTCTGAGATAAGGAGGCAATTCGTGGCCAAGTACGTGGATTCGGTTTGCAGGCTTTGCAGACGGGAAGATGCGAAGCTTTTTTTGAAAAGTGATCGATGCTACACCGAGAAATGCGCTTTAGAACGGCGAAAATATGCGCCGGGGCAGCACGGCCAGAGGCGCCGGAGCAAGGTATCGGATTATGGCGTCCAACTTCGGGAAAAGCAAAAAGCCAGAAGGATTTACGGAGTTCTTGAACGACAATTCCGGAATTATTTCAAAAAGGCCGACAAAATGAAGGGCATCACCGGCGATAATCTCCTGCTGATCCTGGAAAGACGATTGGACAATATCGTGTATCGCCTGGGTTTCGCCGGCAGCCGAAGAGAAGCCAGACAGTTTGTCAATCACGGCCTTATTTGCGTGGACGGGAAAAAAGTCGACATTGCCAGTTTTCTCGTAAAATCAGGACAGTCCGTGAGCGTGCGGGAAAAGAGTCGCAAGGTGGCTCGGATTCAGGAATCTTTGGAAACCGTGCAGCGTCGTGGAGTTCCTGCTTGGCTTGAAGTCGACGCCGAAAAATTTCTGGGGAACTTTGTGAGTTATCCAACAGGTGAGGAATTGGGCGCCGAGGTCAACGCACAATTGATTGTCGAGTTCTATTCCAAATAACCGTTAATATGTCGCAGGGGGTGAACCCAAAATGTACAAAGTCTGGCGAGACCTGATCAAACCGAAAATTTTGGTCGCTGAAAAGAGTTCTCTGACGGATACCTATGGGAGATTTTTTGCCGAACCGCTCGAAAGAGGTTTCGGTCAGACTCTCGGGAATTCTCTGCGGAGAGTCCTTTTGTCCACGCTTCCCGGCGCCGCCATTGTTCAGGCGCGTTTTGAGGGAGTCAGTCATGAGTTTTCCACAATTCCGGGCGTGAAGGAGGACATGACCGATATCGTCCTCAATCTGAAAAAGGTTCGCTTAAAACTTCACACGGATACGGAAGAAACGCTGACGATCAATAAATCCACTGAAGGCGTGGTGACGGCGGGCGACATTCAGTGTCCACCTTCCGTCGAAATTATCGACCCAAATGTGCAGATTGCCACTTTGGGCAAGGACGCCAGCCTGATTTGCGAATTGGTAGTAAAAACAGGGCGTGGGTATGTCCCTTCCGAGGATCAACGAAGCCCCGATCAAAAAAACATCATCGGAACAATATTGCTCGATGCGCTGTTTTCGCCGGTTACGCGAGTGAATTTCCAGGTGACTAATACCCGCGTAGGCCGAAGAACGGATTTCGACCGACTCGTCATGGAAGTTTGGACGAACGGAGCGATCAAGCCTGAGGACGCCATAGGCATCAGCGCCAAGGTTCTCAAAGAACAACTGAACATCTTTATCAATTTTGAAGAAGAACCGGAGATTGAGGAAGAGGAAGAAGAGGAAGTGGACGAGACGCCGGAATACAACGAACATCTCAACCGACGCGTGGATGAGATGGACCTTTCCGTCAGGGCTGCGAATTGCCTGCGCAATGCGAATATCCGGCACATCGGCGAGTTCGTACAGAAGTCAGAAGCCGATATGCTGAAAACAAAGAATTTCGGGCGCAAAAGCTTGAATGAAATCAAGGATATTCTGGCTGAAATGGGCTTGTCTCTCAGTATGAAACTTCCGAATTGGACCCCTCCGCAAGACGATAGCGGCGAAGAAGAAGAATCGCCGGAATAAGCACGGCGATCACTTCGCCATGAGTCAATGACACAAACTCAAGTAGGTGTTGCACGATGAGACACTTGAATGATCGACGGCAATTGGGGAGAAACAGTTCTCACCGTAAAGCGATGTTTCGTAATATGGCCACAAGCATGTTTATACATGGTCGTATCAAAACAACACATGCCAAAGCCAAAGAATTGCGAAGGGTTGTCGATAAACTGATTACGGTGGGAAAGCGATATCACACGCTCGGACCGGGCGAAGAGGATAAGCAGATTGCGGTGAAAAAATTGCATCTTCACCGGCAGGCCCTGGCATTTCTGAAAGACAAAAAGGCGATTGAGGTTTTGCTCAAAGATTTGCCGCTGAGGTTTGAAAGCCGTCAGGGTGGATATACCCGGATCATCAAGCTTGGTCCCCGTATTGGCGATGCCGCACCGATGGCTTTTATCGAACTTGTCGGTGATCAGGAAGCTTCGGAAGGCAAGGACAAAAAGCGACGTCGCCGGACCGGGCGCAAGAAGATCAAGGCGGAAGCGGAAAAAATGACTGCGGAATCCACGCAGGATGAAAAGGTAGAAAGCGATACGGAAGAGACTGCGGTCCAAAGCGCAGAGCAGGTATCGCAGGAAGCTGATTCAGTCGCCGAAGAAGCGGTTACCGGGGAATCCGAAGACGTTGCGACTGAAGGGTCCGCGACAAGCGCCGAAAATGCGGAATCCGAAGACGTGAAAAAGGATGACGAGTAATTCGGAGATAAATGAGGAATCAAAACAAAACGGCTGGGCGCTTTTTTTGCCCGGTCGTTTTTTTTAATTGTCGACTGTTTGCAAAGAGCGAACTCATAGAAAAACAGCATGATTGATCGATCGAGGTCATTGGTATGAAAGAGTCGACTGTCAACAAGCTTCTTGTTGTGTTGTTTATCGCTTTTGCTGCGGTTTTATATGGTTTAATTTTTGGAGGCGACTGCGGCGGTCCGATCAGCTTGAGCGCTGAACGCAGTCCGGCACCCGATTTCACGCTCCCAGATATGTCTGGGAAATCGGTGTCTCTGAGTGATTTTCACGGTAAGGTGGTCTTCTTGAATGTGTGGGCGACGTGGTGTGCGCCGTGCCGCCGTGAAATGCCGGATATTCAAAGCCTGGCCAGGAAAATGAATCCTGAACAATTTGTGGTCGTGACGGTGTCGGTGGATCAAGGCGGTCGTGAAGATGTTGCGGCTTTCTTCAGGGGGCGGAGGTTGGACATCCCAACTCTTCTTGATCCGGAAGGCAGGATCGCGAAACTTTACGGTGTAACAGGTTATCCTGAGACCTTTCTCATTGATAAACAGGGAAAGATGGTTGAACGTTTCATTGGACCGCGACATTGGCTAAAATCACGATTCATGCTGCTTTTCAGGAAACTGGCTGAAGAATAGTGGTTTGATGGCCTATAGGCATAGGCGCTTTGTGTTTCTGTGGCTGAAAAACAGCCTTTTGTGATGATGTCAGATATGCTGAAATGGTTAAAAAACCAATTGCAAGTCAATACTCTTTCACGAAATCCTTACTTGACAGAAAGCGGACGATTTTCATAGTCTAAACTTGACGAGTTGAGTGGCTTCTTTGGGCAATATGCGTCCATGACGGAGGTGTGCGAATGGCCGATGTGAATAGTGATGGGGCTGGTGGATCCGAAGGTCGAGACAGGCTTGGCGAAATTCTCGTTCAGGAAGACCTGATTAGTCCTGACCAACTCGAGACCGCACTCGCGGAACAGAAGGTTTCGGGGGGGCGATTAAGCTATCATCTTTCCAAACTTGGTTACCTGGAAGAGTCGGAGTTGGCCGATATTCTGTCACGCCAGTACGGCGTGCCATCCATTAATCTGTCCGAGTTTACAATCGATCCTGAGGTGATCAAGCTGGTGCCGAGGGAAATCGCGGACAAATATAAGTGCGTTCCGATATCCAAAGCGGACAATTCACTTATCGTGGCGATGGTGGATCCCTCGAATATCATTGCGATTGACGATATCAAATTCCTGACGGGGTATTCTGTTGAAGCCGTTGTTGCGACGGAGGATTCGATTAACAACGCGGTGGAAAAATACTACGACTCATCCGACACGGATATGGAAGATATCCTGGATTCCTTCGATGATGACGATATCGAGATTCTTGGGACCGATGACGATATCGATTTCAGCGAACTCGAACAGGCTTCCGAGGAAGCCCCGGTGGTTAAACTTGTGAATCTGATTCTCTCCGACGCCATCAAGAAGGGCGCTTCGGATATTCATGTTGAACCCTACGAAAAAAGCTTTCGGGTGCGTTACCGAATTGATGGCGTTCTCCATAAAGTAATGGACCCGCCCCGCAAGCTTCAAAACGCCATTACCAGTCGTCTCAAGATCATGTCGGAACTCGACATTGCCGAGCGTCGCTTGCCGCAGGATGGACGCATCCGACTCAAGACGGCAAAAGGCAAGGAGATGGACTTTCGCGTTAGTTCCCTGCCGACGATTTATGGAGAGAAGATCGTTCTTCGTCTCCTCGATAAAGACTCTCTCCAACTGGATATGACGAAGCTCGGATTTGAAGAATCTCCGCTGAAGCAGTTCAAGGAGGCCATTCATAAACCTTTCGGAATGGTCATTGTAACCGGCCCTACCGGTTCGGGTAAAACGACCACCTTGTACTCCGCTCTGACGGAACTCAACTCCATTTCTGAAAATATTTCCACTGCGGAAGATCCCGTGGAGTATACGCTCAAAGGCGTCAATCAAGTTCATATGCATGAGGCCATCGGACTGAACTTCGCTTCGGCGTTGCGATCGTTCCTCCGGCAGGATCCGGACATTATCATGGTTGGTGAGATTCGCGATTTTGAAACGGCTGAGATTGCCGTCAAGGCCGCTCTGACCGGGCACATGGTTCTTTCCACGCTTCACACCAATGACGCGCCCAGTTCTATTACCCGACTTCTTAACATGGGCATTGAGCCTTTCCTGGTCACGGCGTCTTTGCAATTGATTGCGGCGCAACGACTGGTGCGAAAAATTTGTGAAAATTGCAAAGAAGAACTGGAAATGTCGCCTCAAGTGCTCAAGGACCTGGGCATGAAAGAGGATGAGGCGGAGGGTGCCGTCGTATATCACGGCGCGGGCTGCATGAAGTGCTCGAAAACGGGTTATAAAGGCCGCATTGCTTTGTATGAAATTCTGCCGATTGGCGAAGAGATCAAGGAATTCATTCTCAACGGCGCATCGGCCGCGGAAATCAAACGTGAATCGATCCGGCTTGGTATGAAGACCATGCGACAGACCGGTTTGACAAAGTGTTTAGAAGGAATGACATCAGTCGACGAGGTCGTTCGCGTCACATCGGCCGACTGATACAAGTGAACGCATGGGATTAGAAATCCGGGCTCGGCGCCGTTGCGGGCTGTAAGGCAGTTAAGGAACAAACGTGGTAGATCTTCATCAGCTTCTAAAAATCCTTATTGAAAAGGGCGCAAGCGACCTGCACATCACAACCGGAGCCGCTCCCCATCTCCGGGTGGACGGCAAGCTTGTTCCCGTCAATGTCCCGCAATTGACCGCCAGCGACACTAAGCGCCTGTGCTACTCGGTCCTGACCGACATGCAGCGTCATTCCTTTGAAGAAAAAAACGAATTGGATTTGTCGTTCGGAGTCAAAGGTCTGGCTCGTTTTCGGGCGAACATTTTTCGACAAAGGGGCGCTGTCGCCGGCGCATTCCGCGTCATTCCCTTCAAGACATTCACCTTTGAAGAACTGGGCCTGCCAAAGGTCATCACGGAAATTTCCGGGAAAAAAGCCGGATTGATTCTTATCACCGGTCCGACGGGAAGCGGAAAATCAACGACGCTGACCTCGATCATCGACAGAATCAATTCAACACGGAATGAACACATCATAACGTTGGAGGATCCCATTGAATTCCTCCACACGCATAAAGGCTGCATTGTCAACCAGCGCGAGGTGCATGCCGATACGGAATCGTTTTCGATGGCTCTTAAGTACGTGATGCGGCAGGACCCGGACATTGTTCTTATTGGCGAGATGCGCGATCTCGAAACCATCGAATCGGCATTGCGCGTTGCCGAAACAGGCCATTTGACTTTCGCAACGCTGCATACTTCAAACTGCGTGCAAACCATCAACAGAATCATCGATGTGTTCCCGCCGCACCAACAGCAGCAGGTTCGGGCGCAATTGTCCTTTGTTCTGGAGGGGGTTGTCAGTCAGAGATTGCTGCCGCGCGCTTCCGGCGTCGGTCGGGTTGTAGCCATGGAAGTCATGGTGCCGACTTCCGGCATCAGGAACGTGATTCGCGAAGACAAGGTCCATCAGATTTATTCGCAAATGCAGATGGGGCAAAGCAAGCACGGGATGGTGACCATGAATCAAAGCCTGTCGGCATTATACGCCAAGGGGCTTATCAGTCTCCGGGATGCTTTGATGTCAACGGCTGAGCCTGACGAATTGCAGGGCATGATCAATAAGATCGCCAAAGGGGAAGTGAAGTAACATCAACCCAGGACCGCAGGAGTTTTTGTCATGCCAATTTATAATTGGGAAGGAAAGACACGGACGGGGACTGAAGCAAACGGAGAAATGGAAGCTCCGAACGAGGAAGCCGTCATAGCTCGATTGCGGACTCAGCAGATCGTCGCGACGAAAGTCAAAGCGAAAAGCAAGTTTTCAGGTCTTTCGAATATTCAGCTGACCAAGCAAAAGGTGTCAGAGAAAGATATCGTGGTGTTCACAAGGCAGTTCGCCACGATGATCGACGCCGGTCTCCCGCTTGTGCAATGTCTGGATATTCTGGTGTCTCAGCAGGAGAACAAGACTTTCCGAGAGGTTTTGGGTGAGATAAAAACCGACGTGGAATCGGGATCGACATTTGCGAAGGCTTTGGCCAAGCATCCGAAGCAGTTCGATTCACTTTTTGTGGCTCTGATTTCCGCAGGTGAAGTCGGCGGTATTTTGGATACGATCATGAACCGTCTTGGCGCCTATATCGAAAAGACAATGAAGCTGAAGAAAAAAGTGAAAGGCGCCTTGGTTTATCCCCTCGCCGTTTTGGGCATTACCGTCATGGTGGTTATTATTTTGATGGTGTTCGTGATTCCCGTCTTTAAAAAGATGTTTGAAGACTTCGGCGGGCAACTTCCGGGACCCACGCAATTAGTTGTGACTATCTCCGATTTCATGACCGGCTACTGGTGGGCCATAATTCCCGTTGTCATCGGCGCCTACCTGATGTCCAAGAAGCTGCTCAATACGGAAAAAGGCACCGTAATCTTCGATGATGTCGTTTTGAAGGCCCCAATATTCGGACCACTTATCCGCAAGCAGGCGATCGCCAAATTTACTAGGACCTTGAGCACCATGATTACTTCCGGTGTGCCGATCCTCGACGGACTGGAAATTGTCGCCAAGACATCAGGTAATAAGACGATTGAGCGGGCCATTTTGATGACCAAGACCCGAATCTCGGAAGGAAAGACCATTGCCGAACCCCTTGCCGAATCCGGCGTGTTTCCTTCGATGGTTTGTCAGATGATCACGGTCGGTGAAACGACGGGCGCTCTGGACGTTATGTTGTCGAAAATCGCGGACTTCTATGAAGATGAAGTCGATATGGCGGTGAACTCGCTCACGACCCTTCTGGAGCCGATCATGATGGTTTTCCTGGGCGGCACGGTGGGCTTTTTGCTTGTGTGCATGTATTTGCCCATTTTCAAGTTGGTGTCTGTCATTGGCTAGAATATCGATTTCCACATCGACAAACTCAAACATTCCTCAGAATATTGGGCCTGCCGAGCCCATTATTCTTTTGTGAGCGAAGATGGCTTTGAAAAGTGAAGCAGTCAACGAAAGCGGTGGGCTTTACCTTTCCGGGAATTCCACACTTCCCTACGATAATAAGCAGATATTGCTGTGGCTTCTCTTTTTAAGAGTCGTCGTTTCCACATTCGTATTCGGCACTGTCTTTCTCATCGAACATCCGGAAGTCAGGCACGCCTTCTACACCCTTATCGGCGTTCATGTGTTGTCGGCCTTGCTATCAGCGCTGATGATTCAGCGATATGCCAACAAGACGTTTTTCCTCGTCATTCAAGTGTATTGGGACATATTTTTCGTTTCGGGACTTGTTTATATCTCCGGTGGATATTTCTCTTTCTTCCTTTTTATGTACATCATCTCCGTGATCAATGCTTCGATATTGTTAAAGCGAAAAGCGGCGATTGTCAGCTCGGTTGTGTGTGCGTTGATTCTCGTGTTCCTGTTTATTTCGCAATGGCGCGGCGACATACCGGTTCCTAATTCCGATTTCGGATTGCAACCAATGAGTTCAAGGGATGTGGCGAATAAAATTGCCCTCAACGTATTTGCGATTTTCGTTGCGTCATATCTGGCAAGTTTCCTTTCGGAAAGAAGCAAGGTCGTCAGCGATGCACTGAAAAAGAAGCAGGATGATCTCGCCCGCCTGCGCCTGCGATTTGAACATATCATTCGGTCCATTCCCGTGGGAGTGATGACAGTGAATGTTGATGGAATCGTTGATTTCGCCAATGCATCCTCCGCAGATATTCTTAATGCCACGCAAGGCATACTGCATAATCGGTCCATTTACGACGTTATTCACGGTTTGCCGCTTGATTTTTTGCAAAAACCGATCAGGCCTATTCCCGTTCAGTTCACTCGCGACGGGAAAACGAGCCAACTGGAAATTTCCCATTCTCCCTTGGAGTCCGCAGAGGGACAAAGCCTGGGAGGATTGATTGTTATTGAGGACAGGACCGACATTCGCTCAATGGAAGAAGCGGTCAAGCGCGCCGATAAGCTTGCGGTCGTCGGCAAACTGGCCGCCGGAATCGCCCACGAGTTAAGGAATCCTTTGGCCAGTATTTCCGGTTCGATTCAGTTGTTGTTTAAGGAATTGAAACTCAATGATGTGGACAGGCAATTGATGGACATTGTCATGCGCGAGACCGAACGCGTCAACGGGCTTGTAACCGATTTTTTGGCTTTCTCTCCTCCGGAACGCAATATTGAATGCCTGGTGAACGCTCGGATTATCCTCGGCGAGGTGTTGAAGGTTTTGGCCAATGAGCCGGGCTGCCGGGATCGAATAGAGATTCAAAAGAGCATCGATGACAGATTATTTGTCAAGGCCGATCCCAAAAGCCTTCGTCAATTGTTTTGGAATCTGGCCATCAACGCGGTGCAGGCGATGCCAGACGGCGGCGTATTGACGATAACAGGACGGGCTAGTCCTGGCCCGATTGAAGGAATGGATGGACGGGCGGTGGAAATTTTGTTTGGCGATACTGGTTTGGGAATGGATGAAGATACAATCAAGTCAATATTCGACCCTTTCTTCACAACGAAAGACGACGGCACAGGCCTGGGGCTGACTTCGAGTCACAATATCGTGGACTGGATCGGCGGTCGTATTTCCGTTGAAAGTCAGCCGGGCAAAGGATCGAGGTTCATGATACTTCTTCCCGCAGCAAAAAGAGCTGGCCTCATTATTGACGCTGACGGATCTTAATCACATGGCAAAACCAAAAATACTTGTTGTTGATGACGAATTGTCCCTGCGCGAGTTTCTTCAGATTTTCTTCGAGAAAGAAGGATATCATGTTGAAAAAGCCGAGAACGCGAAGGTCGCATTTCAGAAACTCCAAACTCATTCCTATGATCTTGTCATTACCGACCTAAAGATGCCGGGCGCGTCCGGCATTGAGGTGCTGCGATACGCCAAAGAAAAAAATCCCGATGCGGCTGTGGTACTCATTACAGCTTATGCGACTCCCGAGTCCCTCAAGGAAGCCCTTGACCTCGGCGTGACGGATTATGTGAATAAACCATTTCGCGTTGAAGACCTGAAACATGTTGTGCACTCGGCTTTGGAAAAGCAGACGCTTGTTCGGGAGAATATTCAATTGAAGGCCGAGTTGGGAAGCCGATATGGATTTGCCAACATTTTCGGCGCTCATCCCGCCATGAGAGAGGTTTACGAACTCATCAAGCGCGTCAGTGACACCCGAAGCAATATTCTCATTTTAGGAGAAACGGGAACCGGCAAAGAACTGGCCGCCAATGCGATTCATTTTAACAGTCCAAGGAGTTCGGAACCTTTCGCTGTGGTCAATTGCGCCGCAATCCCCGACACATTGTGGGAAAGCGAATTGTTCGGTCACAAAAAAGGAGCATTTACAGGAGCTATTGCCGACAAATGCGGACAGTTCACAATGGCGAACAAGGGGACCTTGTTTCTTGACGAAATTGGAGAGATTCCTTTGTTGATTCAGGTGAAACTCTTGCGCGCCATCCAGGAAAGAAAAGTCCGAGCTATCGGCTCAGTCAGCGACGAAACCATAGATGTGAGAATTATCGCCGCGACGAACAGAAACCTGGAAAAGATGGTGGCCAACGGTGAGTTTCGCGAGGATCTATACTACAGGCTTAATGTGATTGCGATTCGCATGCCTCCTCTAAGGGATCGAGCGTCTGATATTCCAATCCTCGCCAACTATTTTCTGGAGAAGTTTACGACCGAGATAAACAGGGACATCAGGAAAATATCCACTGAGGCTATGAATCTTCTCAGGCAATATCGATATCCCGGAAATGTTCGGGAATTGGAGAATATCATCGAACGAGGCGTGACGCTGGAACTGTCAAATGTTGTTTTGCCGGAATCATTGCCGCCAAGGTTGAGAAAAACCGGCATGCCGACTGATATTGCATCGACAGTTGCACAGATCCCATTTGAAGGCCTGGATTTGGAAAAGGCGTTGGAGGATTTCGAGAGGCAGTTGATATCAAAAGCACTGATTCAGACCAAGGGTGTAAAAAATAAAGCGGCCCGATTGCTGAAAGTGTCATTCAGGAGTTTTCGTTACCGTCTGCAAAAATACGGCTTGGATAGCGATGCCGATGCTGAAAATGAAATGGACGAAGGAAACGATGGCTGGAATCAGAATCAGGGAAATACTTAGGAAGCTATCAGGGAATTCATTGATGCAATTTAACACATTATGTGACGCTAATTGTCCACTTAATTATACGCAATTGACAATTTACGGCACAATTCAAAAGAGGCTACCCTGCACCGGCGTTTAATGAGTTTTAAGTGCCTAATAATAAAGGCATAATATTTTATCCCATGTTGGCCTCTTAATTGCAACACAAACAGGCAGGTCTATGTTCCACTTGGTTGGTGGATTGATTTAACGCAAGAAGGAGGTTTCGAGAATGCACAAAAAAGGTTTCACCCTGATTGAGTTGATGATTGTTGTCGCCATTATTGGTATTTTGGCTCTGATCGCGATCCCGAACTTCATTTCGCTACGCGCGCGCGCTTACAGTGCTTCGTCCAAGAGCGCCGGACGTAATGCCAAACTGTCCCAGGAAGTTTGGTTCAACGAGGCTGGTGGTGACATTTCCGGTGGTTATGCGACGGGTCTGGATTATCTGCTCAGCTTTGACAAGAACCTGACAGACGATACCGACGTCACCTTTCTTTTCGGTGGATGCAACGCTTCGGGTTACACGTTCACCACTTCGCACGCCAACGCCCCGGCCCAAACGTTCCAGTTCACCGACTGATCAATCACAGACATTTGTTTGAAATCAAAAGGGCCCTTTCGAAGGGCCCTTTTCTTTTGCTTTCATTCCAGACAAAATCACTTCGTTGCAGTCTTGTTGTTTTGCTTCGTAGCGATGTCTCTTTGGACTTCTTGGAATTTCACTGATGCTGATGAATGACAGTGACAATCCGGCTTTTGTGCGACCCTCCTGGGCGCTGCCCTGCGCAATAATACTGGTCGCAATTTTTGTTCGAGCTAATAGTCTTGGTTTTGGTTTTGTTTACGATGACGAATACTTTTTATTTGGCCAGCCGGCGGTTGTGGATCACGACGCTTCCCTTGAATGGCTTTGGCAGCCTCTGCACGGACTCTATCGCCCGATAAGGTCGATCATATACGTTCTTTTGACCCCGGCCTTCGGTCGGAATCCTCTCCCCTACAGAATCATTGGAATCACTCTGGATGCGACCATGGCCGTGCTTCTTTTTTTGATTTTGAAATTGCTTTTTTGCACGCGTGCGGCTTTTGTGGCATCGCTCGTTTGGCTTTTACATCCGACGCACTCGGAAAGGGTTGTTCTGATCATCGGCAGTTTCGATATTTGGGGATTGACGGCGATGATGGCGGCCCTTTATTGCGCCTTGAAAATCCTTGTTCGCGACAAGGGTTCTCCAGGCGCATGGATTGGTCTCAGTATTTTTACTCCATTAGCTGTTTTCGCCAACGAGGAAGCGCTGTTGCTTCCGGTATATTTTTCAATTCTTGCCGTGGTTCGTTGCGGTTTTAGCGGAGTGTTCAAAAACCGTCGCGCCATAAGCATCCTCGCTTTGATGGGTGCGTTCTGCGGCGCGTATCTGTTCGTGCGCGTTGGCGTCATTGGGTTATGGGGACGCACTGATGCGCCGCCCATCGATTCCGGCGGAAATCTTATTCCCATAATGTTTGCCATCGTTTACTACCTTTTTTCGACCACATTCGTCCCTTTGGATTTGCATGAAGTCTATCCGCCCTATGCCTTTTCGGGATTGGGGCACTTTGAAGTGATTGCGGGCATTGTGGTTGTTGCGGTGATGATCGGTGTTGTGGTCTGGGGTTTGTGGAAAAGGAGTTATTTCGGCGCAGTGGCGGGCTGGTGGCTCGTGGCTATATTGCCATTTTCAAATCTTGTGGCGAATGTCGAGCAGCGGCATGTCCGCTATTTGTATATGCCGACCCTGGCCCTTGCCTTGTTGGCCGCCTTTGTTATCGACAGATTACAGTCAAGGAGTTTGAAGACGAAAAAAATTGTTTTCATGTCCGCCGCGATCATTCTCGTCGCCTTTTTTGCCCTGGCAGTGAAGCAAAATCGAATTTATCGCGATTCCATCACTTTGTGGGGCGACTCGTATGAGAACTGTTCGAACTGTTCCAAGGCGGCGATCAATTATGGCATTGCCCTGGCGAAGCAGCGGCGCTTTGATGAAGCCAGGGAAGTCCTCCTGCCGGTACTGGTTTCAAGACCGGGTTACGAAATGGCCTTCGTTACCCTGGCTGCGGTTGAAATGGACAAGGGGCGCACAAATAACGCCCTGGCTCTACTGGTTGAGGCGCTGAAAATCAACGCAAATCACGCGCCGGCGAGGCACATGTTTGAATTGATTCAAAGTTCCGAACCGCCAAATATATAAAACTGCGTTGCTGTTGAAAGCGCCTTGTTTTCATTGAATCCGTTTTTCACTTTCAACAACGCTACATGCACTGGTTATTCGTGTGAAATGAGGAAATAGCGGGGAATGGCGAAGCTGGGATGGCGTTTATTCAACCGCTGATTGACACCCCTGGCGCCGGAATCTATAGTGCTCACCAGTTCATCAGCAGCGGAAAGTCGAGCTATTGGCGGATAAAGCGCAAGTGCGAATCGACCTGGGATGGTTGTTCTTTATTTTGGCGACGCTGTTTTTCGGGCTCACCTCGCTTTGCCACCCTTACACACGCGACCCTGGCACATTTGCCGCCGCGGCCCAGTCGCTTGCCGCCGGGGGAGTTCCATACATCAACTTCTGGGACGTGAAGCCCCCTGGAATATTCTTTTTGTTTTATATAGCGCGTGTCATGTTTGGCGAAGGCATGATCGCGATTCGCATTTTCGATCTCCTTTGGCAGGCCTCTACTGGGATCGTGGTCGGGTGCATTGCCAGGCGCATGACCGGCAGCAAAAATGCCGGTTGGCTTGCCTCTGCGATCTACCTGATGACGTACTACACTGTAGGCGCCTGCCACACGCTACAGCCTGACAGCTTCCTTAATCTGCCGCTTGCGGCGGCGGTCTTGATCTGTCTCCGGGCATACGACGGACGCTCGATCTCCTGGTTGCCGTGGACCCTGGCTGGATTGATTCTCGGGGCTGGGTTCCTGATCAAGTACAATGTCGCGTTGGCGGCGCCGGTGCTCGGTGTTTTGGCGCTGGCGCTGGGTTGCCGGCTTGCGAAAGAAAGCGGGCAGTCTGTATTGGGGATCGCGGGTATCCGAAAGATACTGCAAGCCGCTTTTTTTCTAACAGCCGGGTTTTTTGTGGCGCTTGTGTTATGCGGAATCTACCTGGCGGTGAACGGTGCGCTGACAGAGTTTCTGGTCACTTCATTGGAGCTGAATCCGCAGTATACCGCGATCTCGTTTCAGGACGGCGGGATAGCCGGAGTGCTTTCGACCTGGCTGGCGATGACCTTCGGCGATTTTTTTCCTCCGATGCGTATGTACGCAATCCTGATCGGATTTTCGGTGCTTGCGATCATTTGGCTTGGACTGCGTGGCGATTTGAAGAGGGCTGGGTGGTTGGTGATCGCCAGCTGGTTTTTCCTGATGCTCATCGCGGTGTTCATACAGGGCAAGAACTTCACTTACCACCATCATCCGATCGCCCCGGCAGGGGCAGTGTTGTGCGCGATGTTCGTGGTTATGGTCGGCGAGATAGGGTTGCCGCGAAAAGTGGACCGGTTGCTTGCGGTTGGGACTGCGGTTGCGTTGCTGATTGTTCTTTGGCCCTGGGCAGTGCGTCAGGCGGACGGACCGGGCGCCTGGCTGTTTCGCGGAGCCACGCTACGGCAGGTCTACAGTATGTATGTTTGTGCTGACTTGGATATAGAAATGGCTTTGAAGACCGCGGATTACATCCGTGATCACACAGAACCCGAGGACATGGTATTCATTTTTGGGCACGAGGCGATGCTTTACCCCCTTTCCGGCAGGTTGTGTGCGAGCCGGTTCATTTATCATGTGCCGGTGATGGCGGTCTGGGCGTCGAGTGAGTACGTGGAGATCGCGCGCGAGGAGCTTGCCGAGGCGAAACCCCGGATTATCGGTTTGGTGGCAAACGATGCATTACCTCACATGACCGGGATCGCCGCCGACTCGATTCACGTGGCTGCGGAGCTTGCCTGGTTCAAGGAAATCCTTAGGCACTATCGTCCGGCGGCGCAAATCGGGGACTATTTTCTTTTCATCAGGGCTGATTAACCTGCTCTTTATTCTCGTTCGCGAGCAACTGGCAAGATTTTTGCTTTTCGGTTGTATTGCCGGATTTTATTCTGGCACCGGAAAGCCCGTGCTTTCATGCGAGAGGGAGAAGGCGACTGGCGACGAGAAATCGGGTGAAATTGGCGACAGGCGGGATGTCGAAAAAGTTCACTAAAACTCAATTCCGGTTATTCCAGTCGGTCTGTAGCGGATTCATCGCAAGGTCTTCGTTATCGAGGCAATGCATCCAGATATTTCACATATTTTTCCTCGTGACCTTTTTCAAAGGAAATGAAGCGTAGTCCCGCGCCCGGCAGGCGGCCCAGTTCCGAGGCGGACTCCGGCGAGCAAATATGCGTGACGGCGCACTGAGCATGGATTTCATCTTCGATTCCAGGCAACTGCAATGCGGCTTCGATAATCGATCCGTGGGGGGGGCGGATTCTCGGTGACCACAAAGATTCCCCCAACTCCGATATTTTGCGTGTACTCGAATATCAGTCGCTGGATTTCGCCGACGGAGATTTTCAGTTGGGCTTCTTTTCTTTGAATCGCTCTTTGGTCGCGGTATTCTTCGAGTAGCGTTTTGATCATTTCTTCGAGGCGCTTGTTGCTGTCAAGGATGACGATCCCCATTTCCGCAGGATGATACGGATCAAGGGCCGGTTCTATCATGCGAGCGCGCTTGACCATGCCGGTCGCATTCATCATGCCGTGCCCCGGCACCTCGATGTGAAGAAGAAGTTCCGTTTTTTCCGGGTAGAGTTTGCGTGCTCTGATCCTGATGCCGTGTTCGCTGAGGTCCTGGACGAAGCCAAGCCGGTCGGCGCTTTTTTTGCCGAAATAGATGCGGATATGGCTTGGCGCACGCTTGGCTTTTCGTTTGTCTTCAGTCATGCGTTATCTCTTGTAAAACATCCAAGGTTTTCATTGACCTGCTGTCGCCTCATTCGATATTACAGGCAAAGAAAAAAATGACAATGAAAGAGAGCTGATTGACATGGCGGAGTGTTAGCTGTGATTATTCGAGCGATGAAAAACTTTCGTTTCCATCTAATTTTTGTTCTGGTTTTTCTTGCAACGACAGTCGCTTGGTCGGGCGCGGAAAAAACCTACAGGCTCGAAGCCGATAACAAACCTCTGGATGAATTTCTTAAAGAAGTCGCAAAGATCACGGGAAAGAACTTTCTTTTGGATCCGGCGGTCAAGGGCACGGTGAGCTTCGTCAGCCCCAAGCCTCTGACAAAAGAAGAAGTATGGGACCTTGCCAAAAGCGCATTGGATATAAACGGCTTCACCGTCGTTGAGCACCAAGCGATTGTTAAAGTCATTCCCAAAGAGGCAGCGGCGCATCATCCAGTGCCGACTCTTGGGCCCACGCAGGTGCCAATGGTTGTGGAAGGCTTTGTCACGGCGCTGATTCCTTTGAATTATATCACGCCGGAGCAGGCGATTGATTCCGTTCGCATTCTGGTCGGACCGCACGGAAAGATTGCGTCTTCGCCCGGAAAACCCGGCGTGGTCATCATCGATACGGAGGCGAACATCGCCAGAATCCGAAAGCTGATATCGCGCTTTGATGTGAAAAGCGCCCGACTCCAGGTGGATGTTATTCACTTGAAATGGGTCAATGCAAGTGAGGTTGCGCAGGTTCTGACAGAGCTTTTCCTGAAGACGGGAGGAGTTAAAGGTATCGGCAGCGCATCCCGATTCACCAGCGAGGAGCGTTCAAATTCCATCATCATCCGCGCGCCTTTCATCGACGGCAAAGCCGCGAAAGAGCTTGCGTTGAAACTGGATCAACAAGATTCGGGGATTACCGTGCGGAAACTGCGGGATATGGATGCGGAATCGGCTCGCCAGTTGCTGGGCAGTCTAATTCGCTGATCAGCCGGATATGATTCCAGTTGTTTTGAAGGGAAGTCTGCCGTCGATGATCCACTCATCATTCTCATAACGAAGAATGAAGCCTTCGCCGAGTTCCTCTTCGTAACCGCAGACCAGCATTGTTTCCTTGTCGATGGCCGCGCCGTTAAGCGTCCATTCATCGGCTAGGTCGGGCAGGGGCATGGAACGCAAAGGTCCATTATCAAATTCGAGGACAATTCCGGTTGATGTATCGAAACGTCGCCCGACCAAAATTCCCTGATCCGCGTCGCTCAATGCGAGATCCACCAAATCCCAATCGGCGCCCAGGTCGCCGGGCGTGACGGGAAAGTGCCAGACTCCGTTGGTCATCCAAATGACGACGCCTTTGGATCCGTTCAGGTTTCTGCCCACGGCAAGACCATTTTCCTTGTCATGCATGGCGATGGCGTACAGGTAATAGGAGGATATTCCGCCTTCCCCCGGAGGTCCCTGCGTGTTCCAGTCGCCGTTATCCAGCTTCATCAGAACCGGTTCGCCTCGCTCAAGATCCAGGCCAACCGCGTAGCCGCTTTCCGGTCCGGTGAGGCTGACGCCGGTAAGCCACCAATTGTTGGATACGTGAGGCAGCGCCTGGACGCGCTCCCATTCGCCTTTCACTCTTGTCATAATAACAGCGCTGCCGGACTCCCAATCTCCGCCGACGGCAACGGCAGTGTCGCCCGCGGAATCAATGGCCGTCAGTTCCCAGTCGCCGCTGACAGACGGCAGGCTTTCAACGATATAGGCCGAGTCGTCCCAAGTCAGAGCAATGCCCTCGTTTTTGTCGGTGTCATGTCCGACAAAAATTAATTCTTTGCAATCGACCCAGGCGGCATCGTTCAGGCGCCAATCCGTTGAGTAAACATCGGGGGTTGCGTCTATCCACGCTCCGTCCACGTATTGCGCCACGCCTTCGCCGTAGGCGAACGGCTTTTCGCAGTCGCCAGCGGGATTATTCCCGCCGCCGCCGCCGCCGCCGCCGTCACCGCCGCCATTGTCATCATCATCATCGCCGACGCCGGCTTCAGAGCACCCGCAACCGGCCAGCAGCATCGCCGCGACGCCGATTGCCATGACGAGACCCACCAGTTTGAACTTCACAAAAAAGCGCATTCCCCAAGCCTCCTTAAGGATATCTTCATCCGTTCCGCCTCGGAGCAAAAGCATGTTGGCGCTTGAGAGGATAACGGCCAATCGCGCGAAGGTCAAGAAAATAGCACAATAAATTGTATAGGAAATTCCTTTTGATACTTCATTTGGTAGCTTGAGGCCGTAATTTAAGTTTTTGCATTTATATGGTTTGTGCGAATAATAGGCTCAATTGCTCGATTTAGGCAAAAAATCAGGGCCTTGTCGCTTGATTCGATGAAATGTGTCGTGATACCGTCAGGCGCTGTTTTCAAAGGCGGGGAGATATTTCAACCCCATTTTGGATCGATTTTATGACGCAAGATGTAAGAGAATCGCTTTATAAGAAACTGGAACTGCTTTGGGCGACAAAAGAGCCGGGGAGTTTCCACGTGAATTATTCCGGCGGACTGGACTCGACGGCTGTCGCCTATATCATGGGACGCAAGTACACGGGCGACATTTACCTGTACACGCTCCACCACAATTACGGTTCCTTTTTCACTGGATGGTCGAGGCGTCATGTGGAGGATATGCGCCGGATTTTCGGGCGGGATCGCGTTCATCACGTGATTTATAACCAGACCGAAACGTTCAATCGAATTACTGTAAAAAAATTGATTCACGACTGGAAACCCTATGGCGGGCATTTGATCTGGTGCCTGGGATGCCAGGTTTCCATGATGACTCATTCCATCATCCGATGCCTGGAGCACTCCATCCCGCGCAATTATCTATGCAGCAGCGTCGGCGGCGAATACGCCGTCATGAGCATGCTTGTCACGCGGCAGGAGATGGGAAAACTTTTTTGGGAATACGGCATCGATTACCGTACGCCGCTCATCGAATATGAGATCGACAAAAAAATGGAACGGGCGCTCATGGCCGATGCCGGCATGTGGTCCGGTTATAGATTTCGGCGCGGCGTCCATGGCGTGCAGCCGATTTGCCTCCAGGGTTTCCAGCATATCGGCGATGTTGTTTTCGACTGGCACACCGACTATCCCGAGGAAAAAGTCCGAAAATATATCCGAGACAAGACGCCAGTGATCAAAAAGATCATTCAGGAATATTTTGACGAAAAAAATATGGACATCGAAAAACTCATCGAGCTCAACAAGGTTCAGCAAAGCGCGAGCGAGGCTTTTGACCACTTGAAATGATGCATCGATTGGACGTTAAAGCTCAAAATTTCAAATATCTTTGGCTGGCGCTGATTTTCATTTTCATTGGTCAGACATTTCCCGCAGTCGCCGGCGCGCAAGGGTATATTCGGCGATCCGTCGGCATCGTCATCAAAAACAGCGGCGCGGATGAATATCATGCCGATGAGCTAAAGGCGTGCCTGAAACAGGTCTTTTCAAAAAGCTACACGACTTACGCCAAATTCATTGACAAACCCGGCGGCTACGATCGCTTCAGCCTGCAAAAAGCCGGGGAAATCAATAATGTTTCAAGCGTCGTTCTGATTGATATTAAACCGGGCAAAACGCCCTGGCTTTTCGTTCGGAAGATTTTTTCCAAAAGCTCAAAATCGCAAAGTCGAACATATCCTCTAAACAACAGTTGGGGTGGACTGTGTGACACCGCCTTTTTTGCGACACTGGAAAGTTTCATCAAGC
Organism: uncultured bacterium; assembly: GCA_964591275.1. Taxonomy (GTDB): domain Bacteria; phylum Lernaellota; class Lernaellaia; order JACKCT01; family JACKCT01. The sequence continues at coordinate 81,460 of CAZQAE010000005.1, read as the reverse complement.
CCCCTTCGGTCGAAGTGGCGCGGGCGCTGGAGCAGGGCGATAAACAGCTTCAAGACGGCAGTCGGGAAAACGCCCTGGCCTGGTATCGGCACGCCATTGACCTCGACCCGGACAGTCCCGCGCCGCCGCTAAAGTTGGCCCGCTTTTACAGAGACGCCGATGACACGCGAGAAGCCTTGCGCTGGTACTCCGCGGCTCTTTCCAATAATCCCGACGATCCCTGGGCATACCTGGAAGCCGCCAATCTCGCGCAGGATTCGGGGCTGGAACGCGAGGCAATTCAATACTATGAGTTCGCTATAAATTCCGGTTCGGGCATACCGAGATTATTCAAATCCGTGGGCGCTCTTTATCATAGCCAGGGACAGTATGCGCTGGCTGTGCAAAGTTACACCGAAGCGCTGCAGCTTGCGCCGAACGACAGGTCAATTCTCCCCCTGCTGGTTTCCGCGCTGAGCATGGAAGATCGCTACTCAGAAGCGATGGAGTATCATTCGCGCATTCTCGCTCGGGAAAAAACCGTCGACAACATCCGACGCATGGCCTACCTGGCCGAGGAGGCGGGAGAGTATCAAAGAGCGGCGGATGCGCTCAGCGACTGGCTGGCGCTTGTCCCCGACTCCTTTAGCGTCATGCGTCGCCTTGCCGCAGCATGGGACAAATCAGGCCGGATCGAAGAGGCCTTGAAACTATGGCATGAACTTCAGCGCGAGTATCCTGACGATGTAGCGGTCGCCCGGTCCATTGGCAGGATTTATTATAAAAAAAAGGAATACCAAAAGGCTGCCGCTATCCTCGAAGAGGCTCGGATTGCTGATCCCACGGATACGGAGGCTGTGCGGCTCGAAGCCATGGCGCGTGAGTTCGCCAAAGATATTGGCGGAGCGCTGACGTTGCATATTGAAGCCTTGCGGCGCGATAAAGGAATGAGAAGCTCGGACATTGCGCGACTTCTCGCCTTCGGTGAAAAATACGACCGTCGACATGAGGTCAAATCTCTCCTGCGCTCCATGCTCACTACCAAGGGATTGGATGATCGTCGCGTCATTGTGATGAGTTTAGGGAAAAAATATATCGATGAAGGCGACATGGAAAGCGCCGTCCGTGTGTATGAGTCGGCTATCGATACGCTAAAACAATACGTGCCGACTTATCTTGCTTTGGGCGACTTGTACTTAAAGCTCGGCCAAACGGAAAAAGCGACGATTCTTTTCAATGACGCCCTGATCTCATTTTCCGACTCAATGATTCCTTTATACGCCGCAACGCGTCTGCATCAGGCCGGCGAAATCGAAGAAGCCAAGAGGTTCTATTACTCCGCCCATCACAGGAACCCGGGCAACGCGGGAATCGCCGTGGCCCTGGCCGAAGTTATTCTTATGACCGAGCAGGATTGGGACAGTATAAATCATTATTTTCACATTGCCCTGGAAGGTCGTTTGAGCGCGCCTCTCAAAGAGCGTTTGTTCTTTCTTGAAATACTGTGGGGAAAGTTGACGGGCCACGAGGAATTTGCGGACGGTGTTTTGAGATATGCTCTTGGCGTCATCGCCGAAAGTTCCAATCGCCGAATTGATTTGGCTCACTGGGACCAGCGGATTAACCAGCAGTTTCAGGGCAAAGACCAGGTGTTCGCGCGAGATCTGTTGGCTCTTTTTGAAGGCGGTATGAGCTGCGACGAATTTACCAAAGCACATCCAAAGAAATAGGTGATGGCTCGTCGTTGACCGCCTGCCGCCGCTGCGCTACAAATCTCTGAGAAAGCTATTTTTCTTAAAAAAGGTTCAATGTGAACGTACTGGGCTTAAATTTTTCGTTGGATTCCGCAGCTGCGTTGTTTCAAAACGGGCGACTCGTCGCGGCGGCGTGCCAGGAACGATTCGACCGAATCAAGCACTCCGCAGCTTTTCCCGCGCAAGCCATTACTTTTTGCCTGCGTGAGGCCGGGATCGGTCTTGATGAAGTTGAAGCGGTAGCTGTTTCATGGAATCCTGCGGAGCACGTCGCTGTTCCAAACCGATTGCGCGACCTGACCTGTCGAGATCACCGCGAATATCTGGACATCATCCCTTCGCAGCTTCTGGCCATGATGGAGCCGGCCAAAGTTGGAACGCGAACCGATTTGATTTTCGAGTACGGCGGGCGACAGTTCCCCCTGGATTATTTCGACCATCACCTTTGCCATGCTGCGGGCGCTTTTTACGCCTCTCGATTTCCACGGGCGGCCATCCTGAGCGCCGATGGCTACGGGGAAACGACATCGACTTTTCTCGGCAGCGGCGGACCGGGCGGAATCAAAACTGCCCGGCGAGTGCCTTTCCCCCATTCTCTGGGATCTGTTTACGCGGCCGTCACACAGTTTCTCGGATTTCGCCCGAACAGCGGCGAGGGCAAGGTCATGGCCCTGGCAGGTATGGGGAATCCCGAGCGGCATAGAAGAGTATTTGAAACGATATTGCGATGCGCGCCGGGAGGATTTGAAGTCGATCTATCGTATTTTTCCTATTTTATGCGCTCGCGAACTCGATACTCGCGGGAATTTGTCCGGGAATTTGGGCAGCCGAGAAAACCCGACGAAGCCTTGCGCGAGGCGCATTTCGATATTGCGGCGGGTTTGCAGGATGCCGTTGAGCGCGTGCTGATTCATCTGGCGAAATATTTGCACGAAGAAACCGGTGAAACGAAACTGTGCCTTGCGGGCGGCGTAGCGCTCAACGCCGTGGCGATGGGGAAAATCGAGCGTGAAGGACCTTTTGACGAAATATTCGTTCTTCCCCCCGCGCATGACGGGGGCGGACCTTTGGGCGCGGCTATCCTCGCGGGAATGAAGCGGGGAGTGCAGCCGGTTTTCGATGCCGAGTATAACGACCGCCTGGGTCCGGCTTTCGGTAACGACGACGTGGTGGACACATTGAATGGTTTCAATTTGTCTCACACTATTGTGGACGATGCCCCTGCGCTCGCCGCGCAGATGATTGCCAAGGGTATGATCGTGGGATGGATGAACGGCCGGATGGAATACGGCCCGCGCGCGCTTGGCGCCAGAAGCATCCTTGCTGATCCGACAAATGAAAAGGTTAAGGACATCGTCAACGCCAAGGTAAAGTATCGCGAATCTTTTCGGCCTTTCGCGCCGGTGGCCCTGGAAAAAAGCGCCGGCGACTATTTTCTAAAAGCCGCGCCCTCGCCGTACATGAACAAGGTGTATATGGCCAGACCCGAGGCCGTGAGCAAAATTCCGGCGGTCGTGCACGACGACGGGAGCGCGCGTCTGCAAACGGTGCGCGAAGATCAGGACGCGCAGTTGTTCAAACTGATTTCACACTTTGAATCGATAACCGGTACGCCTATTTTGCTTAACACCTCCTTCAACAAGCGGGGCGAACCGATCTGCGCGACGGTTTCTGACGCTTTGGCGTGCTTTTTTACATCGGGTCTTGATGCTCTGTTTATCGGCCCCTGCCTCATCGAGAAATGATCATTGGAATCCGTCTCTGTCATCATCCCCGCCTTTAACGAGGAAAACACGATCCAGCGGATATGTCTGGCCGTATCCGATGTTTTGGAGGACGAGGGGATTCCCTTTGAGATTATCGTCGTCGATGACGGCAGCACGGACGATACGGCAGCGCGCGCCGAAAAGGGCATCGGAGACAAGGGCTGCGTCATCCGTCATGGCCTCAATCGCGGTTCCGGCATGGCGCTGCGTTCCGGTCTAGAAATTGCAAAAAATGATTTGGCCATATTCGTTCCCGCGGATTTTCAGTTTGCCCCGAAGGAGATACCCGCATTCCAAAAAGCCGCGACGGACGCCGATATCGTAATCGGTTGTCGAAAGCACAAAAAGACATACGGCCCGGTGCGAAAACTTCAGTCGTTTTTGTATCTTGGGTTGGTGAACCTTTTGTTTTGTCAGCGTTTCCAGGATGTTAACTGGGTGCAGATGTGGCGCGTTGAAACGGCGGGACAAATCAAGCTCCAGTCCTCCGGTGTTTTCATGCAACTGGAGATGCTTGATCGAGCAAGAAGGCAAAATCTGCGCATCGTGGAAATCCCATCGGAGTTTCACCGACGCACCGAAGGCTTGGCGAAAGGTAGCGGCGTCGGTACGATTTTGCGCACCATCATTGAAATGATCGTCTATCGTTTTTCCCATCGAGGTGATTTGCATTGAGACAGGCCATTGCCCATCTTTTCGGTCCTGAGGCGATTCGCGCGACCCGGCAGGCCTATAAGCGCGGCGTTTCCCTTTTTGGCGAGCCGCGACGCTTTGACGGCGGATTTACGCGCGTTTTGTGTCGCAAAACCGGAAGCGGCGACGAGACGACGCCGATTTATTTGGATCACCTGATGGAAGCCAGGGCAGGGCAGTCGATCTTTGAAGTCGCAATAGAGGGACGCTGGCGGCCTCTTATTGTGAGTAGCGACAAAGGCCCCATCGCCCTGGCTGATTTGCATCAACTCATCGCGGACCATTTGGACGAAAGATATAATCCTCCATGTCGACCCGCGACCACGTGGCTTCCCTTCAACTACCGGCGCGTCCCGCCCTGGGCGCGGCTCGTGATACATCACGGACTTGTGTGGCAGCGAAAAATTCGCTATCCGCGAATCAAAGAAGGCCTTTGGCCTCTGTGGGATACGCAGCGGCTCTTTTTCCAATGGATGGAGTGTTTGGGAGTCGACAAGCTTCGCGCCAAAAAAGAAAAATTTTTCGTGATAACGCACGATGTCGACGGAGCGGAACAATTGCCTTTCGCGCAGCGGATCGCGGAAGTTGAGAAGGATGCGGGAATCTTTTCCACTTTCTATTTGCCGGCCATCATTCTTCGTCAAAAGGCTGAAGATGTTCAGAAAATAGCCGACATGGGCCATGAGATAGGCATTCACGGCCTTGTCCACGATTGCCGGCACCTGATGATTGAGCCTGCCGCCTACGTAGCCCGCATTCAAGACTACATGCCGGAAATCAGGCATTTTGGCATCAAGGGTTATCGGGCGCCGTCGCTTTTGACGAACTCGCGCTTGAGACGAGAACTGGCCTTGATCTTCAGTTACGATTCCTCCATTCCCGACACCGACATCTTTGCCGAAGCCGGAATTCATCGGGGCTGCGGCATGTTGGAGCCTTATCCTGAAAGTGGTTTGAAAGTGCTGCCGGTGACGCTTCCCCTCGACGACCGTCTTTTGACCCTCGGTTATAAGGATACTGTCGAATTTTGGACGAAAAAGGTTCGGGCGATTTTCGACCGGGGCGGACTGCCTGTTCTATGCACGCATGCCAATGAGCAGTATTATCAAAGCGGTTACCAGTCATTTTTTAAGCGACTGGAAGAAGCTCGGGCGCAATGGCGTCCTCATAAGATCATTAGGGCTTGCGAGGCCGTTGATTTTCCGCCATTGGAATCTAAACCGGATATTGTTTTGTCGCATTAAGCTCGATGCGCTAACATGGGTCGCGAGGAATAAAATTTTTTATGAAAACCGACTTGGCCAAAAAAGCTTCCGTTCTTTTTTCCGGCGGGACCGATTCAACGCTGGCGGCGTATCTGATTGGGCGGCGCGTGCGGCAGTTGACGCTGCTGACTTTCGAGCCCAAGCATGTGCTCTTTATCGAAAACTCCCGTCGGCACGTGCAAAAGCTGGCCGTAGCGCTGCCTGATGTCGAAATCCATCACGAAATTATCCCGGTGCAGAAAAATATCCGAAAAATCCTCTTGTCCGATCTTGCGGGGGATTGGAAAAAGTACGGATTCAATTTGACGGCGCTGGTTTGCCTCGGGTGCAGAATGGCCATGCACGCCGCAGCCGTTATTTACAACCTGGAAAACGAAATCCCCGTTATCGTTGACGGCAGCATACGCTATCAATCCACGGTGCCCGAGCAATTGCCGTCTTTCATTCGCCGCAATCGGGAAAAATTGTGGGCGCGGTACGGTATCCGGCATTATTCACCGATTTATGAGGTGGCCGACAGTGATCGGCGCCTGGACACCCTGGGGATTTCGTCGAAGGGTGGTCTGAAGAAACAATTCATTTTATTCGACACGCAGCCCACATGCCTGTTCGGAGTGCCTGCCGATGTGTACGCCCGGCTGTTTTACGGCGCGCTTTCGGGACCGGCCCGCGAGGTGGACAGTTACGAGTACAGCACCGAGAAATATCCGCTCGTCAGCAAAGTAATAGCAGATCATTTCGACGGAAAAAATCCGGGACTGGATGAGTTGGCTAGCAACCTTCGCATGCAATCCGAAAAGCTATCGGCGCAATGGAAGGATGTGAGCCATGACTAAACTCATCGGACGCTACGTCATCGCCGCCTTCATGATTCCGGTCGGTTTGGCGCTCGGCGTTTGCGGTTTCATGCAAAACGCGATTCGTCGCCGCCGCTACCTGGAAAAGGAAAAACAGATATTGCAGCAGTTGGATGAGAGCTAAAGGTATTTGCCCAATCGCAATAATTTAAGTGAGACAAAGCGGAATTGACTTTTAACATCAGCGAAAATCCGCGCATCACGCTAATCAACCCTCCGTATCCCAAACCGGTGATGCGGCGCTACGTGGCCTCGTACTTTGCCCCGAATTTTCTGCTGCCGCCTACGGATCTCCTCTATGTATCCTCCGCGGCCCGAGAATTTATCGGCGCGCAGACAACGGTTTTGGACTGCGTTGCGCGGCGTTACGATATTGAAAAATCCGTTAATGCCACGTTGGAATCGGAGCCGCAGCTTGCCTTTTGCCAATTGGGCTACGCTACGCTGGAAAAGGATTTGGAGTTTATCGGGCGCTTGAAGGAAGTCGCGGATATCCCCATTGTGGCGATGGGGCATTTGCCCACGCATTTCCCAAAAGAAATTCTTAAACGCTCTTCGCTCGACGCAGTGATTCGCGGCGAACCGGAAAAGGCTTTTTGCAACCTCGTCGAAGCCTGGCGACTCAGTCAGGACCCTGCCCGTGTTCCGGGCGTGGCCTGCCGGATCAATGGGGAGATTGTTGTCGGTCCTGATCCTGAGCCGATTGAGGATTTCAACGCCCTGCCGATGGCCGATCATGGCGCTGTGAATGCTGATGATTATTACGAGGTTCTAATTGGCAGATCCGTTGCGGCGCTGTTTACGGCGCGGGGATGTCCCTATCCTTGCACTTTTTGCGTGCGGACTTTCGGGCGGCGCTTGTCGATGCGCACCGCGGAGTCGGTCATTGAAGAACTTCGCTTCATTGTCGAAGACCAGGGCGTTCGCAACATTCGTTTTTTGGACGATACATTTACGGTGGAAGAGGGGCGCGTTTTCGATATCTGCGAAGGGCTAAAAAAACTTGGGCCATTGCAATGGACAGCGCTGGCCCGGCTGGACAATATTACAGTCAAAATGATCGAGGCGATGGCCGACAGCGGTTGCAAGCGACTTTATGTGGGCATGGAAAGCGGCTCGCAACGGATGCTGGATATCTACAAAAAGCGCCTGAGTTTGAGCGACATCCATCGCGGCATGAGGCGCATTAGGCAGGCGGGCATCGAGACCTCCGCATTTTTTATTGTCGGCGGTCCGACTGAAACGAGAGAGGAATTTGAAGCGAGCCTGGCGCTGGCGCATAAAACCAAAACGGATTTCGTCATCGTCACTCGCCTGCAATATTGGCCGGGCACGGAGCTTTTTGAAAAACATAAAGACGAACTTCTTGTCAGCCTCATCCCTTTCGCCATCCATCCAAAAGACAAGGAAAACTATCTTAAGCATATGGACCTGGAGCGGGAATTCTACCGCCGATTCTATATGCGCCCGGCGTACATGCTGCGGCGCCTGGGCAAGCTGATCCTGCGTCCCCGCGATCTTGTTGTCAGCGCGGTGAAATTATTGAGATTTGTCCTGGGAAAAGGCGAGCAGGATTTTATTTGAGGGCGAACTAGCGTAGGGGCAGGCCTCTGTGTCTGCCTGGGGATCTTCATAAGATTGCCCCAACATCGCCTCATTGGGATTTTAACAAAATGTCAGCCGGCATTGAAAAATCTCATCCCCTTGCAAAATTTGCGCATCTTCCCTAAATATTCCCACACTTGAGGCAGTTGAACACTTTTGGGTGAAAATTCGTGAGCGGCTTTTCTTTTGAGTTAAAAAATAAAGATCCACACTGCGCGGCGCGGACGGGCGTTTTGCGCACATTGCATGGTGAAGTGCAAACGCCGGTGTTCATGCCCGTCGGCACGCAGGGCGCCGTCAAGGCCCTTGGACCGGATGATTTGCAGCGACTGGATTACGAGATCATCCTGGGTAACACCTTCCATCTTTATTTGAGGCCGGGCCATGAATTGATTCGAGATTTCGGAGGGCTTCATCAATTCATTTCCTGGGACAGGCCGATGCTCACCGATTCGGGCGGTTTTCAGGTCTTTTCCCTGGCGCCTTTGCGAAAAATCAGCGAGGACGGCGTTAAATTCCAAAGTCCGCTGGACGGCTCCTCTCACACATTTTCCCCGGAATACGCCGTGCAGGTGCAGGAGGCCTTGGGCGCAGACATCATTATGGCCTTCGATGAGTGCACGCCTTATCCGGCTGAGCGGGACTACGTGAAAAAGTCGATGGAACTGACCACGCGCTGGGCGGCCCGTTGCCGGGAAGTCAAAAGCGACAACGGCCAGGCTCTATTTGGAATCGTGCAGGGCGGCATGGAAAAGGATCTGCGCGATATGAGTACAAAGCAGATTATCGATATCGGCTTCGACGGATACGCGGTGGGCGGATTGTCCGTGGGCGAGAGCAAAACTCTCATGTGGGAAATGGCCGAGCACACGCTGCCGCTTTTGCCGGAAAAGTCGCCGCACTATCTCATGGGCGTGGGAACTCCCGAGGATATACTCAAGGGAATAAAAATCGGCGTGGATATGTTTGACTGCGTGATGCCGACGCGCAACGCACGCAACGGGAACTGTTTTACAAGCCGGGGCAGGGTGGTGATAAAAAATGCGCGGCATAAGCGAGAAGATATCCCTCTTGATCCTGATTGCGACTGCTACACCTGTCGCAATTTTTCCAGGGCTTATCTGCGCCATCTGTACAGCGCCAAGGAAATTTTGGCGAGCCGTTTGCTGACAATTCACAATCTGGCATATTATCAGCGCCTTATTCACGGTGCTCGCAAGGCCATTGAAGCCGGAGGCTTTTTGGAATACTATGCCGCGCTTTCGGAAGGCGAGGGGCTGAAGTAGAGCCCCAAAAGCCTTCATTGAACAAGGAGTTATCCATGTGGTTTTTGTGTGACATTGCATACGCGCAGCAAAGCGGGGGCGCGGCGGCGGCGCCGGCCGGAGCCGGATCTGCGTTCAACATGCTGATGATCGGTCTTTTGATTGTTGTGTTTTATATGTTCTTCATTCGTCCGCAGAGCAAAAAGACCAAGGAGCATCAGAGCTTCCTCGGCAACTTGAAGCGGGGGGACAAGATCGTGACCGGCAGTGGTATCTACGGGACCATCGCCTCCATCGACGATTTCAAGGGGATCATCATGCTGGAGGTCTCCAAGACCGCGCAACTCAAGATGGTCAAGTCCCAAGTCAGTCATTTCCAAAAGACGGATGAGGAAAAGAAACCGCAAACGTGATAGGGCGGCGCCCATTCGCCGCGCGTTTTAGTGCTTGCGTTTCCCTTTCAAAAGGCAATTAGTTTCGGGCGTTGCCAAGGAAATCCAATGCGGCTAGTATGCGCGCCACCGGTGCTGGAAAACACCAAGTGGGATGGGTTTGAATCGTCTCCGATAAAATGGAGTGCGTGATTGATGAGAAAGAATTTAACACCTCGTACAGTTTTGGTTTTAGGCATTATTTTCACCTGCCTCATTTTTCTTCTTCCCAATATTTTGGGCAAGGAGGAGATAAAACTGGGCCCTGTGAAAATGCAGTCTATCAACCTCGGTCTGGATCTGAAAGGCGGCATGCACGTCATATTGCGCGTTATGACCGATAAGGCGATTACAGACGAGCTGGGTCTCGGCGTTCGCAGGTTGGAGGAGGCTCTGGAGGAGAAAAGTACTTCGCCTACTCGGGCCTTTGTCAAAGATGATTCCTCCATTTTTCTGGAGTTCCCATCACCGCAGGCCATGAATCAGGCCCAGGCGTATATTAAGGAATTCTGGTCTCGTTATTCTATCAGCCACGGTGACGGCAACTCCCTGCTTCTGTCGCTGGACGCCGAGGAAATAAAGTATTTGAAAAAGAATGCGCTTCTTCAGGCCAAGGAGACCATCGAAAACCGCATCGATGAATTTGCCGTAAAAGAGCCGCAGATTTATACGCAGGGTACTGACCAGATCGTCGTTCGCCTGCCGGGGGTCGTGGATCCGACGCGGGCCAAGAGCCTGATCGGCAGGACGGCTGTTTTGGAGTTTAAGATTGTTGAGGACGTAAACAAGAATTTTGCTGCCACCGAAAAGCAGTTGCTATCGCGCTCCGACGGAAAAATTCCAGATGGGTACGGCGTTTATCCGTCGATGGGCGAGGGCAGGATTTCCCCGGGATATTATCTGCTCAAGAAAACGCCGGATATGACGGGTAAGGACCTTGTGGATGCGCGGCGTTCGGTTGACCAGATGCAGAGTCCGGCCATCAGCTTTCAGTTCAATTCCGAAGCGGGAAGACGATTCGGCCTACTCACGCAAAAAAATATCGGCAAACCCCTGGCCATTATTTTGGACAACAAGGTCATGAGTGCGCCGGTGATTCAGTCGCGCATCACGCGCAGCGGTCAGATCACGGGGGATTTCACCCTGGAGGACGCTTTGGATCTGGCCATCGTACTCAGGGCCGGTTCGCTGCCGGTTCCAGTGGAAATCGAGGAGGAGCGCACAGTTGGCCCCTCGCTGGGCGAGGATTCGATCCGCAAAGGCTATCGCTCTTTCGCTCTCGGCGGCCTGCTCGTCATTATGTTCATGCTCGTCTACTACCGTCGGGCGGGCGTGATCGCCACCTCGGCGCTGGTGGCGAACATTGTCATGATCATGGGCGGTCTGGCGCTTTTCGGCGCAACGCTGACGCTGCCGGGCATCGCGGGCATCATCCTGACTATCGGCATGGCGGTGGACGCGAACGTGATCATCAACGAGCGCATTCGTGAGGAATTGCGTACTGGCAAGACGGCGCGAGCGGCCGTGGAGGCAGGTTATGACAAGGCGCTTTCGGCCATTCTCGATGCAAACGTCACCACGGCCATCGCGGGGCTTGTGCTATATCAGTTCGGCACCGGGCCGATTCGCGGATTCGCGGTGACTTTGATGATCGGCCTGGCCTCTTCGGTCTTTTCGGCTGTCATCGGCACGCGGTTGATATACGACTACGGCTTCCAGCGTCAGCGCGAAGTGAAAAAACTCAGCATCTGATTTAAGGGCGCGACCATGCAAATAATAAAACCTGGAACTTCAATAAATTTCATCGGCGTCATGAAAATCATGGGCGTCATATCTTCCGTGGTTGTTCTGGTTTCTTTAGCCATTATCTTCGCCAAAGGTTTCAATTACGGAATCGACTTCGCCGGCGGCGTGGAAATGCGTTTGGAATTCGATAAGAATATCACGATTGCGCAAGTCCGCAAAGCGGTCAAATCCGGCGGACTCAAAGGAGCGCAGGTGATGACCTTCGTTGTGGAAGGTCGCAACGTTATGTCCGTGAAGGTTAAAGGCGAGCAAAGAGTTATACAAAAGATCAGTGAAGCCGATCCAAGTAAAGACAAAAGTACGGACCTGCCGGATGTCGCCAAGGTCATCCTGACGCAGATGCAAAACAGTTTCGGCGAAGACAAGGTCTCGATCGTTTCCACGGATATGGTCGGTCCCAGGGTCGGCAAAGATCTGCGCCAGAAAGGTCTTTTCTCCATTCTCTTCGCGATGCTGGGAATTTTGGCCTATATCGCTTTTCGCTTCAACTTTCGATATTCTCCCGGCGCTGTTCTTGCTTTGGCCCACGACGTGATTATCGTCAGTTGCATCTTCGTGGTCATGCAAAAGGAGATTTCCCTTTCCATCATCGCGGCTTTGCTGACTATCGCCGGATACTCCGTCAATGACACGGTCGTTATCTTCGATCGCATTCGCGAAGGGCATATGTCCCACAGGGGCAAGCCGATAAACGAAATAGTGAACCGTTCGCTTAACGAAACCTTGTCTAGAACAATACTGACATCCACGACGACTCTGATCGTTTTATTGGGCATTTACTTTTTGGGTTCAGCAATCATCAAGGATTTTGCTTTCGCCATGATCATCGGCGTTCTTGTCGGCACCTACTCTTCGATTTTTGTTGCAACGCCGGTTTATCTTTTCCTCGAGAACTACACGTTGAACCGGCGAATGCGGGGCCGGAAGAAATAGCTAAATATGACAATGCGCTGGGAACTCAAAAAGCCGGATGCGAATGCAGTCCGGCTTCTTTGCGAGCGCATGGGCTTGTCGAGGCTAGCGGCAATAGTGCTGGTCAACAGAGGCCTCTGTGATCCCGCCGAGGCCGAGACCTTTCGCAATCCCCGACTGGCCGGACTGCCTTCATTTGAAGGCATGGCCGGAATCCCAGAAGCCGTTGGGCATATCGCCGATGCTGTGCAGGCGCGTGAACCCATATGCATATATGGCGATTTTGACGCCGACGGAGTAACGGCCGCCAGCGCACTTGTCGAGTTTTTCAAAGGCGCCGGGTATCCCGTTCAATATTTCATCCCGGACAGGGCGGACCACGGATACGGTTTTCATCCACAAGTCGTCAAGCAGTTGGCGGAAGAGGGCGTTCGTCTGATTATCACCGTGGACTTGGGGATCACCGGGCATGAAGCCTGCCGGACCGCGCGGCAATTGGGCGTAAAAGTGGTCATAACAGACCACCACGAAATCGACGCTTCCCTTCCGGAGGCCGACGCAGTGGTCAATCCTCATCAGCCGCAGTGCAGCTTTCACGATGAAGATTTGACGGGCGTGGGAATCGCGTTTTTTTTGGCTGGGGCCTTACGCGCCGAGTTCGTCAAGCGCGGTATGGCTTCGCGCGGCGATATGGACATCAAAAAACTTCTCGATCTCGTTGCCATTGGGACCATTGCGGATATCGCGCCTGTGACAGGTGTGAATCGTCCGCTTATCAAAACGGGCCTTGATCTACTTTCCGAGGAAAAACGTCCGGGTATTGCGGCTTTAAAAAAAGTTTGCGGGATGTCGAAACGACCTGTGAACTATGGGAACGTGGCTTTTAATTTAGCTCCTCGGGTCAATGCTGCGGGCAGGATCGCTTCCGGGAAAACAGCCGTTGAGCTATTTACGACCACTGATCTCGATAAAGCGAAATCCCTGGCGGCTGATCTTGAGGCCTTCAATGAAAAACGGAAACAGATTGAGACCGAAGTTCATCAGACAGCCCGAAAGATGGTGGCGGACAATCCTCATCTGGACAGGCTCAAGACTTTGGTTGTGGTGGGTCGTGATTGGAATCCGGGCGTTATCGGCATTGTCGCCGGAAGGATTCAGGAAGAGTTTCATCGACCGACCGTTGTCATCAGCCTGGATGGCGACACCGGACGTGGAAGCGGAAGGTCTGTCAGGGGTTTCGATCTTCATGAAGCTCTGGCGTCATGCTCGAAACATCTGGAGGGTTTCGGCGGACATCAGCAGGCCGCAGGCATAACGATCCGCGCAGGCGAAATCGAATCCTTCATGGTCGCCTTTGAATCCTTTGGCAGGAAACGGATCACTCCGGAGATGATGGTAAAGGTGTTTGACGTGGACGCCTGGTGCGATCTGGCTGAACTCGATGAACAAACCGTGGTGCAAATCGATTCCATCGCCCCTTTCGGCATTGGGAATCCGAAGCCGATTTTCGCCGTGAAAAAAGCTCGAGTTATCTTTAAGGCGCTTATAAAAGATGCGCATCTCAAACTGAGGTTGGCCGTCGGCCCCGCAGTGCTGACGGCGATGGGGTGGCGTATGGCCGGGCGTTACAGAGATGTCGGCGATTATTTGGACGTGGCGTTCACCGTCGAGATGAACGAGTTTCGCGGCGTCCGGAATGTTCAATTGGTCATTGTGGACTTTAAGACGCCTGGTCAAAGCGGCGATGTTGGAAAAACAGATGGTACTTCCTGAATGGTGCGCTAAAGGCCCAATTCAGACCGGCAGCGTTTGAAGTCTTGAGAAAACGATTTGATCAATGCCCTGGCCGCCATATCATCGCTCCCAAGATAACGGTTTTGAAATTCCACCAGCTTGACGCAATTTCCACTTTTGATTAACGCCGCCAGATAGAATCGGATTGAAGTCTGATCACCCGGACGGCTTTGAAGTTCCGTTTCGATGAATTGGATCGCTTCGGCGTATCGTTCCAGGCGGATCAGGCTCAGGGCTTTGAAATTGGCAATATCGGGATGCGTCGCCAGAGCCGGTCGCCTGTCGATCTCGCGAAGGGCGCCTTCGTCATCGTCGAGAGATTGCAGGCAGCGCAATAGGTTCACGCCCGCGTTGATGTATTCAGGCATCAGGTCCAATGCTCGCCTCGCGTGCGTGGCGCACTCATCAAAATTATTGTTCTTCCATTTTATCGTTGCCAGGCTGTTATGCGCCAGGGGATTGCCGGGGGATCGTTCAACGGATTCCGTCCAGGCTCGCTGATCGTCGGCAAGGACGTGGATGCGCTTTTGCGTTGCGAAACAAAAAACGACGACGATGCTAATGGCGATGACAACGAAAATGGCGGATCGCCGTCTAAATTCACGGTTTTCAACGAATCCGGAAAGACTGATGCAAAGGGCGAAGATCAGACCGGCAGTAGGGAAGTACAGATAACGCTCGGCGAAAACGTGCCAAATGAGGACGATGATATTTGACGTGGGAATAAAGGTTGCGCCGAAGGTGATCAACCCAATGGAGGTCGGACTTCTTTTTACCACCGCCACAATGCCAAGGGCGGCCAGCGCAGCGAACAGTGCCAGGCCAAGATACGAGGACGCATCGTGGCATGGACTGAAATAGTCATAAACAAGCCTTTGGCCGACCGGAGCAAGCGGCATCCAGACGGCTCGTCCCAGTGGTCGACCGATAGTCAGTAGGCGCTCAAAATATGTGTCGCCGAAATAGTCGGCGGGCACAGTGCTTTTTGAATAATAAAAGTAAATCAGCATATGCATCAGGCTGACGGCGATGATTGGAGCCAGGGCTTTCAGGTACGCCATGGGGCGCAGTTCCCAGTCACGCCCTTTTTCCACGAAAGCTATGACAAGGAAAACAAGGGGAAGAAAAACGACATTTTCCTTGGAAAAAAGGGCCGCCAGGAATAATAAACCCGACAATACAGAATATTGGAAACGATCCGATCTTAAGTATTGAACAAATGCGACAAGAGCCAGCGTTCCCAGAAGCATGGAAATAATGTCTTCGCGAAAACCGGGGAAGGCGATGGTGTTCGCCAAAAGGGGATGCGTTGCGAACAGGAGAGCCCCCAGGAAAGCCCGGCTTATCTTGATGAACTGGGAGAGCAGTAAAAACAGGGCCGCGACGCCAAGTCCATGCAGTATGAGGTTCGTCAGGTGCATGCACAGCGGACAAATTGAATCGAGCTTGCTTTCATCACATAACAAGAGGTTGCATGGATTGTATTGAAGATCGAAAACATAGCTTAAAGATGTGACGGGGCGCGGTGTTCTTTCGCCGAAATCCTCATGCCGAAACAGAACTTGGGAAAGGTTTAGGGTTTGCGCGTTTTGCTGCCGCGTATGAAGGACTACGCTCCAATCATCATAATATAGCGGCTTTGCAGCGATGCCGGACCAGGTGGCTAATGCACAGGCGAACGCCACAAGCGAAAAAATTACCCGTTGAGTGTTTTTGTTTAAGCCTTTCACGCGGTCGGTTTTCCTTTGCGGCTGCGAAGCCTCTCCATCGAGTTTCATTGTTTATTTGTGAGAACAGGCCAAAAGTCAAAGATATCTGACGCCAGCAAATGAATCCCGCGCTTTTTTTAGAAAGATGGCGTAACACCGTTTGTAACGCCTTTGGTTTTACCGGTGAATTTTGTTGTTTGTCGCTCACGTTTTTGATACGGTGAATTGGAGTGGTAAAGAGGAAACAAGTTCCAGGGGATTCATCTTTTTTCAACAGATGAAGTGGGCGAAATTGATATGGCTCGGAAAATGAAAATCACCGCAGGGATCCCTTTATTCAATTCGCTGACGACAATCCGGCGCGTTATTGACGAAGTGATGCGGCAATCACATCCGCCTGAGGAAATCATCGTCGTTGATGACGGTTCCAGCGATGGAAGCGGCGCCAAAGCCAAGACGCCGTATGTCCGCCTCATTACGCATAAACGAAACCGGGGACTGGCCGAAGCCAGGAATACCATTGTTGAAAACGCCGACAATGAGATTGTCGTGTTTTTCGATGCCGACGCCATACCCGGTCGTGACTGCGTCAAGCACCTTGTCAAACACTTTAAGGATTCCGAGGTCGCCGCGGTGGGAGGTCGGGGTATTGAGGGCGGACTCGACAACATGGCCGGTCGTTGGAGGGCCCGTATTACGCCGCAGGACCACGGAGACATCCCGATCCAGGATGACTGGATGCTCATGGGCTTATGCTGCGCCTTTAGAAAAACAGTGATTGAGCAAGTCGGCGGATTCGATTCCAACTTCCAGGCGGCCGGCGAGGATGTGGATATTTGCCTGCGCATTCGACAGGCGGGCTATCGCCTTGTTTACGAACCATCGGCCACCGTGCAGCACCTTCCCGGCGGCGGTATGCTCAGCGTGACGCAGCAAGCCATGAAGCACGCAAAATTCGCGTCTTACGCCCTGTCTAAAAACGGTGAATCAGAAGTTGAGTACATTCGAGACACCTACACGCACTTGACGGCCAGCGCCCTGCGCGACCTGAAAAAGGGGCGTTACGGCGATTCGCTTTTCAGCATTGTGAATATGGTTGCCAGGACTGCCGGAATAATCGCCGGCAAAGCCAAAGCGAAAAGCGAAATGATGAAAAAATCTCATTGATGATCTTTTGGTAAATGGCGAAATGATTCCATTGCGCTTGCGTTCTCAATTATTGTGGCCTTAACTTGAGTCGTTTTCGTTTTTACACTATCCTGACTTCCTAATTGGGATTGAACCCTCGTGATTGTATCAGAAAGTATCGTGTGAATTAGATTTGCGCCATTTGATCGAGGCGCTTTGCCAAATAAAATGGATGGTAGTACTCGACAACAAAAAAGGTATAATACGTTGACCGACAAACAATTGATGGATAAGCAGGCGGCTTCGACTCAGCAGGCCGTTTCGGTGGAAATTCAGGCTCTTGTAGAAACGATCAAAAAACTGGAAACCGAACTTTTTGATGCCCGTGAGATCATCTCCAGCGTCAAAGCGCTTGATCGCGTCCTCAGGCCGGAAGAAAAAGTTGTCATTTTCAACACCCTATTGCGAGAACACTTGGAATCCGAGTCTTCCGCCTCCTTTTTATTTTGGCCCAGGGACGATGTCTTTCGCCTTTCGGAAGCGACGAATCTGCCGAAAAAGTATGTGGAGGGATTGGAGTTTCCGCGAAAGAACGGGCTGTTTTGGGAACTGGTTTGCCAAGGAGAAGTCTTTACTTCGCAGGCGCCGGATGGATCAGTTCGCTTTGAAAAAACATTTGAGGATTTCGAGTTGGACCTGAGTGAACTCGAGATTTTCGTTCCCCTGGCGATCAGTGGGACTCCGATAGGTTTTACGGCCTTGTCTGTGTCGGATGTAAAAAAGTGTCTTGAAAACTCGTATGTTCCGCGATTTGCCGCGCAGGCGGCGCCTTCGATTCATACCGCCATGCTCAATGAGATCAACAGGCAAGACAAGGTCGCCTTGGACAAGACCTTGGTCAACCTTCGCATGTTGTACGATGTGGGCCGGATGATGAACCACATTTCCGAGTTGAAAGAACTGTTGAAGTTCATTCTCAACGAAGCCTGTAAGACGACTTCGGCTCAAAAAGGCTCGTTGATGCTGTTTGACGAAAACCTGTATCGAATCAAGGTCAGCGTCGTACAGGGTCTTCCCGACAAGTTAGTGGAAGAACAAATCAACAGCGGCGAGATCGAATGTAAAACCTTTGCCATTGGAGAAGGTGTTGCGGGGACGGTTTTTAAAAATCAATCTCCCTTGATTGTCAACAATGTGAAAGACGCGGATAATTTTCATGATAAAAAGGGATCGAACGTTGACTCCATTCTCTGCATTCCTCTGGTGGCCAACGACGAATCCATAGGCGTTATCAATATTACCAACAAGGAAGGCAGCGAGGGTTTTTCTGAAGAAGACCAGAAACTGATATTAGCCATGGGCAGCCAGGCCGCTGCGGCGATCCACCGTGCCAAGCTATACAACCTCGCCATCAAGGATGAACTGACCGGATTGTATATCAGGCGATTTTTCACGCATCGCTTGCAGGAGGAGATACGACGGGCTAACCGATACAAACTGACTTTTTCCTTAATCATGATCGATATTGACCACTTTAAGGACGTTAACGATACTTTCGGGCACGCCATCGGCGACAAGGCCCTGATCTTCCTTGCCAGGAAAATGGAGGCGGCGCTTCGGGGGCCTGATGTCCCCTGCCGATATGGCGGCGAAGAATTTATCATCCTGTTGCCGGAAACAGGGGTGAAAGAAGCCAAGCTCGTGGCCGAGAGACTCAGGAGTGAATTGGAAAAAAATAAGGTTGCCGAAATGGGTCGACCGATCACGATTTCATTGGGCGTCTCCACCTTTCCCCAGCATGGCGAGGAGGCAACGGAATTGATGAACGCAGCGGATATGGCTCTGTATGCCGCCAAAGAAGAAGGGCGCAATCGGGTGGTTGTCTGGGATGAAGAGGGCGGTCATGGCCCGGTGCAATCACCGGATTCCGACGTGCCATTGGAAAATCCTCCAACGGCGATGGGATTGTTTGGAAAGCCTTCGGAACCGTCCGATACTTTATTCGGGACGCAGGTTGGAGACCCGGAACCGTTCGATACGCCTGACGACGATGCGGCAAATGCGCCGGATTCGTCCGAGGCGCCTTCCGGCAAGTCGCCGGAAGAACCGGATGCTTCCGACACGCCCTCCGGTGAGTTGCCGGAAATTTCCGATTCCAACCTTGACGAACAAGATCAATAAGACGTAAAAAAGGCTGATTTTTCAAGGCTGGCGCCTGGAGAGTTTTGCGCCGGCCATTATTGTCTTTGAACAAAGCGGTGATACTTTGGATAATGATACCAACAAGCTCATTGAGCAAAGGCGGGAAAAGGTCAAAAAGATCAAGGATCAAGGGGGAAATCCTTATGCCAACGATTTCGTCCCGACGATCAAGGCCAGCGAAATCCATGAAAGATTCGCCGATAAAAGCGCCGAAGAATTGCTGGAAATCGACGAGACTTTCAGCCTGGCCGGGCGGATGACTGCGTTGCGCGATTTCGGCAACATGGTGTTTGCCGATCTGCGTGATGCCACAATGCGCATCCAGCTCGTGGCGAGCAAGAAAATCATCGGTCCCGAGCTTCTCAAAGAAATTAAGAAAAAATGGGATATCGGCGATATCGTCGGCGTGACCGGAAAAGTTGTCAAAACCCGGACTGGTGAGCTTTCGATCCACATACGTGAAGCACGTCTGTTGACAAAGAGCCTGCGGCCCTTGCCGGAAAAATGGCATGGTCTGACGGATGTCGAGACACGATACCGGCAGCGATATGTCGATCTGATAATGAACCCTGATGTCAAAAACGTTTTCATTTCTCGCAGCGCCATCATTCGGCGCATCAGGCAGTTCTTCATGGAACGGGATTTTACCGAAGTGGAAACTCCCATGATGCATCCTATCCCAGGCGGTGCGCTGGCCAGGCCCTTCGAAACCTATCACAACACGTTGGAAATGCCTCTTTTTCTGCGCGTTGCGCCCGAGTTATACTTAAAGCGCCTTCTGGTCGGCGGCTTCGACCGTGTGTTCGAGATCAACAGGAGTTTCAGAAACGAAGGCATGAGCGTTCGCCATAATCCTGAGTTCACGATGCTTGAGTTCTACCAAGCCTACGCGACATACACCGACCACATGGTAATGGTGGAAAAGTTGATTAGGGATCTGGCGAAAACACTTCATGGAAAGTTGTCTATCCCTTATGGCGATGCCGTAATTGATTATGAAAAACCTTTTGCACGCATGACGATGGAAGAGGCTGTCCTGAAATTCAATCCGGGATTGAAAGCGGAGCAATTGCGGGATGTCCCGACATTGCAGGCGTTCGCAAAAGAACTGGCCATTAAAACTGAGCCGATTTGGGGTTGGGGTAAGTTACTGACGGAAATCTATGAAGAAACGACGGAAAAACAACTGATCCAACCGACCTATATTTATCATCATCCGACGGAGAATTCGCCGCTGGCAAGAAAGAAAGAAGAAGACGAAGAAGTGACGGACCGCTGGGAACTCATCGTATGCGGTCGTGAGATTGCCAACGCTTTTTCCGAGCTGAACGATCCGGATGACCAGCGAGAACGTTTCGAAAAACAGATGGAGGCCAAAGCGGCCGGAGATCACGAAGCGCAACCTTTCGACGCCGACTATATTCGCGCACTCGAATACGGGATGCCGCCGGCGGCGGGTTGCGGGATAGGAATCGACCGACTGGTCATGCTTCTTATGGATCAGGCTTCAATCCGCGACGTCATCCTTTTTCCCCACTTGCGCCAGGAAACATAGGAGACTACTGAACGTGGGAGTTTTCGAGCGCTTTGTCGGAATGCGCTTTTTGCGTCCCAGGCGCAAACAAATTCTGCTTTCGATCATCACGCTGATTTCCACTGTCGGCGTCGCTGTCGGTGTGGCGACGCTCATTGTCGTCATCAGCGTCATCACGGGTTTCCAGGATTTTTTGCAGGAAAAGACCATGGAAGCGTACTCCCACATCATCATCCTGTCTTTCACCTCGCAGATCGATAAATATGAGGAACTTGTTGAAAAGATAGAATCCTACGAAGGCGTCAAGGCCGCGGCGCCTTTTCTTTACACGGAAGTGATGGTCACCTTCGGCAAGGACGTTGGCGGCGTGGTGCTGCGTGGCGTTGAACCCGGCAGCTTCGGGCGTGTATCAACTCTGGATGACAACATGGTCGAAGGCTCCCTCGACAGCCTGGGCCAGATGCACAAGACGACTATCGACGAGACGGACCTGGAAGAGCAACTGCCCGGCATCATTCTGGGTTCCGAGTTGGCTTTTGAAATCCTGCACGTTTATATAGGGGACGTCGTCAATGTGGTGACGCCTTTCGGCGAAGTGACGCCGATGGGTTATGCGCCGAAGATGAGGCGCTTTTTCGTATCAGGAATATTTAAGATGAACCTGACTGAATTTGACGCGAAATTCGCTTTTATTCCGAAAAAAGAGGCGCAGAGCTTCCTGGGCGTGGGCGACAGCGTTACAGGCATTGAAGTGACCATGCACGACCTGATGACGGCGCCTGAGGCGTCGGCCCAAATGTCCCTGGACCTTGGTTGGCCTTACAAGGTCAGCGATTGGACGAAAATGCACGGTCCCTTATTTGCCGCCATCAAGCTGGAAAAACTGGTCATGTTTCTGATTTTGTGCATCATCATCTTCGTGGCCTCGCTGAATATTTTTTCCACCCTGTATCTTATGGTTATGGATAAAAAGAAAAGCATCGCTATCCTCAGGAGCATGGGCGCCAGCGGCCAAGCGATCCGTCGAATTTTCATGGTGGAGGGGATTTTTATCGGCTGCGTGGGTTCGACCATTGGATTGGTGTTGGGGTCAGGGCTATGCCTGGCGCAGATTCACTTGAAGCTTGTGAGCATCGATCCTTCGGTGTATCTCATTGATACGCTTCCCATGAAGCTGGAATGGCAGAATTTCGCTTTGATAACCGGGGCGGCGTTGGGTATGGCGCTGCTGGCGACTTATATCCCGGCTGTCATTGCATCGAAAATCGATCCGGTGAAAGTATTACGATATGAGTGAGATGCCATTGATTGAATGCCGTGGTCTCGGTAAGACTTATTTTGATGCCGCGCTGCCGGTTGAGGTTCTCAAAGGCTTGGATCTCACCGTTATGCGTGGCGACATGATGGCCATTGTGGGCGTATCCGGCGTTGGCAAGACAACCATTCTTTATACGTTGGGTTTATTGGAAAAACCCACGGCGGGTGCGGTTTTGTACGAAGGAAAAGACATATTTGAAAATAAAACGGATGCGCAGCTTTCGCATTTTCGCAATCGCGAGATCGGGTTTGTCTTTCAGTCCCATCACCTGATTCCCGAGTTCAGCGTCGTTGAGAATGTCATGATGCCGTCGGTTATTTGCGGCGAGTCGAAAACCGTTGCGAGGGGAAAAGCGATTGAAGCCCTTGGGATTATGGGGATTGAAAGCCGAGCCGACCACCAGGCCGGTGAGATATCGGGTGGAGAGCAGCAGCGCGCAGCCGTCGCCCGCGCCCTGGTCATGCGTCCAAAGGTTGTGTTGGCCGATGAGCCGACCGGAAATCTGGACAAGCGCACGGCTTTGGAAATGCACGATGAGTTCATCCGCCTCAACGCACAACTGAATACGACCTTTATTGTCGTGACGCACAATGAGAGCCTGGCCGAAAAAATGAAAAGAGTTGTCAGGCTTTCTGATGGAAAGGCGCAAATAATCAAGTGAAGCGATCCAGGATCATAGCAACACTTTTCGCCTGTCTCCTTTGCTTTTCGCTGGGAGTGGAAGCGGCGTACGCGGCCAAAGTTGTAAAAATCAACGTGGAGGGGACCAGAAGGATCGAGCCGGACGCCATCCTGAACAAAATTTCCACTTCCGTCGGAGACGAATACAGCCCCACCATGCTTGACTCAGATCTTCGGGCGATCTTCGATATGGGCTTTTTCTACGATGTGCAAATCGACTCCAAGGAGGTTTTCGGCGGCATTGAACTCACTTTAATCGTCGAAGAAAAACCTGCGGTCAAGGAATATGAATTTGTCGGCAACTCCGAGATCAGCGATGACAAAATCAAGGAGGCCACGGATCTTAAACCGAACACGATCCTGTCCGATTCCAAGATAAAAGAGAGCATCTTCAAGATCACCAAGCTCTATGAAAACGAAGGCTACTTCATGGTGGATATCAATTATCGCCTGGAAGATCTGCCGCAGAACCGTGTGAAGGTGTTCATCGAAATCAACGAGTACAAAAAAGTCTATATCAAACGCATCAATTTCATGGGCAACAGGGCCTTTACCGACGAACGGCTAAAAAAGGTCGTCATGACCAAAGAAGGCGACATCTGGTCTTTTATGTCCTCCTCGGGCATCTATCGTCCCGAATTGTTTTTGAACGATATTCAAATGTTGCGCGCCTTCTATCTCGACAATGGCTATATCGAGATCAAGGTGGGCGAACCGACAATCAACCTCTCAGCCGACCGTCGCTCCATGTTCATATCCGTCGACATTGAAGAAGGCCAGCAGTATTACGTCGGGAACGTGGACATCCAGGGAGACCTTCTTTTTTCGAAGGATTCCCTGATGCAACTCATTGAGGCGAAGAAGGGCGATTTGTTCAAGCGCTCCGCCATTGAGAAGAGCATCTACGCCCTGCGTTCAAAATATACGGATATCGGATTCGCCTTTGCCGAAGTCACCACCGCCACACCGACGGATCAAACCCGCCGCGTTATCGATCTCATTTTCAAAGTGCAAAAGGGGAAACTGGCCTATTTCGAGGAAATCGTTTTTGCGGGAAATGAAAATACGCGAGACAAAGTCATTCGGCGCGAACTGTCCATCATCGAAGGAGATTTGTATTCGGGTCCCGGCATCCGAAAGAGCAAGCAACGCCTGATGCGCCTCGGATATTTCGACGAGGTGGCCATTTCTACAGAGCAGGGCAGCCGTGACGACGCCGTCCGGTTGACCATTCGCGTCAAGGAGCGGCAGCAGGGGCAGTTCATGGTCGGAGTGGGTTTCTCTTCGCTGGAAAACTTCGTGGGCCAGGCGCAGGTCAGCCACAACAACATGCTGGGCTACGGCGTTAAGGTTGCTTTCAATGCTGACTTCAGCAAGATTAAGAAAAATTACCAATTGCGCATCCGTGAGCCGCATTTGATCGACACTAACTGGATCGGCACCTTGTCGCTGATGAACTCCGAGCGTTCGTACTACCAGTTTGATCGATTCACCAAGTCAATCCAGACGGGTTTGGGCCGACCGCTATACTGGGATTGGGAAACGCACTTCGCTTACAATTACAGTTCGGTGGATATTAAAAACGTCGAACGGCAGGCAGCGAGTTTCCTGACGCGCCAGGCAGGCCAAACGGTGACCACAAGTACGAAGTACACGCTGAGCAGGGATACGGTGAATCATCCTTTCGATCCGACGGACGGTTCGCGTGTTTCCATGACGACCGAATGGGCCGGTGAATATTTCGGCGGCGATCTGAATTTCTTGAAATTATTAGGCCAGGCGAGAAAATATCAGCCGATTTACAAGGGTTTGGCTCTGATGTTCAATGCCGAAGGAGGATTTGGTTATCCTTTGGACGGCAATCGTCTCCACATCACGGAGCGCTTTTTCCTGGGCGGTCTCAACTCGGTTCGCGGATTCCCTATTTATGATTTGAGCCCGACGGAATCGTCGATGATTCCCACAAATCCAGACGACCCGGCTTCGACGCTGACCGAAGTTGTTTCGCGCATCGGCGGCGACAAGATGCTTCAAGGCAATATTGAATTGCTGATTCCAATTGTCAAAGATCTGAAAATCAAGGGTGTGATTTTTTACGATATTGGAAACACCTTGCTCGAAGATGAGTGGTTCGCTATTGATGGGTTGCGCCAAAGTTGGGGATTCGGCGTGCGTTGGATCAGCCCGATCGGTCCATTGCGCTTCGAGTGGGGTTATCCGTTGCAGCCCAGAGAGGGTGAACGCGATCAGGTCTTCGAATTTGGCATCGGCACATTTTTCTAGCGAAAACCGTCCAAATTCGGAGTTAGATTCTAAAGATATGGTCAAAAGCATAAGGAGAGATCATGTACAGGATTATTACAGTCTTCATGGCTGCGGCATTGCTTCTCATCTCGGCGACAGTGTGCTTTGCCGGGGAAGTGGCTTTTGTTGACCTCGACAGAGCCCTGCAACTGACAGCCAAGGGCAAGGAGACGCAGAAGAAACTGGCGGCGATGAAAGATGACATGGAGCTTGAAATGCGCAAGAAGGAATTGCCCCTGCGCAAACTCCAGGAGGAACTGGAGACGCAAAAGGATGTTCTTGCCGAAGAAGCCTTCAAAGCCAAGGTTCAGGAGTTTCAAAAAGGCATGATGCAATATCAGCAAAGTGCCGGGGAGTACCAGCAATCTTTCGAGCAGAATCGGGTTAAGCTGATCCGATCTTTTATCGGCGACCTTGAAGCGGTCGCCAAGGTGGTCGCCAAGCAGCAGGGATATAAAATCGTTATCCTCAAGGTCGAGGACGCCATCATAAGCAGTTCCCTGGTGATTTACGGTGATTCCAGTGTTGATCTGACGGATTTAATCGTTAAGCGTCTGAACGAATCGGGTTGATGGATCACAAAAGGTTAGGGTGGGATGATGGCGACTGTTAAGCAACTTGCCGCGTTGGTTGGGGGGAAAGTCGTCGGCGACGACTCCGCCGACATCAGGCAAGTCGCGTCCGCGGATGATGTCAGGGCTGGTGAAATCACATTCGCCGTGTCCGGGCGGTATATTGAAATGGTTCGCAATGGCCCGGCGACCGCTGTTCTGGTTGGTGCCCAAGCGTCCGATTTGATTATCCCGCAAATTATTGTCGGGGACCCGAGGATTGCGGCGATTCAGATCGCTGCCTTTTTTGCCCCGGAAGTTTTGCCCGAACAAAGCATCCATGCAAAAGCCTTCGTTGATCCTTTGGCGACGGTGGATCCTACGGCTTCCATATTGCCGGGGGCCTTCGTTGGCGCAGGCTCCATGATTGGCGCTCGAAGCATTTTGATGCCGGGGTGCGTTGTCATGGACAACGTGGTCATCGGAGAAAAGTGCGTCCTTCATTCCCATGTCGTCATCGGGAGGAGATGCGTACTCGGCGACCGTGTCATCATCCACGCGGGCGCCTCCATTGGCACTGACGGATTCGGCTATTTTCCGGTCGGGGAGCGGCACGAAAAAATACCTCAACTGGGCATTGTGGAAATCGGAAACGATGTTGAAATCGGCGCCAACTCGTGCGTGGACAGGGCCACCGTCGGTCGAACAACAATCGGCGATGGAACGAAAATCGACAATCTCGTTCAAATCGCCCACAACTGTCACGTGGGAAAAAACTGCATTCTCGTTTCCAAGGTCGGCCTGGCTGGATCCGCTCGTTTGGGCGACAACTGCGTTATCGGCGGCGGATCCGGAGTTTTGGACAATACTTCCGTCGGCGCCGGCAGCATGATCGGCGCAATGTCCGGCGTGATTTCCGACTTGCCGGCCGGCAGCAGGGTCGGTGGTTTTCCGGCGGTCAATCATTTGGAATGGAAGCGTACGTTGGCGGCCACGAAAAATCTTTCACGGACGACGAAGCAAGTCGGCCTTCTTGAAAAGCGACTTGCCAAAATTGAATCCGATCAAAAGAAAACGGAGCGCGGCGATGACTGAGGTTTCGGCGCACTCTACGGCCATTGTTTCCGCTAAAGCGATCATTGGCAACGGCGTGACGATCGGACCGAATGCCGTTATCGAAGACGCCGCCGTTATCGGCGACCGATGCCGGATCGGCGCGGGCGCCGTCGTGAAATCGAATACTACACTCGGCGCCGACTGCGTGCTCAAGGAATACGCGGTCCTCGGAGGCGATCCCCAGCACCAGGGCTGGAAGGGGGAGCCGACCTACCTGCGCATCGGCGACGGAAACTTCATCGGAGAGTTCGTCACCATGCACAGAGCCTACACGGCCGAAGGCGCAACCGAGATTGGAAATAACAACTACTTCATGGGTTATTCCCATGTCGGTCATGATTGCAAGATCGGAAATCATTGCGTGGTCACGAACTACGCCGGTCTCGCCGGTTTTGTGCAATTGGAAGATAGAGCATGGTTGGGTGCCTACGCCGGCATTCACCAATTTACCCGAATCGGCTCTTTGGCGATGATTGGCGGCGGGGGAAAGATCGGCAAAGACGCCGTGCCTTTCATGATCTATCAGGGGATGCCCGCAGGCGCCGCTTCTGCGAACGTGGTCGGCATGAAGCGCAACGGAGTTTCCGAAGAGGCCAGAATGGCGATCAGAAAGGTTTTCAAAATTCTATTTCGTTCATCCCTTGGCGTGTCGGAGGCCTGTGAGAAGATTCAAAATGAGCTTCCCATGCTCACTGAGGTTGAGCATATCCTGCGGTTTATCAAGGAATCCGACCGGGGCATTGCACTTTAGGAGCGATGGGCCGGTTTCGTAGTTTTATTTTTGACTTCAAATTGAATTTAACAGGGGCACGAATATGCTGCAGAGTCGATCAAAACTTCCGCACTATAAAGTCGCCGTCGTCGGCGCCGGTCATATGGGTCGATACCACATCGGCGCCTACGCTGAGATTCCCAATGTGGAATTTGTCGCGGCTTGCGATACCGACGCCGAGCGCATCAAAGAGCAATTCCAGGCCTTTGAGTTGCCGATTTGTACGGATTACCGAGATCTAATCGGGAAAGTGGACGCCGTTTCCATCGCCGTTCCGACGCATTTGCACTTTCAGGTCGCCAAGGAATTTCTCGAAGCGGGCATTCATGTCCTGGTGGAAAAACCCATTACTCCGAGTTTGGAAGAGGCCAGTGAGCTTTTTGAACTGGCGGAGAAAAAAGGCTGTCAACTTCATATCGGACACGTCGAACGCTTCAACGCGGCGGTACTGGAAATCAAGAACATCGTCGAGGAGCCGCATCTGATCGAAACGCGAAGGCTTGGACCTTTTACGGGGCGCATCACTGACGCCGGGGTCGTGCTGGACTTGCTCATTCACGACATCGACATCGTGCAGAATCTTATCGGTCGCAAGATTACTAAACTCAGCGCAATGGGCAACTCCATCAAAAGCGACATGGAGGATTTTGTCAGTTTGCAAATGCAGTTTGAAGGAGGGTGCGTCGCCAGTTTGTTGGCCAGCCGCGTCACCGAACAGAAAAGCCGCACTCTTGTCGTCCATCAAAAAGATGCTTACGTGCTACTGGACTATACGGATCAGTCCATCGAGATACATCGCCAAGCCAGCAGCAGTTATCGTTTTTCGTCTGACCAACTGCGCTATAAACAGGAAAGCCTGATCGAGAGAATATTCGTTCACAAGGAAAACCCGCTTCGCCTGGAGCTTCAGCATTTTCTCGACTGCTGCGCGGGACTGGCCACGCGAATGACGACAGTCAAAGCGGACTTGCGCAGTTTGCGGGTCGCCATCGAAGTGCTGGATCATCTTCGAGAACAGAATGTTGTTTCTTGATTGTCATAAATAGAAATTGCGCTGACCACCTTAACGAGGTTTCAGAATGAAATGCCTGGGCATCATTGCCGGCGGCGGTAAAAGCCCCGTCATCGCGGCGCAAAACGCCGGGGATTGCGGCTGGCGAGTCGTCGTATCCGTGATGGCGGAAACCGGTGCCAAGTTTCCGGCATCGGCGGCGGATATGGTGCGCGAAATCTCTTTGGCGAAAGCCGGGGAGATGCGCGATTATTTCAAATCGGAAGGCGTCACGGATGTTATTATCATTGGGAAAGTCGAAAAGACGCTGAACTTTGCGAGTCATGATTTTGATGAAACGGCTCTGGGCATGTTGTCCCGGCTGGCTGGTCGGGGCGATATTCAGATCGCGCAGGTTGTCATTGAAGAACTTGAAAGTCTGGGATTCCACGTTCGCCAGCAGACGGAATTTATGGATGATCATCTTCTGCCGGAGGGTGTTCTTTGCGGCGTAGTCAGCGACATGGCAGCGAAAGATATTGAAAAGGGACTTGAAGTTGCACGCTCTTTGGCGGCTCATGACATTGGTCAGACAGTTGTGGTGCGTGAAGGCGCGGTGATTGCCGTGGAAGCCTTTGAACACACGGATGCAACCGTCCAGCGCGCAGGGACGCTCGTCGCCGGCCAGTTGACGGTGGTCAAGGTTGCCAGGCCGAATCAGGATCTCCGCTTCGATGTTCCGACCATCGGCGCTGAGACAATCCGGGTTTTGTCTGAAGCGGGCGCAAAAACGCTCGCGGCGCAAGCGCAGAGCACTATTTGGATTGATAAAGAGAAGACCATTCAACTGGCGGAAGATCTGGGGATCGCCATTGTCGGTATCAAATATTCATGAGGTGAGACCATGAAATCCAATTTTGTCGCATGGGTCGTTTTTGCGGCGTCTATACTGCTGGTGTTCGCGCCCGCGCTGGCCGGCGACGATGAATCGGATAACTCCAAAGATGATGAACAAGTCGATGCGCTCAAAACAAGAATTGAGGCTTTGGAAAAAGATCTGGAAGCCTTAAAGGAAAATTCCGAATACGCAAAGATTCACTTGAAAAACATGGACTGGGATTCAGGCAGAGACTACCTGCTTCTTTCCAACGGCTGGTCCGTTTCAATGCATGGCGAGTTTCGCACCAGGGCGCTATGCGAGGCCAATACCCTCAACAGCTACCTGAACAAGGCGGGTGAACAGATTTATGCTTATGATCCCAAGACCACGTTTTCCAATGATTATGGATGGTGGGATTCACGAGTCCTTTTGTCGATGATTTTCAACCTCGGGGACACGGTGGATATCGTCGCGATGCTGCAATTGGGCGATTGGGCCTGGGGTTCGCAAGCCCCGGCTTTCGGTGGAAGCGGTAATGAGAAATTCGACCACGCCACACTTTGGATAAGGGAGCTTTGGGCTCGCTATTCACTGGCGCCGATCCCGCTGTTTATGGATTTCGGACGAATGCCCTACGTCGTGGGAAACCGAATCATCCAGGGGTCAGAGGCCGACGGAGCGCGACTGTACTTCAGGCATCCCTACTTCGAGGTCGGTTTTGGCGGTTATCGCTACTACGAGGGCGAGAACTACGAGATGGAAATGAAATACAACGACGATGAGGATAATTTTCAGGCTTGGCTCGATATCAAACCCGCAAAAGCCCATACATTGTCTTTGTTCAGTTGGTTCACCTTATACGAGATACCGCAGTACCCGAGTTTCGTGATCGACACCAGCCCTTTGTGGCTCTTACCGGAGTACACGCACGAAAAATACCACGAACAGACCAACGATCATTGGAACCTTGGCTTTAACTACGTCGGTGATCTGACCGAGAACTTCACCGTCAATCTGGAATATGATCAACAAGGGGGAGAAATTCACGCCAGCGATGACGTGTTCGACGATGTTGAAGCTATCAATTTCAAAGGTTTCGCGGGCTTCGCCAAGTTCGACTATAGATTCTTAGGGACGGAAACCATTGCGCTGACGGCTGGGTACGGGTCCGGGGATGATCCCGAAACCGTTGACTACGAGGGCTATTTCGCACCGCACAACGATTTCGGCATTCGCGATGAAACCATGGATGAACCGATTAAGCGTGGTTTTTTCAACGTCTATGAGTATCTTTCACCGGGCGCGGGCGTGCCGGGAAGGTTGGAAGACAATCTCGGTTCCGGCGGCATCGAGAATACGACCTTCGTCAACCTGGCTTGGGACTCGAATTTTCATGACTTCCATCACTATTATCTTAGCGTAGGTTACATCAAGGCATCTGAAAAAAATCCAGAAACCGATTCGGATGTCATCGGCATTGAAAACGATTTGCGTATAGACTATCTATTTTCCAACAACATTACTTTCTCGCTTCACGGCGGTCATCTTTTTATTCTTGGCGATTATTTTCGCAAAGACGCGCATGACGCCGCCTCGCTTCGCGGCGAATGGAAACTGACCTGGTAATATGACGGACGGCCCGCTGCAGTTGCTGTTTCAATTTGATCGGGTGCTTTTCTGCGCGATTAACCAGATTGATTGGGCGGCCTGGGACTTTCTTTTCGGTTATGGAACAGACCTTGGGCTGGGACTGGTCCTCACGATTCTGCTATTCGTCGGTCTCTTGGTTTTCGACCGGAGCAGGTTTCCCAAAAACTTCATTCTCGTCGGACTGGCGATGGCTCTGGCCGGAACCGTGAATGGTGGAATCAAGGAATTCGTTCAAAGGCCGCGTCCGCTGGCGGACACGCATTTCAATGTCGAAGACGATCCCATACAGGAAAGGCGGCTTCTCGGCGGCCTGAACGTACGGTATTACCTCTGCGATGATCCGGCGGCGCCCTACATGACGAAAACAATAAAAGTCATCGGGAAGCCCTATCGGAAACGCTCCTTTCCCTCCGGACACACGGCGGCGGCTTTCGCCTTTGCAGTCGGGCTTATCTACATTTCACGCAGTCGAATGGCATGGCTGCTTCTGGTTTTTGCTTCTTTCCTCGGCGTGTCGAGAATTGCGTGCGGGATCCACTTTCCTCTGGATGTTTTGGCCGGGGCTTTTGTTGGCTCGGGGGTATCATGGGGATTTTTGCGCTTTTTTGAGATGTTCCACGGCCTACGCAGTTTTCCTGATCGCAAAAAATATTCGAAGCGACCTGAGACCCGGAAAAATATCATGATGGTCGTGGGAGAGGCCAGCGCGGACATTTATGGATCGCGCGTGCTGACGGAGTTGAAAAAGCTTGATTCTGATATCGAAGCCTGGGGCGTCGGCGGGAGCCAATTGAAAAAGGCCGGTTTGAGACTGCGCGCCGATGCGCATGATCTGTCCATCGTTGGATTTACCGCAGTGCTGACATCCCTGGCGACGATTGTTAAAATCTATTGGCGGCTTATGCGCTCGCTGAAAAAAGAAAAACCCGACGCGTTGGTGTGCGTCGATCTCCCCGACTTCAACCTCATGCTGGCCGCGCAGGCTCGCCATCGCTCAATCCCCGTCCTCTACTATATCAGTCCGCAGTTCTGGGCCTGGCGCAGCGGTCGCATCAACAAAATGGCTGACAAGGTCAGCAAGATGATTGTGGCTTTTCCTTTTGAAAAACCCTTCTACGAAAAAGTCGGCGTTCCCGTGGCTTTTCATGGGCATCCGATTTTGGAAGGATTTCAGAGGAGATTCGATTCCCCTGAAGAGGCCAGGCGGCATTTTGGCCTTGATACTGATCGGAAAATTCTCGTCCTTGCGCCAGGGTCGCGCTCAAACGAACTCAAGTACAATGCTCGGGAAATGTTTGAGGCGGGCCGCTTAATTCTTGACGAGTTTTCGGATTGGCAAATCGCCGTGCCGCTGGCGCCTAAAGCCGATGAAGACTACCTTGCAACCGTAGCGGCTAACGCCGGCATTGAGCCAGTATTTACACGCGGCGACAACATCGATCTTTTCGCCTGCGCTGATTTCGGAGTGATTTGTTCAGGCACGGCGACGCTGGAGGTGGCGTTGGCTGGTCTTCCCATGGTGATCGTCTATCGCGGCCATTGGTTGAACATATTTTTGGGCCGACGCCTGGTGAAGATAGATCGAGTCGCTTTGCCCAACATCATTTTGGGCGGCCCATCGCCGGTTTTTCCGGAGTTGATACAGCAAGAAGCGAAGGCTTTACCCGCTGCGCAAAAGGTTCTTTCCATCTTGCGGGATGCAGGGGAGTATGCAAAACTTCAAAATGCTTGTGACCGCGTGAAACAGAGCCTCCTGGGTGGAGATACAAGCGCTTTGGTTGCGCGGGAAATCCTCGATCTCGTTGTGAAAAGGACCAAATGATAAGAAAAGCTTGGGATAAGTATTACTTGTCGAACGAAGAGTCCGTCGACACTTTTTTCCGTCTCATCGCTTATTTCAAGAGATACAAATTCTGGATGGCCCTGGCCATTTTGTGCGCCCTGGTCGTATCCGCCATGACGGCGCTGACAGCATATCTGCTCGATCCGGTCATGAATAATATATTCGTGGATCTGAAGACAGACTTTCTTAAAGTGATCGCTGTTGCGATTGTCGCCATATTTTTCATCAAGGGTTTTTTCCGCTTTTTACAAAACTACATTCTCCGTTCTGTCGGCGAGCGGGTCATCCGACGGATGCGCGGACAGCTTTATAGCCATTACCAATACCTCGACGCATCGTATTTCACCGAAACTCACGTTGGCGTGATGATGAGCCGCATCACCAATGACGTGAACATGATGCAACGGGCCGTGCCGAGTTTAGTTTCCTTGTTTCGGGAACCCATCACAATGGTCATGCTGGCCGTTGTGGCCTTCTACGAGTTCTGGCAGGCGGCCATTGTTGTTTTTGTGATCTTTCCGCTGACGGCATTCCCCATCGCGCACTTCGGTAAACGCTTGCGCAAATGGGTCAAGCGCGGGCAAGAGCGAATGGGCGAGCTTAACACCATCCTCAAGGAAACTTTCAGCGGCGTGCGCGTGATCAAGGCCTTTGGTATGGAGGAATATGAGATCAAGCGCTTTCGCCAGGAAAACCAGCAGGTTTTCGAAGCCAACATGAAAACGGTAGTTTTCGATGAACTCTCAAGCCCGGTTATCGAGGCGATAGGGTCCGTGGCCGGAGCTTTCGTCGTTTTGATTGGCGGCATGATGGTGATTCGCGGAACCATCACAACCGGTGCATTCTTCGCATTCCTTGCTTCCCTGGGAATGATGTATGAGCCTCTAAAGAAGATCAGCAAGATGTACATGAACTTCAACGCGGCCCTGGCTGCGTCGGTTCGCGTCTTCGAGGTGTTGAAGACGGAAAATAAAATCTGTGATCGCCCTGGCGGCGTTGAAATGCGAGGCGTTGAAAAAGAGATTCGCTTCGACAATGTTGTTTTTTCTTATGATGACAAAAGCGCCGAGCCTGTCTTGAAGGGCGTGGATTTTACGGCTCAGGTCGGGCAGGTGGTCGCCATCGTCGGATCTTCGGGTTCAGGGAAAACGACCCTCGTTAACCTGCTGCCGCGATTTTGGGATGTGCGCGACGGGAGCATTCTTGTTGACGGCGTGGACATCCGGGACATCAAACTTGTTTCGCTTCGCAGCCATATCGGAATTGTCACGCAGGAGGTTTTTCTGTTTGACGATACGGTATTTGCAAATATTGCCTACGGTGATGAAAACGCCGATTCCGCTCGTGTCGAGCAATGCGCCATAGACGCTAACGCGCACACTTTTATTCAGCAGATGCCGAAGGGTTATGAGACGAGCATCGGCGAGTTGGGCGTAAGACTATCCGGCGGGCAAAGGCAGCGGCTGGCTATCGCTCGCGCTCTATACAAGGATGCGCCTATCCTGATACTGGACGAGGCGACCAGCAGCCTGGATACCGAAAGCGAGAGGGAGGTGCAGATGGCGCTCGAACGTCTGCTGACCGGTCGGACTTCCTTCGTGATTGCGCACAGGCTCTCCACAATCCAGAAAGCGGACAGGATTCTCGTTTTGAAAGACGGCCAAATCGTGGAAGATGGGCGTCATGACGATCTCCTGGCGCAGGGCGGAGAATACGCCTACCTGTACGGACTGCAATTTGACGTGTCGCAGGAGTCGGAAGGATAGGTCATGTCCATGTCCCCGGCATTGCGCCTGGCTGTTGGTCTTGGCGCCCTGACAATTTTACGCCTTTTATTAATCGGCCAAACCAATCTGATACCCGATGAGGCCTACTACTTTTTTTGGGCTGACAAGCTTGAAGCCTGTTATTGGGATCAGCCGGCGGGCGTCGCGGTCGTGGGCAAGCTAGCTCTATGGCTTTTTCACAAGAGTGTTTTCGGCGTGCGCCTGATGGCCGTCGTATTGTCGCTGATCGCCTCTTTGGCGGCATATGATCTTGGTAAAACCTGTCTTGGCTCTTCGATAAAGGCTGCGCACGGCGCCCTGCTCGCGCAAGTTCAACCTCTGCTTGGCCTCGGCGCTGTGCTGATGCTGCATGACACGGTCATGGCCGCAGCGTGCATGGTCGCACTGGCTTTTAGCGCCCGGGCTGTCGTCAATGACAAGCCTGTCTGGTGGTACGCTGTGGGCATCGCGGGGACCGCCGCTCTGTACGCCAAGTTTTCAGCCATTCTTTTAGTCCCTTGTCTTGTTGTGTTTTTTATTCTGTCTCCCAAAAGCCGTCGACATTTGCTTCGACCCGAACCGTATTTGGCCTCTTTCATTTCCGCCGTTCTTTTCTCGCCCGTGATTTTGTGGAATATGCGCAATGGCTGGGTGGCCTATTACGCCGTCTCGAAGCTGTCCGGGGATTCCGGAATGAGCGTCTTGGAGCGCATGGTTTCGCCCTTCGACTTTCTCGGTTCACAGATTCTTCTAGTGACGCCGATTCTGTTTGCATTAATCGCGCTGGCTCTTTTCGATGTCTGGAAAAAACGCCGCCATGAATCGATGGATGGACGGATATTTCTCGCATCCGTGACTGCCGGCATCATCGGTTACTTTTTCGTCCAGGCTTTTCGGGCGAAAGTGCAGGGGAACTGGGCGGCCTTGGCGTATATTCCGGGGAGTTTGCTGGCCGTCGATTACATCGCGGATCGCTGGAATCGGCGCAGGGTTCGGATCTGGTCGCTAGCGGGAATCGCCTTTGCGGCGGCGGCGACCCTCTGCATTCATGCCCATGCCATTCGTCCTTTTATTCCTTTGCCAGCTGGCATCGATATGAGCGCACAGGCCCACGGATGGGAGGAACTGGCGGACGAAGTGAAAGGACATTTGAAAAATTACGGCACGGGCGCGGCGGTTATGGCGCGTCGCTACCAGGTGGCCAGTGAACTCGATTTTTACCTGGGACCGGAAGTGGATGTTTACTGCGCTTCGTATGCCAGTCGCGGCAGCCAATATGATATATGGCAAAACTATGACGAGCTGACCGGACGCGACGTGGTCTATGTGGATTATCAAGGGGAAGCTCGAAAGCTGTTTTTGCATTTTGGCAAATGGGAAATGCTTGGCCAAATCCCCCTTGGGCATACCGGAAAAAAGGGAAAGTCAGTAAAAATATTTGGGTTGAGGGGTTTTAAAACGAAGGGTCCGCTTGAAGCCTACTTCGCCGACCCCTTTGCGGATTCGTTGGCACGGCTCAAGTATCGCATCAAGGTTGGGGATAAGCGATGATGCTTTTTGTTTATCGCATTGGGACGTGGGTTTTCGGGACCATCGCATTGCCCATTGTCCTGGGGATCACGGTTTTTTCGCCAAGATGGCGGCAGGGCATTGTGCAGCGGCTTGGATTCGTTCCCAAGCACGTCGGAGAAAAACGACTGCTTATTCACGCCGCGAGCGTCGGAGAAGTTCACGGGGCGTCGGCCTTGATCGCCAAAATTTCGAAACGAATTGGCGTCGACAAGATTGTCATTTCCACGATGACGCCGACGGGAAACGACGAGGCGAAAAAGCGTTTCCCCAATCATCATGTTTGCTTTTTCCCCGCCGATGCGGGAGCGATCCCGAGTCTTTGGTTGCGTCGCCTGAACGTAGATCGTGTGATTTTGTTCGAAACGGAGCTTTGGCCGATATTTCTTGCCGAGTGCGCTTCGATGGGTATCCCGGCAGCGATGATCAACGCCCGGATTTCTGATCGAAGCTTTCCGCGATACCGATTTTTTAATTTCTTTCTGCGCCGATTTTGGGCGCGGCTTTGCTTTGCCGGCGCGCAAAATGAAAGCTACGCAAAAAGGCTCATCGATCTTGGCGTCGATCCAAAGCTGTGCCGCGTGACGGGCAACATCAAATTCGATTCATTCCGGCAGTCTGCGAATGTGAAAAGTGAAATCGTCGAGATGGTTCGGGGATTCAAAGGCGAAAAGCGCCTACTTGTATTTGCCAGCACGCACGACGGCGAAGAGGCTTTAATTCACAAAAGCCTGCAAGTGATTTTTCAGGAATTTTCAGATGTCGCGGCGATATTGGCGCCTCGGCACAAGGAGCGCTTCGATGCGGTTTGGCGTCTTGTCAAAGGGGCGATTCCGAATGCAGTGCGCAGAAGCGAATGGGACGCCGGAAATCAAGCATGCAACACGCGATTGATGCTGCTGGACACGCTGGGCGAACTGTCCTCATGTTTCCCTGCGGCGACTGCCGCTTTTGTTGGCGGTTCCATGGTCAACGTGGGAGGCCATAATCTTTTGGAGCCCGCAGCTTTCGGCGTACCGGTCATCAGCGGAACGCACACGCAGAATTTTCAAACAGAGATGCGTCTTCTGAACGAGTCGGGCGGAATCATCACTGTTAACAATGGCGAAGAGTTGACTGAAGCGCTTCGTCGTTTGCTCTCCAATGAATCTGATCGAGACCGGATCGGCGCTGCGGCAGAAGAAGCGGTGGAAAATGGCGGCGGAACTTTGGCAAAGACGATGGATCTTTTGGCGGAGCACAAGTTCTTTTAGCGTAAACCAACGCTACGCCGTCCAAGATAGTAAAATCCTGTTGCTATGATGAAGACCGCGAATCCGCCGTGCGTTGCATGAAGCTTGACAGGATGCGTGCGGACATGTTCCCAAAAATGCATTGATTCGTTATATTATTGCGCTTGAACTCCGGTTTTAGGTGGCCTGCGTTTTCGGTGCCGCAAAGAAACAAGCCGGAGTTTTGTTGATAGTGAAAATTTTTCGGGGCCTTTCGTAAAATGAATATTCTAATGCTCCATCCGCATGACATTTACTCCAACTCGGAGCCGTGGACCGTTCGGATCACGTACCTCGCATCGGAATTCGTCAAAAGAGGCCATAATGTTCGCCTGATTTATCATCTCATCGACCCGCGAGTTTCCCTGGAAGACGCCACCACCAGGCAGGAATATCCCTTTACGACCATTCCGGCCTATCGAGGGCAGTTCGCCCTGTTCGCCAAGATGCGTAGCGTGCTCGAATTTGCCCGCTGGGCCGATGTGATTCATTTTCAAAAGTGCTTTGCCCATGTTTCGGTGCCGGCTTTGTGGGCCGGTTATCGCTTGGGCAAACCCGTGCATTACGATTGGGACGACTGGGAATACGGCATTTATAATTACAATCCGATGAATCGTTTCGTCGGTTCCATCATCAATGTTTTTGAGAAAAATCTGCCCCGCATGGTTGATTCCATCAGCGTGGCCTCTGGGCCGATCAAACAGATGGCTCTGGATCGCGGCGTTCCCGAATCGCGCATTTTCGACGGGCACGTCGGAGCAGACCTGGATCGCTTTCGCCCGGATATCGACGGCGCACGCGTTCGCGCCGAGCATCATATCGCCGGAGATATTGTTTTATACCTCGGGCAGCTTCACGGCGCGCAGTACTTGGAACTCTTTCTGGCCTCGGCTCGCGCGGTCATGGACCGGGGGAAAACCCCGACTTTCCTGATTGTTGGCGGCGGCGAGCGTTTCGGCGAGCTCTTTCAGATCGCCGAAGACATGGGCGTGGGGCACAAGGTCGTCTTCACCGGAGCAGTGGACCACGATCTGATTCCTGAGTACGTGGCGGCAGCGGACGTTGCCGTGGCCTGCTTCGCGGACAACCCGCAGGTGCGTACAAAATCCCCCTTAAAAATTTGTGAGTATCTGGCTGCGGGTAAGGCCATCGTGGCTTCAGAAGTAGGCGAGGTTGCGCGTATGGTCGGCGACGCGGGTATACTCGTCGAACCGGGCGACGCCGACGCCATCGCCGACGCAGTCGTCGGGCTTTTGGACGATCCAGACCGGCGCAGGGTTTTGGGCGAAAAAGCCAGGCGGCGCGCCGAGAGCGAATTTAATTGGGGCGTCACAGCCGAGCGCATGTTGACCGCCTATGAAATGATCCTGGATGAATCTCGCTGGCTATACTGGAAGCTTGATAAAAAAACGACTGGCGATCCCTTTCTTGTCACACCATCCGGCCCGCCCAGGCCGATTCCCGCCTCCAAAATGCCTCCAGCTCGAAAACCTTTGAGTCCGCCGCCGCCCATGACCGGGGCTGACCGGAAGACGCAAACTCAACCTGTTGACAGCAGGGCCAAAAAAAAAATAGTTGAGCCGATCGAAAAAAAACCGGCAGACGAAAAACATGGGGATTCGTTTGTCGATAATAAAGATGAGTGCGTGGAAGAAAAGCAAAATTCCTACTGCGTCGATCCGCCAAAACCACCGCGCTATCATTTGGGACCGCTGGAGCCTGCCAGGGGCTTTGTCGAAGCGAACCTGGACATCATCGGCGCGTTGGACGGCAAGGTTTCCTTTATCGGCCCCTATACGGTGCAGATCGATCCGACGGACAGTTGCCCGAACGATTGCATCGCCTGCTGGTGCCGCTCGCCGCTTCTTCTGGACAAAAAAATGCCCATCGAGCTTCAGCGCAAAAGCTTGACTCTCGATCAGATCCTGGCGGTGCTGGATGACTGCGTGGCGATGGGGACGCGAGAGATATATGTTGCCGGAGGCGGGGAACCGATGTCGTATCCTCACATCCTGCCGATGATTGACGCCATCAAGCGCCGCGGCCTGATATGCAACCTCAACACCAGCATGCAGAACGTGGATAGGGACATGGTCAAGGAACTTGCGCGCATGCGCGTGGATTACATGACCGTCAGTGTGTGGGCCGCCAGTCCCGAGGTTTATGTCCTCACGCATCCCAGTAAAATTGAGGAGCATTTCTGGGATCTTAAGGAAAACCTGACCCACCTTAACGAGATCAAGCGCGAGGTCCCTTACATCAAGACCTATAACGTTCTGTCCAATCTCAATTTCCATGAATTAAAGGAGATGGTGGATTTCGCCATCGATACGAAATCCGAGAGCGTTGAGTTCACCATGGTGGATACAATCCCCACCAGGACGGACTCGCTGCTT
This sequence comes from uncultured bacterium, assembly GCA_964591275.1. GTDB lineage: Bacteria > Lernaellota > Lernaellaia > JACKCT01 > JACKCT01. The sequence goes on along the minus strand of CAZQAE010000005.1, from coordinate 41,652 downwards.
CTGGACGATCAGCAGCAGCTCTGGCTTTTTGAAGAGGCCGAGCGCGTTCGCCACTGGATTGTTGACGACGAAAAGGAAAGCCGCGTTCACTTATTTATGTTCGATCAGTTTCTGCGCCGAATTTCCGGCAAGCACACAACCGTCGGTGAGCACGACCGGACGATAGTGGAATCTTTGCCGTGCACAGTGGGATGGCAGTTTGCCCGCGTGCTGGCGAACGGAAACATCAACGCGTGCCTGAAAGCGCACCGTATTCCGACTGGCACGTTGTTTGATAGCTCTTTTCGGGAAATCTGGACTGGTAAAGCGCAGCGCGCATTCCGGAAGAAAACGAATGTTTTTTCAAAAAACGATCCCTGGTTTTCCAATATCGGCAACGACCCGGACGCCAAATGCGGATGTTATAAAGCCTGCGATGATTTGGGCCGTTTGACGCATTTGTATGGGCGGCACCTGGCCATGTCGAGCCTGAAAAAGATTGTGTTGAAAACCGCACAGCTCTACTTGCGGATGACCGGTCAGTATCTTCACTAGGAACTCGTTTTGAGAAAGGTCGCGGATTGAGCCAATTTATCTACAGTGATGATCGAGACGGAAGGCGATGGAAAGTCGATTGGCCCGCCTTTCGGACCGAAACGCCCGACTGCCTGGAAGAGGAGATCGCCCGGCTCATCAGCATAAGAAAAGTCGTTGGCGTATTCTGGGGACGCAGCGAACTCGGCCCCCGGGCTTTGGGCAATCGCTCCATCTTTGCGGACCCGCGCTGGGAGGGCATGAAGGATTATATCAACGAGCGCGTCAAGCACAGACAGTGGTTTCGGCCCTACGCGCCGCTTGTGCTGGAAGAAAAGGCCTCTGAATGGTTCCACATGGAGGCGCCAAGCCCGCACATGCTGATCGTGGCTGCGGCGCGAGAGGACAAACGCGATCTGATGCCCGCCGTTACGCATATCGACGGTACCGCGCGCGTTCAAACGATTAGCCCGAAAGATGATTGCCCGGCGCGGCGCGTGGTGGAGGCATTTGACCGGCTCACGGGCGTGCCGATTGTCATCAACACCAGTTTCAACGATCACGGCGAAGCTATCGTGGAAACGCCTCTGGACGCCTTTCAATGTTTTGCACGCACGGGAATGGACGTTCTCGTATTGGGAAGACGCATTCTTATCAAGGAGGGCGCGTGAAAGCCCTTTACGTTATCGGCGCCGTCGTCAGCGATCACGACAGTTCCGTGTGCCTATTGCGCGACGGGCAAGTGATTGCGTGCATCAACGAAGAACGCCTCTGCCGGGTGCGGCGAGGGGATCCGCGCAATTCCATACGCCGCGCCTTGGCGTGCGTGCTACGCGAGGCGGACATTGAGATCAATGAAGTCGCCGCAATTTTCTGCGATACGGATTACTACTTTCCGCCGGGACAAAGACCGATACCGCTTTTCCCGGACTTCCGAAACAAAAAGCGAATCTACCAGTTGACGCATCACCTGGGGCACGCATGCAGCGCCTTTTTGCCCAGTTCATTTGCCGAAGCCGCGTTCCTGACCGTCGATGCTTCCGGCGGCATCGCTCCTGTGTGCGGCGATGAAAACGGCAAGCAGTATTGGTGCGCGTCGCAGCGGGAACTGGATTTTATGCTCAAGGGCTACCTGCCGGCGCACACGCACCCACGCCTTAGCGACCTGCTGGAAATGCTGCCGGGAGGAGAGGCGCGCAATTACCCGGCAGAGAGCCTGACGGTTGGCCACGCTGTTCGCGGCGAACCGATGGTGGAGATACAAGACTACTTCGCCGACGCGTCTTTGGGATATTTCTACGCTTTGTGCAGCCATTTTCTGGATATGGAAGAGGGCAGTTTCATGGGTTTGGCCGCCTACGGGAAGCCGACCGCTCTCGTTGAGGCCATGCGGGAAGTTATCCTATTGGAGCCTGAAGGGCGTATTCGAATAGACAAATGCGCCATGGATTATTGGCAGGATCAATACGTGCTCAATAATCCGGTCGCCATCAAAAGACTCTCCACCGACTTTATGAAAACCTTTGGTCCGGGGCGCAGATTTTTTGAAGACATCACTCAGAAGCAGATGGATTTTGCCTACGCCGCACAAAAGAGACTCGAACAGGCCCTTGTCCACGTAGCGAAGGATCTATACGAGCGCACGCAGTCGGACAACCTTGTTATGGCCGGGGGCGTGGCGCTCAACTCGGTCGCCAACGGAGTCGTCTTACGTGAAACGCCTTTTGAAAACATTTTCATCCAACCGGCGGCGTCGGATGACGGTCTGGCTTTAGGCTTTGCGCTTTTCGGTCATTACGTGCTGGCGAATTTCCCTGACGAACCGGCGTTTACGATGGGATCGGCCTTTCTCGGTCCTGATCGTGAAAAAGAAAGCGAAGACTTTTTATCGGAGATTTCCGAAGGTCGCCTGCCGGTGGAATATCTTGATTCGCTGCCCTTCGTCGAAGCGGTGGACATTTTGTGGAAGGGAAAGGGCGAGGCGGACTTTCAACGAATGCGCATGGAACCGGCGGGCGGGCATCGCCACATCGCCAGCCTTCCGATAGCCGAAAAGGGTGGCGTGGAATACAAATTTGAGGTTTTTGCTGAAAATCCTCAGGACTATCAGCAACAACCTTCGTCTTTCGCCGAGATCGCCGAGCCTGCGCGAACTGCGGTCGCCGTCGCTCTCCCGCAGCCGGATTTCATTGATCCCAATCGACCGAGCGATCCTTTTGAAATGTTTTGTTACGACCATCGGGACGTGGCGGGAATATTGCACGGCGAGGAGGCCTGGGTTGGCCCGGAGCATGTCACCATCGACCCGACGAATCGCTGCGACAACAACTGCCTGGGCTGCTGGACCAAGTCGCCCCTGCTGGGACGCTTTGCGCCGCCCGAGGATTGGCACAAGCAGCAAATGGCGCCGGACGTGATGCACCGGACCATTGACGAACTGGCGGATCTTGGGACGAAGCGTATTCGTTTTACCGGCGGAGGCGAGCCCTTCATGCATCCGCAGATGCTGGATTTTCTCACGCACGTCAAAGAGCGTGGCATGATCACCGCGCTGACGACGAATATGACCTCCCTCAATTCCAAAAAGGTTGCGGCTATTGCGGAAATTGGGGTTGAGGAAGTGACAGCCAGCATCTGGGCGGGTACGCCGGATATGTACGCCAGGAGTCATCCGTCCAAGAGCGCCTCCACTTTTGAAAACATTGAGGCTTTGCTGCGGGAACTTTGCGCCGCGAAGAAGCCTTCCACGCGAGTGTACGTCGCCAACGTCATTTTCTCCATGAACTACATGGAAACGCGGGAGATGCTCGATTTCGCGCTACGCGTCGGTTCCGATGGTGTGTATTTTGCCGTGGTGGATTCAGTGGCGTCGCCGACGGACGGGCTTTTGCTGACGCCGCCGCATCTGAAAGTGCTCCGCGAACATCTCAAGGAAGTTCGTGCCCGCGTGGATGAAGTGAGCGCGCAGCGGCCCTTTGTTCTCGACAACTTTGACGGCTTTTTGCGCCGCCTGGATTCGGTCGGCGTGGTTCGTGGCGATTATGACAGGAAGGCCGTTGACGCGATCCCGTGCTATATCGGCTGGACCTTTTGCCGGATCACGCCCGACGGCGGCGTGGCGCCTTGCTGTCGCGGAGTGGATATGCCAATGGGAAATCTGAACGATCAGCGGTTTTCGGATATTTGGCGCAGTGAGGCGTACAAGACATTTCGGCGCATGGCGCTTACGGAAAAAAAATCTCATCCGTACTTCAACAAATTCGGTTGTTACCGAACTTGTGATAATCTCATGCACAATGAAAAGCAGCATGAGCGGGTCATGTCGCTATCCGACAAAGAAAAGGAGCAACTTGTGAAGCATGTCGTTTTAGGGAACTCGCAATGAGCCGCCGCGTACTGATAACCGGTGGTGCAGGATTCATCGGACACCATCTTGTGCGCGGCATGTTGGCCGACGGATGGGACGTTACGGTCATAGACAATGAATCGACGGGCCAGCGCGAATTGGTTCCGGCGCAGGCGGCATACATCAAAGGCGATATTCGCGACGAAAAGAAACTGGCCGAGGCCTTTGAAGCAAAGCCGGACGTCGTTTTTCACCTCGCCGCGCAAGCCAGCAACATCCGCAGCTTCGGCAATCCGGTTCACGATGTCGAGGTCAATATTGGCGGCGCGGTCAAGGTCGTCAATAAATGCCTGGAGTTTCAAACGCCCAAGTTGGTTTTCGCCGGCTCCATGACCGCCTACGGCATGATGGATACGCTGCCGGTGGTTGAAGAGTATCCTCTTAATGCCATTTCGTATTACGGAATCAGTAAAGCCGCCGCCGAGCGTTTCGTGCTGGCAACGGCCCTGCGGCCTGACCTGAAGGCGCCATTCGAGGCCACCGTGTTTCGTATGTTCAACGTGTATGGGCCGGGGCAGAGTCTGGACAATCCCTACCAGGGCGTTTTGGCGATTTTCATCGGCAACGTGATTCGCGGCGAGTCCTGCGGCATTGACGGAGATGGTTTGCAAACCCGGGATTTTGTTTATATCGACGACGTTGTTGAAGCCTGGAAGCGGGCATGCGCTCCCGGAGCAGCCGCCGGTCGCGCCGTCAACCTGGGGTCGGGCGCACAAATTTCCGTGAAACAACTTGTCGTCGAAACATGCAAAGTTCTGGGAAAAGATCCGGAGCAATATCCGACGATCAGCCGCCCGTGTCGTCCCGGCGATCAGCGCTACGCGCAGGCGGATATCACAGCCGCCGGGCGCTGGCTCGACTGGTCCCCCCAAATCGATTTTCCCGAAGGACTGGCCAGAACTGTCGAATGGGCGCTGGCAGAGGCAGAAAAGTAGCCGATGTCGTTTTTAACGGAAATAAAGTCTCAAGCAGAAAACCTTTGGGTTTTTCGCCCTTTTTTTCCTGTCTTGAAAGTCATCCGGGACGCGATCACTTTCCCGATAGATTATTATTTCGGCGATGGTCGGTCCCGCGCGCTTCCCAGCATCGTCAACCTGAATGTGACGACGATCTGCAATCTGAACTGCCCATTTTGCTTCAACCATGACATTCTGGGAAAACGCAATAATGAGATGAGCCTTCAGGAGCTGACAAGCCTTCTCGACCAATTGGCACGCAATCGTGTCGGTCTTTTCCTGACAGGAGGCGAACCCTTCGCACGCAAGGATATTTACGAGATCATCGAGGAGGCAAAACGGCGCAAACTCCCCGTGGGCGTCGTCACCAACGGCACCTTGCTTTGCGAAGACGATGTTGTTCGGCTGCGTCGCATCGGTCTCGATGTTGTTGTGATCAGCTTTCACGGGACCCGCGATGTTCATGACGAGACGGTGGGAAAGCCAGGCGCCTACGACAAAACCATGGCGACGCTGGATCTGTTTCGCAAGCATTGGCCCGCTCCGGGCCCGATGATAAATTACATCGCGACCGAAAAATCCGTGGCATGCCTCGACGCCTTTCTCGATGAGATTCGCCATAAGAAAAATGTTATGCGCCGGTTGTCGCATTTGAACTTTATTACGCCCGCTGAAGCTGCCGCCAACGGTGGATACTGGAAAAAGCACTTTGGCCGGGAGCCGGAAAAGGTGCTGCACTACGTTTGCGATGCGCCAGGAGAAATCGACGAGGCGCTTATGGATATTCTTGGGCGTGGGAAAAACGCCAACGTTTTCACCAAACCCTTCCTGACGCGCCGAGAGGCGAAGATGTGGTACAGCGATTCTTTTGATATCAAACGACGATGCGTTTTTGTCTGGCGTTCAGCTTTTATAGACTCAGACGGCGAAGTGTATCCCTGTCAGTATCTTTATTTGAAGATGGGCAACGTGAAGGAAAAATCTCTCGACGAAATTTGGAGTAGCGGCGAGTACCGACGCTTTAGAGCCTTCATACGCGAGGGCCTTACGCCGGCATGCAGTCGCTGCTGCAAGCTGTAGGAAAAATAGCGATGATAGTCCTTGGCATATCGGATAATCACGGATCGGGCGCGGCGCTGGTGCGCGACGGGAAGCTTGTCGCCGCAGTGAACCAGGAGCGTATTGACCGTGAAAAAAATTCGATGGCCTTTCCGGCGCAAGCCATTGATGAAGTTCTTGGAATCGGTGGTGTTAAGCCTGAGGATGTCGATCTCATTGTCGTCGGAAGCGAGTTCACGCCCGTTTTTCTGTTGCGTCTCATCAAGGGCTTTCATCAATCGATCAAGAAAAAAACCAGCCAGTTCAGCATTCTCTACGACCTCTACGTCACCTGGCACATACTGGTTCGATTTGTCAGTGTTCTGCGCTCGATGGAAGTTCAGGCCACGCGCTGGTTATATGAACGATGGTTTAAGAAGCGGGGCTTTTTGTGCGACATCTCTTTGCTCGACCACCATCGCGCGCACGCCTTTTCGGCTTACCTGACGGCGCCTTTCGATAAGGCGACGGTCATTACCGCGGACGCCATGGGCGACGGCGTTTCCGTGAGCGTCGGCATTGGTGAAAACGGGCGGATCGCCAATGTCTTCGAGCAAGACGGTCGCTGCGCTTTCAATCCCTACTACACGCGCATCACGGAGTTCTTAGGGTATACACCGAACCGGCATGAGGGAAAAATAACGGGTTTGGCCGGATACGGAGACCCGGATCTTCTCATCAAAGAATTTCGTCAGCAGGCGCATTTTCAAGCTCCGGGATTCAACAACTATTCATTTTGGCAGGCGCGCATGCCCTGGCGCGGATTCTACCGGGAATTGAAAGGGTGCAACCCGGTGGACATCGCCGCCGGATGTCAAAGAAATTTGGAAGAGCAGATGTGTGAATTTGTGCGCTATTGGGTGAAGCAAACGGGCGTTTGCGACATTGCGCTGGCGGGCGGAATTTTCGAGAACGTCAAACTGAATCAGCGGATCCATGAACTGCCCGAGGTGAGCGACATTTACATATTCCCGAATATGTCCGACGGAGGTCTCGCCTCGGGAGCGGCTTTGGCGTACGGACGGCGAAAGCCCGAGGCCCTGGAAACGCCTTTTCTTGGGATGGAGTATTCACGAAGTTGGCTGGAGAAAGCCGCCGAGCAGTCGGGGCTGAAAATATCAAGACCGACGAACATGGCCAGGGCCATAGCGCGATTGATTGCGGATTCCGTGGTGGTGGCGCGTTTCGACGGTCGCATGGAATACGGTCCGCGTGCGCTCGGTCATCGCTCGATTCTTTTCCGGCCCGACGATCCCGATGTCAACGACTGGCTCAATGAAAAGTTGCGGCGCACGGAGTTCATGCCTTTCGCGCCGGTAGTGCGTGTGGAGAGGGCCGAAGAGTGTTTCGAGAATACTCACGGGGCTTTGTTTACGGCCCGTTTCATGAACATCTGCTTCGATTGCACGCCGATGATGAAAGAAAAATGCCCCGGCGTCGTGCATGTTGATGGAACGGCCAGGCCGCAGATTATCAGCCGCGACGACGATGAAACTTACTATGATATCCTCAGCGAGTTTGAAAAGCTGACGGGCTTTCCCGCACTTTTGAACACGAGTTTCAATATGCACGAAGAGCCCATCGTGGCCACGCCGGAGGACGCCGTTCGCGCTTTTAAGGCTTCCGGTTTGGCGGTTTTATCATTGGGGCACATTATTTTGCGCAACGAGGATTCCGTGTCGTGAATATTGAGGATGCCAAAAAACTTTGCGATCCCGAGCATCTCATGGTGCAAACGACCTCGCGGTGCAACCTAGCGTGCGTGATATGTCCGTGGCCCGCCACGGCGAACACGCAGCCGCAGGGCGAAATGAGCGAGGCGATCTATGCGCGTGTTGTCGAGCAGGCGCGCGACAATCCCAAACTCAGCCGCATCATGCTCTACCTCATGAACGAGCCCCTTATGGATGCGAAAATTGGGGATCGCATCGACATGATGCGTGCCGCGCGTCCCGAAGCGGAAATCTATATCGTCACCAACGGGACCTTACTCGACAAGGATTTGGGAGATCGCCTTATCGATTCAGGGTTATCCTGGATCGGACTTTCTGTGCACGCCATCGAACCGGACACCTATTGCGCGGTGACGGGTTGCAAGGATTTTGATGAGATCATCAAAAGGTTGGACGCCTTCGTGGATCGCGCCATGGCGGCGCGGGGCGCTGACTTCGTGCAGGTGAACATCACGCGGGCGCGGCCCCATGTCGGCGAAAAGGAATACGAAAGAGCGGCGGATCATTGGCGGAAGCTGGGAGTGCGCCGGATCGACCTGGACGACGGCTACATTTCGCGGGCGGGAAACGTGGAAGTATACGGACATGATCCTGTCGTCGTGCGGCGCACGCAAGGGTGCAAGACTGTGTGGGCCTACAAAATGGCGCACGTGCTTTATAACGGCGATGTCGTGGCATGTTGTATGGATTGGCGACGCAAGGCCGTGTTCGGCAATGTTGGCGACAAGGGCGGTCTGCGCGGTGTGTGGACGGGGGAAAAGCGACGGGAATTTCTTGACCTGCTTGGCTCGGGCCGTGAGCTTCCGCCGGGTTTTCTGTGCGCCAGTTGCGAGGACGCCATTCCTTACGAGGGCGCCATTGCCAGCGAGGGCACAATTGCCGCCAATGTCCCTGACGAAACTTTCGAAGAACATCCTGAATCGGAAGCGCGGGATGGCGACGCGCAGAAAAAACCTGCGACCGATAGAAGCGAACTGACACGCAAAAAAGAGGATGTGGAAACGCCGGACATTTTTCTTTTCAATCCTCCGCCCTGGCTGGTCAACGCGCCGCCCCTGGGTCTTGCTTCCATCGCAGCGTATTTGCGTAGTCGTGGTCGGCGGGTCACGGTTTTGGACGGAAACATACGGACTTATCTCGCGACCGATCCCGCGCGCCGCAACCTTTGGCAATGGGAACGGGGCGAGTTTTGGGATTCCTACGAAAGCGTCGAAGATGAGTTCGGCGACATTCTCCGGCAAATGGCGGCGGAAACAATTCAAAGCGGCACCCGCGTCGTCGGCGTCAACGTCGTTTCTCATAAGGAAGTTGCGACGGCGATATTCGTAAAAGAATTGCATCGGCTCAACCCGGAGTTGCTGATATTTATCGGCGGACCCAACGCGGGGCACATTGAGCTTCGCAAGCATATTCGCTCACTTTGCGGGCAATTTGTCGAAGGCTTCATCGTCGGCGAAGGCGAAATTGCGACAGAGGAGCTTTTGAGGCGATTGGAGGCCGGGGAAAAGCTTGACGGCATGCCGGGACTGGCTCGATACGAGTTGGAGTCAGGCGAAGAAAATTTCGAACCGGGCGAGATCATCGAGAATCTGGATGACTTGCCTTTTCCCGATTTCGATGATTACGACATGAGTTCCTATGAATCTCCAGCTTTGATGATCGAGTGGAGCCGGGGTTGCGTGGGGCACTGCACCTTTTGCAATATCAACGACTTTTGGATTAAGCACCGGTCCAAGTCGCCTGAACGGGTTTTTAGGGAACTGCGCTTTCTCACGGATCGGTACGGTTTAAATGTTTTTAATATTGTCGATCCGATGGTCAACGGCGATACCGAAGTCCTGGAAAAAATATGCGACCTGATAAATGAATCCGGCATGGAAATCCGTTGGTCCGCCGGCATATCGCCCAACCGTCCCGTTGATGCGCCGCTGATGGAAAAGATGAAAGACGCTGGTTGCTACCGCCTGGAGTTTGGCGTGGAAAGTGGATCGGACGCCGTTTTAAAGGCCATGGGAAAGAGCTATTCAAGCCGGCGTGCGGCGCAAATGCTTCGTAGCGCGCATGACGCAGGCATTATGGTGGTGGCATACCTGATCGTCGGGTTTCCCGGCGAGTCGCAAGTGCAATTTGAAAACACGCTTTCATTTATCACAGGCAACGCCGATTCCATCGATCTGGTTCGCAGCGTTAACGGGCTGGTTCTCATTCACGGCACGGCGCTTGAGCGAAAACCGCAAAGTTTCGGCATTGACGAAATTGATCGCCTGCAACCCGACTGGACCACGCGATGGTGGGCGCAAGACAACACGCCGGAGCTAAGGGCGGATCGGGTGAGGCGCGTCCACCGATTGTTTCAGGATTTGGGCATTGCCGTGGAATTTGAAAACATCGACGACGTTATGCCCGCCCGGCAGTTGTTTGAAAAGAAAATTAATGAAGCCGAGGGGCGTCTTGAAGTCGTTTCGAGCGAGCTCAATGATCTGATTGGTCGTATCGATAAAGTGCTTCGGGGTGAGCCGGTTCGCGAAGTTGCGGGGCACGATCAGACGGCGCTGGTCATTTGTCCTGTCTGGGGTGTGGACGCGCCCCCTCTCGGCTTGGCGATGGTTGCGGGTTTCTTGCGCAATCAGGGTTACGCTCCGGCCATTTCCGATTTCAACATCGAGTGTTTCAACTCAAGTCCCGCGCCTATGAAAAAGTTCTTCGAGGAGGACTCTTTCAGGCACTGGACCGACGAGGCGACATGCCTGCGAATAGTCGCGGCTTTTCATCCGCAGATTGAAAGCCTTGTGGACCGACTCGTTGAATCAGGCCGAAAAGTCGCAGCCTTTTCGGTTTATTCGCCCAATCGACTTTTCACGATTGAAGTCATGCGCTGTCTTCGGCAACGCCGACGCGACATTATCATTATTGCCGGCGGATGCGGCGTTCATACGGTTAACGAGCGCCTTCTCTTCCCGCCGCAGCTTGTCGATTATTTCGTCGTGGGCGAAGGTGAAACGACCATCATCCCATTGTTGGAAGATATTTTTTCGGGTCGAAGCGCACGCGGCATTCCCGGCGTGGATTGCTTTGACGGCGTAAACCTGGCCGGATTGCGCCCACGGCCTTTGCTCCAGGATCTGTCCCTGCTGGCGGCGCCGGCTTTCGATCTTTTCGACCTGACGCAATACCGGGGCGACGAGCTTCCCCTGCAATTTTCCAGAGGCTGCGTGTCTCATTGCACATTCTGCAACGACACGAAGCGGACCACCGGTCATCGCAGTCGCCCCGGCGCGCACATGGCCGCCGAGATTGCACAGCACGTCAGAGAAACCGGCATCAAAGGTTTTCGCTTCAACGATCTTTTGGTCAACGGAGATCCGGTCATATTGGAAGATCTGTGCGACGAGTTGATCAGGCTGGATCTGGGCATCAAATGGATTGCCCTGTTTCAGCCGCGTGGCGATATGTCAGACGAGTTGCTCCGCAAAATGGCCGCTGCCGGATGTTATACGGTCAATATGGGCGTTGAATCGGGTTCGGATTATGTTCTGAAACTCATGGGCAAGGGATTTCGAGTTTCGGACATGGAAAAGGTGCTTCGCCAGACGCGCAGCGCCGGCATCAATACGATGCTCAACTTCATTGTTGGATTCCCCGGCGAGACGCCAAGCGACGCTTTTGAAACCATGGAGTTCGTGCGACGCAATCGCGAATGGATCTGCGGCGTCACTTCGGTGAACTCGTGCATTTTGCTGGAAGGATCGGCGCTTGAAAAAAACGCGGAAAAACTCGGCATTGTCAGCGACGAGGCGCGGACCCGCGATGTGAATTGGACAAAAGGCGACAATACCCCCGACCTTCGCCAAAAACGCCTTAAGGATTTCATCGCTTTCATCGAGTCTCTCGATATTCCGATTTGCGTGAGCAATATTGAAGAGCGCGCCGCGGATATTTCACAACTCCCTCAAGCGATTGCGCCTGTTCCCTTTCACCTGGAAGAAGCTCCAGCGCCGAGTGAAAAATCCGTGGATGACGGCTTTGATCCCGCGAAAGGTGAGCCGAAGTGGGAAACGATACCGACTGACCCCGTGGACGTGCTCCTTGTCAAATGCCCTGTTTGGGGGGTGGACGTGGCGCCGCTTGCCATCGCGTACCTCGCGCAGTCCTGTCGCGAAGCGGGCCTTTTGGTTTGTGGCGTCGATCTCAATGTCAAGATGCACAATCGGCATCCGGATCGCGCGCTGTGGAACATGGATCGATACAAAGCATGGACCACGCCGGAGGAGTTTCCTGAAACCTACGAGGCGCTTTGGCCGCTGACGGAGCATTATCTCAAGCAGATCGCCGAGTTGGATGCGAAGGTCATCGGATTTTCCATCTGCACATCAAGCTGGTTGTTCACACGTGAGACGGCGCGCCGGCTCAAAGTCATGGCTCCGGGAAAGGTGATTATTTATGGCGGTCCGGCTGTCACCAACAGTCTCGATGTGGAGCTGATTGAACCAAACGAATGCGATTACATGTTTTTCGGCGAAGCCGACCTGGCGTTGCCGAAATTCGTCCGGGCGGTTTTGTCGGGTGGCGATCCGGAAAAGGTTGAAGGCTTTATGCGTGTCGGCGATCCCATCGATCCGGCAAAGGTCGAGACGGTAATCGTTCCCCGAAATACGCCCTATCCAACGCCGACTTTCGAGGATTTGAATCTGAACGATTATGCGACGGATGCGGTGCCGCTGCTGAGCAGTCGTGGTTGCATACGACGCTGCACTTTTTGCAATGACCACCATATCTCTCGCAAATTCAGGCCACGAAAGGCCGAAGACGTTTTCTCCGACATCGAGTGGTACGTCCTGAACTTTGGAGCGCATCATTTCACCTTCCTCGATCTGCTGATCAATGGTCACGTTCCGGAGCTTGAAAAACTGTGCGACCTGATTATCGCTTCGAAATATGAAATCCGGTGGGGCGGGCAGGGCGTCATCCGAAAGGAGATGAGCGCCGAAATCCTTCAGAAAATGGCGAAGGCCGGTTGTCAGAGTTTCGTTTACGGCATTGAGAGTTTCAGCGACAAAGTGCTGAAATTGATGAACAAGCCCTATACGCGGGAACTGGCCAAAAGAGTTCTGATCGACACGCACGAATCGGGAATTGAAACCATTATCAATATTGTCGTCGGTTTCCCCGGCGAGGAGCTCGAAGACTTTGCCCAGACATACAACTTTCTTCGAGACAACCGGGATCTCATCGACCAGGTGGCCTCGGTTTCGCCGTGCCTTGTGAATCTGGGCAGCGAACTTTTCGATACGTATCAGGATTACGGCATCATCTTCACGCCCACGGACGGCAGCGTGAAATGGTACACGGAAGACGGCAACACGTATGAGGAGCGCCTGCGTCGTCTTATGGCTGTGACGGAGCTTTTGGCGGGGCGCGACAAGAGCATCCATACGGTAAATATTTATGACCGTGAAGACAGGGAAAAACGAATCGCCGCCGATCAGCGGGTGCGCGACCAAGTTGCCGCAACTGGAGAGGAAACAAACTCAGAAATATTTGATGGCGTAAATAAACCTGTCTCAAAAAAGGAACCAGTCGATGTGATGATTGCGCTGCCGCCGCCGTGGGGCGTTGACTTCCCGCCGCTGGGATTGTCATGTCTCGCAGCCGCCGTTCGTAAAGAGGGATTGTCGGTTGCGGCGCGGGACCTCAATATTGAATGCCATAACGCCTGCGGGGATTATCTGCGCACATGGTGGGAACCGGAAAATTTGAAGTACTGGACGCCCGGCGAACGACTCAACGAAATCGCCGCTTTTCTCGTTCCACAGGTCAACTCTCTGCTGGATGAAATTCTCGACAGAAAACCGTGCGTCGTCGGCTTATCAACAAATGAATCGAATTTGCCTTTTTGTCTTCGCATCGCGCGGAAGATAAAAGATGAATGCCCCGAAGTCGCCGTCATTCTCGGCGGACCCGGCGTGGCCTGGCCGGTGGATCGCGCCATGCTGCAAAACGCCTGCGTTGACGGTTTCATGCCGGGGGAGGGCGAGAGGAATTTTCCTTCCCTGATAAAGGCGCTCAAAGCAGGCGGAAATGTGGACGGCCATCCAGGATTCGAGCCTATAGGGCGGGAGCCTGTCTTGAAACCTTCGGCGGACGATCAGGTCAAAAATCTCGATGATCTGGCCATGCCGCTTTTTGATGACTATCGTCTGGATCTCTATCAATCCCGTGAGTTTCCTTTGCATATGAGCCGGGGATGCGTGAATCGCTGCACTTTCTGCAATGACACATTGATCACACCAAAATATCGCAGTCATTCGCCCCAGAGAGTGCTGGAAACCATCAAGGTCTATAAGGAGCGTTACGGCGCCCATGATTTCATGTTTTGCGATCTTTTGGTCAACGCCGATTTGAAGAGTCTCCATCGCTTCGCCGAATTGGTGGAAAGCGAGAAAGTGCGCATGTCCTGGTCCGGGCAGGCCCGAATCGACATTCGGATGGATGAAAAGTATTTTGGGCTTTTGGCGAGGTCCGGATGTGCGAGCCTTGTTTTCGGCGTGGAAAGTTTTTCGGACAAAGTCCTTGGACTAATGAAAAAAGGCTACGTCGCCAAGGAAGCCGCCGTGGTGATGCGCCGATGTAAAAATGCCGGAATTAAGGTCATCATTAATTTCATTGTCGGGTTTCCCGGCGAGGGTGAGAAGGAATTTTTAGAGACGCTGGGCTTTGTGCGTGACAATAATGATTTGATCGATGAAGTGTCTGCCTTGTCCTCGTGTATCATTACACCGCAATGCGCCATCGAAGCTGATCCCGAAAAGTTTGATGTCGTGCTGCCCAAGCCCGAACACTGGCGGCAATGGTATACGAAAGATGGTGGAAATACCTATGAAATACGCGTCGCCAGACTTTTACGTTTTATTGAAGTTCTTGACGAACTGGGCGTGCGGCATGGTATGACCAACCGCTACGAGGAAGTGCTGTCGAAACAGTGACCTGGCAAAGTTGAAAATTGCGGCCATTTATTTTCTTTGGCCAGTCTCGCGGCGACCAGTCTCCCATAAAAGTTGACGAACTATCATCAGGGGTGATAATTGCGCGTCGGAAAGGCATGAAGCAAGAAAGGTTGGCTCGTGACGGATGACAAGCTCAGAGTAATCAGGCGCTATCAAAATCGAAAACTCTACGATACGTACGACAGCCAATACGTGACCCTCGACGATATTGCCTGGATGATCAAAGAGGGGCAGGATCTCAAGGTCGTTGACAACAAGTCTAAAAAAGATTTGACGGCTATGACGCTGGCCCAGATTATTTTCGAGGAAGAAAAAAAGGACAAATCCATCCTTCCTCTATCTGCCCTGAAAAAAATCATCCGATCAGGATCCGACAGCATTCAAGACGTTGTAGATCGCTTCATTTCGCCGGGGGCCAATTCGCTTATGCAGGCGAAGGTCGAAGTCGAAAAGGCCGTGGATCGACTTGTCAACAGGGGTAAATTAAAAGAAGAGGACAGAAAACACATCGTCAAGGAGCTGTACGGGCAAAGCCAAAAGAGCATGACGGAAATCGCAAAGCATGTTGAAGACAATGTCGCGCGCTTCATTGACAGCCTCAGGCCTCTGGCGAATTTGCAGGACAGAGTCAGCGCCCTGGAGGCGGAAATTGAGATGCTGGAAAAAGTTTATGCCCGGAAGAAAAGCAAAAAGTAAATGGCTTTCGACCACGCAGTCCGGATTTTCCTTGTGAGCTTTAATACACTATGAATCCTATTGCATTTTCAAAACTCTCGGGGACGGGAAACGATTTTATTATTGTTGACAATCGTAGCGGCGCTCTGCCTGAAGAAGCAATGCCGGGGTTTGTTCGGCGCGTATGCCGGCGCGCTGTGTCCGTAGGCGCCGACGGCGTGATTTTCATTCGCCATCATTCCGAACTGGATTTCGCCTGGAACTTTTTCAATTCGGACGGCGGCGAAACCGAAATGTGCGGCAACGGCGCGCGATGCGCGGCCCGCTTTGCATTTGAAAAAGGCATCGCCAAAAATTCCATGAGTTTTATGACCAAAGCCGGTCGGATCAATGCGAATATAAGCGGTGAGGGGATCGTCAAGGTATTGCTGACGAAAGCTTACGGTTATCGAAAATTTGAATTGCGTGCTCCTGACCGGATGATCGGTGGATTTTTTCTCAACACCGGAGTTCCCCACGCCGTTGTGATTTGCAAGGATGTGAAGGCGGTGAATGTGTCTGAGCTTGGGGCTTTCATTCGCCACGCGAAACAGTTTGCTCCTGAGGGAGTCAACGCGAATTTCGTTGAGAAGGTCAATGAACATGAACTGTTGATTCGGACTTTTGAGCGAGGGGTGGAAGATGAAACGCTCGCTTGCGGAACGGGTTGCGTGGCCGCCGCGCTGTGTCTGGCCGAAAATGGCGTTGCTCTCGCGCCGGTTGCGCTGACAGTGCGCTCGCGGGAAAAATTGACTGTTGATTTTCCCCAAAACTCTCCGCTGGCCGGCGATGCCTGGCTGGAAGGCGCCGTGCACTGGATATATGACGGTGTTTTAAAAGACGAAGCCATTAAAGATTGATATAATCATCGCCGGAGACGATTGAAAACCGGAGGCTAAAATGCCGCTATACGAGTATCGCTGCGAAAAATGCGGTGAGGTCTCAAGCTTCATGGAAAAAATGTTTGAGCCGCCGCGCCTGTTTTTCGGCAAGAAGAAATGCAAACGGTGCGGATCAAAAAAATTGACCAAGCTCATTTCCAAGGCGGCTGGACACGTCAAGCGCACGCAGACTGAAATGATGAACGAAATGAAAAGCATGGGGAATGTGCAATTTGTTCCGCAGTCGCAATCGATGCAGCCCCAGGGACCGCCGGGCGGCGTTTGTCCCTATGAGGCAGCCGCCAAAGCGGATGAGAAGGCAAAAGGCGAAGAAAAAAAGAAACGAGAGGTTATTAGCCTGTAGTCGCGAAATATGAATAAAAACGGGAGTGAATCTTTGGATTCGCCCCCGTTTTAGTTTTTTGACATTATCGAATCAGGCAATCTTCGATTTTGTTTTTCATCCCCATCAGGCAGTTGAAATCGGCGCACGTTGATTCGGCCTGAATCGCCTTCAGGCAGGCCAACGATTGCGGCCTGGTCCTCATTTTTTGGATGTCTGCGGCCAAAGATCGGGAATCGAAAACATCAGCCGGTTCATAGCCGCAATGGACAGCCTTATCCCTGGCGTTTTCCAGGCAAACAACTAATTCAGAATTGTTCTGAGTGCTGACGGCGCAGGCCAGCGCTCCCGATAGCAGACTTTCCGCGCAAGCCGCCAAAACGGATTCCATCGGATTGTCGTCGCCAGTTTCAATTTCGCGCCCCGTGTGAAGATCGATCAGGCCTACCGTGTCGGCCAGAGCCAACTCCACGGCGTCGAGATTGCTCGGATTGCAGCCGATGGAGATGGGATTTGCGGGGTCCATTGAGCCTGATCCGATATCGGCGCCGTAATCCCCCGGCGTCTGGCCCCCATCATTATCGTCATCAGATTGCTCGTCGATTGTCCAGGCACCCTGAGACGGTCCACCTTCATCGGTTCTTTCTGCTTCCTGCGTCCCCTCGCGCTCGCAAGCGAATGCAAAAAACAAAACTAAAGTAAAAACAAAAACCATGCATAGGACGTTTAGTTGTTTTGCGGTGCGCACCGTTAGTAGCCTCCGTCGTGGAATCAGGGCCAATCCTTTGATTCGTCGACAGTATAATAGCGCCTTGGCCTGAAAAATCCAGCCAAGGGGGAAATGCGCGTCTCTTTACTGGCGAGTCACAATTTGATAATGTCCGCCAAGAAGCTATGGTTCTGCGCGATGCAGTCCGTCAACAGACCAAAAAGGGATATCAAGTTGTCTGTCGTTCCAATTTATCATCCCAAGCCCGGCCAGGTGATGCGTGTGGCCGGATTCATGTCCGGTTCGGGCACAAATCTCATAAAGATTATCAAGCATCAGCAAAAGCTCAAATCCACCACCGGGAAATCGCCATACGAAGTCGTTGTCGTGTTTACGGATAACAAGCAAAGCAATGCGGCAAAGATCGGCAGGCAATACGACATCAGTGTTGTTGAAAACGACCTCATGGATTTTTATCGCGGGCACGGTTGCGCCGACAAGCGGGATATGAGTCTTCGGAGCGAGTTTGACATAAAAACGGTTGAGATGATCGAAGCTTTTAATATCGACGTGGTGGCAATGGCCGGGTACATGAGCATCGTGACGGGGTCCCTTCTCCAGCGTTATGCGGGTCGTATGATCAATGTCCATCCGGCGGATTTGCGGGTAATGGCTGAAGGGAAAAGGCTCTACACCGGCGATCAGGCGGTTGCGCTGGCCATCAAAAATGGTGAGCCTTTTTTGCATTCCACGGTTCATCTCGTTCGGGAAATTGTGGACAATGGCGAAATCTTGATGATCTCCGCGCCGGTGCTGGTCGAAAAGTCGGATGATTTGGATCTAGGCAACAAAGTGGAACTGCAAAAGGTCGCTAAGGAGCATCAGGAAATTCTCAAAAAAGAAGGCGACTGGGTGATATTTCCCAAAGCGCTGGAGCTATTAGCGCAGGGGCGATACGGCTTTGACGAAAAGGGTTTGGTCTATTTTGACGACCGCGCCGTGCCGGAAGGAGCGATCATCGATCAGCTCATCGAGTAAAAACACCATTATCATGGGAGAGCATTCATGCCGGGAAACGTAGTCAAGGAAATAGACGAGCTTGTAAAAATCAAAACCGTGCTGATTTCCGTTTTCGACAAAAGCGGACTGGAAGCACTGGTGCCGGGACTGCTTCGCATCAATCCTGAGGTCAAAATCCTTTCCACCGGTGGAACCTTTGTGAAAATCGAATCCATCCTGGGCAAAGGCAGTCCTAACCTTGTGCAGGTCAGCGATTATACCGGTCAACCCGAGACGCAGGGCGGGCTTGTGAAAACCCTGGATTTCAAAATTTACCTCGGCCTTTTGACTGAGACCTATAACGACGCACATCAAGACGACTTGCGGCGCACCGACGCGGCATCCATCGATATGGTTGTTGTGAACCTCTATCCTTTTGAGCAGGTTACCTCTGTCGAGACGGTGACCGTGGAGGAGGCGCGGGCCAATATCGATATTGGGGGGCCGTGCATGTTGCGCGCTTCGGCGAAGAATTTTATTCGCGTCGCCAGCGTGACGGATCCTGTCGACTATTCGCGTATTCTTGATGCGATGGAAAAAAGTGAGGGATGTCTTGGTCTTGACTTGCGTTTCGATTTGGCGAAAAAGGCCTTCGATCACACGGCCCGTTACGATACGGTGATATCTGGCTTTTTGAACAAGCGTTCGAGCGGCGATGTTCAGTCGTGCTATAATTTAATGAAATAAAACAAGGACGGAAAAAAATGCCTGAGGACTTGAAAAAAGCCTATCGAACGATCATGGAAGATCATTTCCCCGAAAAAATGCGCATCGCTTTCGGGGAGGGCGACCAAGAGCAGACGCTCTTTTACGAAAAAGTTTCCTGGACGGTCGATGGCGTAAGAAAAGGACTGCGTTACGGGGAAAACCCGGGCCAGGAAGCGGTGCTTTTTCGTCTTGTCAACGGCAACCTCTCATTGGGCGAAACCGAATTGATCCAGGCCGGACGATGGCTTGTTTCCGATCTTGAGCTTCTACAATCGGGTAAACATCCGGGCAAAACCAACCTGACGGATGCTGACAACGCGCTGGGGATCCTTCGCTATTTTCCGGGCAGGCCATGCGTGGCCATTATGAAGCATAATAACCCGTCGGGCGTGGCCATCGGGTCGACGCCCGCTGAAGCCTATGTCAAGGCGGACAGGGCTGACCGCGTCGCGGCTTTCGGTGGTGCCATTGCATTCAACTGCACTGTTGATAAAGAGACCGCCGTCGAAATCGGAAAACGTTATGCTGAGGTCGTCGTGGCGCCGGATTATGGAGAAGGCGCGCTGGATGTCCTGGCAAAACGGGCTAATCTGCGTGTCCTGAGAATCGGACGGATAGATAAATTGCATGAGTTTGTCGCGCAACGCGTCGTCGATTTCAAGAGCCTGATTGACGGCGGCATCGTTGCTCAGTGGTCTTTTCAGCCGCAGGCCCGCCGCCCGGAGGATTTCAAACTCGCCGAGACCGAACATAAGGGTCAGGTTTATAAAATCAAACGAACGCCTACCAAAGCAGAGTACGAGGATATGGTTTTCGGCTGGCTCGTTGAGTCGGGAATCACCAGTAACTCGGTGATCTACGTCAAGGGCCTGGTGACGGTGGGCATCGGCACGGGTGAGCAGGACCGCGTCGGTGTGGCGCAGATTGCCCGTGACAAGGCTTTCCGAAAATTGGCCGACCGAATCTGTTTTGAACGGCTGGGCATCCCTTTTAACGAACTATTCGCTACAAATCCCGATAGGGCGGCTCAGATCGAAAAGGACGTCGCCGAACTCAACGGGGGGCTGCAGGGTTCCATCATGATATCGGATGCGTTCTTTCCTTTTAGGGATGGCTTGGATGTCGGGCTGTGCGAAGGCGTCAGCGCTGTCGTGCAGCCAGGTGGGTCGCTCAATGATTATAAGGCCATCGAAGCCTGCAACGAGGCCGGCGCGACGATGGTGTTCACCGGGCAGCGTTCATTTAAGCATTGATCACGTTGATGGCACTGATAACATTGATGACGCGGCGTATGAACGTGGATTAAAACATGGCGTAGATGAATTGCGTGCCGCTGCTCCCGAAAAACAGCAACAGGAGCATCAAGCCGGAAAAGACGACCGCCCAACCCAGTTCCTGCAATAAAGATTTTGTCATTTTGGGCGAGCTCCTTTTAATCAAGCAATCCAAACATTTTCATGTACATGATAAAGGCCACGCGTTGGTCGAAAAGGAAAATCGGCCAACTGATGTTCATAAATTCGATGGTCATTATCGCGCCGATGACTCTTCCCCAGACCGTTGGGTTCTCGGCGAATCGTGGGAAATATCGCGCTTTGATTTGCAGCCAGTATCGTAAGACGACAATGCCGAGACCGAGATATAGGCCCCAGAGAAAGAAATGTTTCAGCGTTACTGAGCCATGCCACAAAGCGATGAGCATCATCGTGACCATTGCGTTGATTTCCGTGAAAAACAGTCCAAAACTCCACAGCAGGAAAACCGCTGCGCCGATTCCGAAGAAGATGATGCTCCCGATGATTTCGGACTGGTTCGATGCCGAACTCAGGCTCCATACGAGAAGCGACGCAATAACGGCGAGGCCGATGATTCGCGTTTTTTTCGTTGACGATTTCGCTCGATTTCCGCCGATCGTGTAATAGACGTATTCGGTTAGCCACCCCGTTAGCGAAATATGCCAGCGCCGCCAGAAATCACGGATGTTGTGCGCGAAAATGGGCCAGTTGAAATTTTCCATGATCCTGAAGCCGAAGAGGCGTGAAATGCCGATGGCGATGTCCGAATAACCGCTGAAATCCATATACAGATAGGCGTAATATCCGTGCAGGCAAAGCCAAATCTGAGCGGGGGTTAAAGCCAGATTGGACGGCGCGGCCATGAATGGGCTGATGAAGCCATAGAACATATCCGCCAGGACGAGTTTCTTGACCAGGCCGATGGCGATTCGCAACACTCCCTCGCCGAAAAGTTCCGGGTCGAACTTGTCGATGTTTTTTTGCTGTTTTGAGAAAGTTGGGAATCGTTCAATAGGCCCGGCGACAACGGTGGGAATGAAGGTGATGTAGTAAAAGAAGTCTATGCCGGAGGTGTGACCGATTTTTCCGCGATGCGTCTCGACGAGAAAATGCACGGCGCGGAAGGTGAAGTAACTGATGCCCACGGGAACCACGAGCGGTAGGTCCGAGAAAATATTCACGATGGGAATGCCGCTGAAAATCGAGAATCGGTACTTGTAGATAATCATGGGCGTCAGCGCGACGATGGCGCCCAGGAGGATAATCCATTTTTTTCCACGAGTGGTTTTCGCCGCGAGGATTAGTCGCTGGAACAGTAAAACAATCCACAAATACAATAATGCGACAATGCCGCCCTGCGGCTGCAGGACGCTATAAAAGCAAAAACCTGCGATGCACAGGAAGGGCGCGCGTCGCTGTTTTGGCAGTACCCAGTACACCGGCAGCGCGATGAGAAGGAATAGAGACATTGCCCACGAGATGAGTTCCAAGGCTTATCTCCTCCCCCGTCGCTTCTTTTTCAGAAACTTGTTGATGTCTTTGGCCGCGCGCCGAGCCACCTGTTTGTGCCCGTTCATGGTGATGTGATCCGTATCGGAGAAATTCGCGGTGTCAACGGATAAGGAATAATCCAGAAGTTGATGTTTGTATTGCCGGACGATGGAATATACGCTGTCCTTATATACGGGTATGACGGTTCTCCAATTGAAAAAATTGCGTTCTTCCACGAAAGCCCTGTTCATCGGCGTGAAGTACCATTGGATGGTTTGGTTATTTTGGCGGGCCAGTTTGTTTTCGTCCCTGAAATTAAGCCATGCGTCGTTTGTGTCCGTGAAATTGAAATTGCCGCATATTTCATAGTTTTGCTTGAGTAGGGGTTTGGGGAGAAGTTTCCAGAGATATTCCTGGTTGTGATCCTCGGGCTTATGAATACGGGCGAGGAGGGCTTCTTCGTTGAGAAAACCGAAGGTCTCCTGAAAGGAGCGGTCTACCTGTTCCATGGCGACGTGCTCAGCGCCGGTGACAAGATGCGTAATCAGGTCCTTGTGACCGTATAATTTGAAAAGTTCTCCAATTTTTTTGTCCAGATAAATGGCGACATATTTTTTTGGAGAGATGTTGAAGCGCTTGAAGTATTTGTGAAACTTGGGGTGTCCGCGAAGATAGTAGATATTGCTTTCCCGCGTGATCGGTCGGGCTCTGTGCGTGGAAAAGAGCTTGAAGTGGATGGCGTGCATGATGGCGTCAGGCTTTTCTTTCAAGACCTGATTCAACACGCACAGGTTGTCGGCGAAGTGGTTTCCCGCTACTCCCATATTAAAAGTTTTGAGTTTTTTAAATCCGTACTTTTTGCGGAGAATATTTTGGGCCATGGAAGGGAAGGTGCGGTTGTCGTATGCGTTGATATAGCCCTGCATGACGGAACTGCCGAGAAATACGACTCTCTCTCCTTGGCCCTTATAGCGATGCAGTTGTTCGAGCAGATATTGCATCGCCTGATCGTTGTTGCCGGAGTTCCGAATGACGATGTCGGGCCTTGAAAAATAAATTCGGGCAGCGATCTCGCACACGAACAAAATCGCGATGGTCATAAGAGCGATTCGGATTATGCGATAGCGCTTTTCGCTAAGAAAATTGCGGATAGCTGCCAATGGAATGCTCCGTTTGTTGGCGTTGTCCCATGACTTTCGCCCCATCGAGCAAGTGGGCTGCCTGGTAGATGGCTACAGCACATCGGGCAATACATATCGCCCGAAAATCGCGAAAAAGTCAATTATTGATACGGCCTTTGGCGGTTTTTAGTGGCCTTGGGCGCATTGGGGATATCGTCGCTATTTCTTAGAGTTCGACCAGCATCCGGCCAAGCAGGCTTTCGATTTGCTGATAAAGATGGTTGAACGTGTTGAAGTCACTTAAGCGAAAACTCTCTTTTTCCGTGTAAACTTCATCTCCGCGCACAGCCAGAACGGCGCTCCAGTCCATGGGAAACATTTCGCGGGAATTATTCGCTCCGGCAGCCATCCAAAGAACCTGCCCGGTTTCGATGTCCACAAGTTTCAAACGCATGGAGACTTCCAGTAGATAGTACGACGCCCAGGGGCCTTCATCCTCCAAACCAGTCGGACGGATGCCCGGAATCCACATGTCGCCATCGAAGACGTAACTTATCTCAGAAGCCCAAACACCCAAATGCTCAATGATCAAAAGGGCGTTTGCGCTCGTCTCGCTGCTGACGAGAAGCGCTTTTTCCGCGGGTTGAAGCGATACCTGGGATGTAACTTTTGAATCGTATCGCAGGCTTTTCCGATCGTCGAGTTTTGCGATGACTTCCGGCGTTATCAATCGATAGCCCCTGGTCATCAGTTTTCTCTCGATGACACCTGCGGCGAATTCGAATTCGCGTGGTCCTGCCGGTCTGACGGCATATTGCCTTTCCTCATGGACTGGGCCGGATTCATCAGCCTGCGATGTTGTGATTTCAGGGATTGGCGGCAGGAGGGAATTGGACACGCATGAACACTGATCCAGCGCGGGAATGACAATGATGGATTTGTATCGATCGGAATTAAAATTCTTCGATTCCGTGACGGCAATTTGTCCAAAAGGTTGTTTGGAAATGCTGATGTCGCCCTTGGCGAACACGCAACTGGTCGTCATGGCGACAAGCATGATTGTGGCAATTAAGAGTGGAAATTTGACTGGAAAATTTTTCAGTTGCACGATATTGCCTCCATACAGTCTCCGTGCCATGATCACGCATCTAGACGTAACCTTATAACGTTTTCGCTGATAGCGGAACAATAGCGTGAACTGAACTTTGAAAGAGCATTCGGCATTTGAAGGGTGTCGATTTTATTGCCTGGAGAGCTCAGGCTTGATCGTTGGGCTGGTTGCCTTGACGCCAGAGCTTTGAACCCAGGGAAAGGGTCCAGGGAAATCCCATGACAAGGGGCCATAAATATTCCAGGAAGGAATAGACCAATCCGCACGCAACAGCTGTTTCCGGAGACGATAGGGGCGCCAGAAGAATGAGAGCCAAACCTTCGCGCGTTCCCGCGCCGGCAATGGAAATGGGCAGAGAAGTAATTAAAACAAATAGCTGAACGTACACAACAAGTTGTCCAAAAGGCATGTCGATCCCGAAATCGCGAAACAGCAGGCAGCAACTCACCACTTCGGAAAACTGGAAAAACAGGGAATACGCGACAAGCTTGAATTTGGCGGCCAGAGGGATTTTGTCGTATGCGGTCAGGAGATTTTTCGCCAATTCACCGAGAAAGGCATGCGTGCCCGATGCCGCGCGGATGAAAATCCTTCGCATGATTCTGACTTCGAAAGCCATGAAAATACAAAGCGCGGCAAGACCGGCGCCGACGGTTACGCGAAGCACTGAGCCATCCATGGACGCTCCGGCGAAAAGACCGCCGGCCAGGAGGATAAGCGTTGCCACCAGCGTCAGATATTTGTTGTAAAGGATTGTTCCGAAAACCATCCCCGTGGAAGAACCACTTCGACGGGCCAGCGCCGCCGCCGTCGCCAGTTCGCCGGTTTGGATCGGAAGAATCAGGCGGATCGGGCCGGTCGCCAAATGCACGCGCAAAATTTCCATAAGCCCGACTTTTAGGCCGACGTGCTTTAATGCGAATCTCCAGCGGTCGGAATAAACGAGCGAGTTGAATACTGTCGAAATGGCGAGAACAATTAAAATGGTCCATGGACTAACGCGGCGGGCGGTTTCCCAAGTTTCTTTGATGGGGACAAAGGTGAAGATGACGCCGAAGATCGCCAGCGTCATCACGCCGGGCAGGATCGATTTTTTCCAATGGCCCGTATGGCCCATCGAATTTGTGCTTTGAGTCTTTTTGCTCTGAATATCCACGACTTAAGTCCCAATGGGACGCGATTTTTCGGTTTCGCCATGTAAACCCCCGATGAATCGGGGGCCTATTTTCGCAAAAGTCCCTACGGGACTTGCGGCGCTTGGACGCCTTTGGGGAAATCGAGGCATGGTTTTCTTGCTTCCCATGACAGACTTTCAAAGAGTAAGGTACTAGAAAAGGCTTTGCTGACCCTTGCCTCCGTTATTATCTCCGCCATTCTTTCCCTTTGGATCCTTCATATCTTCACGACCGTTTGTCTCTTCCTCAGCGCCGGTGTTGTTGGTGAAAACTCTTTCTGAAATCGCGCTTGCGCTTGAAGCCCTGTGCTTGGTGACGGTGACTCCGCCAGCGCCGCGATTTTTCACCAAAAAGTCGTCGAAGTTAAGATAAACGCTGGTCTTGATCCGGGGCTTTTTTCGCAGTTTGAGATGCACATAGCAGGGATGTTGCGCGGACAGAAAAAGGACTTTGGCGCCTTTTTTCGCCAGCGGGGCCAGATTATACGCCTTGTCCCGCGTGACGCCTCCCACGGTAAAACGCTTGGCCCACGCCTGACCGGTCATTTTGTCTTCGTAAATCATGTTGAAAACTGTTTCGCGCTCGGCCTCGCCGAATACCTGCGCGTGGACAATCCTTTCTCCCACGAATTTTCTGCCTTCGATAACCGTGACCTTCATTTCACCGTTTTCCAAAAAGGCGATGACCTCGTCGATGCTGGAGCAGGGGCCGACCTCCACGGCATTTTTGAGATTGGTGCCGACGAATCCGCCCTCTTTGTTGACGAGCAGCTTTTCGGTTCGCTCAACAACCGTGGTGGCTTTGACGGCGTCGAAGGTGTCCAGGACCGTCCTTCTTTCTTTGCCCTGACCGTATTTTTCCACGAGATCGTCAATATAATCGAGCGTGAACTTCGTCATGCTCCGCAGATTTCGGGCGATCAGTTTCAGTTCCTTGTCGATGGCGGCGAGTTCTTCTTTTGCACGCTTGGCGTCCCAGGCGCTGATGCGGCGCATCTTGACTTCGGTGAGCATGACCAGATCGTCGGAGGTGATAGGCCCGCGCAATTTGTCCTTATGCGGTTTTAGTCCTTCATGGATTTCCGTCAGCACCGTAGGCCACGTTTTGCATTTTTCGATTCTCAAATAAATGCGGTTTTCAATGAATATTTGAACGAGGCTTTTATGATGCCACTTGAGTTCCAAAGTCTCCCGGCGCAGTTCGAGTTGCAGTTTCAAAAGCGCCTTGGTCTGCTTGGCGCTGTTGGCCAAAAGCTCACTGACATTGGTCGAGATAGGGTGACTGTTTCTGATGACGACGGCGTTGGGGCTAATCGAGGTTTCGCAGTCGGTGAAGGCGTAGAGGCTGTCGATAGCTTTATCCATGTCCACGCCGCGTGCAAAGACGACCACAATTTCCACCTGCGCCGCGCAGTTGTCATCGACTTTCGAGACCTTTATTTTCCCCTTGTCGCTGGCCGATAGAATGGACTCGATCAGCGCGCCGGTCGTGGTCCCGAATGGGATTTCCCGAATGATGACCTTCTTGCCTTCATCCATCTCGATTTTGGCTCTGGCCTTGATGCGTCCTCCCTGCGCGCCGTCCTGGTAATTGCTCACATCCGCGAAACCGCCGGTTGGAAAATCGGGAAAGAGCTGAAAAGGTTCGCCGAGAAGATAATTCTTTTGCGCTTGCAGGATTTCCAAAAAATTGTGCGGAAGGATTTTCGTCGACAAGCCGACGGCAATGCCTTCGGTGCCCATCGCCAAAAGCAAAGGAAAGCGGGTCGGCAGATGAAGTGGTTCTTTGTTGCGTCCGTCGTAGGAGCGCATGTATTGCGTCAGGTTCGGCGCGAAGACAACTTCCTTGGCGAATTTCGTCAGCCGCGCCTCAATGTACCGGGCCGCCGCTGCGTCATCGCCCGTCACCGAATCGCCCCAGTTTCCCTGTCTGTCGACCAGAAGTTCGCGTTGCCCCATCCATATGAGCGCCGAATAAATGGAGGCGTCTCCGTGCGGGTGGTACTTCATGCAATGGCCGACAATGCTGGCGACCTTGTTGTAACGACCGTCCTCGTTTTCCCAAAGAGAGTGAAGAATGCGCCGCTGCACGGGTTTTAGGCCGTCCATGATGTCGGGGATGGCGCGGTCGGTGATCACGTATGAGGCGTATTGGAGAAAGTACTCCCGGTACGTTTGTTGAACACGCAAGGTGTTTTTCGGTTTTGCCGCGAGTTTCGGTTTGGTTTTTGTTTTCTTTGCCATGTCTATGTAGCCCTGGCGACCTCATCAATCAGATCAGCCGCTTCGACGATGAGGTTCGAGGTGATGAAGTCGCGTCGCTCGGGCGAGTTTTTGCCCATATAATAGCGCAATACATCTTTGATGGGGTCCCTTTGGGGCAGGTCGATTTTATCGAGCCGAATATCTTCGCCGATGAAAGCGCCAAATTCGCCCGGAGAGATTTCTCCCAGACCTTTGAAACGGGTGATTTCCGGATTGGCGCCGACTTTTTTTAAAGCGGTCTGACGCTCTGCCTCCGAATAGCAATAATGCGTTTCTTTTTTGTTTCTCACGCGAAATAGGGGCGTTTGCAAAATGAAAACGTGTCCGCTTCCCACCAATTCAGGAAAAAATTGCAGGAAATACGTCAGCAGCAAAAGGCGAATGTGCATGCCGTCCACGTCGGCGTCGGTGGAGATAATGACCTGATTATAACGCAGGTCGTTCAGGTCGTCCTCAATGCCCAACGCGTGCTGCAGCAAGTTGAGCTCTTCGTTTTGATAGACGATCTTTTTCGACGAGCCGAAGCAGTTGAGCGGTTTTCCCTTCAGGGAGAAAACGGCTTGCGTCTGCACGTCGCGGGCCTTGTTGATGCTTCCGGACGCGCTGTCGCCCTCGGTGATGAAAAGCTGCGTGGCGATGTGGTCGGGGTTTTTCGCATCCGTGAAATGAATCTTGGAATCACGCAGTTTTTTGTTGTGAATATTGGCCTTTTTCTGCCGCTCATTGGCGAGCTTTTTGATTCCGGCCAGTTCCTTTCGCTCTCGCTCGTTTTGTTGAATTTTGCTTTGAAGGAGCTTGGCGATTTCAGGTTTTTTATGAAGCTCCTTGACCAGCGAATCACGAATGAATTCCACTATCCACCCACGCAGACTCGGCCCCTCCGGCGTTTTCATTGTGCTGCCGAGCTTGGTTTTGGTCTGAGACTCAAACACGGGTTCGTGGATGCGCACGAGAACTGCGGCGACAAGGCCTCCGCGTGCGTCCGGGCCGCTGAAATCTTTTTTGAAGAATTCCTTGAAGGCCTTTAGAACGCCTTCGCGAAAAGCTGACTGATGCGTTCCGCCGTCTGTTGTGTATTGCCCGTTGACGAAAGACTGATAGGACTCGCCGTAGTTGTCGGTGTGCGTGATAGCGTATTCGATCTCATCGCTGACAACGTGAATGATGGGGTATCGGGCCGTGTCGCCGACTTCACTTTGCAGCAAATCCAGAAGGCCGTTCTGGCTGGCGATGGTTTCGCCGTTGAAAATCAACTTCAGGCCATGATTGAGGTAGGCGTAATTCCAGAGTCGCTCTTCCAAAAGTTTCGCATCGAAACGGTATTCATGGAAAATCTCATGGTCAGGCGTGAATTGAAATAGTGATCCGTTTTTTTGGGGTGATCCCTTGACTCGATGTTCCTTTGTCGTCTCCCCGCGCTGAAAATCCACTCGTTTGACTTGGCCGTCGCGATAGGATTCGACGACGAATTGTTCGGACAAGGCGTTGACGGCCTTGGTGCCGACGCCGTTTAGGCCAACGGATCGATAGAATGCGCCATTGTCGTACTTGGCGCCGGTATTGATTTTTCCAACGCATTCCACAACTTTTCCGTGCGGGATGCCTCTTCCGTAGTCGCGAATTTCGGCGGATTTCTCATCCACTTTAATTTCGATTTTACGACCGGCGCCCATGATAAATTCGTCAACGCTATTGTCGATGACTTCTTTGACGAGAACGTAAATGCCGTCGTCATATTGCGATCCGTCGCCGATCTTGCCGATGTACATGCCCGGCCTCGTGCGAATGTGCTCTTTCCAGTCGAGACTGCGGACATGTTCCTCCGTATAGTCGGCCAAACCGTTTTTCAAGTTGTTCTGGGCGGACAATTCTTCTCCTCTAACGTGCTGAAAAGACAAGGATTTGGGCGTCAGGCAAAAGGGAAATCATCAAGATATTGCCCCTGCCATGCTTTTGCCGTCCATATGTTGCTGCCTGACGCTCGTTTTTGCAAGAAGGATTTTAAGGGAAATTTAAAAATATTCAGGCGTTCGGATCGGTCATGCCGCCGACAAAGGATTGCCTGTGATTGACATCAATGGAAGGTATGGCTCACGTTTTTTTGGCGAATCACGTTCAGGCGTTCTGGCGGGACGGGGCATGTCATCGTCCACAAAATAATGGGGACAGCGGGGGCGCTTTCCGAAGCGTCTCTATAAGCTTTGTTCAACAAGGCATTACGCGGGGCTGGGCTGAAACTCCACAACGAGTCGTCGCAAATCCTCGGGTAGGCCGGCCACGGCGGCGCGGATGGCGTCCGATCCTTCACGGAAGGTGACCTTTACCCTGCCTTTATATTCTTGAGTCCGTTCCAGCAATCGGGCCAGCGCTTGGTCCTCGACGGCGGAAAGGCGATCCAGCACCAGGATCAGGTCGTTTTCATCGCGCTTTAAGTAGGCGCCGACCTTGCGCAGCAGGGATTGAGCGTTGACGCTATCCATGGTGCCCGACAGCTTCAACAGGGCCGGACTTTGCCCTAAAACAAACTCAAAGCCCAACTGATTGCCGGGCGTGCGCCCCTTGATCCGCTGAGCCATTCGCTCCTTTACCGACATCCTGTATTTGGTGCAGAGGACGCCCGGCTGATACGGAGTTCTTCCCGGCGCGCAGCGGACCTTCTCGATGGCTGCCGCCGCAAGGGCAAATTTGCTTTCCACACGGATTGCCAGGGTCTTGGGGCCGAAGGTCTCCGCGTATTTGGCCGTCACCTGCCGCGCCAACTCACGGGCACGGTCGTTGTGGGCGAAGCGATCCAGGACCTCCAGGGCCGGACGGTACCGGCGCGCGCATTGTTTTATGTAGCGCCTGCGTTGAACCATCAGGAAGTCGTCATATCCTTTCAGGCGCTTGTATCCCCGGGCAAGGGTGTCGCAGATGCGCAGCAGCGAAGACCCCTGCGTGTCGTAGTCGTATTGAAAAGCCTGTCGTAGAAACTTCTCAGATTCCTCATGAGTGAAGTTGGGATGATCGAACCAGAGCCGGTGCTGCCCGTGCCATTCCTCGTAAGGGATGTCTTTGCGAATCAGCCCTGTTTTTTCGTAGTCGGAAAAAAGCTTTGTTCCGGGAAATGGTCCCAGCTGCATGAACTGAACCATGTCGGATTCCATATCCACTAGAAAGCGGATGTCTTCCCAGATGGTTTTTTTGTCGTGCTGCTCCAAAAACAGGATACCCGAAGCCAGCACACTGATGCCGAAATCGCGCAGTTCGCGGATGATCGATTTCAGATCCAGCCCCTTGTTTTTTTCGTACATTTCGTACTTGGATTCCACACCCAGCCATAAAAAGTCCACGCCCAGCCGAGCCATGAACTCAACGCCCACCTTGGCTACGGTCTCGGCGGAGGAGAAGATGCCGAAGCGGAAGGGTTTTTTGTGTTTTTCCATCAGGGCCAGCAACTCTTTTGCCCGCTCCGAGTATTTTAGAAAGTTCTCGTCCATGACGAAAAACTCGTCGTATCCGTGCTTTTCCAATTCGAGGCACTGCTCGAAAAGTTGTTTTCCGGTCTCGAAAAATGGGGTGTACTTCTTGTCAAAGAAGTGGCTGGTGCAGCAGAAGCGGCAGGCGTTGGGACATCCAACTCCGGGAATCAGCACCGCTCCGTCGCTTTTTAAGGGGATGCCGGCCACACGGCGTTCAAAGGCGGCGGGGATGACTGGATGGCTAAAGGGGCGGTCCGGATTTTCGCCCAGAAACTTTCGCAACCACACTACGCCTTCGCCGATGCAAAGGTGATCGTAATCGATCAGCTTGTCGATGTCCGGCGCCCGTGTGCCGTGCCCGCCAAGGATGATTTTGGTTTCCGGGGCGTGCTCACGGATCAACTCGGCCATTCGCTTGGCCTTGATGAAGTTGGGAATGATAAAGGAGATTCCCACGTAGTCGTATCCCTTTTTGATTTCCCGGATAAAGCGTTTCTCGGAAGGGAAGTCCAGCACCACGGTGGGAGCCTGGATGTTTTCCGCCAGAAAATAAAGGCCGAAGCTGCGATGATGAAAACGTAGGGAGAAAAGGCCCTGCTCCCGGGTGACCTGATTGTGGAACAGCTCAATGATGTTCTCTTTGCGTCCGTAAGCGTCATCCACGCCGAAAGGACCAAAAACGGAACTGAGCAGTATGCGGGGCGCCGATTCCATAATGCCTCCAAATAAAAATTTCCATTCGGTTACGCTTCTTCTGAAAGGCATTATAGGCAAACCTGTGCTTAAGAAATGTAAAAGAACTGTAAAAGTTTGTCAGAATTTGCCGTCAGAGACGGAATGCTCTTTCGCTATGGTATCCGAAAGCGCGACGTTGTTTCGCCGTTTCGCCATCATCTTCTTGTTGAGAACGGCGTTTTCATCTCTCGCTTTCAGGTGGGTGCTACGGTATGAAGGGAAGGTGAAATTATGTGCCGGGTTTTCTCGGCGTAGCCCTAGTGTCATGTCACGCATCGGCTGTCAGCACCGAGATCCGATAGGGGAGTATTTTTGAGCAAAATTGTTTTTTCCAACCATCTGGGTCGCGTTGACGGCAGCAAAAAGCACGTTCACCTGTTGAGGGACTGGTCCGGCGCCATGATACCGGGCAACGTCATCTTTCCCCCCATAGAAATGCTTTACGCCATTTCATATCTGCGTGAAAAAGGGCATGACGCAGGGCTTGTTGATGGAAACTGCACGCATCAAACTTTTGAAGCATCGGTCAATGAAGTGCTTGGCCGGCGTCCGGATTTTGTGGTCACCGTTTCCTCGTGGCTCACCCTGGAAAATGATCTCGAACTGCTGGCAGCCATAAAAAAGGAAAGGCCGGATTGCAAAACGATCCTATGCGGTCCCAATGTTACCTGCGATCCGGATGCGGCCATGAAATCCTCCGCGGTCGACGTGGTGGCTTTGGGCGAGTTCGTAGACGGCGTTGAAGAGGCGGTTTCGGGCAAGCTGAGACAAAACGTGGTGTATCGCCGGGATGGCGAAGTCATTCATACGCCATTTGTCCCAATGGAAGATCTGGACCAGATTCCCTATGCCGCTTGGGATGTCGTAGATCGGAAACGATTTTGGGTGCCATTTACCCGGAATAATCCTTTTGCCCTGGCCCTTTCAGGGCTTGGCTGCCCCCATGGGAAATGTCTTTTTTGTCATGAAGAATCCTATTTCGGAGATCATCACAGAAGCCACAGCGCCCAATACGTCATCGGCGAAATGGACTATTTAAATTCGATAGGATTTCGAGAAGTGATTTATCGGGACCAATGCTTCACGGCAAGACCCGACGTGGTTGAAGCCTTGTGCGATCATCTGATCCAAAAGGGCAGCCCCGTGACCTGGCGCGTATCCACGCGCGTTGATCTGGTCAGCCAAGACCTGCTCGATTTGATGAGCAAAGCCGGTTGCTACCAGATTTCCTTTGGCTTCGAGTCTTTTTCGCCAGCCGCTTTGTTGGCTTGCAAGAAGGGGGCTACGGTTGAGGATGGATACAATGCGGCGCGCTGGGCCAAGGAGGCTGGAATGGAAATTTCCGGCGGCTTCATATTTGGTTTGCCTGGTGAGGAACTGGCGTCCACGAGGCAGTGGCTACAGCAGATTCGCCGGCGCGATATTGATTTCCCCCAGTTTTTTGTTCTGTCCCATATCTTCGATTATAAAAACCGGAAATTCGTGCCGCTGATAGAAGATCCGAAGGAAATCAAAAGGCTTCAATCGAAAATGTTGCGCTTGGCTCTCGCTTTTTATTTCAACCCCATATACTTGGCTCGCCAGGTCCATCGGGTCATTTCAAAAGAGGGGCTGAAGAGGTTTCTTGGCATTTTTTACGATTTTCTCCGGTATTTTTTCTTGCGATAATTTTTCGTGGATTGAAGCGAGGCCGATTTGATGCAGAATCCAGTAGCGCTTATTTTCCGGGCTTTGAAACTCCGACTGCAGGGGCGGGTCCGTTATCTGGACAATCCTGAAAGCATCAAACTCGAAGATAGTGGAGAGGAATTTGTGGCATTTCGCAAGGTGGTGGTCGAGCCTGCGGCGATTCAACCGACCGAACCCGGCGCAACCTTCCGTGTACGGTTTCGTTTCAAGAATCTGTCTGCGCGCGCGAACCGCATTCTGTCATTGATTCCGATCCCGCTGATCATGGCGCAGCCGGGCTTCCGATCCAAAACATGGCTGCTCGGCGCGCACTCAGGCGATTTCATCGGGCACTATGAGTTCGACACGGTGGAGACGGCCAATGCGTATTGGGATTCCTTGCCGCTGCGGATGATGCGACGGCGGGCGGCCCCAAATTCACTGAAGCATGAAATCAGCAGGATTTGAATTCGATGGAGCATAAATGGCGGACCACCTGGGGCGCTTTCGCTTGTTAAGCGACGGATGATGCGTGTATATAGTTTCGGAGTAAACTCATCAAAAGCAAGCCCACGTTTTTGCGGGGCGGCAAGAGAACCCAGATGGCCATGGCACGCAATCCTCCGACCGCCTTGTTGATTTATCCGCCGACCGGGCTCTACCGGCGGGATCACCGATGCCAGAACAGGGTTTGTGACCAGACAGTGCAGGTCGTGATGCCGCCGATTGATCTGGCGTATATGGCCTCATTCCTTCGCGAGGCGGGCCTGGAAAGTACCATAATAGATTATCCGGCGCAGGGCAGGGGCCTAGAAGATTTTAAGAACGATATTGGCAAACCGATCCGCTTTTTGGTTCTCAAGACCACTTCCTCGACGTTTTTGAAAGATATGGAAATATGTCGTCTGGCCAGGAGTTTGAGAGAGGATCTCAAGATTATCCTCTTTGAAGCGCCCGCTCCCAACGGACGATCACAAGCTGATGTTTCCGGCGTTTTTGATGGATTGGTCCATGGCGAATCGGAGTTGCCGGACATGATCGCCTCTTTGAGTCCGCCAGGGGAAGTCGCGTGCGTTGAGGCGGATCTGCATGAGGATTCCAATACTTACTCAACACCAGGGAGCCACCGACGTGACTTTCTCGATTATCCGTTCCCGGCGCGGGATTTGTTGCAAATCGAATTGTACCGCCTGCCGGTTTCAAACGAGCCCATGACAGTCATTCATGCCGCCAGGGGATGTCCTCACAAATGCATTTTCTGCCCGGCGCCGTCTCTGTATGGCGGCGTAGTGAGGCAGCGTCCCGTCGATTCGGTTATGGAGGAAATTGGGCATTGCGTGGACCGGTTCGGCGCTCGCTTCATCCTCTTTGACGCCGAAACATTTACGCTCGATCGTATTTGGGTCATGGCCTTATGCGATCAAATCTTCGCTCAGGGTCAGCGTTTTTCCTGGGGCGCCAACAGCCGCGTTGACACAGTCGATTCGGAAATGTTGATACGGATGAAGCAGGCCGGTTGCCGAATCCTGGGTTTCGGCGTGGAAAGCGGTGATGAGTCAATGCTCAGCAAGATGAAGAAGAGCATTCATATCCCGCAGATCAAGCGTGCTTTCCGGGAATGCTCGGAAGCCGGTATTCTTACGCACGCTTTTTTTGTCATGGGTCTGCCATGGGAAAACCAAGCCACCTTGGCACGCACGCTGAGCCTGGCCAAAGAGTTGAAGCCGGACCTCTTCGATTTCAATATTGTTCTTCCGCTTCCCGGCTCCGAATACGAGGTCATCGCAAAAAAAGAGAATCTCATCGTGCGCACGCTGGACGGCGCGGGTTATTCCGATTCGCCCGTGCGCAGTTTTCACCTGAGCCACGATGAACTTGTCAAGGCGCGCCGGCGAATGCTTTTGCGTCTTTATCTCAGTCCGGAGTACCTTCTGCGCACCGTCAGAAGGGAAGCGATTTCATTTGGCAGGTTTTACCGGCTCATCGTTTACGGGTTGAGACGCCTTGCGGCGTTGGCAGGAGCGCAGGGGTGAGGACCGCCGACTATTAAGTATTTGAGAGAGGAAAGCAGCTCATTTTTTTAACAGTATTTCGTTAAAATGATCTTCCAGTCGGACGAAGCGGCAGCTACATTTCATAAAACGAACCAGGTCATGTAAAAAGGCGCGCTTGGATTTCCACCTAAAGAAATCGTTTGTATAAAAACGCTGCCTGAGGCCTTGAGGCATGGACACGTGCGAGGAAAAATCCGACAGGTGAAAGAGCATCGTCTGGGAATCGTATCGTCTCTGATGCGAGATGGCGCCAAGCCGAAAGTAATACCGCGTCAGATAGAAACTGTAACAAGGGTGAAAGGGCGGCAACCAGCGATTTAAGCGGGGAACGGGAACTTCAAAAAAATCACTATTGTCGAAGACGCGCCGGATTCCCCTCGACTCGTCGCAATCACGCATTTTTTCGTAGGTGGCGTTTCCCGTAAATAGGGAGGAATCGTAGAGGTATCCGGCTTCGGCGCACAGTCTCAAGGAACTTGCGTCCATATCGTAACTGGGAGCGCGGAATCCACGGCACTCATCGCCGGTGGCATCTTCGATCCGTTTTTTGGACTCCTCGATTTCCGCGCATCTGATTTTTGGCGGAAGTGTTGATAATTTCCTGTGAGAAAGGCCGTGGCTGGCAATGGCGTGACCGGCTTCGCAGATTTGGGCAAGCGCTGATTTTCGTTCGGGGATTTCGAAATCTTGAGCGATGAAAAAGAAAGTGGCGCGAAGACCTTCAGCGCTAAAGAACTCCAGCGCGTTTTCCACGGCCGAACGATAAAAACCGCCCTCGCGTCCGCTGTAGAGATAGCCACGATGTCGATAAATGGCGTCGAGACCGTCCATGTCTACGTGGCACCACGCCGTTGTTTTGGCTGCGTCGTTTGGGCAGCGGGGTTTATCGTCTCGATCCACGTTCAAATCAAAGCGTTGCATTTATGAAAGGTCCAGAAAAGCGAGGACATTGTTCCACATGCGGCGAAATCCTCCCGTAAGGAGAGTGTCCATCGCATATTTTAATATTTTTCCGGGTCGCAGGTAAAAACGCCTGTAGGCTAGTCGCCGCCACGCCTCAAGCTCCTCGCTGGAAAAATGATCAGTGTGAATGACAGGCTTGCCATAAAAGTTGAAACGATCCCAGTCTTTGGTTTCAAAATATCCGCGTTTGTTGGCTTTGGCGTAATCCTCCGTACCCGGACAAGGGACGAAGACGGAAAAAATGGCGTAAGTCGGATCAAGCTCAAGGGCAAAATCAATCGTTTGTCGCAGCATTTCCGCATCCTCTTCAAAATAACCCAGAAGGAAAAACCCCTTCGTTCGCATCTTGTGTTTTCTTGATATATGGAACGCTCTTCTGATTGTTTCCAGCGATTGCCGCTTGTTCATTGTCCGCAATATTTCCTCACTGCCGCTTTCGATTCCAATCTGGATATCTTCACATCCCGCACGGCGCATGGTCGCGACGAGCTCGTCGTCAAGGCAATCAGCACGCGTCAGGCAGCCCCATCGGAAATCGAAACGCCCCTCTATGAAGCGGTCGCAAAGGTTCAGGACGCGCCGTCTGTGCGTTGTGAATGTGTCGTCGTAAAAAAAGATGTACGAGGGATTCCAGTCGGCGCGCATTTGTTCCAACTCGGCCAGAATGTTGTCGGGACTGCGAAAGCGCGCCCGAGACCCCCAAATCATATCCTTGGCGCAGAAGGTGCAGTTCCAGGGACAACCCCGCGATGTGTAGAATGTGGAATAACGTTCGTTGGGACTCTTTATCGGATACTCGTGTTTGTATTTGTGCATCGGAAGCAAGTTCCGGGCGGGAAATGGCAGGTCGTCCAGGTTGTCTACAAGAGGGCGTGGGATGGCTCGATGCGTCTCACCGTCCTGGAATATGGCGGTTCCAGGAATTTCCGACATGCCTTCGCCGGCCAAAAGCCGCTCGCAAATATCGCAAAGCGTTTTTTCGCCCTCGCCGATGACCGCGGCGTCCAGACTTGGAAGCATGTCGTCCGGCATGGACGAGGGATGCGCCCCTCCCGCCACCTGAAAGGCATCTGGCAGTCGTGTGCGAACTTGACGCGCCACGCGCTTGACGACGTTTGCCGTCAGCGTCGTGGAAGTATAACCGACAACATGGGGTTTGCGCTCGATGATGTCTTCGGCGAGCAATGGCTCATCCAATCTCTCGGCGATGGCGTCGAGAATTTGGACCTCAATTTTTCCTGCAAGCCGGGTTTGTATGTAAGCGGCAAGATAGGCGAGCCCCATGGGCGGGTCCGGCGGTGTTTGTCTGTGTTTCCCGGGGACTTGCACGTAGGGCGGCTGGACGAGAAGAACCTTTAACATGGAAAATTTTCCGTTGACACTTTCATGGCGACTCCGACTGCCTTCATAAGCTTCCTGTAGTGTTTCACGGGTTACCGTGAACGTCAAATCGGGATCATAAGGGTTTAAAAACGGCGGGTGGCCTCCGATTTCGGACAGCAGTTAATCGTCCGCAAAACAGAGCGACACCTAATAGTCGAGACTCTGCCTGCAAAAGTTCCTTTGCATGTTTACACGCAAAATTGGAAATGCTATGAAATAAATGTAAGGTGAAGCCGAAGAGGGCTCCGTT
The DNA here is from genome assembly GCA_964591275.1 of uncultured bacterium. GTDB lineage: Bacteria > Lernaellota > Lernaellaia > JACKCT01 > JACKCT01. Next base: position 3,557 of record CAZQAE010000005.1, on the reverse strand, counting down.
GAAAACCACTTGGTCAGCAGAAGTCTGACGGGGATAACAGACGATTTCTCATTTGGAGAATTTGGGAAGGAGGACCAGTGATATTTTTAAAAAGGCATCTTTCGATTGCAGCGAAATTCTTTTTGTATTCATCTCTTTTTATTCCAATTTTCTACTCAATTTCCTACATTTTACGTCAAGTTAATATCACATTTGTCGATGGGATCATCTGTGCAATGCTCTCGGTCCTTCAAGTGATATGTGTGTTTCCAAGTATTTTTTATTACCCGGAATATAATGATTTACTTGTAGTACTGGTGATCCTTATTGTATATTTTATTCACTACTTCCGCACTTACTTATCTGTCGTGAAAAATTGGGGCATAATATATAATTTATCTGTAAGCGGATTCTTTGTTTATTTTTTTGTACGAATACTGATGCTTCCTGCATTTACGGTCATGGCGACCGTTCTTTATGCAGATGTTAGGGTTGTTTCCATTGCCGCACTTGCAATGAGCTTGTGCTTAATCTTTTTGTTAAAGCGAAGATATCTCATTTTTGTCTTTGCTGCCTACTTCCTTTTGCTGTCGTTTTTCCTATGGAGCGACAGGTATTTTTTCATGATACCAAATATTAAAATATTGATTGGTTTGCTTATGGCGGTAATTTGGACTTATTTTTTATATTTAAAGTCGAGTTTAAGAGAGAAAAATTCTCCATATATTCATTCATTGAAAATTGCCCTTCTATGCTTAGTGTCATATTTACTCGTCCTTGGCCACATAATAACCTGCTATAATGTGTTTTTACATACGTATGATGATATTACTTGGCTCCTGCCAAGATATGACAATAATAACTACGATGTTGTTGCCGACGAAGACGATAATTATATTTTCGTCGCGGGGTCGTCCCATATCAATAGATATGCAAAAACTGGGGGCAATTACATTAGTGATGTCACTGTCGAAAGTTTGGTCCCGAACCAACGTTTTGAAAGAATGGATATTAATAATTTGGATGGCAGATTATTCTTTGCACATTATGGTCCCTTCAGCGGCGAACCCTCCGTTACTATTTATGATTTTAATTTGACTCCGATTGAAATACTGTCTTTCCCTGATTGTAACGCGCCATTACATGTCCTTTATTCTCCTCCTAATCGAAAGTTGTTTTATAATTGTGAGATCAGCGGCCATGTAATCATGTATGACTTCATCTCGAAATCTCACAGTATTCTCGCAAGGTTTCCGTTTCCAATAGCCATGACCTTGGATACAAGTAAAGAAAGGCTTTACGTTTTCACGATCTTGGGTGGGAAAAATATTAAGTATAATATTAAGGACAATGTTCTCACGAGTTACAATATTGTCAGTTCGACTGCCCAAGGATCGATTCATGTTAAAAGCAGCGGAAAAATTATTGTTTCGAAAATGCTATTGGGTGAAATTGATGTCCGTGATGATGAATCATTAGAGGTGACCGATAGAATTCCTATGGGCCTTGGTGTTCGCGATCTTGATGTCGACCAAAGGAACGGAAATATCATTGCCGCCAATTATGTGACTGGTACAATTGATATTTTGCACAGAGATTCGCTTGGAAAGGCGTCAGTGACCAAAATGTTTGGGGGGCCAATACTGCGTGGTGTCTTTTTCAACAAAAAAACGCAAAGACTTTATTTCGCAAATTGTCTAGGCGTGGGAATTTACAAGAAGGGGGCATTAGAAAATGCATATAAAAAACAGACTTTTATAGAGAAATTAAAAACGTCCTTTCTGATATCATTAACGAAAGCCCACGTTTAAATGTTTTTTATAAGGAATACATCAGGGGATTCTTTCAATAGGGAAATCGTTGATTAGAGCCGAAAGCTCATTCGCCGCGATTTTCCACACCGCATCAAAATTTGAAAGAAACATTTCGCCGTCCGAGCCGAGAAATAGATCCGACAGTTTTTGGAAAGAAGGAAATCGGTTCACGCACGTAAGGCCCAGCGATTGCCTTGCGTTAAGGGATATGAAAAACATGGTGCTGGACAGATAGTTGCCCGGTATCACAAGACCCCTCGCCTTGTTCACAACCAGATCGCGCGGCCAGTATCCGACAGGGATGCGATCAACAAAGTTAAAATCGGGATCCAAGACAACAATGCTGTTTGATGGAGGTGTTGAAATCCAAAGGTTCCCAGTCGATTCATCTACCACCATGTTGAAATTAATGAAGGACGCGCGCTTTGTCTGAACAATTTTTCTTTCTTCCAGATCGATAGCGAATAACTTTCTCGAAATTTGGCCCGTTACGTAAGCGCGGTTGCGGCTTTCATCGACGGCCAGTGAGTAGGTCATCATCAATGGCAGCGATATTTGCTTCGTTTCCTTCAAATCATCAAGGTTGATGAAATGGAGAGTGTGCGACATTTCGCATAGCACCAGCAATTCCCGGCGGACCATGGCGATACTCAGATCAATCGAATTGACGCAATTGGGCAAGTACAGCGGAGTTGCCGTATGGCCGTTGAAAACGGCGACATTGGGATCATCGGATCCCGACCTGAAGTTGGCGATGAAAGTCCTGTTGCCGGCGGAATCGTATGCCAGGCGTTCAGGGGAACTGGTATAGGGGATTGATAACTAGCGGCCATCCTGAAGAAAGTGGGCGTGGATCACTTCCTGTTTATCAAGGTTGAAATTGTTCTTTCGTGCCAGAACGACGGGAGTCGAATCGCCCTGAATGGCAAGGTCGAAGGCGGGATCCGGGAAAATGCGGGTCGCGGGCAGTCGGTCCGCGCTGAGATTTTCAGCCAGGATTAGGGTGAGGCCCAGGATGCAGGCGAACGCTTCCATAAACACATGGATGTGCGTTGTAACGAATGAGCGACCGATTAGGGGCCTGAGATTGTTTTTTTTATGGGTTCCCAAGTGGATCAAAATGGATGCAATGGTCAGGATCGCCGCGCAGGCGGGAGAAAGGAGAGCCAGAATTCACCAACCGATTATCAGGCAAATGATCCCATAGACAAGCGGAATTTTAAAAGCAGGCTCCTTGGCTCTTAGCTTCCAGCGCGATTTCCCCGCACGGCTCCAGGGAATTGTCGCCAGCGCAACAAAAAGAAGAATATACAAGGAATACGCCGAGATTCGGCTTTGCTCAATATTGATGATACTGAGATATATGGCGCCGATGACAAGTAGTGCAATGATCTGGTGCAAGCGCCTTTTTTGAAAAAGAGAGATTTTGATATACACAAGTAAAATCGCCACGGTGAAATAAAGAATGGCGGCATCACCGACGTCGAGCAAACGTATCCAGAAAATCATCACGAAATAGAACAACGAAAACGTGACGAGGGGAATAATCTCTTCACGCAATAGCTACGGGTAGGCATGCGGTCTGACGAGGGTTTTCGCCCAGCTCAGAAGAAATACTCCTACCATAAGCGACACAACTGCGATCAAAAATGAACGGCCCGTCCCCAAAACCACAGACCCCGCAATGGATGGAATATTCGACTAAACTTTGCATTATGCGCACTGAATAGTAAAATGCAAATATGGAAAATTTTCAGTGGCGCA